>JADKDL010000003.1 GCA_016714605.1 Bacteroidales bacterium | reverse complement strand
CGGGTCGCCTCTGATGTTATTGTTCACTCATCGGTTTCATGTATGTTTATGGTATTGGCAATCCTGAGGAGTTTAGCAAACTGCTTTGCTTGTTTCTAAGGGATTGGTTATAGATAGAAATGTGTTTTTTTATGGTGTTTAGATGGCTTGTATTCTAGAAATGAAGTAGATTTTCAGGTGGCAATTTCAGAGTAAAGGCGATACTCATTGATGTTTTCCCTGCTTATGGCGATACTGGTTTGCGTATAGAATTTTGGGGCGATGATTTGGAACGTATTGTTATAATTGACCCATTAACGGGTAAGGGGTTATGGAAACACAAAATCAGGTTACTATTTTTCCGGTAAAATCTATTTATCACTGCAAAAGATAATATGTGGCTGGCTATAAGACAAATACAAGACGATTTGGTTGCTCAGATATTGTTTTTAAAGAACAGGGTAAGCATATTGAAGCCAAAAGAATAGAAGAGCGTGTTGAGGCGATTTGGAGACATTGAAGAACTGGCATTGTTCTGGTATAGAAAATTATTCCAGATATTTTGACGGGCGAGTCTGGTACTCGTCCATTTTGCCTTATAGATTATTTTCCCCAGATGATTTTTGATGGTCATAGATGAAAGTCATGACCATTCCGGGCAAATGAGCCAAGCGTATGGCGGCGACCGATCGCGCAAACAAATTTGGTTGAACACGGTTTTCGTCTGTTCGTGTATGGATAACAGACCGCTTATGTTCGATGAGGTTTGAGGAGAAATTATAGGTACTATGATTTTTGGAGTGCCAATTTGCCGATTATGAGCTCGAAAAATGCGAGTGTATTATCGTAGAACAGATTATTAGGCCTACCGGACTTATAGACCTATAATTGATGTAAAGCCGTCTCAAACCAGATATAGATGATCTTGTAGCTGAGATTTTCAAACGGGTTGACATAAATGAACGGGTATTAGTTACAACCTCACCAAAAGAATGGCAGAGGAACCCAGAAATATTTTGATAAGTTGAGTATAGCGCGTAATATCACTCTGATGTAGATACGCTTGAACGGATAAAAATTCTTGAAAATTTACGCAAAGGTACTATTGATGTACTCGTTGGGGTGAATTTATTGCGAGAAGGTCTTGATTTGCCTGAGGTGTCGTTGGTAGCAATTCTTGATGCCGATAAGGAAGGCTTTTTGCGTAGTGCGCGTTCTTTAACCCAAACTGCCGGTAGAGCTGCAAGAAATATTAATGGTATGGTTATAATGTATGCCGATACCATAACCAGAAGTATGCAATTGACTTATTGACGAGACCAATAGAAGACGCATAAAGCAGATGGAATATAATAGGGTAAATAATATTACTCCAACCCGGATAATTAAGGGTAATAATACGATTCTAAATAAAATATATGGCGATAGTTGTTTGGAAAACCGATAAGCCCGATATTGCTGCCGATCCGGTGGTGAAGTATATGAGCAAACCTGCTTTGGAAAAAACCATTATCAAAAACCATAAAGAAATGGAAAAAGCTGCAAAGCTCTCGATTTTATTGAAGCTGCCCGACTTAGGGATGAGATATATGCGCTTGAAAATTACTGGAAAGTAAATCTTAATTTATTTTATTGATACTATATAATCATGTGTGATACTTTTATCTAAATACGCTCAGCAGTCGTGGCAAACCGATCTCCGGTAAATGAAATGACAAAGGGCTTTGCTTCGATTTTCGTGAGGGTATAGATATAAATTTGGGTGTTGGGTATGTAAATGATGATACAATTCCTGCAGAACTCATTGCAACTGCTTTTAAGGAGGTTATAAATGATCCGGTAACCTACAGAAATGCTCTCAATTATGGTGGTGCCGATGGTTCACCGGCTCTCAAAACGGCTATAAAAAAATATTACATTGATAATGCTATTGGCGGACTCACCGTAGATTTTACTAAAATTGCAATCTCTATTGGTGCCAATGGAGCTACAAGTATCCTTAATGCTTTGCCGATATTTTTTCTCCGGGTATTGTAATCACTGCCGATCCAATGTATTATATCTATTGCAATACATTAGTTAGAAAAGGTTTTGATGTTGTAACCGTTCCCGAGGATAATGATGGCATTCAGACCGATTTGCTCAAAGAACTTCTTGAAAGATAGATATTAGTCGTTTGCGATTTTTGTATATCGTTACTGTTAACAATCCTTCTTGTACAATTTTGTCAAATGCAAGAAGAAAAGAAATTGTAAAATTAATTGCAGAAATAAAAATTAAATATAATGTTTCTATTCCGGTTATTTTTGATCGAGCTTATGAAGATATAATTCACAATCAGGAGCTTGAGCCTAGAATTAGTGCTCTTTCTTTCGATGATAATAATGTGGTGTTTGAGGTAGGTACTTTCTCAAAATTATTGCTCCGGCTCTTAGAATTGGTTATGTGTTATCGAAGAATATTAAAATACTTGAACTTGCTTGATCAAGTTGTTTCTGATATTGGTTTTTCTGCTCCGTTAATAAATCAGGAAATTACAGCTTGGTTGCTTACGCATTACATAAAAACGCAATTGCAATTTGTAAATAGTGCATACCGTGAAAAGGCTTTTGTATTGTCTGAGTTTTTGAATGCTACCTTAGAACACCGTTTAATAAATATGTATGGTGGCGATGCCGGTTTTTATTTCTATATGACGCTTTGTGTGCCTACTCATAAGGAATCTTCTTTTTATAAGTTTCTTAGCCGAACCACAGGCAATGTTGAAATTGATGGCAATGGAGAGAAACTACCCCGACTTATTTATATTCCGGGTGCTATATGCATTCAAAATGAAGATTTAAAACGCTCATTAGGAAATTATCAACTGCGAATTTCTTACGGATTTGAGCTTATTGAACAATTGAAACAAGCGGTAGTTCTTATTAGAGATGCTGTTGATTACGCACTTATGAAAGAATTAAGTGATAAATAGTGCTTTTTAAATTGCGATATTATTGTTCTATCGTTGTTTCTTTGTTTTTAGCTTGGGAATGGCGAAGTTGATTGGAATAGAATAGACAACGTCAACCTTTTTTCCATTCAATTTTGCAGGTTTCCATTTGGGCATACTTCTCATTACAATCATTGCTGTCGAGTCTAGTATCGGATGACATGGCTTTTTAATAATTATATCTCTTATACTACCATCTTTGGCTACGGTAAACTGAACTTCTACTTCTCCCTGTATGTTCTGCTTATGAGCTAAGGGCGGGTAAAGCATATTTTGCTGGAGAAAGTTTATATATTTCTCATTTTTTTTATTGAGTTTTGGCACATTGCTTACCTTTTCGGAATCATTACTAGTTTGCGAAAAAGCAATATTGCAAATGAGAAATACAGCCAAGGTGAATATTATTTTTAATAAAAACTTCATAGTTAAACGTTTGTTTTTTAGACAAGTGAATAATCAAAAAAAGCAATTCTGTTTATTATTTTTCTACATAATACCTTGGTCATACATAGCTTGAGCTACCTTCAGGAATCCGGCAATGTTGGCACCTTTCACGTAGTCAATTGTTCCATCGGGAGTTTTGCCATAGGTAACACATGCTTCGTGTATTTCTATCATTATTCTTCTCAATTTGTCGTCAACGCCCTGTTCTGCCCAAGTATAACGAACTGAATTTTGAGTCATTTCCAAACCCGAAACAGCAACGCCACCTGCATTTGATGCTTTTCCGGGCGAATACAGCATTTTACTGTTTTTAATTATCTCAATAGCTTTTTGCGTACAAGGCATATTAGCTCCTTCGCACAAACACAAACATTTATTTTTTACCAAATTTTCAGCATCGGCTTCGTCCAATTCATTTTGTGTTGCACAAGGAATTGCTATGTCGCAAGGAACTTCCCAAGGTCGTTTGTTTGGAAAGAATGGAACATTATATTTTTCTGCATAAGGTTTTATAATATCCTTATTTGTAGCTCGTAGCTCGGTCATGAAATCTATTTTCTCTCCCGAAACGCCTTCCATATCTAAAATATATCCGTCTGGTCCTGATAGCGTAATTACTTTAGCCCCAAGTTCGTTAGCTTTTTTTACAGCTCCCCAAGCTACATTTCCAAAACCTGAAATGCAAATAGTTTTATCTTTTATGGTTTCATTTCTGGTTGCTAGCATTTCATGGGTAAAATATATTACTCCATAGCCTGTTGCTTCGGGTCTTATTCTACTGCCGCCCCATTCTAATGCTTTTCCTGTAAGTACTCCTGAGTTTTCTGATGCTAGTTTCTTATACATTCCATATAGATAACCAATTTCTTTTTCCCAACGCCTATATCGCCGGCGGGGATGTCGGTATTGGGTCCAATATGTTTCCAAAGTTCGAGCATAAAAGACTGGCAGAAGCGCATTATCTCATTGTCAGATTTTCCTTTGGGGTCAAAGTCAGAACCGCCTTTGGCACCGCCCATTGGCAATGTGGTGAGGCAGTTTTTGAATATTTGTTCAAATCCCAAAAACTTCAATATGCTCAGGTTTACACTTGGGTGAAAACGTAACCCTCCTTTGTATGGACCTATAGCGTTGTTGAATTGAACTCTATAACCGGTATTTACTTTTATTTCTCCTGAATCGTTCATCCAAGAAACTTTAAAAATAAAAACTCTGTCAGGATTTATGAGTCTTTCTAAAATATTAGCTTTTACAAAATTCTTATTAGCTTCATAAACGTCTTTAACAGATTCAAGTACTTCTGTAACGGCTTGAATATATTCAGGTTCGTGTGGGTTTTTCTGTATTAATTCTGAAATTATTGAGTCTATCTTCATTGATTTTCTTCGTCTTCGGTAAATGTTACTTTTGATTTAGTTTCTATGGGTGGTGATAATGAAATCACAGCATTTCTTTCAAGCTCTTCTATCTTTTTCCTGAGCGAACTTATTTCGTCATGGGCTTGAGTGAGCTCTCTTTCAAGATTTTCTTCTTTTCTTGAAGCTTCCTCTTGTGTGGCTTGCAATTCCTCAATATTTTGTCTCATTTCTTCTTCCTGAGATTTCATTGCTTCTGCTTGTTCTTTAGAACGTTCCAATAGTTTCTGGGTACCTTCATTAATCCTTACTGTCTGCAAGGCAGAAGCAATACTTTCTGCGATTTTTTCAATAAATTCAATCTCGTGCAATTCAATATCATTGAACGATGCAAGCTCTATTACCCCAAGTACATTATTATCAATTTTTAATGGAACGATAAGTATATTTCTTGGGTTTGCTTTGCCCAATCCTGATGTTATTTCCAAGTAACCATTGGGTACTTCTTTTAGGTAGATCGTATTTTTTTCTAATAAACAAGTGCCTACAAGACCCTCGCCCGGTAGTATTTGTTTGTCGGCAAATTTAATTCTGTTGTACGCGTAAACCGCAATCAGTTTTAAATATGGATTTTCTTGGTTGTCATCATTGTAGACAAATATTCCACCTTGATTTATTTTCATGTAGTCTACTAAATACCTCAGTATGTTGTTTCCTACAGTACTAAAATCATCGGTATTTTGTCTCAATATGTCTGCGAAATTTGCTAAACCGTTGGTTATCCAGTTCTGAATCTCTTCTTTTTGTCTTCTTTGTTCTGCTTCTTTCGTTGCCGATTCTAAGCTATCTCTTAGTTCAAGCAAAGAGTTTCTTAAAAAACATCGTCGGTGCTAAGCGTTTTGAGTTCGGCGTTACAATTTCCTTACCAAGTTCTAACGAAAACTCTGCTGTTTTTTTCAAATTCGTTGTCAGCTCATTCAGCTTGTTAACTATTTCACCTATTTCATCTCTCCTTTGGTTACTGATATTTGGAGGCAGTATTCCCAATGAAAGTTCATCTAATGAGTGTTTTATTTTACTTATTGGAAATACAAAGAGTGTGATAATTGTATAAGTGAGAATTAATGAGCTTAATATTAAGATTATAACCGAAATTATAAGTGTATTTTTCAACCTGTTATTTGCCGTTTCCAATGTTTGAATTGCATAAGTTGTGCTTGATTCAAAATTGGTTTGGAGTAGATTTACTCTTTTTAAAATCTTATTGTTACAATTAGTAATAAGACCTCTTGGAGAAACATATTTTTTAATCAAATTTTTATTTCTTTGATCTAAATACGAATCGTAATTAGGCAATGCGGTAATAAGAATTTTTTGATATTTGAATAAAGTATCTTCTATTAATAATGTGATTCTTTTAAAGGTTTCAATATCATTTTTTCCCAATTGTTTTTGTGTTTAACTAATTGGTTTTTTTATCAATGGATATTGTGAGGTATAAATGTATTTTTAGTCTGTTTTTTTTTGGGTGAGTTATCTTCAAAATCTATGTATGCCCAGTTTTTTGTGAGGTGTGTAGATTCGTTTACAATATTTGATAATTGCACAAGCAACTTCTCAGTGTTTTTTTGTTCGTGTATTATAGAATTAGTTTTTTCATCAATATCATTTATTTGTTGATTTGTAATCTGTAAAGCTAAAATTGCAAAAAGAGTTAATATTCCAAAAGAAATTCCAAATTTTTGACTTATTGATATTGTAAACTTCATCTGTTTCTTTTTTAATTGTTTTTTTTATTGTCAGATGGAACATCCATGAATTAATCATGGTTTTATCTGGGAGTTCTTACACTCACGAATGTTTCTATCTAATTTATTAATTATTTCTTTATAATAAGCTTTTTGTAAATGAATTCATTTTCCTTTTGAATTTTTATATTGTAAATTCCATTAGATAAATCAGATACATCAATAGTTTTTTTGCTTGAAACTTTTCCTTGTTTTAGTGAGACTCCATGAATACTCATTATTTGATAAAAGTATTCATTTTCGTCGTTAAATATATACAAATTTATGTAATCTGATGCAGGGTTCGGATGTACATTAATCCTATGTTTAAGGTGATTTAAAATATCATTTGTTTCATTTTTTATTTTAATTTTATTCACGCATTGTGTAAAAGAATCTGCTTTGTTTGCCACGAACAAAAACTGGTACATTGTGTCTATTGTAGTTTTTGGAGGAATTCCCGACAATGTAATGTTTTGGTCGCTATTTTTGGCTGTGAGCCAAGTAGGCAAATTTATGTTTTGAAAATTGTAGATTTGATTCGGTTCGCTTGTTTCAAGAGTATAATTAAATACCTCCTCTGCTGTTAAAATTGTGTCTATACAATTTGTAAATGAAATCTCATTCGGTATTGTTGCGTTGAATTTTGGCAATTCTATAAAATCTAACCATACACAATCAGATGAGTCGGAATCTTGAAAGTCTTTAATGTATTGCCATTTTAATGTATGTAATCCGGTTGAAACCATTGTATTATACAATTTCCAGTCGAAAATTCCGCTAAATGAAACATACAAACTATCATCAATATAGAATTTCAATTCATCATATGTCGCTTCTGTTTCTGTTTTGTAATAAAATGATAGATTGTTAGTTTCTTCAACCAAAAATTCAATGCTTAAGGTAGCAGTGTCATCGTTTTTAATTTTTTGCGATTTTATGGAATAATCACCCTCATACATATTTGAATCTATCGCCCAAGTTTGATTTTCAATCTTCCAATCAAATTTAGAAGTTGTACCACTTTCCCAGTCTTCAATTTGTTTATTTATTTTTATCAAAGCAACTGTGTCTGATAGAATTTTATCATGATAAATTTTGAATTGACTTTTAATCGTATCAATGCTGTAATCTGTTGGTATTGCTACTAGAAAAGAGAAATTTCCGGTTTGGTTTCCATTCAATTTATATGGAAGTTTCTGTTCAATTATAGAAGTGTAAGGAAATCCTTCTATTTCAATTTTATCAATGCTTGTAGTTCCCAATGAGTTATTTAGTAATTGTACATTCATTTGAATAATTTCACCGCTTTCCGGATAATTATTTTGATTACTGTAAATGCTTGGGGTGAATTTTATATCTTTTATTTGTACGCTTGGTATTTCTAATGGAATAGTATATAAAAAATCCCAACTCATTTCGTTTGAATAGATTGAAATTTTAATTTCAATCGTTTTTAATTGAGATTGATATTCTGCTATGGTAAAGGTAAATAAATCATTTATAGATTTTATTTCTTGTGCTGAAATGTTTAAAACGGAGATTTGTGGTTTTATAAATGTTAAACTTTGATTTGTAGATTCTATTTTTATTGTTACGTTACTTAAATCTTTATTCGAAGTGTTTTTTATTTGTAATGAATTGTAAATGGTGTCGTTATACGTAATATGTGTGTTTTTAACTTCGTTTGTAAACGTACACTCTTGTATATTTACAAATGGTGTATTCCCTTCATTAACTGCAATTTTCTTGATAAGTACTGTTTTATTTTTGCAGTAGCAGTTATAAGAATGTGTCTGAAAATAATTTTGTTAAATTCTAATTTGTTGTTCCCTTTATAGATGTGAGAAGCAACTAGAATTGAATCATTTTGAGTTATACATATTACAGCATCTTCAAGAGAAGTTTCTATTTCTAAATAATTAGTTCCTAATGTAGTAGATGATGCTGTTGATAATTCAATATCACTGAGTGTGTCGGTTATAAGTTGAAGCGTTGGGTCTCCAAAAGCACCCATGTGTCTGTAGTTTCAAACCCCTTTTTAATATAAGCATTATTCATTTCATGCAGAGCATTATTTATTATTCTCCCTAAAATAGCATGTTCTAGTGCGATTTCGTTTTGAATTATCCAATCAGTTATGAAGTCTTGAGTATACATTGGTGGTTCCCAATTTTGTTCTTCTGTTGAAGCAAGACAAGCAATAAATCCTATTGTGTCTTGCGCTCATAAATGATTCTGCTAAACAATTTTCGTTGTCAAAATTTCCAACTCACAACCGGCAAAAATTCCACAGGGAAGCGTCTTATTCTTTAATAATGATATGTTTGGAATTGAAAAGTTTGTTGTTGTTAATGAGTTTGTAGTGCCATGACCGGCATACATCAAAAGACCTAATTCGCTATTTATTGCATTTGCAAAGTCTATATTTGTTGGATCTCCAACCTTATCTTCACTTCCGTGACTTCCGTCGTAAAGCTCATGTCCTGCTTTATAGCTAACTGTTCTGAGTTTATTTTTAATATTTATCAGATGTTCGTAGTCAAGTTCTGCGTCATCTCCAGGTCCCTCTTCAGACCCCACCATTAAATATCTGTTATATGATTTCGATTCTGAAACTGACAATTTTTCATATTTCAAAACCTTATCAGCTTGTATCTTAATATCTTCTGCTGTTTTTCCTGAAAATCTACCTATTGCTATTTCAGGATATGAGTCTTCACCCATCAAGGTAAGTATAAGCAGTTTCAGAACATGCCTGTAGGCAATGAAAATTGCTGGTATATGTTCATGATCACCAACAAGTAAAACATATCTAAAGTTGTTTTTTGTGTATTCCTCTTTTATAATTGCTTTAATTTCTGAATCTGATGCGTTTTCGGGTTGTAATTATCGATTTTGTAAAATCCTTTTGTCTTTTCCATCTTATAAACGCATCTAGAGAATTAAGAAAAGTTTCGGCGACCCAAAATCAATAGTTTGTGATTGAATGAATTATCAGAAGATTCCTTTTAATAATGATTTTTATAATTTAAAAAATTATTGTCTTTTAAGAATGTGTGTTTAAATTTTTCTGGAAATTCGCTATTCTTGGTGATAATTTTATATTCTATTTTTTTTTAATTATTCTTAAATTTTTTTTGTTGGGTTGTATTGAAATGGTCTTCTTTTGAATATTGTACAATATGATGAGTCTATTTTGAATTGGTGTGAATATTCAATTATTTGTTCAGGAAAAAACTATTAAATGTGTATATTTTTGATTTGTCGCTAATTTCTCGTTTTGTACCTTTATTATTTTTCAGTGTTGGTAATATTTCATTTATCGGGCTGTCTTTGTAAATAATATTAATTATCTCCAATAAATCTCTTCATTAGTGTTGAGAATTATTTTTCTGTATACAGTGGAAGATCAGGAACACCTTCTTCATTCGGATGTACTCCTTTGTAGATGGAACTATTGTGTATTTTAAGGTGTTTTCTTTTGTATGTAATCTTATAATCGGGTAGCGAAAATGTATAAATATTTTCATTTGCAGATAAATGAATGCAAAGAAAAATAAATAGTGATAATATAATTATTTGCCTCATTTATAAACTGTATTTGAAGTTTTCTTTTGAAGTATTAATTTGTACTAAATTAATTATTTTTTCTTTATTCCAATTTTATCTCTCTTGTTTATTGCTTTTTATTTGCTATAAATTTGAATTATTACCCGTGACTATAGAAAAAAAGTCCGGATATTTCCGGACTTTTTAATGTTTATTATTCGAAATAACTTTTCATTCTATCAAAAAACCCCTCAGGTTTATTATTGTCTTTGGAATAAAGCTACTTGAAGTTTGCAATTTTTCTAGTGTTTTCTATCTTCTTTGCTTACTTCTTTGGGTATATAAATATAGATATTACTAATAAATCGCCTCTTCCATAGCCGTTCACATCAGGAATACCTTTGTTTCGTAGTCTTAATACTTTCCCGGAATAAGTACCCGGATCATTTAATTTTTGCTCTTCCTTCTGCGGTAGGTATTTCGGTGGTATTACTCAAAATTGCATCAGGAATACTTATGTTTAGATTATAAATCGGGTCGTTACCATCTCTTTCAAGTTCAGGGTGCTTTTCTTCTTGAATCACTACAAGTAAATCGCAGTTTATTCCGCCATGTCTGCCGAGCGTATTTCCTTTTCCCGAAACGGTAAGTTGCATTCCTTCGCCTACGCCTGCCGGTATGTGGAATTGCAATTTTCTTCTGATCAACAACACCTTCGCCGTAGCAATGAGTGCATTTTTTAGCTATTGTTTTTACCTTTCGCCGCCGCAAGAAGGAATAAGGCGCGGTTTGTTGCATTTGTCTAAAAAGGTATTAGATACTCTAGTTACATATCCACTTCATGGAGGTGAGCAGTTTATAATGTCATTGGGCTTTCTGCACCTAGTCCATTACATTCTTTTTAGGCTTTCTTTTTAACTTTTATAGTTTTTCTGCTCCATTATTACTTCTAAAGATCGAGCGTAACTTTTAATTCTAATATTGGGCCTTTATTTACTCTCTGAGAACTTTTCTTTGGTTGCCAAATCCTCCAAATCCTCAAAACCCATATCTCCAAATACATCACCAAAATGCGAAAAATACGTCCATTGACTACCGTTACCGCTATATCCTCCCGAATTTCCCTAAGCCGGTGATGTGACCAAATTGATCATACTTCCTGCGTTTATCGTCGTTGCTTAATATTTCATAAGCCTCGGCTGCTTCTTTAAATTTTTCTTCAGAAGCTTTATCGCCCGGATTTTTATCAGGGTGAAATTGAATAGCAAGTTTTCTGTATGCCTTCTTTATTTCTTCTTTCTTCAAAATCATCTACTATTGGTAATATACCTAATAAGAATGTTCTCGCCTGCAGATTTTATTAGGTCTGTTTTCTTTAAACGTTCTTTTCTTATAATTGTCAAATTCTGCAATTAAACGTATGTGTTTATCTTGCATAGCTGACAATTTTTCAGACATCTCTTCTAATTCAGACTTGGTACTTTTTTTCGGAAGATTGCTCATTTGTTACTTCGTTATTGTCTGCATATTCAGTTTCTGATTGTGAATTTGCCTCCTCTATCAACTCATTTCTTGGTTGTTTGGGCATACCTCTTCAATAGTATTTTCTTCTTACTTTTTTCTTATTCATTTTCTGAACATTTTCATTTTTCTTTCTGATTTCGACAAATGTATTGCCAACACTTTGCGATAAGACTTTGACATCATTTCTAATAGTTCTGCAAAGTAATATTTTATTACTAATTTTGTGGTCTATGTTATTAATAGTTCAGATATTGCCATTAAGTTGTTTTTTCGTTACGAAGCCATTATTTAGTGATGTATCAGGGTTTCTGAATTAAATATTATTTTAATCTTTTAAGTATATGGGTATGAATGTTTTGGTTGTAGGTATTGTGGTATTGGTGGTTATCTCGGGGCTAAATTATCTTTAAAATATGCCAATTCAGGTATTCATACCATTTCTTTTATGCAGAGAGGTAATCATAAAATGCTATAGAAACCTAACGGTCTTAGTTATATTGCCAAAGAACGAATAACAGCAAGACCTAATGCTATATATATGATTCTGTTAAAGATTTACTCCTTTTTGATTTAATGTATTTTCTGTTAAAGCCAAAGATTTTATTTCGACAGCTCAATCATTAAAAGGAGCAATTCACGCTGAAACCATTTTATTATCAACGTTAAATGGAGTAAATAATGCCAAATTATTACAAGAAATATTTCCTGAAAATATTATTCTTAATGGTTGTATTTATGTAAGTGCAAGCATCGATTCTCCCAAAGTTGTAGTGCAAAAGGGTGGGGCAGGATTTGCTCTATTTTGGATCAGATGTTTTGATGTTTCTAACTATACTTTTGTCAGTATTTTTTCAAAAGCAGGCATTAAATGCAAACTCACTGAGAATATTACTTTAGAAGTCTGGAAGAAATATTTTTTATATGTCCGTTTGCCACTGTTGCGTCATTATACCAAATCCTATTGGAGCTGTTTTGAAAATGTAGAAGCTTTTGATTACCGGAAAGGATTATTTGCCGAGCTAGTTATTTTGTCCAAGTCTATGGGCGTTGAACTTGAAGATAATATTTTGATGCTGCTTTGAAAAAGAGCTAAGACAATTCCTTATGATACTGCTACTTCCATGCAGTTAGATTTTCAGAATGGCATTTATCCTGAAATAGACGTTTTTACCGGATTTGTAGTTGAAAAATCGCGTGAATTAAGCTTGAATGTTCCTTTTCCACAATAAAGCCTATGATACTTTGAAACAACGAATTTGAGTTTTATCAGATTAAATTGAATTTTTTTATCTTATATTGCGATATAAACAAAAAATAAAATAACCATGAGAATAGTTTTATTGTTTTTAGTTATTGGAATATCTAATATTATTCAAGCTCAGAGTGTCACAAAATCTGTGATTATTCCTATAAAAGATTCTGTTAAATTGAGTGGTCTTGTTTATCAGAAAGGAGATGTATCAATTGATATGAATGCAGAAATTGCTTCGTCAATTTTTTGGTAAAAGCATTTGTGAGTAATAGCGGTGTGAGTAAGCATATTGCAGAGACTGAAATATATGTTGAGTATTCAAAAACAACGACTAACAGTATGCGGTATTTCAAAACAGTTATTAAGTCTGAAAAGAAAAAATATCTGATTTTATTTTAGATGTTAAGACTGATATATCTTTTTTATTTCAGAAAAGTTTGATGTTGATGCTGTTTATAAACTAGTCTCTATTAGTGGAAACATTATAGAAGATAAAATAGTAACCTTAGAAGCTGTTGCAAATCCTGAAAAAATTGCTTTAACTGAAAAACCTGTTGCTTGTTGGTAATTTTTACGATATGAATTTTTGTGTATTATAAGAAAATAAGAGTTGCTGAACTTTCGCAAACAGGTGGAAGTCCTATAATGAAGTATATACCTTACTTAGTTGTAGAGAATAAATCGACCAAAGAGGTTTCTTTTAAAGGAAAGGCCGATATTGTGATTAACATAGGAGGAGTACAGCGTACTCTAAAAACCGATTTGCCTACAACATTGCCAAATGAAAGGAAAGAACGCGAAATCAAGGGCGATTTACCTATTGTCAATTTTCAGTCAGCTGTTTATTTTATAAAATTATTAAACATGCCTGAAGTCACTTTCCGATAAGCTGATTTTTTTTCTATATTCTAATGATATCAGCACCAATAGCGTTGAGACGTTTGTCAATGTCTTGGTAACCTCTGTCTATTTGTTCTATATTGTGGATAGTACTCGTTCCCTCTGCCGATAATGCTGCAATAAGGAGTGCTACTCCGGCTCTAATATCAGGAGAAGTCATGTTTGTAGCTCGTAGTTTCTGTTCGCCACCTAGTCCTATAACAGTTGCTCTATGCGGATCGCAAAGTATTATTCTGCAACCCATATCTATTAATTTATCTACAAAAAACAATCTGCTTTCAAACATCTTCTGGTGTATAAGTACACTTCCTTTTTGCTTGAGTTGCAACTACCAAAATACATAATAAGTCGGGTGTAAGCCCTGGCCAAGGGCGTCTGCAATGGTCACAATAGACCCATCAATAAATGTTGGTATTTTATAAATGTTTTGTTGCGGAATTATTATATCATCATTTTTCTTTATTATTTCGATCCTAATTTTCTAAATGCATCTGGAATAACACCTAAATGTTCATATCCGGAATTTTTTAATAGTTATTTCTGAACCCGGTCATCACAGCCAAACCAATAAAGCTGCCTACTTCAATCATATCAGGTAGTATTCCGTGCTCGCAACCTTTGAGTTCATAACGCCTTCTATTTCTAGTAAATTTGATGCAATTCCCGATATTTTGCTCCCATTTTATTGAGCATGGTGCAAAGTTGCTGTATGTATGGTTCGCAAGCAGCATTATATATTGTTGTTTTGCCTTCTGCAAGTACAGCTGCCATAACTAAATTTGCAGTTCCTGTTACCGAAGCTTCATCAAGCAACATATAGCAACCCTTGAGTTTTGCTTTCTACTTTGTATAAGCAGTTAACTGTTGCTGTAACTAAACGTTGCGCTAATTTTTCAAAACCTATAAGAGTGGTAGCTAATCATTGTCTTCCTATTTTATCACCTCCCGGGTGTGGGTTATAATTCTATTCCAAACCAGCTAAAAGAGTCCCTATGATATCATAATTGAACCTCTCAGGCCCCGTCAAATTTCCTTAGAAATTTCTGTGTATAGATAATCAAATTTATGTTTCAGCTTTGAAGGCCGTATGTAGATTCGTTAATTTGGGGTTACTTGTACTCTAAACTATTAGTAGTTCAATGAGTTTATTCACATCTCCTAATGTTTGGAATATTTTTATTGTTACCGTTTGCGATGTTAATAAAACAGCACAAAAGTACTTCAAATGCTTCATTTTTGGCTCCTTGAATTACAATTTCTCCTTTTAAGCCACTTACCTCATTTATTTTAAAGACGCTCATTATCTCCTTTTTTGGTTTGCCCTTTAATATTAGTTTGGTTGAGGTTTCTTTTCTTGTTATTGTTGTTATTATTGTTGTTGTTGTTATTGTTATTTCTGTTATTGTTATTTGATAAAATAGGTGCTTTTGAACTATTTGAACATTAGCAAGTCTTAAATTGTTGTTTGGTATTAGTTTCCCGTTTGAAAGAGTTGCTAAATCTGCAGAGACTAATTCATCGAATACCGATTTCAAGTTCAAGTCACATAAAGTTTTTTCATGTGATTTGCAATAAGTTGAATTAAGATTTGGCGTTCTTCTTTGCTCTCAATTTCTGCCGATTTTGCTATTAATTTCTGAAGTATTCTACCATAATGTCTAGAATCTAATATGGTTATTGTTGCCAAGGGAGTTTGTCGGGCTTATGGCTCATCAACTCTTTTTATTTTATATGGGTATTCAATATCTAATTTATAATTTGTCATTGCATTTAAGTGATCCCAAAGTTTGTGTTTGAAATCTTTTATGTCTCTTAAGTGAGAACATATTGCCCATAATTGCTGAGTTCATTTGCGGCTCTTGTTCTTTTTCTTTATCTTCAATGGTGAGCAGATGTTCTGCCATTTTTTGTATGTTTCTGCTCGTATTCAGGTAGAATAAGTTTATTTTCTACTGTGTTATATCTCATTATGTTGAAAATTTGTTTTGTTTTTGAATCACACTTTATCCATTGAATTGTCTTGATTGACAATAATATTCAAACTCATCAGCATGGAAATGAAGTCGAGGAATTCAAGTTAATAATGCTAATCTTTTCTATATTCAATGTTTACATTGCAAAATGTAAATAAAAATTAGAATAAATGAAATTTTATTTATGTAAAAGTAGTTTGTTATTCGATATTTTATTTCATTTCCTATTCTAATACAATTTTAGTTTTGCAAATTTTAGAAATAATTTTTTTGTCCTGCAATTTCAAAATGTATTGTTGCTTTAGTATTTGGCATATCACCTTCTATGTCAAGTATTTTACCTTTTCCAAATGTGATGCTCTACATACATTCCTGTTTTTAATTTATCGGATGAATCGGGTATAGAAATTTTCATTTTGATTATTTATAAATTTCGAGAATCCACTAGTATTATTTGCGGCGCATAAATCCCTTTTTTTCGGTAAAAATCCCTATTCTTGTTGACTTTGGCACCTCCGATTCTATATACGCTATCTATTTTCATTTATAAATCGACTAGGTTGTTATTCACCAATTTTCCCCATTTTCTTCTTGAAACAGCATAACTCAGTGTTACTGTTTCTTCTGCCCTAGTAAGTGCTACATAGAATAATCAACGCTCCTCTTCTACCACATTTTTCAGAATCCAAACTCATTAGTGAAGAGGAATAGATTTTCCTCAAGACCAACAATAACAATGCTTAAAATTCCAACCCTTTTGCAGAGTGAATGGTCGATAAGCGTAACCTTGTTTGTGTTTTTCTTTCTCATTTGTATCTATATCGATCAACAATGCAATTTTCTCTAAAAGTAGTGTATAGTTTTGTATTCTCCCTCATTCTCAGAAAATTCTTTAATACCATTGAGAGTTCCTCAATGTTTTCCAGCTGCTCGTTTTACCTTCTATTTGTATTATCGCTTTTTTTTTAGGGTTTGAATTATTCCTGATTCATTAAATTCTGTTTGATAAATTATAGCCGTCAAAATGTCTCTATTTCATTGATGGAAAGAAAAATAAGGATTACGAAATGATATTATTTTTTGTTGTTCCAGTATTGAATATATTTTGCGCGTTTTCAATATTTATAATTACATCCCAAATATTTATCTCGTTTTCTTGAGCAATTAATCTTGAGTCTGTCAAAAGTGGTTTCGCCAATTCCTCTTGCTGGATAATTTATTATTCTCTCAAAGCGCTATTCATCTCTAAGTTTTCATGCATTCTGAAATAAGCTAGAAGTATCTAATTTCTTTTCTTTGGGAAAATGAATGCCTCCATATCTTTTGAGAATTCCATGATCTATTTAGCGCTTCTTCAAAAATCGTAGATTGTGCATTGGTGCGATATAAAATAGCAAAGTCGGAGTTTGGTTTCCATTTTCTACTTGTTTAGATATCATATTTGCAATGAGATACCCTTCTTCCGTATCAGTCATCGATTTTTAAAGCTTAATTTTCTCCTATTGAATTGCTTGAAATGAATTTTTTGGAATTTGTTCTAAGTTTTTTTAATCAGGCTATTTGCTGCATCTACAATTGTTTGCGTCGATCTATAATTTTGTTCAAGTTTAAATAATGAAAAGTCTGGGTAGTCTGTTCTGGAATTTAAAATATTCTCAATTTTGCACCTCTAAAAGAGTAGATACTTTGAGCATCATCGCCAACAACACATAAATTTCTATGTTGTTCTGATAATTTTTTAATAATAAGGTATTGAGAGAAATTCGTATCTTGATACTCATCTACAAGTATATATTGAAATCTTTTTTTGTATTTTTCTAAAATCTCAGGTTGTCCCTGAATAAAATGTTTGTATTCAAGTAAATCATCAAAATCCATAGCATCCGATCTTTACATCGGTTAGTGTATATTTTATGGATTTGCCCAATCTGACTTTTACCTGATTGATTATCTTTCTTAAAGTATGCCGGATTTGAAGCGTAAATATCAGCAGTAATTAAATTATTTTTTTTTGCTTTCGATATTATTGATAATATTTCGTTTTGCTTTATATTTTTCAACATCTAAATGCAAATCACTTATTTTCTTTTAATAGATTTTTACTGTCTTGTGAATCATAAATTGTAAAGTTTGATGAAAATCCTATTGCTTCGGCTTCAATCCTTAGTATTCTTGAAAAATTGAATGAAAAGTTCCCATCCACAATTGTGTGGTTGACTCCTTTCCACTATTAAGTCAATTCTATCTTTCATTTCTGACGCAGCCTTATTTGTAAGGGTTAAAGACAAAATTTTAGAGGAATAAACACCTTTTGATAATAGATAAGCTATTCTATAGCAAGAACTCTTGTCTTTCCCGAACCTGCGCCTGCAATAATTAATGATGATCGTCAATTTTCAGTGTTGCTCTTGCTGAGTATTTAACCTTCTAATAATTCTATCATTGCATCTTTTTTTTGCAAATATAATTCCTTTAGAGAAACAATATTTCTATTATAATATAATTTGTAATTTTAATGATAGTTGATTTAGCCTCGCTAAAGGGTTTGAATCACTGTTACTCAATTGTTAAATTTGAAAACAATAAATTAATTATTCAAAAAAAAAAAATAATAAATACAGTGAAAATGAAAAAATAATTTTTACCTTTGCAACCCGATTTAGAATATGTTAAGTAAATGATTTAAAAAATAATGATATAAAGAATATGCCAACTATTCAACAATTAGTAAGAAAAGGTAGAGTTAAGTTAGTAGATAAAAGTAAATCTCCTTCTCTAGATCAGTGTCCTCAAAGAAGAGGAGTTTGTGTGAGAGTTTACACAACACCTAAAACCAAACTCTGCAATGAG
The DNA here is from genome assembly GCA_016714605.1 of Bacteroidales bacterium. Classification (GTDB taxonomy): domain Bacteria; phylum Bacteroidota; class Bacteroidia; order Bacteroidales; family UBA1715; genus JADKDL01. The sequence continues at coordinate 3,307 of JADKDL010000003.1, read as the reverse complement.
AAAAGTTGCAAGGTAAGACTGACTAATGGCAAAGAAGTGAATGCTTATATACCAGGAGAAGGTCCTCATCTACAAGAGCACTCGATTGTTTTTAGTTAGAGGAGTAGAGTGAAAGATTTATAAGGGTTAGATATCACTTAGTTAGAGGCGCATTAGATGCATCTGGTGTAGATGGTAGAAAACAAAGAAGATCAAAATACGGAACAAAAAGAGCCAAAAGTAAATAAAATTCTATAGATTAAATATATAAGAAATGAGAAAGGCTAATCCTAAGAAGAGAATTGTTCTTCCAGATCCAAAATTCAAAGAAGTTGTTGTATCTAGATTTGTAAATAATATAATGCTTCACGGAAAAATCAACCGCTTATGATATATTCTATGGAGCTATTGAAATAGTTGAAATAAAATCAGCTGGAGAATGTTACCGCTCTTGATGTTTGGAAAAAGCACTTGAAAAATGTACCACTAGTTGAAGTAAGAAGTAGAAGAGTTGGTGGAGCATTCTCGTGTTCAAATTCCTTCAGAAATCAGACCAGATAGAAGACAATCTATCGGAATGAAAAATTTGATAATGTATGCTAAGAAAAGAGGCGGTAAATTAAGGAGAGATAAACTTGCTGCTGAAATACTTTCTGCATATAATGAAGAGGTGCCGCTTACAAAAGAAGGAGATACTCATAGAATGGCTGGAAGCAAATAAAGCTTTCTTTTCACACTTCAGATTTTAATATTGAATTAAAGAAGAAATATATTATTGAATACTAAAAATGGCTAGAGAGACTTAACATATACCGAAATATTGGTATAGCAGCTCATATTGATGCAGGAAAAACTACAACTTTCGAGCGTATATTGTATTATGCAGGTGTAAACCACCAAATTGGTGAAGTACATGATGGTGCTGCAACAATGGACTGGATGGAGCAGGAGCAAGAAAAGAGGTATTACAATCACTTCTGCTGCAACTACTTGTCATTGGAAGTATAAAGGAGAAGACTATAAAATAAACATTATTGATACTCCCGGGTCACGTTGATTTTACAGTTGAGGTTAACCGATCTTTAAAGAGTTCTTGATGGTTTAGTATTCCTTTTTCTGCTGTTGATGGTATTGAACCTCAATCAGAAACAAACTGGAGATTAGCTGATAATTATAAAGTTACAAGACTTGGGTTCGTTAATAAAATGGACAGACAAGGTTCTGACTTTTTAAACGTTGTTCGTCAGGTTAGAAAAATGCTAGGTGGAAATGCTATTCCATTGCAACTTCCTATCGGTGATGAAGATGAATTTAAAGTGTGGCAGATCTTGTATACAATAGAGAGGAATTATTTGGAATGATGCAGATCAAGGGAATGACATTAACAAAGTACCAATTCCAGACAATATGCTTGCAGAAGTTGAAGAGTGGGAGAGGTAATTACTTGAATCAATTGCTGAATTTGATGATAAGTTAATGAAAAATTTCTTTGAAGATTCTAGTACAATAACTGCTCAAAAAATTCTTACTGCTTTAAGCAAAAGCCTGTGTTCAAATATGGTAGTTCCTATGTTACTTGGATCTTCATTTAAAAACAAGTGCAAGAACAATGTTGGATTATGTAATGGAATTATTACCTTCTCCACTTGATAAAGATACAATATTGTAGGGAATTAATCCTAAAACAGAAAGCGGAAGAGGAAAAATCAGGGTCTGATGATCCGTTACTGCACTTGCATTTAAATAGCAACGTAAGACCCTTATGTAGGTCGTTGTTTTTGAGAGCGTACTCAGACGTTTAGATGCTGGTTTTTATATTTTACATGCTAGAACTGGTAATGCAAAGAAAGAATCTCTAGACTTATCAAATGCATGCTACATAAACAAAATCCTATTGATTTTCTTTGAAGGTGGTGATATTGCTGGGAGTTGGTTTAAAGATATTAGAACAGGTGATACTTTTATGTTGAAGAAAACATCCTATTGTACTTGAATCAATGGTGTGTATTTCCAGAACCAGTTATTGGTCTGGCAATTAAACCAAAATCAAAGCAGATGTGTTGATAAATTAGAACTGCTTTTTTGGGCAAAATTGGCAGAAGAAGATCCAACATTTAGAGTTAAAACAGATCAAGATACTGGTCAAACGGTTATCAGTGGAATGGGTGAATTACATTTGGAAAATTCTACGTGATCGTGCCAAGAAGAAAAGGGAATTTAAAGTTGGAATGTAATCAAGGTGCTCCCACAAGTAAATTATAAAGAATGAATACCACTCAACTGTTGATCACAGGGAGACATTTAGGAACAATCTGGTGGTAGAGGTAAGTTTGAGAGTATATTAGTAACTGTAAGTGCCAGCTGGTCCAGATGTTGTTGGATTACACCTATTTGATTGAGGTTAAAGGTGGTAAGTCCCAAAGAGAATTTATTCCTTCAGTTCAAAAAGGATTTAAAGAAGCAGAATAATGGTGCTTGCTGGATTTCAGTTAGACTCACTTGAAGTGGTTCTTAAAGATGTGTGGTTCATACCATATGATGTGGTTCTGGTTCATTATCGTTTGAAATATGTGCAAAATTAGCTTTAAAGAAGCTTCACGAAAAGCTAAACCTGTACTTCTTGAGCCAATAATGAAAATAGTAGTTGTTACCCTGAAGAGAATATGGGTGATGCTCTAGGAGATTTAAATAAAGAAGAGTGACAACTCCAAGGCAGGATCCCCAGAAATAATGTAAGTATCGTTAAAGCTTAAAGTTCCTTTATCTGCAATGTTTGCTTATCAAATAGATTTAAGAACAATAACCTCAGGAAGAGCAACTTCAACAATGGAATTTAGCCTACTTTGAACAAAGTCCAAATAGCTTAGCTTTGAAGGATTAAAAAAGCAAATAGTTGGATAATTATTAATTAATATAAATAAATAAGGCATGAGTCAAAAACAAGAATCAAGTTAAAAAGTCTTATGATCATAATTTAGTAGATAAATCTGGTTGAAAAGATTGTTAAGACCGTTAAGACAAATCCTGCAATTAGATTCATCTGGGGGATTCCACCGAACTCACAAAAAGATTTTACGGTATTGCGGTCAACTCACGTAAACAAGAAATCTCGAGAACAGTTTCAACTAACGAGTCATAAAAGACGGCTTGATATTTACAAGTCTCTATTTCTAAAACCGTAGATGCCCTGATGAAATTAGAGTTGCCAAGTGGAGTTAGTTGAGATTAAAGGATAACGCAATTTTGTGAAAAAAATGCTAGGACAATGGAAAAAGTGGGTATGATCTCACTTCTTACCGAAGAGGGCAAAAAATGTAGCTTGTACCGT
>JADKDL010000002.1 GCA_016714605.1 Bacteroidales bacterium | reverse complement strand
CTTATATGAATGCAAGCCAAATCTTTTGTCTAGGTATTTATAAATTGAAATTAAATTTAACTTGTAATATAATGGTAACAGTATATTCGCAACTATTAAATAACCAAACAGATAACCTATAACTATCTGAAAATAATACCAATTTGAGTTTCCTACTGCCCCAGGAACCGAAATGAATGTGATGCCTGATAATGAAGCACCTATCATTCCAAATGCCACAACATACCATGGCGACTGTCTGTTGCCTATGAAAAAACTATTATTGTCTGCTTTTTTAGATGTAATAACAGATATTACAAATAATAAACCAAAATAAAGAACAATTACTCCAATCAGTAAATAAGGATTCATTTGTGATTATGATGTAAGAATGACTTAGTATATTTGTTTCTTTTTCAAGAAAATTTTAATACACATGTATGATATCCAGATTAATAATGGCCATGTTAAGAGCCAAAGTATTGATGTTAAATAAATCATGATGTTTTTTAATATGTATGAGATTCGTTTTTAAGACTATCGGCATTCACTTTCTGTTTCGACATTGCTTTCCAAACATACCAAACATAAAATATAACTACCGGAATAAATAGCGAAACATAGCTCATCGCGGTAAGTGTATATTCGCTCGATGAGCTGTTGTATATGGTTAGAGAACTTTGAAGGTCAAATGTAGAAGGATAATAAGCGGTATTATTTAAGCCTGTTATAAAGAATAAAGATAGTACCGTGAATACTGTACCTAAGCCGCTAAACCACAATGATTTTGTACTATTCTTAAATACACTTAAATAAATACTATAAAGTACCAATAAAACTCCAACAAGGAATAATATAAGTACAATTGGCATGTCGATAAGGTTATTTAAATATTTAAAACGTTCCATCGATACTATTCCTGTAGCTGAATCAACCGCAAAACCATCGTTTAAAAAGATTTTAAAAACAAAAAATAAGAAGAATGGTAAAAATAGTGAAGCATCAATTTTTATCTGCTTAAAACATTTTTCTAATAATGATTTTTCATCTGTTGATTTTATTAGAAACTGTGAACCCATTATTCTTACAAGAAATAAAACAGCTAATCCTAACGATAAATTTGTTAAGCTAAATGCTGCCTCTAGACCTTGCAGACTATGTTGCCAGCGTGGAATGTTCATCATGTCTACAGAAAAGGCTGAACCAGTAAAAAAGGTTGCTACTGCTGTTCCTATAAGAACGGGAGCTACAAAACCATTAATTATGAGGAAAAGTTCATAGATTTTGCTTCCAAGAAAATTATTCATTTTAGATCTGAATTCGTATGAAACAGCTTGAACAATAAAAGTAAATAAAATTATCATCCATACCCAGTAAGCTCCACCAAAAGAGGTGGCATAGAATAGAGGAAAAGATGCAAAAAATGCACCGCCAAATGTTACTAATGTAGTGAATCCTAATTCCCATTTTTTACCTGAGATATTCAGAATTATTGTTCTCTCTGTTTGGGTTTTTCCTAGTTGCCAAAGAAGCGATTGCAATCCTTGAACAAACATCAGGAATACTAGTACGGCTGCTAGTAATGCAACTATAAACCACCAATACTGTTGTAAAAATTCGTATGAAATTTCATTAAACATGATCACCTCCTTTAGGTCCGTTTTTTATTTGTTTAATCATAATTCTTATTTCTGCAATAAGTAAAATTGTGAACAGAGAAGCAAATAAGAAGAATGTAATTTGTACTGAACTTGTTGATATATGCGACGTTGATGCCATTGTAGGCAAAATGTCTTGTATTGTCCATGGTTGGCGACCAACTTCTGCTACTACCCAACCTAGCTGAGAAGCTAAGTATCCAAGTGGTATTGACCATAATGCTACACATACAATGCGAGTTTGTATTTTGAAAGGCTATCTTTCCAAACTAACCATATAAAAAAGGCGAAAAGAAATATGAAAAATCCTCCTAATGCCACCATTATATGAAAACTGTAAAATACAATTGGAATGTTGGGAATTAAATTTTCAACATCAGAAAAGTGACCATAACCTATAAAATCATAATGTTTTCTCATGGTCTGTAGAGCTTCTTTTGATTGTAAAGTATCGCCTGCTTTTTTATATTTCTTGTAATCGTAAAGTGCGTTAAGAGCAATTTTACCTTTATCTATTTTTGATTGAGCCGATTCTATTCCATATTTTTCATTTCCATAAATCAAATCTTGAACTCCTGGTACAAAAGCACCGGGTGTACGAAAAGCCAACATAGAAAGCATTCCGGGAACGCTTACCTTAAACAAATAGGGATTTTCATCGTTGCTAATTGTCTTCTCCGGATTAAGAACGCCTACAACTATGAGTGCCGCACTTTCTTGACCTTCGTAAAGACCTTCCATGGCTGCCAATTTCATAGGTTGTGTTTGAGTAAGAGAATATGCAGAACTGTCGCCTGTTGTTGCTACAAATATTGATGATAAAAGTCCAAAAATTGAAGCTATTGCAATACTTTTCTTTGCAAATGATTGCTCTCTTTTCTTAAGAAGAAACCAACATGAAATACCGAGTACAAATAAAGCAGCAACAACATAAGAACTTGAAAGAGTGTGCAGGAATTTATGAACCGCATTCGGATTAAATAATACTTCCCAGAAATTAACCATTTCGCTACGTGCAGTATCCGGATTAAATTCCATACCTACAGGGGCTTGCATCCAACCGTTTGCAACCAAAATCCAAAGTGCAGATAAGTTTGATCCTATTGCCACCAACCATGTAGAAACTAAGTGAAATTTTGGGCTTACTCTATTCCATCCAAAAAACATTACAGCAATAAATGTAGATTCTAAAAAGAATGCCATTATACCTTCTATTGCCAGAGGTGCTCCAAATATATCACCAACTATCCACGAATATCTTGCCCAATTGGTTCCAAATTCAAATTCAAGTATAATTCCTGTTGCAACGCCAATTGCAAAGTTTACACCAAATAGTGTCATCCAAAATTTTGTAATTCGCTTCCATTCTTCATTGCCTGTTTTATAATAGATTGTTTCCATTATTGCAATTATGAAAGTAATACCTAAGGTAAGCGGTACAAACAACCAATGGTACATTGCTGTTAATGCAAATTGAGCTCTTGACCAGTCAACCAACTGCATATCAAATTCTTGCATGTTATTCTATCGTTTTATTTGTTAATGACTCTATAATATATGTTGCTTTCTCATCTTCTGTTTTGTAATTCGAATTCAAATAATTTGAGAAGAAAAAAAGTTTTAATATTGCAAACATAATAAAAAGCTTCAATAATATTATTATCCAAAGCGTTTTACCTAATTTATTCATTTCCGAAAATCCGGTATAATAGAATAAATATGCTTTCTTTATAGCTTTAAACATTGAAAATTTTATTAAATGTAGATTAAATTTAGTATAAAAATATTAACTCAAATATAAAAAATAGTTTTTTTATATGCTAAATAATAATTGTAAATTTGAAATTATTACAAAATAGATATTGATTTTAGAGATTTTTTCTTGAAAAATGAACATCTTTTCATAAAGTCTTAAAAAAACAAAAAGAATTTTAAGGATTCCTTCTGTAATTGTTATTATTGCTTTATTTTGCAATAAATTTGTACAAGTTTACAATATTTAAACAGCAACTGCATGGAAACAGCTCAGTATCTCATAGAGAATTCAATAAAACCATCGTATCAAAGGGTTAGAATTATGAACTATTTGATGGATAAAAAAAAATCATCCTACGGTAGATATGATATATCAGGAGCTTATTACTGAAATTCCAACACTCTCAAAAACAACCGTCTATAATACTTTGAAAAACTTTGTTGATAAAGGCATAGCTCAAGTTATAACCATAGAAGAGCATGAAGCAAGATTTGATGCAGAAGTATCTACTCACGGGCATTTTAAATGCAGAATATGTAGAAATATTTATGATGTGTGGTTGGAATCAGAACCAAAGTTTTTATCAATTGATGATAAATTTATAGTTGAGCAAAATCATATTTATTTAACAGGAATTTGTAAAAATTGTAATAAATAAAGATTATATTGCCAAAATCTATTCTGACTTGGAATGAAATGCTAAACAAAGGAAAAGCAATACGTTGTAAGTTAAACTATAATTAATATATCAAAATGAATAAAAAGGTAGAAAAGGCATTAAATGAACAAATTAATGCAGAGTTATATTCATCTTATTTATATCTTTCTATGTCGGCATGGGCTAGCGTAAAAGGATTTAAAGGAACTCAACATTGGTTGAGATTACAAGCTCAGGAAGAGTTGACTCATGCAATGAAAATGTATGATTTTATATTGGGTAGAGGTGGTTCTGTAAATTTGAAACAAATAGAAGCTGCTGAGAATAAATGGGAAGGTGTTTTAGAGTTATTTGAATCAGTTTACAAACACGAACAAAAAGTTACTGAATTAATAAATGATTTGTATGACTTATGTTTGAAGGAAAAAGATCATGCTACCGGTTCGTTTTTACAATGGTTCATAAATGAACAGGTAGAAGAAGAAGCAAATGTAACTACAATTATAGATCAGTTGAAGTTAGCAGGAGCAGAAGGTCCAGGATTGTATATGATTGATAAAGAACTTTCTGTTAGAGTTCTCACTCCGGCAACTACTGCTTAATAAATATTTGTTGAAGTATTGTCTGTAAGGATTATCAGGATACAGACTCTAAATTTAAGTTTTTTTAAGAACGTTTAATTTTAATAATAAAGAAAAATGAAGAAGTACGTTTGTGAACCATGTGGTTATATTTATGATCCGGCTGAAGGTGATCCGGACAGTGGAATTGCTCCGGGAACAGCTTTTGATGACATTCCTGATAGTTGGGTTTGTCCGGTTTGTGGTGTTGGTAAAGATGATTTTACTGAACTGGATTAATAAATAAAAATCTTTTTTAAAGCCTATTTAACTAAGGTTATAATAGGCTTTTCTTTTTTTCTTTTGTAAGTTACGTTTTACATATTATTAATACACATAAGAATAATTTTTAAAATACAATAGCATTGAAAGCACGAAAATTAAAAGAAGGAGTTTACTGGGTAGGAGCCATAGATTGGCAAGTAAGAAATTTTCATGGATATTCAACTCCTAAAGGCACAACATATAATGCGTATCTCATTATTGATGAGAAAATTACGCTGATTGATTCGGTTAAGTACACGCACACAGAGGAAATGCTCTCTAGGATTAGCGATGTTATTAACCCTGCAAAAATAGATGTAATCATCTCAAACCATGTAGAACCCGATCATTCGGGAGCAATCTCTGCAATAGTAGAACTTAATCCATCGGTAGAAGTGTATGCTTGCGCTGCAGGGGTAAAAGGACTTCAAGAGCATTATTTTGAAAATTGGAATTTTAAATCGGTTAAATCAGGAGAAACAATTTCACTAGGCAAGCGTTCTTTACATTTCGTGACCACTCCTATGGTGCATTGGCCCGATAATATGATGACTTATATGCCAGAAGAGAAAATTTTATTCTCTAATGATGCATTTGGACAGCATCTTGGTTCTTGGGGTTTATTAGATGACGAAGAACCACTTGATATAATTATGCACGAAGCTAAAAAGTATTATGCCAATATTGTTTTACCTTATGGTAAACAAGTACAAAAAGCTATGGAAGTAATTCCTTCTATTGCTATTGATATGATTTGTACAAGTCATGGTATAATATGGAAAAATCATATACCTGTAATACTCGAAGCATACCGCAAATGGTCTAACAATGAAACTGAGAAGAAAGTTGTAATTGCTTGGGATTCAATGTGGAATACAACTGAAAAAATGGCTTATGCGATTTATGAAGCTTTTGAGTTGAAGGGCTATAGAGTGGTTATGAGAAATTTACAAGTCAATCATGAATCTGATGTAATGACTGATATAATTGATGCTGAGTATGTTTGTGTGGGTTCACCTACTCTTAATCATGAAATGATGACAAATGTAATAGGATTTCTTACCTACATGCGTGGACTTAAACCTAAAAACAGAAAAGCTTTTGTTTTTGGTTCATATGGTTGGAGCGGTCAAAGCGTAGAAGGTATTGAGACTTTTATGAAAGATGCCGGATTTGATGTGAAAGGTATGTATAAGCAAAAATTTAAAATTTCTCAGCAGGAACTTGATACAATAAAAAATGATATTTTAGATAAAATTTAAACTCAAACACTTTTAAACTGAAAAATTATGGCATTATTAAATGAAGTATACAAATGTACTGTTTGTGGCAATATAACTGAGGTTCTTCATGCTTCGGGTGGAACACTTGCTTGTTGTAATCAACCAATGAAATTAATGAAAGAAAATTCTGTTGAAGCTTCTGTTGAAAAGCATAAACCGGTTATATCAAAAATTGAGGGTGGCTATAAAGTAGTGGTAGGTTCGGTAGAGCACCCAATGGCCGATGATCACTTTATTGAATGGATTGAATTAGTAACTCCTTTTACTGTGTTAAGAAAACAATTGAAGTCGGGTGAAAAGCCAGAAGCAATTTTCTTAACCACAGAGACCGATGTTTATGCAAGAGAATACTGTAACCTTCATGGAAATTGGCGTTCTTAATATAATTCTAGTTTGCTTTTTTCTCATTTTTTCACTGGGCAACATCATCTCATTTGCCTAATTTAAACTTTAGGAATAGATGTTTTCTCTGAATATTTATATTAATAAAATACAGATTGCTAATAAAATGGCAAGAATTATTGAGGATGAGTTGAATTGCTCTTCCTCAATAATTTCAATTGTTATTTCTGGCTCTGAAGCTTTCTTAGATATATTAGAGAAGTTAGTTAGTACTAAAAATAAAATAGATTTTGCTCGCATAAAATTTTTTGTCATTCCCGAACATTTTGATTGTCCTGATAAAAATGATGTTTTTAACACATTGATGTCGCTTCATTCAAAAGTGTTCTTTGCTAATAAATGTGATAGTGACAGATTTTGTTTCAATTGCCTAAATGACAATTTTGTGTCTAATGAATTTGATAATGAATTATGCAAAGTTGATATGTTTTTTTTATGGATTGATTCTGATGATTCAATTTTTAATTCAATTTTGAAAACTATTGAAATAGAATCCAACCAGAATAGTAAAAGTGAAATTATTGATAGTATTACATCAAATTCATTTGAGTTAAAATACTATAAATTAGCAGAGTGTAATAATAATATATTTCTCTCATCGGGAATTAAAAATAAAAAGTTAATAGCCTCCATTTTAAGTGAAGACTATAAAAAAGAAGAGCTTTCTTTAAATATTCTTTTTAGAGGTAAAAAGAATAGAACTTGGATTATTGATAAAGAAGCCGGTTCTATGTTGTGGTGAAATTTAAATGTGGAAAATAAAAACGTTTCCAAATTATTATTTCAGCGAAAATTACAGTAACTTTCTTATTTTAGGAAATATCATGAATAACTACTAAAAATTAATTGATTATGGTAAATACAGCACTACTATATGCACCAAAAGGAGGAAATACCGAAAATGCCGCTAAAAGAATTCAAACCGAAATAGGAAAAGATAAAGTAGATTTGTACAATGTGTCTGATTTACAAAAGATTTCATTTGAAAAATATAAGAATATTATTATAGGAGTTGCCTCAATAAGCAATGACATTTGGCAAAGTAATATTAAGACCGACGAGGTTGTTAGACTTACTGCTTTTCTTGAAAGAATGGAGTGGAAGGGAAAAACTGTTGCGATTTTTGGTTTAGGCAATGCAATTTCTTATCCTATGAATTTTGTTGATGAAATGGGTAATATTTCAGAAATATTAATCTCAAAAAAAGCAAAAATAGTTGGAAAAGTTCCTAGAGAAGGTTATGAATTTTCTGATTCTAAGGCTCTTTATGATGGAAAACTTATTGGGTTACCCCTTGATTATACAAATGAAGATGATAAAACCAATGACCGAATTAAGGTATGGGTGAATAATCTAAAAGAGTTTATGATTTTTTAAAATACAACTTAGAATTTTTAATGTTTTCTGAATATAAGTAGTCTTAATCCTTTATTTTAAAACAATTAGCATGGCTGTATTAAATACCGAGTACATGGGTTTGTCTCTTAAGTCGCCCGTTATAGTTGGAAGTTCAGGGCTTACCAATTCAGTAGAGAAAATGGTAAAACTTGCAAATGCAGGCATTGGAGCTATTGTTTTAAAATCTCTATTTGAAGAGCAAATTCTTGCTGAGGTTCATTCAGTACATGCTAACGATTCATCTCAAAACGCTGAATCGTTAGATTATATAGAATCTTATATAAGCAATAAATATGTAGAAGATTATTTGAATCTTATAAAAGATACTAAAAACAGTGTAGATGTGCCTGTAATAGGCAGTATTAACTGTATTACAGTAGGAGAATGGCTTAAATATGCAGAAAAATACAGCGTGCAGGTGCCGATGCTATAGAATTAAATGTTTCTTTGTTGCCATTTGACGAAAAGAAAACAGCCGAAGAAAATGAAGCTCTTTATTTTGAGGTAATTAAAAAGGTAAAAGAAAATCTTTCAATTCCTATTTCCTTGAAAATTAGTCACTACTCATCTAGTTTATCTAAGCTTATAAAATTGTTGAGTTGGACTGGAGACGTTCAGAGTTTAGTATTGTTTAATAGATTTTATAGTCCTGATATAAATATTAAAACCAATGAAGTAACGGTAAATAATATTTTTAGTTCGCCCGATGAATATACCCTGCCATTACGCTGGATAGCTCTTCTTTCTAAGAGTGTAGAATGCGACCTTTGCGCTAGTACCGGAGTTCATAATGCCGATTCTGTAATAAAAATGTTATTAGCAGGTGCTTCTGCAGTGCAAATGGTATCTTCTTTCTATGTAAATGGTTTAGACCACATTAAAAAAGTAAATGATGATATTTTGCTTTGGATGCAGGCAAATAATTATGATACAATTAGCGATTTTAAAGGTAAAATTACAAAAGATACAGAAAATCATAAGCTATTTGTTCGTTCACAATTTATGAAATATTATAGCTCCTTCGAATAACGTTACAATGAAAAATGCAGCAATTGAATTTGTTTTTGTTTATGGCACATTACAGTCTCAATTCAATAATTATTGGAGTCGGTTCTTAAGACAACACTCCGTTTATGTTTCAAAAGGAAAATGCAGCGGTAGATTATATCATATAGCACATTATCCGGGAGCAGTATATGATGAGACTTCAGAAAAGTTTATACATGGTGAGTTATATTTAACCACTAAAGCACCTTATTTATTTCAGATTTTAGATGCGTATGAGCAGTGTACTCATAATTATCCAACGCCTCATGAGTTTGCTATAAAAAAAATAAAAGTTAAGGTAAAATATTTTTCTGTTGAAGCTAATTGTTATCTTTTTAATAGGGATACAGCAGCGTTCCCAATTATTGAGTCAGGTTTTTATTTTTCTGAATATCAGTCTAGGTATTAGGTGGTATTTTTCAATTCCCATAAAAATGGTATTTAAGTAAAATATTCATCTTATTATAGTAATAATGCTTTTTAATGATGATGTTTTTTTCTATTTTTATATTTCATAAATCAAATTAATTTTTATTATTACATTAAAATTAATTATGATGGTAACGAAAAATAAAATTTCAATAAATGTGATGTCTAAAATAAATCTTTTTCCAAAGTTTAATATAAAGCAGCCTTTTTTAAGTATTAAGTTTGTTTTGTTTATATTATTGTTAATGTTTATTAATAAGGCTAATTCTCAGATTGCTGATGAAATAAAATCTTTTGATGATGGAATCGAATTTACAGTAATAAAAGGAAGGCGTTTTTTGAAAAAAGAATTGTCAAACGGTAATTATACAAAAGCAAATGAAATTTATAGTTACTTAAGTAAAATAACAGAGTATCAACCTTATTCTGCTTTTAACTACATAGAAGGTTTATACATCAATATGATTGTTAATAACTGGGATCGTGTAGAGCTATTGATGTTAGAATATGAAACTAATGAATTTAGAAATAGTTACCCTAACAGTGATGTCATATTACTCGAGTTATATAATACTATTATAAGAAAATCTGAAGATATTATTAATTCAGTAAATAATTCTTATTTAGACACACAGTCGAAAAGACTTGTAATAATTCTAATAGATTATATTAAAAAAGGTTATACAAATAAATCTTATAATAAAGATCTTAGTTTGTATAAGAAAGAATTTAAAAATTCGAAATATAGGAAGCTTGAAAAAGAATTCGTATTTAAACCAATAATTAAACCAGCAGTGAATTTTTCTTTAGGTTCTGGTTTTTTATTTACTACAGGAGATTTGTCGAAGAAATTTGCCGGAAGTACGACTGGAAATGTTGGTTTTGATGTAAATATTAATAAATTATTTACTTCCTTATGTTTTAATAATTCTTATCTTAAACTTAATACTCCCTTTATATATGAAAATGAATTAGATACTTTATATTTTGATAAAGGAGAAGGTTTTTCTTATTTTGATGCAGGAGTTAAAGTTGGATATTTTATAGTAAGAAATAAAAGATTTCATTTGACTCCATATTTTTCAATTTTAGGAAGTTGTCTTGAAAGTACTCGTTATGATTCTACTGATTATAAAAAGTATAAAGATTATGAGTGTAAAGTTTTTAATTCTTTTATGTATGGATTGGGATTACATACTGAATTAAAGATTGTTGATATCAGTCAGAAAAATTTGTTTTATCCTTCATCGCCCAACACGTATTTTAGCGTAAAAATAGAGGCTGGATATAATAAAATTTATAAATTCAAAGATTCTTCAGCCAAAGGAGATACTCCATATATAACTTGTGCTTTGGTTATAGGTTTTGGTACTTTTTAAATACTGAATAAGTGTGAAAAAATAACGATTGAAAATTTTATTTTCTATATTCACTTGATTATCAGTCAGAATACAAGTAATTGGTTGATTTTTCTTTTTTTAAAATAAAAAGTCTTTTTTTTAAGAAATATATACTAAATTGTTCGTTGTTTATTAAAATTTATAACCGATGAAAAAAATTAAATTAATTATAATTGCAATATTAGTTTTTGTAGCAAATACATATATTGCAGTTTCTCAGTGTCTAGATCCAATTATTCCTGAGAGCATTAACATGGTCACCTTTTCCGAAGATTCTAAGAGTCTAATTGTTAGTTGGACAAAAGATAATGCATTAGATAGTTATAATTTTAAGTTATTTGAATTTGGCGAAAGTGATTTGTTGTATAAAGAGCTTGCAACTAAAAAATATCAAGAAGATCAGTATCATATTACAGACACAACTGGTATTAACACATTATCTTTTTTTTCGGTTGCCACTTATAATACATGTTCAGATAGCGCAGTGAGTGAATTGGCAGCTCCTCTATTATTAATTGCACCTGAAACTGAAAATGAATCATATTTGATTTGGACTGATGCTACGCAATTGCCTGTAAAAGAGTATTATGTGTATGAGGTTGATGATAAAAATAATTCAAAATTAATAGATACAATACAACAAAGCGAAACCGTTTTTTATAAAATACCTAGTGAAGAAGTAAGCACAATTAAAAAATATAGAATAGCTTTTAAGCTTGAAAAATCTATAAGCATACCTTCAATTCCTGCTACTTTTGAATATGTAAAATCTAATATAGTAACAGTTTATGTCAAGGCATCAGAAATATATTCTCAAACTCCTAACGATGTTTCAGTAGATATTTCGGATGGAATTCAAGATGTTCCATTTACTTCTGTATTTTCTTATTCAGGCACTGAGTCGCTTTATTACGATGCTTTTTCTAGTAATAGTGCTGTTGTAGATGTCATAACCACCAAAACCGGATTTTCTTTTATTCCCTACGGCAAAGGTGAAGCTGTAATTACATTGAAAGCATATGCTGGTGATAAAATTAAAGAGGAGACCTTCTTAATTACAGTTACTGATGAAACAGGAATTGCATGTAATAGATTTATAGTAGCTTCAAAAATAAAACAGGTTACTTGTTTTGGTGGTAATGATGGGTCAATATTTCTTGAAGTTACCGGTGGGGGAACAGCTCCATATAATTTTAGATGGCAAAACACCAGAACCGATAATGCTCTTAAGCAAATTAAAGCCGGAGATTACGAAGTTTTAATTTTTGATGCAGCCGGATGTTCAGAATTGAAAACATATACAATTTTTCAACCTGAACCAATATATGTTGGAGTTGAAAAAAAATTACCTTTGTGCGGCGAAAGCGATGGTGCGTGTTATATATATGTGTCGGGTGGAACAGGTACATATAAAATGCTTTGGAGCAATGGCGATACCGATGATGTAATTGAAAAATTGTCAACAGGAATTTATACGGTTTCTATTACCGATGAAAAAATGTGTAAGCATCGTGAAGTTATTGCGATTGATAATGAAAATGCTCCGGTAATAAGTATTGATGAGATAGTTTCGGCTCCTTGTCATAAAAAAGAGGGGAGTGTTGCCATCTCGGTAACTGGTGGTTCCGAACCTTATTCCTATTTATGGAATGATGGGAAAAATATTGAAGATAGAACAGCGGTTTTACCTGGAGTGTATTCACTTTCAGTAACTGATAATAGCAAATGTGTGGCTAATATAGTTGCAGTTATACCATTCATTCCTGCACAGGAAAATCCAATATGTGCAGTAACCGTGAGTGAATCAAAAAATAAAAACATTGTAGCTTGGGAAAAGCTAGATGATGGTTCTGTAGTGAAATATTATACCATTTATAAGGAAAATGAGAATGGGATTTTCGACAGTATTGCATCTTTAAATTATGCAGATGCCGGAATTTTTATTGATTATAAGAGTAATCCGACTTTAAACTCTTCAAGATATAGACTTACGGCTACAGATTATTGTGGCAACGAGACTTCATTTAGTTCAGGAGCCGAACACAAAACCATAAACTTAACATTGGTTTTTGATGAAGCTACTAATGAAGTTTTGCTATATTGGGATAATTTTGAAGGGCACAGAATTACTAACTTTAAAATTTACACCATTGACAAATACAACAATAAAAGGGTTCAGAAGATGATTCCGGCTACCCGTTCAGAAATTTCATTAGGTATTGTAGATCCAAATATAGTAGGATTTTATGTAGAGGCTGAGTTTGCTGCACCTTGCGATCCTTTAGGTCTTTTAAAATCAGACTCAGGTCCGTTTTCACAGTCACTTTCAAATATTGCAGAAGCACAATTATCAGATTTGCCAAAAATTGATAAAACGAAAGATGTTATTATATTTCCTAATCCTGCAGAAACTACATTAAACTATTATTTAGCAACTATTCCTAGTGGTTTTTATTCAGTAAGTGTTATTGACAGTAAGGGAGTTGCTGTTATTTCAAAAATAGAAAGTCTTCATGACGATACATTAATGCAAATAGATATTAATTCATTGTCAAAAGGAAAATATTCGCTCGTTATTTCTAATAAAAATGTGCGTTTCGAGGAGGCGTTTATAAAAAAATAGAAGCTTAATTTTCTTTAATTTATGCTTAGGCAAAATATTAGATAAAACTGTAAACAATGAAAAAGTAGTTTTTATAACTTTAATAGTTATTCCCTTTTTTAGACCATTGTCTATATATATCCGCAATTATTTGTAACATCCACTTTGCAAAAAAACTAAATTCTCATTTCTCATAATGAAGCATAAGAATCTAAAAATGTGAATAATGAAAATCATTTCTGTAATTGCGTAACTCATTTTTTTTCAAAGCAATTATATTTGTAAAACTCATACAGATTACTTCTGACAAATTAAAAACAATAAAAAGTTAATCAGATGATTTGAAAAGAAAGTTGTCATCTGAACTTTCTACTTTATGTTTTTAAATATTTATCAGGAAATGACTTTTATTGATTATTACAAGATTTTAGGAATAGAAAAAAATGCCACCGCAGTCGACATTAAAAATGCCTACCGAAAATTAGCTAGAAAGTTTCACCCCGATTTGCATCCTAACGATGCAGATGCGAAAAAGAATTTTCAGCAAATCAATGAAGCAAATGAGGTGCTTAGTAATACTGAAAAGCGAAAAAAATACGATAAATACGGCAAAGACTGGCAAAACGCTGATAAGTTTGAATATGCCAACCAAAGTAATGAACAGTCCTCTGGTTTTCGTGAACAAGAATATTCAGGGGCGCGGTCAGGAGGAGATTTTTCTGATTTTTTCGAATCTATGTTTGGTGGCTCTGCAAATACAGACAGAAGCAGATCTGTTAAATTTAGGGGAGAAGATTATAACGCAAAAATTCAGCTCAATCTTTCCGATGTCTATATTACTCGCAAGCAAACGCTTACTATTAATGGTAAGAACATTAGAATAACTATTCCTGCCGGAATTGAAAACGGACAAACCATAAAAATTCCTGGTCATGGCGGAACAGGAATAAATGGCGGACCGAACGGCGATTTGTTTATTACATTTTCTATAGCCAATCATGAGGAATTCAAACGATTGGGTAATGATTTATTTGTACAAAAAGAAGTTGAATTATATACTGCTGTTTTGGGCGGTGAAATTACAATTGATACCCTAAGCGGGAAAGTGAAGCTTAAAGTTTCGCCCGAAACGCAAAATGAAAGTAAGGTTAAGCTCAAAAGGAGAGGATTTCCTGTTTATAAAATGGATGGACAGTTTGGGGATTTATATGTTACTTATAAGGTTAAGATACCAACTAATTTAACCGAAAAACAAAAAGATTTATTTACTGAATTATCTAAATTATAAACTGATATTATGGAACCAACGCTAATAGATGAATTAATACCGGTAAAAGAATTCTGTGTTTACCACAATATAGAGATGTCTTTTTTAAACCTGTTACAAAAAAATGGATTGATTGAAATCAGTACAATAGATTCTAAGCATTTTGTTGAAAAAGAGCAGCTTCCACAGCTTGAGAAATATGTGCGTTTCTATTATGAACTAGATATTAATTTGGAAGGGATAGAAACTATAAACTTTTTATTGCAGAAAATAGAAAAGCAACAAACTGAAATTGTTAAGCTTAAAAATAATCTTCGGTTTTATGATGTGTTTGCATAGAACTTGGAAATACAACACCTATTTATTAAAAAATTCTTTGTAATAAAAATCCTTTGGAAACCTACTTCTTTATTGATTTGAGAAATAAACAACATGAAAAGAAGCTGTTATCTTTCAATGTTGTTTGATATACAATTGCAGCTCGAATATGAAAAGCTTCACAATTTGCAAATTGAAAAGAGCAATTACTATGAATGATTCACCAACTGATTTATTGGTAATGCCACATTAAATGTGTTAATAATACAATTCTTATAAAGTTTCTTGTAACACATCTTCTTTTTTAAATACTGACCTTTCTTTTTCAGAATAAAATCACAAATATCTAGTGATATAATCTCTCTATTCTAATGTAGAGTAGGTTGTAGAAGTATAGTGAAAATGAAAGATTATAAAAGAAAATGAAAAAAAGGAGGAGAGTGGCTGTGCTTGTGCTCTGATAAGAAGTTGATGATTGCAAAAACAGTTAGCAAAATGAAAAATATAACGTAATATAAAAAGGAGAAATACTATGTTAATAAATGCAAAAGCCCTAAAAGGGTACAAATTAAAAGGAATTGATGGAGAAATAGGAAGTGTTAAAGAATTCTATTTTGATGACCGACATTGGGCAATTCGTTATCTAGTTGCCAACACTGGAAGTTGGCTCACTGGCAGACAAGTTCTGATTTCGCCTTATGCTCTTGTTTCTGTAAATAAAGAGTCTGGATATATCGACATTAATTTGACAAAAGAACAAATTGAGAATAGTCCACCCTTGAATAGTGATATACCTGTTTCAAAACAATTTGAAGCGGGTTACAATAGCTATTATGGATATCCACTGTATTGGGGTGGTATAAATATGTGGGGATTAAATTCAGATATAGTGAGAGATAGCAAAGAATGGGTATCAACAGCAAAAGAAGAGAAATCTTGGAATTCCCATTTGCGAAGTACTAATGAGGTGAACGACTATCAAATACAAGCCAATGATGGTGAAATTGGTCATGTTGAGGATTTTATTATTGATGATGAAAACTGGGCTATTCGTTATTTGATAATTGATACAAAAAACTGGTGGTCAGGGAAAATGGTATTGGTTGCACCACAATGGATTGAGCGTGTAAGTTGGACCGAGTCAAAAGTCTTTGTCAATCTGTCTCGTGAGTCCATCAAGCAATCTCCAATATACGATGTCGAGTCTCTGATTTCAAGAAAATATGAAATCGAATTATACCAACATTATAAACACAGAGGCTACTGGTACGATGATCAGATTACAAAAGAGCAACCTCATTGATAATGAATTTCATTCCGGTTTGGTAGATAAATATATTACCATCTGAACTAGAACGAAATATGCTAAAGAAGAGACACATTATTCAGAAAGTCAAACAATTCATTACATAAATGAAACAAAGTCATGAAAACAAAAGAATTGGTAGAAAATAAATATGTTACAGAGGCGATAGATAGATCTAAGGGTAAAGATACAACCCCAACCCCTATAGATGATACAAACAAGCCTTTGTCGCCCGAACTTTACAAAAGATTGATGCTTATTGGCGGGCTGCAAATTATATTTCGGTAGGGCAACTCTACCTTCTCGATAATCCATTGCTTCGAAAGCCCTTAAAGCGTACACATATTAAGAACATGCTTTTGGGACACTGGGGTACTACTCCCGGACAGAATTTCATTTATGCGCATTTGAATCGTGTAATAAAAAAATATGAGCTCGATATGTTTTATATTTCCGGTCCAGGACACGGTGGTCCAGCTTTGGTAGGCAACACCTACCTTGAAGGAACTTATAGTGAGGTTTATCCTGAGATAACCCAGAATGAAGCCGGACTAAAGAAGTTGTTTACTCAATTTTCTTTTCCGGGTGGAATTCCCAGTCATGTTTCGCCTCATTGTCCCGGTTCAATACACGAAGGTGGCGAATTGGGATATTCGCTTAGTCATGCTTTTGGAGCTGCGTTTGACAATCCGCAACTTATTGTAGCTTGTATCATAGGCGATGGCGAAGCAGAAACCGGACCCTTGGCAACCGCTTGGCATTCGAATAAGTTCCTAAACCCAATTACCGATGGAGCTGTTTTGCCAATTTTGCATCTTAATGGCTATAAAATTGCAAATCCCTCAATTCTGGCACGAATACCACGCGAAGAGCTAGAGCAGTTGCTCCGTGGGTATGGATGGACACCGTACTTTGTAGAAGGAGATGAGCCAGAAGACATGCATCAACACATGGCAGGTGCTTTAGATGTAGCTATTGATTTTATTAAGCAAATACAAAGCAATGCTCGAGAAAATAATGACGCAACCCGTCCACATTGGCCGGTGATAGTGTTCGATTCTCCCAAAGGCTGGACGGGACCTAAAGAAGTTGATGGAATACAAATAGAAGGAACATCTCGGGCGCATCAAATTCCTCTACTTATAGATTCAGAACATCCGCATCAAGTAAAGTTGCTTGAGGACTGGATGAAAAGCTATAAGCCCGAAGAACTTTTCGACAAAGATGGTACTCTACTACCCGAACTTGCAGAGCTTGCGCCAAAAGGAGAACGGAGAATGGGAGCCAATCCACATGCAAATGGTGGCTTACTATTAGAGGATCTTGTTATGCCTAATTTTCGAGACTATGCAGTAGAGATTACATCTCCAGGTTCGGTTCAGGCTTCAGACGCGCATGTGTTAGGAGAATTCCTTCGCGATGTAATAAAACTAAATGCTGAACAAAAAAACTTCCGTATTTTCGGTCCCGACGAAATTCTTTCAAACCGTTTGAATGCAGTATTTGAGGAAACCAACCGCCAATGGGTAGCCGAAACAAAAGACCATGATGAATTTCTTGCAAACCAAGGACGGGTATTAGAAATGTTGAGCGAACATCAGTGTGAAGGTTGGCTTGAAGGATACCTACTCACCGGACGACACGGAGTGTTTACTAGCTACGAAGCATTTATTCATATTATTGATTCTATGTTTAATCAGCACGCTAAATGGTTGAAAGTAAGTGCCGAATTGCCTTGGAGAAAGAAAATAGCATCGCTCAATTACTTACTTGCATCTCATGTATGGCAGCAAGCTCATAATGGAGATACGCATCAGGATCCCGGATTTATAGATCATGTGGTAAATAAGAAGTCGGCCATAGCTCGTGTTTATCTGCCTCCCGATGCCAATTGTTTATTATCTGTTTATTATAATTGCTTAAAGAGCCGTAATTATGTAAATGTTGTGATTGCAGGTAAATATCAGTCACCTCAATGGTTAAACATGGATGAGGCAATTGAACATTGTACCCGTGGAATTAGTATTTGGCAATGGGCAGGCACCGAGCTTAGTCGCAGTGAGCCAGATGTAGTTATGGCGAGTTGTGGCGATGTGCCAACCCTTGAATCACTGGCTGCAGTTTCCATTCTTCGCGAACATCTACCCGAATTAAAAATCAGGGTGGTTAACGTGGTCGATTTGATGAAACTTGAATCTAGCACAGAGCATCCGCACGGATTAACCGATGCTGAGTTCGATGCCTATTTTACGAAAGATAAACCTATTGTTTTTGCTTTTCACGGCTATCCTAAACTTATACACCTTCTTACCTATCGTCGTACAAATCATGAAAATATGCACGTTCGTGGTTACAAAGAAGAAGGTACAATAACTACTTTTTTTGACAATTTGGTGCTCAACGATCTTGATAGATTTCATTTGGTAATAGATGTAATAAATAGGTTGCCACAACTGGGAGATAAAGGTGCTCGTCTGAAACAAATGCTAGAGGAAAAACTTATTGAACACCGAACCTATATAAATAAACACGGTGAGGATATGCCCGAAATAAGAGATTGGAAACCACCCCGCCCGTTGGGAACCCCATCATAGGAGTGGAATTTAGGACTAGTCAAATTTAAACTCATCAAATAGGTATTCTGTTTTTCCGTAATATTTCAGAATATAAAGAATATAACGTATATCAACAGCTATACTGCGGCAAAAATTCTTATCATACTTGAAATCACTAATTGTTCCTTCCCAACTACGATCAAAATTTAGTCCTATCAATTGTCCATGTGCATTAAAAACCGGACTGCCCGAATTGCCACCACTTGTATGACAGGTAGTTGTAAAACAAGTTCTTATAATAGAATCTGAATAAAACTCTATTCCTGAGTTATTGTGTAGCAGATTCAAAAAATCATTTGGCGCAAAATAATCTCTATTTTCGTTTTGCTGATCTACTTTTTGAAATATGCCATTTGCAGTTGAATAATAATCATAATCAACACCATCTCTAGGAGAGTAACCTCTTATATTTCCAAAGGTTACTCGGAGTGTTCCATTTGCATCAGGGTATATAGATTGCTGATTTCTGTAATCTATATAGGCATTCATATAAATAGATTGAACACTATCTACTTGATTATTAAGTTGAACATAAGAAGGATATAACTCTGTTGAAAAATAGTCTATCAAAAATATTCCTAATTTATAACCAATATCATTTATGAGTTTATTGTAAGCAACTGTTTTAATTTTCTTTGATTTTTCATTTTCCATCATCTCACTTTTTATTTCTTCAAGCGCAGATAACAACAGCCTTTTATTAAGTAATATTGATTGCGAATATACCTGTGAGATATATGATGAAATATCATTTTTTTGAATAATATCACCTATCAAAACAGACAATAAAACATCTTCATGTATGCTTTTGTCATTTTCAGAAAAAAGGTTTAAAGTCGTTTCATAATCAATTTCTTTCACATAATTATCGAAAAATAATTGTATTGATTTAACACTCTCACTAAATTGATTTTCATACTCTTTAATGGTGCTTAATTTAAGAAGACGTTGTGTTATTTTGCAAATTTGCACAATTTCAGTATTATAAATACCTTCATAAAATCGTCTTAATCTGATATTCTCGGAATGAAATTGCAAATATTTAGAATGTAAAGCAGGTAATAGTAATCCGTATTTCGTTTTAAGACTATCAGATGAGTTTACCCAGCTTAGAAATTCTGCTTCTGTTTCAGTTTTTATATTGTACAAATTAGATTTCTCGAAACCCTTTTGTTCGCCAATCAATTTTTTGTGATAATTTGAAATTGAAGCATCTTTTGAATAATATTTCAAATAGACCTCTTCATTGTTTGAACTGTACTTTCTTATTGCATCTAACCTAATTTTTCGTAATTTTATACACTCCTCATTAATCACATTCACATTATTTACAACTGCTTTTAGAGGGATATACTGTTCCGTTTTACCAGGATATCCCATTATCATAGCAAAATCATTTTCTTTACTGTTTTCTAATGCAATTTCTACAGAATATTTTGGTTTAAAAGGGATGTTTGTTGCAGCAAATTCTGATGGTTTGTTAAGGGAATCACTATAAATTCTAAAAACAGTAAAATCGGCTCTATGCCTAGGCCATTCCCAATTGTCGGTATCAAAACCAAACGACCCAACCAAAGCTGGTGGTGAAGCTACTAATCTAATATCTCTATATATTTTACTTTTGAATAAAAAAAATTGATTGTCATAAAAAAAAGATTCTACAGAATATACAAAATCTGTTGAATCGTTCTCGGAAATCTCCTTTATTAAGTTCTTTGAATTTTTTGATATTAATTCTTTTTTCTCAGCTATAGAAAAAGTATCACTTATATTGGCAAGTATCTTATCGGTTACATCGGTCATAGACTCAAGTATTTCAATAGATAGCCCCTTCATTGGCATTTCTTCAGAAAATGACTTAGCCCAAAATCCATCTTTAATATAATTCCTTTCAGAGGAACTAATCTTCTGTACGAAATATTCAGAACAGTGAAAATTGGTCATTAACAGACCTTTATCAGAAACAACAACACCACTGCATCCACCACCAAATAAAATAACGGCATCTTTTAGACAGGTCTGGTTTATTGAGTAAATATCTTCTGGCGTTAGCTTACAACCTGCGTTAAGCATAGAAGAATATATCTGCTTTTCCAGTAAATTAGGCAACCACATACCCTCATCTGCAAAACAGTGAATTACATTTGTACAGAAAATTAATATGGCTGCTACTCGTTTCAAATTACAGTTCAAATTTCAATAGTTCTTCATGTAACTTCTGAACAGGCAATCCCATAACATTATAAAATGACCCATCAATTCTTTCAATAGCAACATAACCAATCCACTCTTGAATTCCGTAAGCTCCGGCTTTGTCAAAAGGTTTATAATTATCTATATAAAAACAAATTTCATCAATAAACAATTCCCTGAAATACACATCAGTAAAACTAGAAAAGGTTGTTCTGTTTTTATTATTTCCAATAGTTACGCCAGTAACAACAGTATGCTTTTTACCAGAAAGTCTTTTAAGAATTTCAATTGCATCGGCTCTATCTAAGGGTTTATTTAACACATCATTTTCTATACAAACAGTTGTGTCTGATGTAATAAGAAATTCATTTTCAACCAATTCCGACACAAAAGCATTAAATTTCAACTCAGATAAATAGGGTGCTATTTCAATATTTTTAAGTTCTAAAGGATATATTTCTTCGAGATTGTCTTTAACTCTAACTTCAAAATCTATTAATAACTCTTTTAACAAAGACTGTCTGCGAGGCGATTGCGACGCTAAAATAATTTTTTGATTTAAAAACTTGGTTTGCAACATATTATATAATTCCTGAGATTGCTAATTTAACGATAATCATAAATAATATTCCACCTACCATTACTATTTTAAGTAGGTGACTTGCATTACGAAAAGCCTTAGCAGTCTGGGCTTTAAACACCCAAAAAGCGGCACCGCACAATGGAAGTACAACAGCTAATGTAAAATAAATAAACGATATAAATGTGGCATGTAATTCTGATTCAATAAAAGTATTTAAAGCAATATATAAAGCTACTATTGTTAAAGAAATGAGTGATAAAACTATGCTTTTGGTAGCTTTCATTCCCAATACAATTGGTAATGAACTTCTTCCTATTGTACTATCGCCTTCCATATCTTCCATATCTTTTACTATTTCTCTTATAAGGGTAACAATAAAAGCAAATATGGCATATCCTAATGTCCAAACAATGATTTTATGAAAGCTTAAATTTATAGCTTCTAGATGGAGTGCGTAAACTTTATTCAACGGAATTATCTGAAATACAGAAGCAAAAAGTGGCACCAATGCGGTGAGCAAAGCAATTAGAAGATTTCCTACTAAAAATTGGCTATTAAAGTTTGTGGAATAAAACCATAAAGAAATCGAAACTATTGCGAAAATAATTCCCAAATTGAAGAAGCCAATTTTATATGAAACATAAAAACCCAAAAGCACTCCTATTGAGGTAAAAATCCAATGTATAGCCATTGCAGCTCTAGTACTAACGTGAATCCCAATGATTACTTTTTTTGGTCGGTTATAAAAATCGGTTTTCCTATCGAAATAATCATTAATTACATACCCGGCAGCAGTTATTAATACGGTGCTAAGACTCAACAAAAAGAAATTAAAATCAGAAAATTGCAATTCTAATTTTAAGTTATATGGAATAAGCAGTGGAGCATAAAAATATTGAATGTATGGCATTATAATACAATACAATAACAGATACTGTGTAGCTGCGACAATCAATAAATTTTGAAATCTTAATAATCTTAAATACTTCATTTTAACTAATTTGAAATTTTTGATATTGTAGAAAAATTCTGATATTGTAAAGAAATTTTATGATGTTGTAGAGAAAATTCATGAATTTTCTCTACTGTTGGTATTAAGATTCTACTACATTCATCAGTTATTTTATCTTTAAATTTTATAATTATTTAATATATAATTACCAAACAAAAGCATCTGTATCCATCCACATGCCTTTGGCTCTAAGGGTTTGTTCTACAACATCTCTAACACAGCCTTCACCTCCTTTTTTGTCGGATATATAATGACTTATATTCTTTATATCTTGCGAAGCATCGGACGGACAAGTAGGCAAACCTACAATTTTCATTACTTGATAATCGGGTAGGTCATCTCCCATATACAGAATATCTTCTGGCTGTAAAGAATATTTATTTAGAAAATGCAAAAAATTATCCATTTTATTCTTAGATGCAATATACAAATCAGTCACGCCCAAGCTATTAAATCTTATCACAATAGAATTACATGTACCACCGGTGATAATTCCAATTGGTATATTTTTTTTAACAGCCAAATGTATTGCATAACCATCTTTAACATTCATATTTCTCATTTGCCTACCTTCATCTGTAAACAAAATTTTGCCGTCGGTAAACACTCCATCAACATCAAATACAAATGCTTTTATATTTTTCAATTCCTGTTTAAACTTCCCCATGCTATTTATTATTATGCAAATCTATTATGCTATCACTAATTATTTTATAAGTAGTTACAAATTTAGGAAACCTACATAATAATTCAACATGTTTGTAAACAATATTGATGTCGTTTCTTACTGCGGGTCCAGTCTGACTTTCAAAAGGTGAATGTTTATTAAGCTTTTCAAAAGTTTCTTGAAGCAAAGGTTTTAAAATATCAAACCGAAGATTGTTTTTTTGTAAAATATCTTCGGCAATAGCACACATGTGATTAGAGAAATTACAAGCAAAAACAGCACAAAGATGCAGCATTATTCGTTGTTTAGAACTAATGACAGATACTTTGGGACTTAAAATTGAGGCAAAATCTATTAAAGTTTGAGTTACTGAATCACTATTCGCTTCAACAAAAATAGGTATGTTACTAAAATTCAAATCCTTAAACTTAGAGAAAGTCTGTAGTGGATACATTACCCCATATTGCTTTGCATACCCTTTCAAATACAGAAATATCAACACTTCCTGCTGTATGAATCAATAATTTATCTTTATGAGGGAATGCTTGAATAATTGAAGGTATTGCAATATCTGATATTGCAATTATATAAATATCACCATTATCTGTGATAGTTTTAATATCAGTTGTAAAAGAAGTATTGAATTTAGAAGCCAATTCTAAAGCAGATTTCATCGTTCTGCTAAAAATTTGTTCAATCTTATGCCCTTCATTAAATAATGCTTTGCCTATGTGAGTTGCTACATTTCCGGCTCCTATCAGAACTATTTTCACTTTATAAATTTTGAGTACAACAAATATTTGTTTTAGATCTATTTGATTCTTGTATAAAAATAATTTTTAACTTTTTTATACAAGTGCGAATTAACGTTAATTCACATTAAAATCAAATCTATTAATAAAATATCACAAATCTATTATCAAGCAAAAATATTCAAAAAAGGAATAGTAATGAAATACGATTCAAGTTATTTCGCAAACATATCGAACATCTGAATAAAATTATTCACTTTTTAACTCATCAAGCTTTGATGAAAGCGCTTCTATTTGACCATGAATTTCCTTAATATCACTCATTTCAGAAATAAGTATTCCTGTCAAAATTTTAATTTGTTCTTGAAGTTCTATTATTAAATATTCCCTGTCTTTAATCGTCTTTTTATCTTTTTTGTATACCTCGTCGGTCAATTTGCTGAATTTGAACATTCTTTCATATATAGTATTTTCAGCTTCTTTATCAATGAGAGGAATATTCGACTTATGTGTTACAAAGTTTGGATTTAACTTTAGAGGAATATCTTCTTGGTTTACAACAGCAGTAAAAATTTCCAAAAACTGCCTAAAGGCCAACTGAATATTTGCAGGCATATTATATACCTGTAAAATAACTTCTGCGGTTTCTAACTTAATTTTTCCTGATGCAAAAAAGGCATGGTGGCATAAAGCCCTCTTTTAATTACTTTTTGAGGTGGAAAAACAAAATTATTATTTTCTAGTGAGAGCTCTCTAAACTCAATAAATTAATAAAGCTAATAGGAAGAGTTTCTAATTTACAAAAACTTGCATCAAACACCTGTAAATTACTAAGTTCCCCAATATTATCTGGAAATGTTTTCAGTAAATTATTCCCAACATCCATTGATTGTAATTTTAAGATTACACAATAAATCGGGTAAACTCTCCCCTAAAGCATTTATGCAACATTAAAACTTCTAAATTATGAAGTTTACCAATACTCGGAGGTAATTTTTTTATGGTATTGTAACTCAAATTTAAAATTTTGAGATTTTGTAATTTCCCAATCTCTTCGGGAATTTCACTTATATCTCTATTTGATAAATCAAGTTTCGTTTTATTTCCAACATACGCATTTTCTATGAGTACCAACAAATCGTCTTTATCCATAATTTTGATATTGTCTTAATTAAAAAAATGAGGCAACTACAATTTACAAAAAAAATTAAGATAAAAACATTACTATTTAATTATTTTTTTTGGCTCTAATTTGAATTGGAAATAAATTAGAAAAAATTATGATAAGTCATTTTTCAAATTAACCATTTTAATTGCAGTTATTGCAGCTTCATCACCTTTATTTCCATGCTTCCCTCCTGCTCTATCAATTGCTTGTTGAGCTGTATCTGTTGTAAGTACACCAAAAATAAAAGGAATATCAAAAGAAAGATTCAGTTCGGTAATTCCATACGTTACACCTTGGCAGATAAAATCAAAATGCCTTGTATCTCCCTGAATCACTACCCCTAACACTATAATAGCATCAACATCAGTTGCTTCAGCAAGCCACCTAGCCCTGGCTGTAAGTTCAAATGTCTTATGGATGCTTTTACAATTATGTTTTCTGAATTTGCACCATGCTTAACTAATGTATCTATAGCACCTTTGCATAAAAGTGAAGTTATGCTATCGTTCCATTCAGCAACTACAATCCCAAATTTCATTTCGTTGGCAGATGGAATTGATTTTGAATCGTAGTCTGATAAATTTTTTAATATTGTAGCCATAAGTAGAGATGTTATAATATATTTATATTAAAAAAGTCTCACTTTAGGGGTGAGACTTTTTATTTAATTTAATATTCTTTATAAAGAATTACTTCTTAATTTCTGCTCTAGCAATATATTTATCAACATCACCAGCTTGTTGCGATTTAGGATATTCTTCTTTAATTATTGTATAATATTTTAATGCATCAGTGTAATTGTTACTTAGCTCAGAAGCAAATGCAGCTTTCATATAAAAATATGGAGTCATAAGTTCGTTTTTATTATACTCTGCAGCTTTTTTATAGTAACTAAGAGCTTTATCTACTTTATTTAATTCCATATTAGCATCGCCTAAAGCATCTAGCGAAACAGCACCTATAAAAATATCATCAGTAGAAAAATCTTCTAAATCTGATATTGCTTCTTCGTAATTCCCTAAATGCAAAATTACATAAGCCAGCATAGTAAGATGATAGGTTACCTGATTTAGTTAATCCATAATCGGCTGCTATTTCAGAAAAACCCAAATACTGTCCGTCTCCATTTAAAGCCAAAGCAAACGAATCTTTTTCAAAATAATACTGAGCTATATACATTTCCTTTTGTGCTTCTATCTCTTTTGGAGCTATATAAAAACTCTTAAAAGCCCAATATCCACCTATTATAAAAACGAGTACAGCCGTAATAACCACAATTGTTTTTTCTGGTTATTCTCAATAAATCTTTCTGTTTTACTAAGGGTCTCCTCAATTTTTTCTAAACTACTTTCTTGAGAATAATCTTCTTTCTTTGCCATTGATCTAATCCTTTTTTTATTACATGTGCAAAATTAGTATTTTTCCTTAATAAAACCACATTTTGGTAGTTTTTTTAATATGAATATTTATTAACCTTTTTTTAACAATAAAGAATATTGATAACCTAAACAAAAAAATGGTAAAATCAACATAACTAACTAAAAATGAACAAATTCATCATCAGGTTCATTTCCACCCAAGTCTAATTTCACTCCTTTTGTATTTTTAATAGGAACTTTAGATTGTAAATTTGATTGAATAATCTTTTTCTCTTCTTTATTCTTTTTTTCTTCAATCAGTGTTTTTACATCTTTTTTTACGTCTTTTTTAGTATCTGTTTTAGCATCTGATTTTGTGATTGTTTTTAAATTTGTTTTTAAATTCGAATCATCAATCTTCACATTAGGTTTTGATATCTTTTCTTCAATTGGAGTTTTTCTTTCAATTTCTTTAACCTGCGTTTCAGACTTTTTACTAATTCTTTCTACTAATGCAGATTTGCTCTTTTTTAGTGTTTCAACTTCAACTTTTTTATCCTTTACTTTTTTATCCTTTACTTTTTTAGATTCTATAGTATCTTCCGATTTATTAACAAAGAAATTAATAGCTTTAAGTAATTCATCTGCATGCTCTGAAAGTACTTCTGCACTTGAGGCTAATTCTTCACTTACACCTGCATTGGCTTGAGTCACATTGCTAAGTTGCTGAATAGCATCTTTTATTTGTTTAGTGCCGGTACTTTGATCGGAACTGGAAGCTGCAATTTCTTGAACAAGCGATGCTGTTTTCACAATATCAGGCACAATACCAGCTAATTGGACACCAGCTTTTTCAGCAATTAAAACACTTGATTTAGAAAGTTGATCAATATGTTCTGCCGCAATTCTACTTCTCTCAGCTAATTTTCTTACCTCTGCGGCAACAACAGCAAAACCCTTTCCTTGTTCACCTGCTCGTGCTGCTTCAACGGCAGCATTGAGTGCCAATAAATTTGTTTGGAATGCAATATCATTGATAATTGTAATTTTTTCGGCAATGGTTTTCATTGAAACTATCGTTTGTTCGGTAGACTTGTTCCCATCACTTATTAAATTAACCGTAGAATTTGCAATTTTTTCTGTATGATTAGCATTGTCTGTGTTGTGCTGAATATTCAGGGATATTTCTTCAATATTAGACGAAATCTCTTCTATTGTAGAGGCTTGTTCTGAGGCTCCCTCCGAAACATTTGCAGCTGTAGAATGTAATTCTTTACTTGAATATGCTATATTTTCAATGCCATTTGAAACACTTCCAATAATCTCCTTTAACTTTTCTACCATTATATACATAGATTTTAAAGCTCCGGTTCTAGATTCAGCATTTTCAATTTCAACATTTAAATTTCCACTTGCAATACTATCAGCAATTAAAGCAACTTCACGAGGCTCACCTCCTAAATGGAATAATAAACTTCTTGAAAAGCCTATTGTAAAAATAAGTAACAAAATCAGACTTAATACAATAACTAATATAATTAGGTA
Organism: Bacteroidales bacterium; assembly: GCA_016714605.1. Classification (GTDB taxonomy): domain Bacteria; phylum Bacteroidota; class Bacteroidia; order Bacteroidales; family UBA1715; genus JADKDL01. Next base: position 436,600 of record JADKDL010000002.1, on the reverse strand, counting down.
CATAACCTCATTTTTATGGTTTTCTGCATTCTGCGTTTGCAAGTTTTCAAATTCAATTAAAATTGGTTTTATTTCGTTCACCTTATTTATTAGATCCAACTGTAGACCTTCTTCATAGGTAAGACCAAGTTCTCTATTTATTTCTACAACTTTATTGAAACCATCAACATAATCATTAAAAACATTTCCTAATCCAGCTTTAATAATTTTTGGAGAAACCTTTTCAGCTAAATCATTAAATTCAGTAACATATTTTTCTTCTTTTCTAATTAAAAAATCTTTCTCATGCCTTCTTAAGAATAATATAGAATTAAGGAGATTATCATTACCTGATTTTTCAAAAGCAGACATTGTTTTATGTGCTGCCTTTCTAAAAGCACCTTCTAAAACCCCAATCTTTAAAACCCTTTTCATTACTTTTTACGACAATATTTTTAAATGAAGCATTATAATTTTCCAATGATAATCTTATACCAGTATAAGAATTTAATAATTCCTCTTCATTATGATAATTCTGCATTAAATCAATTAAATTCAAAGTTGATTTTACTACAGAATCAAACTCTAGCAAATTAGAACTGATGCCGGTTTCAAAATAATTTTTATCAATGATATCTCTTGCGAGAAAATTCTTTTCGGCTTTTCTAAGTTTTAATATATTTATTTCTATCTGCTTGGTGTTTTTTAGCATATTTTCCAATTCGGTATTTTTTTTAATACCCCAAAAGCAAAAAGCAGCAATAAAAATAAATATTATTAATAAAGCCAATGTTAGTCCATTGAGTTTCTGTTTTATTGTTAATGATTTCATATAAATAAATTATATTGTTTTTACCTATTTATTATATTAATTATAATAGTAGCAAGTAACAAAAAAACAGTTAATGAATTGAAATTTTAGACATTGAGATAATGTAAATAGTAATATGATTTACATTATTAAAATAATAAAACAAGAAACATGAGATAGTATGCTTTATCTCATATTATAATGACTACAAAGCTGTAATTAAAACAATTCAACTTCAATATTCTGTACAAAAGCGGTAAACGTTTGGTCGTCACCATATGAAGCTTCGGAAAGAAGTATCAATACAGATTTTTCATTTTTATTAATATCAGAAATAAGAATTTCTTGCCTAACCCCAACAATTTTCTCGCTATAAGTATTAACAATAGAATTCACAAAATCATTTGAAGCTATAATGGCATCAGAAAATAGTATTTTCACATCTTTTCCAATTACATCAGAAGCAGAATATCCCCACAACAATTGAGCAGCTCTATTAAAGAAATGTAATTTTACCCGTTTCAGAAAATGTAAAAATACCGTCAAGTGCACCTTCTAAAGTTTTCTCATTCAGAATTTTAATTCTTTCAATTTTATCTAATTGCGAACGCATTTCATCGGTAGCCTCTTTCAATTTCTGCTCTAGAATAAGTTGATTTTCTTGCAACTGTTTTTCTTGTTTTTTGAGTATCGCATTTTGGCTTTCGACTTGTCGTTCTACAAGTACTTGTTCTGAGATGTTATGCCCCATGAATACAATACTAGAGATATCTCCATACATATCTTTTACAGGTGCAAATACGCCATTGAGCCAAATTTCTTTACCTTCCTTATTATTATATTTTAAAGTTTCGTCATAAGGTATATTTTTAAGTATCTGACGCCAATTTTTCTTTATTTTACTGGCATCAATTACATCTATAAGCTCAAAGATAGTAAGCTTTGTAATTTCATCAATTGAAAAATCTAAAGCATTCTGATAATTGGTATTACACTCAACAACCTCACCCATCATAGAAAATTCAGCTCTTAAGTTTGATCTATTTAGAGCAGCTATCATTCCTTCATACCGAATACTTTGCTTCTTAAATTCGGTTGTGTCAATTGCTAGAAATAAAATTTTCACCACATTTTGGCTGTCATCTTTTACACAGGTATAAGTAGAAAGTGTCCAAACATCTCTGCCGTCTTTTGCCATTTGTTTCATAAAACCTTCATAGTGCCTTCCCCCTTTTGAGAGATTTGACCATATCTTATTGAACCAATCGTGATCTTTGGGGTTAATGAAATTGAAAATACTTTTACCTTCTACTTCTGAATTACCTGAATATCCTAATTTATTTAAAAATTTGGTATTAGCATAAAGTAAGGTACCATCAACAATAAAGTCGGCTCTAATCATTGTATGGTTTACGGAATTAGAGAAGCTCACAAACTCTTCGCTTTGCAAGGCAGCTTCCTTTTGAAGCATCTTCATCTCTTCCATATTTTGCCTCATCTCCTCTTCTTGTCTGGATAATTTGGCACCTTGTGCTCTAGACTCTTCGAGAAGTTTAGCCGTCTGAATATTAATTTTTACGCCTGCAATTGTTGACGCTGCAATTTCTGCAACGTTCTCTATAAATTCTATTTGATATTTTTCAAGTTCTTTGAAAGATGCAATTTCCATTACGCCTTGCAAGCTGTCATTTACTATCAATGGAACTAACAACAATATTGTAGGCACTTCTTTACCTAAACCTGATGTAATTTTAATATAATCTTTCGGAATATCAGTCAAATAAATAGATTCACGCTCTATTCCGCATCTACCTACTAAACCATCTCCAATATTAATTTTTTGCGAAATCATTCGTCTTCTTTCATAGGCGTAACAACCCGAAAGCTCAAAATAATCTCTTTCATTTTTATCGGCAGACTTTACATACACATAAAATCCTCCTTGGTTAGCATCTAAATATTTCACCAAATTACTTACTACGCTGTATCCTAATTCGGTAAGATTATTATTATTATTTAACCTTAATATATCGGCAAATTTAGCCAACCCAACGGTCGACCAATTTCGCTGTTCATCATCTTTTTTGCGTTGTTGTTCCTCTTCTCTACTCGACAATAGTCTATTTCTCAATGTCTTTAATGAAGTACCCAAAACATCATCTGACTGAACTTCAAGGTCAAAATTCAAATCATTATCAATCAGTTTTTTTGTATATAATATACTTGCATTAATACTCTCTTTTATTTGGTTATTCTCAGATTCATGGATTAGCAATAATTCATAAAATCTATAATATACATAAGCCCCAATCAAAGGTAATCCTATAATAATAAATATATTAAACACATACATTACCGGAAATTCTCTATGTATTTGAATAAAGGATTCGAAAAAAACATTTTCGTAATACGAATAAACAGCTATTACATTAGTAAGCAGAAAAATAACTAACGAAACAGCTAATATGACAACATAACCTTGAAGTGTTGTTTTCTTAATCATAAAGAATAAATTTTATTGTCTAGTGGGTAAATATAATAAATAGATTTTAAGAGACAAATTTTATATAGGTAATAAATATCATATTTATATCTTCTTCAAGATACTCTTTTACATTATCTAAAATAATAAGATTATTTACAAGGATGTTTTTCAATGAATTACAGAACATTCTAAAAGTACAGAATTATATTTAATGCTTTAATTCTAAAAAAAATATTTTATTATCAAGCTCTTACTTTAATCATAAGAACATAATAATAAAATATTTACAAATCAAAATTTTAAACGCAACTATTTATTCAACAATTTCTTTAAGTTTTTCTGAGCTTCTTTTTTCACTTCTTTTTTCACCTCAGTTTTAGTTTCTTCAACCTCTTTTTTCACCTCGTTGGTAACATTTTGTTTGGTTTCCTCTATTTGTTTAACTGCCTCTTGTTTAGCTTTATCTATTTCCTGTTTAAGCTCTTCTTTCTTCTTAGTTAACTCATTTTTCAGTTGATCGGTTACACTAGCACCACTTGCAGAGGTTTTTGGTATAAAAGAAATTTTTGGATTAAGAATATTACCTTTCATTACAATATCAAAAAACAATTTATCGCCTAGAGTAGGTTTTACTCCACCAATAGTGGGCAACTGCGACATAAGTCCATCTATAAATTCGTTTGCGTTTCCAAGATTACTTTTTGGAACCGCAATATTCATTACATAATTAATTGACTGATCTAGACTACTACTGCCCGAAACAGATGATGTGTTACCACTAAAATTAAAGTCAAACGGATTGGTCTTAATTGTTCCATTAATAATTTCAAAAGATATTTTCATATCTTTTAATTCTATAGTTTTATACTTTTCTTGTTTAAGTTTATCAGCCAGAACACCTTGGATTTTGGATTCAGATAAGGTTATGTTTTTTGTCAGAACGTTACCTTTACCATTTACAGATTTTAAAACAGGCGATAATTCAGCATCTAACATTGACGAAAAATCAATATTCAAACCAAAAATACCCTTGCAATATTTTGCAAATGGCACCATTTCCTTTATAATATCAAATGTATTGTACGTTTCAACGATAGAAAGTCTATCTACATCTAGGTTTATATCAATAAATGGTTTATAAGGATTCTGAGTATTAAAAAGACCTTGCAATTTAACATTCCCATCAAGGACTTTTAGCTTTAAATTTTTTATTTCTGCAATTGTATTGTTTATGCTTATCTGACCCGATTCGCTAGTAATCTTGATGCCATCATAAATTATTGTTGAAATATTTGTGTTTAAATTAAACTTAATATTACTAGGTATTTGTAAAGGTTCTGAATTTGAACTATCTACAGTACTAGTCGCTGAGTCAATTGTGGCATCATCTTGCTCAGTACCCATTAATTCATCTATGTCTAAATATGTTGAATTAAATGTAATATCACCAATAATTGTTTGATTAGCTAAAATGTACGGAATAAAATTCTCAATTTTACCAGTTATAGAGAAATCAGACTTTCCAATTATTGAATTCAACTGAAGAATATTCAAATACTGTGGAGAAAATTGAAAACTTGCATTTGATATTAATATTCCTTGAGGAAAATCTGCATCTACATATTTAAAATTAGAAATGGTTAAATCACCTTCAGCTTTCACTTTTTCGTACTCTTCTTTCTCGATCTGAGACACAAAACATTCTACAGCAATATTAGAATTTATTTGTCCTTGCAGTTCAGTCGAATCAAGAGGAATGAAATTTTCATTTCAGAGAGTTCCAAATTTCCAATAAGTTTACAATTAAGATAAGGGTCGGATAATGGAGTTTTTACAAGCAATTTTATATCAAAAGGATTTTTATTTAATTCTAAATGTAATTGCTTTAAATCAATAATAGTATTATCAAGAACGCCATCGGCATTATCAATAGTAAGATCTAGCTGAATATTTTTGATTGTACCTGGCAGGTCAGGATATTTAACAGAAGCATCTGCAACTTTCAAAATTAAATTGAAAGCTGGATAAAGCTCTAAACTATCAGAATATTTACCCTTTGCATTTCCATTAAAAGATAAAATCCCTTCTGTTTTTACATTCTCAAAGTCTGTTTTATAAGCACCTGGTATTAGAGATAATAATTCTTTAAAATCAGTATTTTTTAGACCAAAAGAAACATCCATATCAATATCGTTTCCATTAAGTAAAACCCAGCCTTGAAAAAGCAACTCCATTGCATTTATTTTCAATGAATTATCAAGGAATGAGAACTTACTATTCTCCATATCAGCATCAATTTTTGCATCAAAAGCGAAATTTGCATGATTTAGATATGTTATCTTACTCATTTCAAGGAACAAATCTTCAATTGAAATGGTATTGTCAAGCATTGTTTTTTTCTCAGAAAAATCACCATTAAGCTTCATGTCAAAATTCTTGACTTTCAAAAAAGTACCCGATGTAAAATCAGAATAATTTACATGTGCATCAATTATTTCGAAATGCTTTAATGAAATTTTGTATTCCAAAGGAGCAGATGCAGTATCAGAAGGAGTGCTAGCAGTATCAGCTTTAGCAATATCCCAGTTTGCAGTACTATCGGCCAACATTATACCATTAAAATATGGAGTATTAAGAACAATTTTTGATACCCCAATTTTCCCACCAGCTACAACGCTCATAAAATCAACATCTACATAAATATTTTTATTAGAGCGAGAGTATCACCTTCAAAACGACCAATGCCAAGAACACTGATATCTGAAACACTAATAGTGAACGAAGGAAAGCTTTTAAATATAGTTAAGTCGAGATCCGAAAAATCAACTTTAGCATCAACATAATTACTTATTTCGCTCTTGGCTAATTTTAAAATTTTACCCTTAAATAAAAAAGGTGATAAAATCACAAAAACAAGCAACAAAAGCACGACTAAACCTGTAATTTTAAATACTTTTTTCATAAATACGTTTTATATAAATTCATTTAAATTATTTCAAACTATCAAAACATCTGATTATAAAACTATTAATTTTTAACTTTATTTGTACTCAACTAAATATTGACATCTTCATTTTAATAATAGCATATACACAAATATAAAAATATGAATGCAATTGCAATACATTAATTGAAAATATAATAAATAACCATAAATGAAAATTGAAAAATAAAAAAATAAAAAAAAGATTTGAAAATAAAAAAAACAGTAATATATTTGCAGCCCTGAAATAAGGGAATATTAAAAAGGCTCCGTAGCTTAATTGGATAGAGCATTTGACTACGGATCAGAAGGTTCGGGGTTCGAATCCCTGCGGAGTCACTTTTTAATTTTCAATTCCAAAACAGCCTCTGCGCTTCGTTTTACTATAATAACTCCCTTACCTTATTATTATTAAACTTAGTATTTAAGATTTTTATTTATTTTGTTTTATACTTATTTGAAATATAGTTTTTTTTTATATATTTGAATTACATTGATAATTTAATAAAAACTAAAAAACATGAATAAATCGGAATTAGTAGCTGCTATATCAGAAGAAGCAGGTTTAACAAAAGTTGATTCAGAAAAAGCACTGAATGCATTAATGTCTGCAGTAAAAGGAGCACTTTCTAAAGGTGACAGTGTACAATTAGTAGGTTTTGGAACTTTTGGTGTGAGCCAAAGATCTGAACGTACAGGTAGAAATCCGCAAACCGGAAAAGAAATTAAAATTGCTGCGAAAAAAGTTGCAAAATTTAAGCCTGGTAAAGCTTTAGATGAGTCTATTCAATAAAAAAAAATAGATTTTTTACATATAGTAAAAAAAATTAACATCATTATAAAGTCTGAAATTTTTCTAATTTCAGACTTTATAATTTAATCTATTTGGTAAGTAATTGATTTTTGAATCTTATATTATTATCAAGTATATTTAACAAATCTTGATGATTATCAAGATTTAATCCCTTAGAAATAACATTCTCCTTTTCTTTACTTTCTTTATTTCCCTTCCAATCTCCGGAATTAATAACCCGTACAGTGCAAACTCTTAAATTTTGTTTCTGATGTGTGTCAAATTCTATAAAATCGGCACCAAACAAATCATTAAAATCGGTAACAGATTCGATCAAAACATCTTGAGCCAGTTCTTTCGACGTTAAATGTTCTATAATTATATCACTTGTAAAATGAAAAATCTCGCTTATATTCTTTATTATATTTTCAGAAATTGGAACATCAGAATTGAGTATATTTAAACTAAAATCTGATTTTGATTCATTCTTAATTTGTTCAGAAAGCATATTAGTATATATCTTAACACGCTTTACTCCCATTAAATAATTTGTATAAAGAAAAATCACTCTATTTACCAAAAGGGGCGATTTTTTTATCATTTTCCTAATCAATTTCAAAAAAGCACTTCTATCTTTTTTATTAGCTTTGAAACTAAAATAAATAAATGTATTAAAAATCTCTTTTCTCATTTTCATCAATTCTGCAATTCCAGGATTTTTAATATTTGGAATTCGCTGAATACCATCGATATAAGCTTGAGCCCGCAAGAAATTATGTTCCACATCAGAAACTTTATTCCAAAACGAAAGCAAACCACCCATGAGTTCCACTCTGCTCATGCTTTTAGGGACGATGTTAGGCACAATATCGGTTGAGTTTTTGAGCACGGTAGATTCTACATCAATAACCCGTGATTCTCTTTTATATTTGTACCACAACTTAGTACCCGGAGGCGCCATAAGCGGATGTAGGAGATACTCAGTTAAATTTGCTTTTTTAAAGAACAATTCGATATGCTCAAACGTGTCTACCGTATCATTGTCGAAACCGGCAATCATGTGAGCAAAAACAGAAATTCCGTACGATTGAATTTTAAGTACCGCATCGGTTATGTCATTTTTGGTATTCTGCAGTTTATTAACCTCTAAAAGCGAAGAGACATTAATAGATTCAATACCTATCATTACTTCTACAAAATTAGAATCGGCTAGAAGTTCAAGCAACTCATCATCTTGAGCAATAGTAATGTCAAGCTGAGTCATGAACGTAAGCGGAACTTTAAAACTATTGTTTAAAGTTTTTAATTGTTTTAGTAAATCTTTGCAATATTTTTTATTTCCGGCAAAATTATCATCGGCAAAAAATAAATTTTTCACACCAAGTGAATATAAATACTTAACCTCTTCGATGACTTGTGCAATGGTTTTAAACCTCATTTTCCGACCATAGGTATAAATCACATTACAGAAATTACAATCGAAAGGGCAGCCTCTTGTTGTCTGAATAGGTACGGTACCGTACTTTGATATATTGTTTTTAATCAAATCCCAACGAGGAATAGGAACTTGTTCCATGTTGGGGTGTGTATATTTTCTATATATTTTACTTGGGTTATTATCTATAAAATCGCTTATAAAAGAAACCCAAGTTTCTTCTGCTTCACCATAAAAGAGTGACTGAAAGCACTCGGTTTTTTCTTTAGATATTAATGAGATACCAATACCTCCTGCTACACGATAAACCTTTGGAGCATTCACCTCAAAATATGATGCAATTTGAAAACATCTATCAACCAAATTTGTTGTTATGTGTACGCCAACAATATCAAAATCCTTAATAGTAAATGATGCTTTTTCAATTTCACCCTCAATAGCTTCATCAAAAATAACTACTTCATGTTCAGGTGGCGTAAGTGCTGCAATAGTTGCTAAGGCATGCGGTGCAAAAAGAGATTTAATGCCTAAATATGGTACAGACAGTGCCACACGGTATTCTACATCGGTAAATACAATTGGTTGAATTAATAAAATTCTCATCTTTTTTAAATTAAAAATTTAGCACAAACAAAACTTGCAAATCAAAACAGTAATTAATAAAATCCTAAGTTTACATATTACAAATGAGGCTATTACTAAAAATTCTCAATTCAAAAAAAACGAATGTTTTTATGCCTGATTGATTGTTAGTTTTCTTTGAAGCAAGATATTAAACATTACTGTTTTAATCAAAAAGGGTTGATAATTATTAGTTATCAACCCTTTTTAGGTATAAAATATGTTTTATTTCTAAAACTATTTCACTTTAATCTTTAATACGGCAGTTCCATCTGCACTAGCAACAATACTTTCAACTAAGAAAATACCCATTTTACCAGCTTCAGTTTTAAAAACAATAACATCGTCTTTTGCAAGGTTTTTAATTTTTGTTTCAGTAGGAGTTACAGCCGTTAAATCAGCTGGTTTTGCAGTTGCAAAAGCAATTGTAGATTTAACGAATTTAGTTTCAGTTACACCAGTCAAAGAGCCTAATGCTGTACTTAATTTTGGTGAATAAACTTGTGCTCCGTCAGTAGCATCATAGTTATAAACGATATTAATTTTTGCAACATTTGTTTTAGCATCAGCTGTTGTATAAACTGTGTTAGTTTCAACTGAATAATAACTACCTGTTGAAGCACCTGAAGCACCTAAAGTTTTAGAACCTTGATCAGTTAAAAGCAGCCTCAACAGTTACATTTACAGTATCTGTAAATTTCAAATCTTCTTTATCTGTAACAACAAATACAAAAGGATAAACTCCAACACCAGTGAATGTTTTAGATACTTTTATTTTATCACCATCTTTAGGAGCACTAGAACTATCAGCGGTATTACAAAGATAAAAATCATCACCAGAGCCTACTGTATAGTATACTTCTACACTTTTAATGTCATTTGTTACTTTTTCAATTTCAAATTCAAAAGAAACAGCTTCACCTACTAAAACTGATTTATCACTTCCGTCATAATTTGTCCAGTTTAATTTTGGTGCTTCTGGATCTACTTCTTCTTCACCACAACTTGTAAATAAACTAACACTAAGTGCTAACATTCCAACTAATAATAAATGCAATTTTTTCATAATTAAATAATTTTGGTTAATAATAGTTATACTTAAATAAAATAATTTTAAAATTTAAACTCTGCAAATATAACTTATTTTTTTAATATACATCTCTGTAAAAAAATTTAAAGAATGATATTAATTCCCCTTTACAAGCAACTTAAATCACCTTTTTTTTCTTTGAAGCATAGAATCAAATTAACTATATTTCGCTATAAAATTTTAATCTCCTATAGGTAGCAATAATTGTGTTATTCCTTACAATATATATAAAAAAAGATTGTCAGAATAAATGTACCGTTTGAAAGAATAAAAAAAACAATTAAAAAACAAACACATGAAAACAAAATTAGTAATATTTATATCTTTACTAATAATTTGCGGAAATTCAGCACTTTGTAACTCTGAAAGTGTTGAGATTAATACCTATGTATTACATTCAAACATTGCAACAGCAGGATCTTCAATAGAATTAAGCACAGATAGCTATGCCAAGAAGAAAAAGATGGGCTCTGATAGCGACTTAAAAAAGCATAGAAATAAAAAGCTAAAAAGAAGAGCCAATAGAAGATCTTATGGCTCTGCTACACAAAAATATACAAGAAGATATAATCCTTTCGATATTGATTAAAGTTGTTATTATTTTTTAGCAACTTTAATTTTGAACAAATTCACTTCCACCATAATTGAAGTAATTGTTGTATCTACTACAAATATCTTATCTGTTTCGGCTTGCCAAAATTTAAATTCCACTTTTTCCGGTTCTAAACCATGTATTACTGAAGAGATATAAGCCGTGTCATTATTCATAAACACCGTAGCTTACTCATTCTACTCTGAACCAACAAATGCACCAACAATATCACCGGCTTTTGCAGGTTTATTATCAACGGTTACTATTGCAGAAAAGATAGTTGAATCCATATAATTCACTCTTTTCCAATTATGTCCGGCAAAAATTGAAGCAGACAAAACCACTACTAAAACACTTATTAACAATAATTTTTTACCTATTTTCATACTGATTTTTATTTAACTATTTGTATCTATAAATCTCTAATTAATACGTTACAGAAATACAACTTCGCATTCTCTAACTAAAAAAATATAGGCAAATATAAGAAATTAGAATTATTTTAAACCAACTTAGAAACATTTCATTAAATTTGATGTTATAGTTTACATCAAATTTTTGAGAGGAAGATTTTTTTTTAATATAATTATCAAAACTTTACACTCAGAAAATGTATTCAAACGCTTGTATTAGAATACAAAGACACGATAAATTTAAGCTTATTTAAATCCATTGCAATAAACCATCACAACAAATTTCTGTTCAGTTTCTTTTAGATACTTAACTGAAATAGACCTTAAAAAAGTAGCAGTATAATGATAAAAAAAATTAAAAAAAAGATTGATTTCTTTACAAATATTATTTGGCAACCAAATTTAAAACATCAGATAAAGAATGGATCTACGCTAATAAGATTAATAAGAATTATAATAATTGCTACCAAGCGCTCAATAGAAGATAATTGTGCTCAAAAAGCTTCTGCATTAACCTATTACACCATGCTTTCAGTCATTCCGATTGTGGCAATGTTTTTTGGAATAGCAAAAGGATTTGGTTATGAAAAAACACTTGAAGCACAGATATATGAAGACTTTGCAGATAAAAAGGAAATTCTTGACCAAGTATTCGAAATGGCTCATAAATTTCTAAACAACACCAATGGCGACATAATTGCCGGTGCCGGACTTATTATGCTTTTATGGACGGTTATGAAAGTACTTGGAAATATAGAGACATCATTTAACGAAATATGGCAAATAAAAAAACCAAGAACAATCATAAGAAAAGCTACTGATTATATGGCAATTATGATTTTTACTCCGGTGTTTTTTTTAATTTCAAACAGTTCTACAATATTTATAAGCAACTATATAGACCACTTGTCAAACTCTATTGCTTGGCTACAATCTTTTGGTTGGCTCATTTCATTATCATTAAATATTTTACCATATAGCTTAATTTGGATAGTATTTGCCTTCATTTACATGACAATTCCAAATACAAAAGTAAATTTTAAGTCGGCAATGATAGCCGGAATTATAGGCGGTATTTCATTTCAAATAACACAATATTTATATATAAAATTTCAAGTTGGTGTAGCCCAGTACAATGCCATATACGGAAGTTTTGCAGCTATACCCCTCTTTTTAGTTTGGTTACAAACCAGTTGGTACATTGTACTCATTGGAGCAGAATTGTCTTATGCAATACAAAATGTATCGGAATATGAAACACAGATAAATTCAAATAAATTGAGTCATGAGGCAAAAATAACCTTGTCTGTACTCACGACCGAACTTATTGTTAATCGATTTGAAAAAGGAGAAAACGCATTTATTGCGCATGAAATTTCTCAAAAACTTGATGTCTCCGAAAGAATAATCAAATACATACTTGATACTTTAATTGCAGCAAAAATAATTTCGGAAGTAAAAACAAATATTGACAAACTTTACGCCTATCAACCAGCACTATCTACTCATTTACTTACCATTAGATATGTAATTGAAAGTGTAGAAAAAACGGAATTCAATCTAGTGAAATTATATCAGAGAACGAACATGCTAAATACAAAGAAATTTTTTGAAAGTTTTAGACAATGCTTAGAGTCTCAACCATCAAACAAATTGCTCAGAGAAATCTAAAATAGATATCAGTAATCTTGATACATTTCAATGATAAAAAAGTATTATGCCAAATTTTAAATTTACAATCGTTAAACATATCTACCTTTCTGTACTGTTATTAAGTATTTGTTTACATGGGTATTCACAAGATTCCTTAAAATCATATCAGACTACGGTAAAACACTTATCATCAGCCTATTTCAACGGCAGAGGATATACAAACGAAGGAGTTGATAAAGCATCTGATTACATTGAAAAAGAATTTATTAAACTAGATGGAATAGCTTTCGCATCAGATTACAAACAATATTTTGATGTGAGTGTAAATACCTTTCCATACAGCACCCTATTAATAGTAAATCAAGACACTCTAAAAGCAGGGGCTGACTATTTGGCAACGGGCAACTCGCAAAGTTTGAAAGGAAATTTTGAAGTTGTGAATATTTCAATTGATTCACTTTTAATAGCGAACTATCTTCCTCTGAAATTAAAAGAAAATCAAATATTCTTGATTGATTTTAATGCAATTTCAGAATTACCCGAATTTGAAACTAAAAAGAAGCAAGTATATAAATTAATACAAGAAAACGAACCTGTTTTCAATAGAGTTGTTTTCAATAGCGAATCTAAATTAACATGGTCGCCAGATATTTCTGTTTCCAGCAAAACATGGATTTACATACATGAATATAAAAAAGATATAAAGACTATTGAAGTTGCTATAAAGAACAAATACATAGCACAATACACTACCCGTAATGTATTGTGCTATGTGCCCGGAAAAACAGAACCAGATAGTTTTATTGTATTTACAGCACACTACGACCATTTAGGTAATTTTGGCGATGCAATATTCCCCGGAGCCAACGACAATGCAAGTGGTGTAGCAATGCTGCTTGAATTATTGAACTATTTCTCCACAAACAAATCAGATTTCACAATAGTTTTTATTGCCTTTTCAGGAGAAGAGATAGGACTTAAAGGCTCAACATACTTTGCAAACCACCCAATGTTTGATTTAGAAAAAATAGCTTTTCTATGGAATTTAGACTTGGCAGGTACCGGAGAAGAAGGCATTCAAATTGTAAACAGTACACTCTATGAAAAAGAATTTCAACTAGTTGATAGCTTAAATACAAAATACAATTTATTAAATACTATTAAGAAAAGAGGTGCTGCCTGCAATAGCGACCATTGCCCTTTTCACCAAAAGAATGTTCCCAGCTTTTATTCATACACACTTGGAGGCAACAAAGCATATCACGATTTAAATGATAGATATGAAAATATATCGTTCTATGCTTTTGAAAATTATAAGCAACTTCTTATTAAATTTGTAGAATCATATAAAACAAGATAATTTATAATAATAGATTTCTTAAGAAAAATTAAAATCACCTTTTCTAATAATTTAAAAATCATGACTAATATAACTGATTTAGAGCCGAAATTACTTTGGAAACATTTTAATAATATTTGTTCAATACCCCACCCATCGGAACATGAAAAAGAACTTACAGATTATATATATACTTTTGGAAAACAATTATCATTAGATACAAAAATAGATGCAGTTGGAAATATAATAATTAAAAAACCGGCAACTGTAGGATTTGAAAATAATAAAACCATTATATTGCAAGCCCATATAGACATGGTGCCACAGAAAAACAGCGATGTACAGCATGATTTTTTACGAGATGCAATAAAGCCAATTATAGACGGCGAATGGGTAAAAGCTCAAAACACAACATTAGGTGCAGATAATGGAATTGGAGCTGCATCGATACTTGCAATATTGGAAGATAGAACAATATCGCACGGGCCAATTGAAGCACTTTTTACCATTGGAGAAGAAATAGGAATGATAGGAGCATTCGGTTTGCAACCGAATACACTTGAAGGCTCAATACTCATAAATACAGACACAGAAGACGATGAAGAAATAATAATAGGTTGCGCAGGTGGAGAAGACGCAAACTGCATTTTTAAATTTAAAACACAAAACATCCAGACGAAAGGAATCACGTACACGATCAAGATTTCCGGATTACTTGGCGGACATTCAGGTGTGAATATACACATGAACAGAGCAAATGCTAATATTGTTTTATGTAGAATAGTAAAGCAATTGATGATTCGCTTTGGGGCTCAGATAGCTTCTGTAGAAGGTGGAAATATGAGAAATGCAATACCAAGAGAAGCACATGCTACGATTGTAATACCAGAAATAAATCAGCATGAATTTCTGCAATTTATGAAAATAGTAACACTTAATATTCAAGAAGAGTTTTACCCAATAGAAAAAGACATTGCGATTTTAGCTACAGAATGCAAAGATTCAACTGTTTGTTTACTACCTAAAGATGCAGAAAGAATAATAAATGCAATACTTACAATTCCCAACGGAGTAATTACTTACGAAGATTCGGCAGATTTGACCGTACGCACTTCAAATAACTTGTCAATTATAAAAACCTTAGAATCATCGATTGAAGTAAATTGCCTATTGAGAAGTTCGGACGATACAGAAAAACAGAATTTAGGAAAAGCGATAAAAGATATTTGTATTTTATTTAAAGGTGAAGTGGAATTAACAGGCTCATATCCGGGCTGGAAACCAAATTATGAATCGGCATTTCTGAAAAAAATAATAAACCCATACGAAGCAGTATATAATAGGAAGGCAAAAATTAAAGTAGTACATGCAGGATTGGAATGCGGAATAATTGGAAACTCACACCCACATTTAGACATGATTTCTATTGGGCCTACTATACAGTACCCACATTCACCTGATGAAAAAGTTAACATTGCTTCAGTTGGACGATATTGGCAATTACTTAAAAGGACACTTGCTTTGAAATAATTTTCAAAGCACCTGTTTCACAAAATCGATGTCTTTGCCGGTAATTGAAGCTATTTGTTCAAGAGACATGTTCATTGAGTGCAGGCTCTTTATAGTAGACTTCAAGGTTTCTAGTGCTTGTTCTTTTTCTACCAAAGCTTGTTCTTTCTCAGAGCGTTCTTTCTCCAAATTCATTTCTAAGGTTTGGAATTCTTTTTCTACATCTTCTTCAAATTCCAGTTTTAGAAGCATTTCCTCATCTTCGGTGGCGCGGTGCAGGTATTCTTTTATTGTGGCAATATCGTTATCGTCTGCGGCATCGTCAATGTCCAGAATGTAGCGATCGTTGGGGTACTTAAAGCTTGGTCGTATATGGGGTTTATGATTCTCATTTGTGCGTTTTGATGCTTCGCAAATATATTTTTTTCTTTGGAGTGCAATATAGCTTTCTTATTCAAATAAGTGAAGCTTTTCTCACGGGAAAATGCTGGCTTGAAAATGGAAACATTTTCTTAAAACAGGCCAGAGGCCTTGAATGCTTAGACGAAGCGAGGACGCTTCGCCTAACAGAGACGCTTCGCCTAACAGAGTGACTATAAAACAAGTAAAATTTGTAAACCTAGTTCTTGAGTTTTGTAAACCTAGTTTTCAATATTTGTAAACCTAGTTCTCATGAGAACGAAAACCTAGTTGTGGCGAACACGTAAACCTAGTTTTCAAACTTCATAAACTAAGTTTTGGCAGTGACCACTACTTAGTTTTCGAGCTGACCACAACCTAGTTTACAAAATTCAAAAAGCAGTGATGGACTGCTCCATTACTGCTTTTTAAAATTCTAAAACCTAGTTTTCAATTATAACTTCCACAGATAGTGCAAACTTGTAACCCATGCCTTTAAAAACAATATTTTACCCTTACTTCATAAAGTCCGAGGCAACACCTTTATTTTTTATTATTAATTGGAACCATATAAGATTTTAAAGCACCATATGCACCTCGTATAACAATTGAATTATTATTTTTTAAATCATCATAAAATGAATCATCCAATATTTGAAACATAAAAGGTATATAAAATCTTATAGGTTTTTTTTTGTTTGAAAAGAAATCTAAAATAATACTTGTTTCAAGTGCCTTTACAGCTGCATTTGATAAAGTTTGGTCAGCATATCTAATAATCTTATAAGATATTTTGTTCTCATCATTAATATCAACCTGAACAATAACTAACCCTTCTACTGCAAATTTTGAAGAATTAGGATATTCTAAATTGGAATAAATATTTTCCAATAAACCCATTTCACTCAAATTGAAAACCCTAACAACTCTTTTTTCTACTACAAGATTTGTGTCCATTTTAAGTCGACCATCTTGATAATAAATGAAACTCTCTTGACTCAATACAAGTATTGAATTTAAAGATAATATGAAAATTAATGATAGAAATCTCATGATTTTGTCATTATTTTTAAATACTAAATGGAATAGAAGCCACTACACCATTCCTCCTCCGCTCGTTTTGGTTTAGCAGAGACTAAGGGTTTTACTTTGAAAAAATCGATTTAGAAAGTAATTTACTGCAAATCAAAAATATAAGTAATATAACCTTTTTGCCAATTAGCATCAGACTCGGTTGTGGTGAATTTTGCTCTCATAGCTGCTTCTTGTGCTGCTTTAAATAGCTCTTCGTTGGCGGTGGTAGAACCTTTGGCGCCGGGTGTAGCTTTAATTACATTACCTTGTTTATCAACCAATATTTCAACAACTACTTTGCCTTCAACTTGAATTCCGGTTTTAGCTTGCGGAAAACTGCCCCTCACACCTCTACCATCAAGACTCCAAGCATATCCATTTCCAGAGCCTCCTCCTTTATAGTTATTGGCGCCGGCTACTCCATCGGGTTTACCTTGATTTCCAGTACCTCCGGCAGTACCCTGAGAACCGGAATTGCCAGATGTATTCTGACCAAATGCTTTATTCATTTTATCTTGTAATGCCTTTTTAGCAGCGTCTTCTTGCTCTTTCTTTTTTCTCTCCTCTTCAAGCAATTTTCTTTCTTCTTCTTTTTTTATTCTTTCCTCTTCTTTCCTAATCTTCTCTATTTTTTCTTTTCTGCAAGTTCCTTTTCTTTTCTAATTTCCTCCTCGGTAGGAGAATCATCTTCCTGAGTAAGTGGGGAATTATCAGCTACTTCGGGTTCAGATACAGGTTCGGTTTCTGTTTCAGTAACAGGAGTAATAGGTTCAGGATTTGGATTGAATAAAGGCTCAGTCTCACCCATTCCAGTCTCATCCATACCTATATCTACCGTTATACCCTCTGGGTCGGGAAATGTGGGTGGTGGTGTAGAAAGGGTGCTGAATATCAGTATCAGAATCAGAATTACGTGAAACAATACTGCTCCAATTAAAGCACTATTTTTATTATTTCCTGTCATAAAAAAAACGTTAAGGTGTTGTTCTTAAAACAACTTTCCACTTATTTCTTGTTGCCATATCCATAACTTTTACAAGATTTTCTATGGTCACTGTTTTATCGGCATGTATAGCTATTGCAGGTTGGTCGTTACCAGCCAATTTAGCTTTGAGTGCAGACTCTAACAATTCAAATGGCACATACTCTTGTTCTACAGCAAATTGCAAATCGGAAGTAATTGTTACAGCGGTTGCAGTTTTCTGCGAAGGTTGATTTGAGCTTTTAGGTAAAGATACCAATAATCCGTTCGGATTAACCATTGTTGAAGTAATTAAAAAGAAAATCAACAACAAGAATACAATATCTGTCATTGATGACATATTGAATTCAGCACTTACCTTATTTCTAGATTTTATAGACATAGCTATATTGGTTCATTTAATAAATCCATAAACTGCGTTGTTCTTAGCTCTAACTGATAAACAACTTTATCTACTTTAGAAACTAAAATATTATATCCTAAATATGCAGTAATACCAACAATAAGACCGGCAACCGTGGTTACCATTGCAGTATAAATACCATTAGATAGTACCGAAACGTTTAGGTTTCCACCTTCTACATTAGCCATATCGTAAAATGCTACAATCATACCCATTACCGTACCAAGAAACCAACCATAGGTGCTGCTCCTGAAATTGTTGCTAAAGTAGGTAAGCCTTTCTCAAGCTTTGCCACCTCAAGTTTTCCAACATTCTCAACTGCTGCATTTATATCTGGTAGAGGTCGTCCTATTCTTGATATTCCTTTTTCTATCATTCTAGCTATAGTACTCTGATTGGATTTGCAAAGAGCCATTGCTTCATTTACCTTGCCTTGAGTTATATAATTCTTAATCTCTGACATGAACGTACTATCTTCTTTTGCAGCACGTTGAATGGACATAAAACGTTCAATAAATATATAAACAGAAATTATAGACATGATGAAAATTGGTATCATTATCCAACCTCCTTTTAAAGTCATATCAAACAAATTCAATTCTTCTTTTACAACTTCATTAGCCATACCGCCCACTTGTTCTGCAATTGTATCACTAATTTGCTTTATTTGCAATAATCCCTGAGTAATGTTCATAACATATATTAGCTTTATTCAACCTATTTATTAGTGCTAAGTTATAAAAAAAACGGGATATACATAATAAAAAGTATATCCCATTTAAAGAAAGTATATAAATGTTTTTGAATTTGAACTATCAAAAACATTTTCAATTCAAATATTTTATGCAAACATGAGTATATAGACAACTGCACCAGATAAATAACCTAAAAGTGCAATCCAACTAATTTTTTTCAAATACCAAACAAAGTCAATTTTCTCTAACCCCATTGCTGCAACACCGGCTGCCGAACCAATAATAAGAATACTACCACCTGTACCGGCACAATACGCTAAAAACTTCCAAAAATTGCCATCAGCAACAAATTCTTTTGCATATGATAATTTATCGGCTTCTATTGTTTGAAGTATGCGGAAATCTTCGGCACTAAGTTGTTTTAATCCTGCAAGAATTTCGGGACTTAACAATGAATTTACTCCAACAGACAACTCGCCTATTTGTGAAAACTGAATTTGTTTAAGGTAAACGAGTAATTCCGGAGTTAAATTTACTACAAAATCGGGCATAACTGAATACATTCCCATTGCACCTGCAACCAACGGCACGTTATCAATAATTGAAGATAATATACCGATTGCAATATTAATTCCATATACATTTCCTATGTTTACATCTAATGTATTTGCTAATACAGATAAATGACCTGCTGACTGCAATGCTGCAACTGCCGATAATATTCCTAAAAAGAAGAATACAGTTGCAACATCTACATGTTTTAAAATAGCTATTACATTGAATTTTTTTCTAAACGCTTCAGATTTTTTTCGATGCATTATTTCAGTAGTAATCCAAATAATACTGAGTCCAAACAACATTCCTAAATAAGGAGGAAGGTGTGTAACTGTCTTAAATACAGGCACAAACAATAAAGCACTCACCCCTAAAACAAATAATAAATTTGACTCTTTACTTGAAACCCGCTCTTCATTATTTTCGTCGGCAATGACTTCAGGAGCAACAACATTACTTTTTAATATAAGCTCAATACAATAGTAGAGGAACTAATAATGATGTTAAATCACCAAAAAGTATCTTTAATACATAGCTCCAGCGAATGTTTGTTCACCATCCATAAACATTATCGTAGTTACATCACCAATAGGTGACCATGCACCACCAGCATTAGAAGCTAACACAACCATTGAAGCAAAAAACCATCTTTCTTTCTTATCACCAACCAATTTACGAAGCAATGCTAACATTACTATAGTTGTTGTAAGATTATCTAGCACCGACGACATGAAAAAAGTAAGAATACTAAAAATCCATAACAGCTTTACTTTTTTAGTTGTCTTAATTAAGTTTGTAATTATTTTGAATCCGCCATGTCTATCAACAACTTCTACTATTGTCATAGCGCTAAGAAGGAAAAATAGAATTTCAGAAATCTCAATCAAATGATGTTCTAAATCACCTTTAATAAACTCAACAACATGTTCTAAATTACCACCACCATGCTTTGTCCATGCTTCACTAAAACCCTGCCCAAGGATATCAAATCCATTTAACACGTAGACACTCCATAAGACCACTCCTAACAACAATGCTGTAGCAGCCTTATCAATTTTCACAGTATGCTCCAGTGCTATAAAAAAATAGCCTAGAACAAATAAAATTACCATTGCCAAAAACATAATAATAGATTTTTTAAGATTATATATATCAAAGTTATAAAAGAATAAGAAATGAACCTAAGTATATTTCTTAATTATTGACGATTTATTACAGTATCTGAATTTATTTTTCGCTGTAAGATACTGTCTCTATAATTTTCTTTGTTTGCTTTTTTGTTTTTTTTGACAAGATCGGCAAATGAATTAAATTCTTTTGTATAAAAAAAGCCTAGACCTTGAGTAGATGAGTTCGATTCATCAAAAGGATCATTGCTAGAACGAGAGAAACCTTTAAGTCTTAGATTGCCTTTCTTATTGAGTTTTACCTCAATATTCACGTCACCAACTATTTCGGTACTCTTTGTAGCTTCTCCTGCATCATTGGTACCTTGAACTCCAAACTCGGTAACTCCGTTTACACTCACCGAAACTCTATCTTTCAGCAATTGAGTTGATAGTGCCACTTCAACTTCATCAGTAGTTATTTCATTACCGGGTCTGTAATTTATTCCTATATTAAATTCACTGTTAATTTTAGACAACCAATTACTTACCTGATTAGATAAAAGCTCCATGGTTGTAACGTTCAGAGCGTTTGAATTGCCAGAAAGTTCTAAGTTATTAGGATTATTAGGATCGTAAAAAAAGTTATTAAAAACCAAAAGAAACATAAACTGCATACTCTTATCTTCTTTTGACAAACTAGTAATAATCTCATTTGCCTCATTTACAGTAGGTACAGTTATATTAAGTTCAATTTCAGGGTTCATTAATTCATTTTTCAGACCGATAACACACTCAACAGGCACTCGCTTTTTGTATCGGTCAGTAGTATCGCCAACTAATCTCATCAAATTTGATAATGATGATTTGGTTCTATATATTGCATTTAAATTAATATCGGCCTTATAAGGATCACCAGTCCAGAGAATCGTACTTCCGGGCTCAATATCAAATTTTTTATTTACAATACTTCTTAATGTAAATAGATAATCTCCATTATCTATTTGATATTCACCAAATATATTAACATCGTTTTTTGAGTTATAAATAATATTAAAATCGCCTGTACCACGAGCTTTAATAATATCTCCGGCTACTTCATCTAATACAATTTGAATCAAAACATCGGGCGTTATTTCTAAATCAAAACTAATATTAGACTCCGAGCCAATTTCTTTTTCCTTTTTTTTAAGATTTGCAACAGAGTCGGCATTATAATTTCCAAAATCTATAAAATTACTGTTTATTTCTCCCATTGATGATAGTATTGGAATACTAAAAACAGACTTTCCTGTTGTTTTTGCAACAATATTATAATCAGAACGAAACGAATCACCAATGATATTAATAATACCATCGACATAGACCGTTCCATAGAAATCTTCATTATCTTTTCTTGTAGTATTTAAAGCCAGAAAATTAGTACCCTCGATAGATATATCATAAAGATAATTAGGAAAAGGACTAAAATCTAAATAGCCATTGAGTTTAGCCATGTTTAAATTATTATCTCTCAAAGTATTATTGTCGAAAACAATCTTCTGTCCTAAAAAACTACATTTACCAGAGACTGTAAAAGGAGAATTAAGCGTTTTCAAAGTAAATCCACCGCCCTTTATAAAAAATATCGCCATAAAAAAGAGGTTTATCAATTTGCCCAAGAACAGAAATATTACCGCTGGCATATCCTTTAAGTTCTTTGAGTGAAGATTTTAAGAGCGATTTATAAGCCGATAAATAGAGATTGTCAAGAGTCAAATTCAATGCTAACTTCTTAGTAGACATAAAGATATCTCCTTTAAGAGTAGCCATTTTTATGAAACTTTTTTCAATCTCTGCATCCAACTCTAAAGCTTCTCTTTGTTGATTCCATCTAGATTTAACCAATAATTTACCAATTCTTTCTTTATTCAGAATTAAACTATCAACAACCAAATCTGAGGTAAGTTTAGGATTTTGCAATGCCGATTGAAGATAGATATTACAATCTAAAACTCCTTCAAAAAGGAATCGCTCATAATTTATAAATGGCTTTAGATTAAGCAATTGAAAATCTCTAATAGAAACCAGCAAGGTGTCAGTCTCTGATTTTGTAATTTTGCCATTTACCGATATTGCTTCTGTTTTATTTTCAATTTTAAAACCATCAATCACAACACCAGATTCTGATATATTAAACTTAGTTTCAGAATATCTCCATACAGAATCTTTTACAGTACAAGATCCACTATCTATTATTCCACCTAAAATATTTTTTTCATCAATACGTTGATAAAGAGCAGAAAACGATAATTCTCCCGCAAACTTACCTGCTTTTTGACTGGCCCATTCAATTTTTGATTTTATAGTATCAGATTGCAAGAAAACAGAAGCTTTAACTTTTTCAAATTCTGTTTTATAAACAGTACAATCAAATACGGAATTTAAGGCAAGCACATCATTTTCTGTTTCTGTATTTATTGATACATTTTTAAATGAATAATCATTGAAATTCACATATGCAAAATCCGCATTTACTTGCACATAATTATCCTCGGAAACATACTTACCTCCAATATATGAATTATTTGCAATTGCAAATTGCGGATAAAATGTCAAGAAAAAATTATCAGCATCTTTTATTTGCGAACTAAAAGTAAAATCAGCAATATCAGATGTGTTTTTATAATCCTTTAAATGAGGCAATGAAGGAATATAATGATGCAAGATGAAATCAAAATTGATCAAAATAGATTTAAAAGAAAACATTCCATTCAGAGTAAAATCAATAAGTTGAGATTGTAATTGAATATGCTTTTCTTTTTCCGACATATCTACAATTAAATCTGCCTGCGATTGAATAAAAACACTATTTTTATTTGAATATTCGAGATTTCTCACACAAACATTTCCTCTAGAGACATCTATATTTTTACCAAAAAAAGAAGCTTCAATATCTGCCGAAAAACTAGAAAGTGAATCTTTAACCAAATTCAAAGCAGCTAAATTTGCCCCTTTAACAACCGCAGTAAAATCTAGTTCAGGAACTGCACCTTTTATATTTAGAACTCCTTTAAAATCTAGATTGATATTTTTATCATTAATCAACAATTCACCATCAAATAAATTTTTAGAAATATGCCCATCTAATTTAATTCCAGAATAAGAATAATTATTAAAAACAAGCTCTGAAATAGATCCTTTAACATAAGCATCTATGTTATTTTTCCAATCAAATAAACCATCAATTCCTATATTTAAACTTAAATTACCAAACAAGGGATTGTTTAAAACATTGCCTAGTTCGAAATTTAAAGCTTTAAGCTTCCCTTTTAAGATAGTATTTGAAGTTATTGAATCGGTTTTAACCGCGATATCTGTAGCCAATACACCTCTTTCTGTAGTAAGTTTTCCATAAGAAACAAAATCGTTGATATATCCGGTAAGATTGCCTTTATATTCAAGCTGACCTAATCTTTTAAGTTCTTCGGGAATAATTACTTTTTTAATCTTTAATACTTTTTCAATTTTCGAACTGTTAAATTTCTGAGCGTTTGTAAACATTCTTTTTACATCTATAAAAATATAGGTGTTATGAATATCCGACAAACCACTCATATCTATATCTCCATGAAAAAAGAAGTTCTTTTCATACCAAATCCTAAAATCTTTGGCTTTAAAATCGTGAACGGTTCCGTTAATATTTCCAGAAAAACGGATAGCATCTTCAAAACTAACTAATGCACTATAAAAACACTTAAAATCGGAAGGATAAACTACGGCATCTTCAAAAGTTGCTTTAATATTTATTTTTTCAGAGAATTTACTAAAGTCTTTAAATGTTTCGAAAGAAAAATCGAGAAAGTAGGCTTTAATGATTGAATTATTTAAATTTAAAGAAACATTACTCATATTTATGGTGTTTCCATTCATAAAAAAACGACCGTCAAAATCTTTAACTTTCAAACCAGACTTCTCTTTAAAGGAAAGATTATCAACAATAAAATGAGAAATATTATTTTCAAATGTAATATTATTGGCATAGAAATTAAGACTATCAAACTGCAAATTAGAAAAATCTATTTCGCCATCAATCACTTCCGATTTAATAGCTTGTGATACGCTCACCTTAGCATTTTTAATCATCAATCCATTTACACTTGCCGACCATGCGGCAGAAGTAGAATCGGAGGAGGATGAATTTATTATATTTTTTAAAAAATCAAAATTTGAATTTCCAATTGAATCTATTTGAATAGTACAAATAGCATTTGATAGTTCAATATCGGTAATCGTAACTTTACGTTCAAAAAAATCTACATCACTGATTTTAAGAATAAATCTATTTACAAAAAAGAGCGAATCACCTTTAATACCAGAAACTTGAACTTGATCTAATTGCAATCCATTAAAAAAAACAAAGTCAACTTTTTGAATAGTTACTTTTACTTCAAGTTTTTCTGAAAGCAATTGTGCAATTGTATTTGTTAAATAAGTTTGTACAATACTTAATTTAAAAACAGAATAGAGTAATAGCAATAACACTAAAACAAAGCTCAATAAATAAGCAAGTAAGGATAATATTTTTTTTATTTTTTTTATATCTATTACTTAATTAGTCTAACTTTGCAAAGGTAACCAAAACTCTGATATTACAGAAATAACTGCATAAATTAATGAGTGTAACAATACTAGCAATTGAGTCTTCATGTGATGATACATCGGCAGCAGTACTCGAAACGAAACTTTACTATCTAATATATAGCCAATCAAGATGTTCATATAAAATATGGAGGAGTTGTACCTGAATTGGCATCGCGATCGCACCAGCAAAACATAGTGCCGGTAATTGATTTAGCTATTAAGCAGGCTGGGGTAAGCAAAGACGAAATTACAGCCGTAGCTTTTACCAGAGGTCCAGGTTTGCTAGGCTCACTATTGGTAGGTACATCATTTGCCAAAGCATTCGCATTGGCAAGAAATATTCCGTTAATTGAAGTAAATCACTTACAAGGTCATGTTTTGTCGGCATTTATTAGAGAAGTGGGTGTGGAAAAAAAACATCCATCATTTCCGTTTTTGTGTCTTCTCGTTTCTGGTGGACACACTCAAATTTTGGTTGTAAAAAGCCATTTAGAAATGGAAATTATTGGTCAAACAATTGACGATGCAGCCGGTGAAGCATTTGATAAATGTGCAAAAGTTATTGGATTACCATATCCTTATTATCCAGTAATTGATAAAATGCTAAACTTGGCAGATGCAAATAAATTTAAATTCAACAAACCCAATATTGAAAATTTAAATTTCAGCTTTAGCGGATTAAAAACTTCTTTTCTTTACCTAATTAGAGATGAGTTGAAAAAAGACGAACATTTTATTGAAAATAATGTTATTGACCTATCAGCTTCTATTCAAAAAACAATAATAGAAATTTTAACAGATAAAATACTGAAAGCACAAAAATTAAACAGGAATAAAAGATATTGTTTTTGTCGGTGGAGTTTCTGCAAATTCAGGTCTTAGAATTTTAAATGGTTGAAATTGGAGAGCAAAAAAATTAAATATTTTTCTTCCCGAATTAAAATTCACTTGCAGATAATGCTGCAATGATTGGGATAACAGGTTACTATAAATATTTAAAAAATCAAATAACCGATCAATCTATTACCCCACTTGCACGATATGAAATTCAAAATATATCATAACATTCATTATTTTTATTACAGCATTGTTTTTATGATTAAAATGCAATTTAATAATCATACCGCACATTACTCACTAGTATACAGCTAATTATCTATTCAGTTTTATTAGTAAAGCAGATCATCTCTAGTTTTATTTTTATTTGATGGCACAAACTTATAATAAAATTTTAAAATGTAACACATTGAAATAATGTAAAATAGATACTTTTTTCAAATAAAAAACATGTTTTGAATCTTAAAAATTGGTATTTATTTGTTATATTCGTTCATTTCAGTTAGTTTTGTTAATGAAAACAATGAACCCATTTATGGAATCACTAAGAATTGAGCCTACTGAGTTTACTCCTTTAATAAATTATGATTTGGAAAACCATTCAATTGAAATATCAGGTTTTTCCAGACCAGAAGATGTTAGAAGGTTTTATCAAAAGTTTTTTGATTGGATAGAAGAAAATCAGTCAGAAATAATTATTAGTAATAAATCCACCACAACACTAAAGATAAATTTTGAATTAATTTATTTTAATTCTGCTTCATCTAAATGTTTGTTAGATATGGTAATATTATTAAAAAGTTATATTCAGGAAAATTAAATATCAATTGGTATTATGAAGAAGGCGACGAAGATTTACTTGAGGCAGGTGAAGAGTTTTCTGATGCTGTAGAAATACCATTTAATTTTATTGAAACAGAAGAATGAGTATTCTTGATATAGATATTTATCAAAATAAAATGACAATACTCCCATTGTTAACATACAGAAATAACAATATAGACTACAACACGGTTAGTAATCTACTAACCCAGTTGTGGACAATTTTAGACAAGTATGATATAAATGTTAGCAATAAAAAGAAAATATATTCTGTTGCAACCGAATGTCTAGAAAACATTTACAAACATTCTGAATTTATTGAAAAAGAAGATTCAGTTTCGTTTCAAGTTAATCTTTTAAATAACTCTATAGAAATAAAAAGTTCTAATCCTATAAATATTAATAAAATATTGCCCATTTGCGAACGCATTGAGTTTCTTAAAGGATTGAACAATAACAGTATAAAACAACTTTACCTGCATAAAATTAAAAAAAGAGGAATATCAAATAAAGGTGGCGCGGGATTAGGACTTATTCTTATGGTAAGAAAAGCTGAAGGCAAAATTGATTTCAGAACTGAAACTATTAATAAATTTGTTTCTTCATTAGTATTAACAATTAATATTTCTTTTACATAATATGAAAGATTTAAGAATTGAAGGGACAAAATATACTCCAGAAATTATATTTGACTGTACAAATAAGCATTTTTCTATTTCAGGAAATTCAAGACCCGAAAATGCCGATGCTTTTTTTAAAGAAGTCTTTAATTGGTTTGAAATCAATGGTGAAGAGGTAATGAAGCTAGATGCAGTTGGTCTTATTATTGATTTAGAATACTTTAACTCATCATCTTCAAAACAAATACTAAATATCTTATATAAATTAGAGTATCTTAATCCGAACAATACAGTGATAAAATGGTATTATGACGATGAAGATGAAGAAATACTAGATGCAGGCAAAGAATTCGAAGAAGTGACATCTCTAAGTTTTGAATTTCATAAAAAAAGATAAGTTCTAAAAAAAGATGATTTATATTACTATAATTATTGTTTTTTTTTTTAATTTTTACTTTTGTCAAATCTAAATAATAATTATTTTTGTAATATAACAAGCAAAGAAAAATACTAAAACTCGACTATGGAAAATATTTCAATAGAAGGTACTCCCAAAACACCGGCAGTAAATTTTGATTACCAAAAGGGACTTATTGAAATAAAAGGAAGATCTATTCCTGAAAATTCAATTGAATTTTATAAACCAATGGTAGATTGGCTTGAAAAATATGCTTCTTCGCCAAAAGAAGTAACTAATGTAAATATTCAGTTAGAATATTTCAACACAAGCTCTTCTAAATGTATTCTTGATGTTTTCAAAAAACTCGAGACTATTCATAAAGCTGACAATAAAGTTGTTATTAATTGGTACTATGAAGAAGATGATGAAGACATGTTAGAAGCAGGAGAAGATTATCAATCTATAATTAGAGTACCTTTCGAAATGATTGAGATTGAAGATTAATTGAATAAAAACACTATGTAAAGAGGGTATTATAAAGATAATACCCTCTTTACATTATTACTTTATAATACCCTCTTTACGTTACTTTTTAATACAAATTAAAAAGCTCAATTTCATCTTTATTAACAAAAAGTTCAAGAGGTGCCTTGTCTGTATCTGTTATGAATATTTGTCCAAAATCATCTCCTCAACAGCAACCTTACATTTTTGAGGTTCTTTCCTTATCCAATTTATCAAATAAATCATCTAAAATAAGAATTGGAGGCTCATTAAAATATTGCTGTAGAAGTCTATACTGAGCAATTTTAAGAGCATATAGAAACGATTTTTTCTGTCCCTGTGAACCAACTAATTTCAGTTCCATTTCATTTAATTTAAATACAAAATCATCTCTATGAATTCCAGATGTGGTGTATTTTAGAATTTTGTCTTTTTCAAAACTATTTTTCAACAAATCACTATAATCGTTGTTTGACGTTTGACTAGCATACTCCATTTCTACAATTTCTTTTGTAGAAATAAAATTATAACAGACTATAAATTCTTTTTTAAATTCAGTCAACAACAATCTTCTTTTCTTTGCAATATTTTCACCATATATAATTAGGGAGGCATCTATGACAGAAAATAAATCATAATCTACTAATTGAGTACTTTTCAATAATTTATTTCTGTGTTCAATAAGCCTATTATATTTAATTAAATCATTTAAATATTCTTTGTCGTATTGTGAAATAAACAAATCAAAAAACTTTCTACGATCAGCTCCACTTCCATTTATAATATTAATATCTGTGGAAGTAATAAAAATTAAAGGGATAGTGCCTATATGTTCTGCTAATTTATCGTACTTTTTGTCATTTAACTTAGCTATCTTCTTTTTTTCAGTATTTACCGCTATTGAAACCTGATACAATCCTTTGTCATTCACAAATTCACCAGCTACATAAAAACTTTCAGTTCCTTGTTTTATACTTTGTAAATCTGATACAAAATTGCTTTTACATAAGGCTAGATAAAAAACTGCATCCATTAAATTCGTTTTACCAACACCGTTACTGCCAATAAAACAATTTAAACGCTTAGAAAACTCCAATTCTTTATCTTCGAAATTTTTAAAAATTTAGAAGCTTAATACTTTTAGAAACATACATATCTGTAAATTGCAAAAGTATATAAATTATTAATGCTATTCACATTCCTCTACCCTACTAAAGTGGGGCAGCATGAACCAAATAAATTCATCCTACCACTTCATTATTTGTATAACTATCTGACTATATACACACTACCCATTTTAGTATATCTACCATTGGCTTTCTTTTTTCCTTTCCACGGATTGCCGTGCTCTTATATTTGGCTTCGCATTTATAGAAGTATGCTCCTGCAGGGTTAATGGCTCATTGGCCATACAAGCCGTCCCATGCTTCTGCCGGTTCGCCTTTGTCGGTGAGCTTGTCTGTGTACCAAAGTAGGTTACCCCACTTGTCGTAAATCCATAGCTCATAGCTCTCTAGGTTATATCCTTTGGGCTGGAAACACATGTACTTCGGTGCTGCATTGGTTGGTGCTAAAGCGTTCGGGAAAACAAGCCATAGGTAATATCTACCTGCACATCCGTCTGACTATAGCGACTACCGCAACCAAACTCGTTGATGGCTTCTAGTATTATCTCGTATTTGCCATATTCATATTCTAAGCGCTGTTCTTTGCTATTGTTCTTTACCAATATGGTGTCATATAGTCGTCCGTAATCCCAGTAATAATCTACTCCTATGTTCACCTGTACGCCGCCTTCTTCCAACTTAGACTGTTCTGATTGGTTTTCAATCACTACCAGAGCTTCGCTTGGACTCTGCTTCAAAATAGGCGGTTGTGCAGGACTATATAAACAACTACAGAATCGCTGCCGCTACATCCGTTGCTACTTTGGGTTACTATGACGGTATCTATACCTGCGCTCGAGTAGTCTACCATGCGGTAGTTGGGACTCTCATCTTTACCCAACACGTAGTTTCTGCGGTTGCCGCTTACGTGCCACTGGTAACTATCATCTTCGCTTTCTCCGGTTGTAGAGACTACGTTATATCCTATTGCTATGGCTCCGGCAATACAAACTATCAGGCCCTTCAAGCTGTGGCGATGGTATTGGGTAGGCTTGATAGTCTATCTTCGCCAATTCGCTATAACAGCCGCCTAGCTTCTGCTTGGCATAATAGACATAACTGCCCGACTCACTGATATTGCCCGGTACACAACCCGACTGTCCTTCACAATGACTGAGTGGATTCTGCTGTGCATCGTACCAATAAATTTCACCTGCACTCACTTCTATTTTTGCTAACTCGGGCTGCTCTGGATTGAAACAGCTTTGAGTGGTTATGGCTTCGGGTAGTGCTGGCACAGTGGTAAGGGTGTACCTGACTTCGCTCATCTGGCTCTTGCAATTATTTCACGACTTTGTACATAATAGAAATTATTGCCTGTCTGCATTGCGGTTCTGTCTGGGGTAAAGCTAGTGCCCTCTTTTAGCAATTTTGTACGGCTCACATCAAACCATTCGAGCAATAAGCCACTGTCGCCCACGGTGGCAGTTAATGTCTGTATTGGTTCATTGGCACAATGCGATGCCTCGCTTACCACAGGCTGTTCGGGTGCTACACAGGGGGTTACTATCCATAATACGCGCACAGTATCGCTTTTACAGCCAATGCTATTTTGTTCATATACATAATAATCGTGTTCGCTTACTTGTGTTTCTGCAGGTACAATACTTGCTCCAGTGCCATAGGCTACGGTTGCAGCTGCATCGGTAAACCATTTCAATTCGCCGCCACTACCTTGTGCTTGTAACTGGTAGCTTGATGGTACGCTCGGGTACAGATACTCTTCGCTGGCGGTATTGCCAGTTACTTGCGGAGTGGATACGGTTTCTACGGTTATAGTTTGTGTTGCGGTGGCTACACACCCGTCTTTATCGATATAGTTAACTTCCACCTGGTGCGTTCCTACCCTGCGGTGCGTGGCTGAAATACATAATCTAACGGGGTCTGATCGACAACTCCCGTTCCACTAAAAACCTTGGCGCGCTGACTGGTTGATGGCTGTTTACTAGCACTTACTTTGGTAGATAATTGTATGCCAGACTGTTCTATACAAACTACCGGATTAGTCATACTAAATGTTACCGTTGGCAATGCGTAGATTTCTACGGTCAGGACCGATTGGTTGCTACAGCCGCTCACTGCATCGGTATAGGAATACTGCAGGAGTATTGTAGCCTATTTGCAAGTGTTGGGGTAAACTGTGTCCGCTCACTGCCTGATGACTGGCTATACTGCCGCCTTTGGGGCTACATAATCAATCAAATCGAAGGCTGCGGCATCAGAACATCTGCCTGTAATGCTACTCATCGTAATTGTTGGTAAATCATAGATCTGTACGCTTACCGGTGTTACTGCTGCTGGTTTGCAACCATTGGCATCGGTATAGTTCAACTGTATGTTTACCGTTGTCTGTGCGCTACCTTTGTATGCTGATGGTTTAAGCACTGCCGAACCTGTTACGCCTCCCGGCACTACTTGCCACTCGCCTCGTGCTGGGTCGCCGGTATGGGTAAAGGTTACATCGGCATCGCTAGTGCAATATTTTGCATTGATACTATTAATGCTCACCTGCGCCAAAGCGTGTACTAAAATGCTCTGTGAAACTTCTTTTACTACACGAAGTGCTACTGTTAGTATATTGTAACTGATTGTTTTACTTTCATCTGAATATAGACTTGGGTCAAATTAACTTATGGTTTGTCCGTCTAAAAGCAAACACGCCTCCTGCCGGATTACTCCAAGCCAGACAACTCTATGACCACTGCGCTGCTGTACTGCTATTAGGTAAGTTGAACGTTACATTTTGGTAAACTCTGGGTGCTGAGAACTAACAGGGTTACCGCACTCTCGCAGCCATCAAGATTCTTACATAATGGGTTTTACTACTGCCTGTTTGCAGGTATTGTTGCAAGAACATAATCACCGCCACTTTGCAAGGTTGTTGTTTTAATACATCGGCATACCACTGTAGCGTTCCTGTTGCCTGTGCGGTCAGGTTGGTGGCTGACTGCCTTCGCATACCGATACATTGGTTACCGTTGGCGCCTGTGTTCCGCAATCTGTTACGGATACAAGTACCAGCTCAAGGACTCACTTTCACATCCGTTCAGTGTTTGGGTAAGATAATAGCTAAATATTCCGGCATCGGTATGTGCCGGATTGTAAGTTCAGCTTACGCTGCGGGTTTCATATCAGCATCGTACCACTGAAACAGGTCAGCTGCCTACTGCTTCCCATAGCCGGATGCGGATCGGGAACCACACTACTCACTGGATTGACTATCACTTGGGTCGTGGTCTGATAAACTCTATAATTCTGCGTACTACTACTCTCACAGCCTACTGCGGTGGTGTATGTGTAGTTTATGGTATAATCTGTTTCGGGGGTAAATACCGATGGACTTACCAAACCCGTTGCGCTAACTCCTGCCACGGCGCTATAGACTCCTACACCTCCTGCGGGGGTACCTGTTGCCGAAAGCTGAAAATCGCTATCGCTCACACAGCCCAATGGTATTAGTAAAAAGTTGATACTCGGGGTTTCTGATACGGTAATTTCTAGCTCTGCAGCATAGCTACAACTACTGCCCGAGGTGGTATAGGTATACGTTACCGGGTAAACCCCTGCAGTACTCAAGCTGAGTTCGCCACCGGCACTCACGCCAGTGCCTGACCATACGCCGGTTCCCAACAGCGGTTGCTGATTCTCTGCCTGCAATTGAACTACCGTTCCGCTGCATTACAAAGTAATCCGGGTGAGACAATCTCTGCATACGGACTCTGTTTAATTTCAAACTGGCTACTTACTTTTGCAGCTTCGCAGCCGAAGCGGTATATCAAACTAAGTTCATGGTTACCAATACTCAAAGTGCTTGGTACTATTTCTGTAGCCGTGATTATCTATAAACCACTCATATGTTCCTCCCGTGGCGCTCACCGTTGCCATGCTGCCATCAAGGGCAACTGCTTCATCGGCACTGCAATATGATGGCATCGGACTCTTTATTTGTGCCGTTGGCGGGGTCACTACTTCTATTTGGTGCGTGGCTTTTGACTTGCAGCCATTGGCATCAGTCACTTCATAGCTCAGATCATATTGTTTAACC
The DNA here is from genome assembly GCA_016714605.1 of Bacteroidales bacterium. GTDB lineage: Bacteria > Bacteroidota > Bacteroidia > Bacteroidales > UBA1715 > JADKDL01. Next base: position 402,666 of record JADKDL010000002.1, on the reverse strand, counting down.
ACCGTGGTATAAAAGCTCGGGGTTTGAACATTCACATCGCCTAGTACTGAGCCGCTCTGTGTCCAGAGGTGTTTACTATATGGTAAAGTTCCACCTGTGGCTACTCCTTCCATTGTTTCTGACACACCCGAACACAATTCCGTTGCTCCTGTGATACTTGCTTCGGGACTTGGGTAGATTTCTAATTGCTGTTCTACAGCGTCTGACACGCAACCTGCATTATCTAAGGTAACCGAGATGGTAAAAATTCCTGAGCCAGACAAGAGTAAATCTACTGCTCCGGTTTGCTCATTGAGCGCTCCGGCAGGAATATCTACACTGCTATATTTGTACGTACCCATGTCGCTACTGCTTACATAATCGCTCAAATCGACATTTGAATCCCATTAGAGCAAACGGCATCGGGTTGTAAGAATATCAATTCAGGTTTAGCCTCTATTTGAATGCTTACTGTTTGATTCGGGTCTATATCTGCATAACAGCCATTTGCGGCATCTTGTAGTTTAAGCAAACTGAACGTATAGGTTCCACCCTGCATTGAACTTGGGGAGAGTTTGAACGGACTGCTTACGCTTGTCTCTATCACACCTGCACCTACTCCATCGCTATAGGTAAAGCTGTATGGCTATGCCTGTTATAGTTGAGGCTACCTCTGGAAAAGCACTTCCTACACAGATGCTCTGCGGATCTGTGGTGCTTATGGTATATTCGGGCAGAGCTAACTCTACCACTTCTATATCTACTAAACTAACATCACACAAACCGCTGATTACCGTTACCGAATAGGTGCCGGGAAGGGCTGGTGCATAGCTGTTGGTTTGTGTACTCAATGCGCCATTCTCATCTGTCCAAGAATACACGCCGCCTGTTATTGCAGTTACTTCTATCAAGCCTCCTGCGGTGCCTTTGCAGGCTGATAATACCGAATTGCTGGTAAGTGCTAATGTTGGGCGAGTATCTATCTGAATTTCTATAGTGTCGGTATATGAATAACAGTTGGAATTCGATGAATTATACACTATTGCATAGTATGAGCCACTCTTACTTACGGTATAATTATCTATGGTACTTATTACGGGAAGATTGATTCCTCCTACTTCTACAAATGAATATTCCCAACTACCTGTACCTCCAGCGGCAGTGAGCGTGACGGTTCCCTCGCACTGAGCTGTTGCACTGGCACTGAGCGTAGCTGTTGGCAGTGCATGAACTTCTACGGTTACCGCTGCCGGGGTGGCTTCGCACAGTGGGTCGCCCACCGGATAGACACTCACGCTATAGTCGCCCGAGGTCTTGGCATAGTAAGTGTTTTTCGTTCCCGGACCCTGTACGGTCGTCCCTTCACGCATAAATACATACTCATATTTGCTTCCGCTTACTGGCAATGCCATCAATAGCACTGAATCGCCCTCGCAGATACTTGGACTGCTACTTGCTGTTAGTAAGACTCCTGAAGGTGGGGTGCAGATCGTGCTGCCGCACTCTATCTCATAACAATCACCATATTGATTTACATCTAAACCAAGAGCGTTAACATAAGCAATATTCGTTATTTTTTGACAAAGATTAAATGTTCCATCCCAAGTTAAAGTAGCAGTTGCATTATAGAGCATTGGTGTTTTTCCAGTTACTAATTTCCATGTAACAACATTTGAAACATTAGAACCAGTGCCAGAAATTGCTAAAGGATTAATAATTCCTACAGGGACAGGATCTGTAATAGTAACATTAAAGGCAGCATCAAGGTGTGTTTTCCAACCCAATAGAGTAAATGCACTATAGGGATTATTACTGCCAAAAATGGAGCCGTGAAACAGACCTGCATAACCAGCACGATTAGGAATACCAGTGTATGTAGCAGTAGCCGGACCAGAAATTGCATCACCAGAAGCAACGAGCCATAAACTCATAGTGGTTCCTGATAATTTTATTCTAAAATCATACAAACCCGATGCAGGAGATACAGCAATAAAAGTAGATGAAGCAGTTAATTTTGTGGTTCCATTATAAACATCTACATACGTACCAGCAAATTCTTTCTTAAAGACAATATAAACACCGTTACCAACAGCACCTCCACTATGTCGAACAACCAAACCGCCTTGACCCTCATTATCAGTTATTTTGAAAGTTCCTTCAATTCCATCTCCTAATGTGTTGGTTCCGTAAGAATAGTCGTAAGTAGCAACTGCATTTACTCCACTTCCAAACACAATAGAACTCGCACCATAGGTACCACCGGAACCAGACTGTGTTGTCCAATCAGTATTTGAGCTTAACATTGGATTAGCTATACTACCAATAGTTTGAGTAAATCCGATAGAATACTTTACCGTTTCACCAAGAGAATATTTAGTTTTATCAGATGTTTTAGTAATTGTTGTAGCCTCCGGACAAACTGTAATTGGCAAACAAGTAACTAGAATTGTATCTTTTGAGCTAACTGGAGATTCTGTTTGTCCTTGAATCCACGCATTGTTTATTACATTATTATCTGTCAATGGGCAAGTACCTGTAACGGTAGCAAGGAACATGAGCGAATCTTTCATATTTACTTGCATCTTAGGGATTGTCCATTTAATTATTGTTCTGCCACCAACAACCGAAGTTGTTGCACTTATTCCCAAAGCAGTTTGTTTTGTAAAATTTTTAAAAGTGACGCCAACAGGCAAAGTGTCTGTAACAACTACATTATCAACATCGCGAAATGGAAGATTCATTACCTAAAACACGTCTCCAAGTGTAACCGTCCCACTCCTCAACAAGAACTCTTTCCATAACGTTTGAAGTAGTAGTACAAGCACTTTTATGCCAACTATTTATTGGAAGCCCAAGATTATCAGGGTCTGTATAATCATCCGTAATAGGGTAATATATACCATCATCACCATCTGCTTTAGTTGCATCCCAACTCCAGTCGTCGGTCCAATCAAGATCGGCCCATGAACTATTTTCAATTCGCCAAACAGCACGCAATGATGCTGTGCCTCCTTCGTGGACCATAATTGGCGAGCCAGTATATTGTTGAAGATGTTGAGTTATAGTAGCCAATTGATCAGCAAATTGAAGTACAATACGTTGATTCCAACTTCCATAGGCATCTGATCCCGGAACAATTGGTTCGACCAAAGCTTTCACTTGAGTTTTATCGCCCCCCTCATATATTGTAGGGTCTCAATTTTTCCAACCCGTTGCACAGGTTCCACCATTGTACAAACACTTCATACTAGGGTCATTAATAAAATAAGAAACCCTATAATTAGCAAAATTTATATATGCCTCAGAAGCATCATGAAACAATCTGAATTTTAAAACATTAGCAGCTTCGGAGGTAGGAGTTGCAAGAGCTTCATGAGCAAAAGATAATCGAACTCCCGGTCTTCCACCATTTATCCAACCAGCATCGCTCGAATTTTCAAATACAATTTTATATTTAATATCCTGACCTGGATTATACTCATCTCTATCTGAAGTTTTATCAACAAGCAGTGCCCGTTTTACAACATCGACACAGTTTCTTTCCATTACAGCTGTTTGATTATTAGGATATTCATTTGAAGTCCATCCTAAACCATTATTACACGAAATACGCGCAGTAGTACAATATCGTCCACTTGCAGTAGGTCCAATTTTAAGCGTAATCTTCATGCTGTCTTGTGTAGCATTGAGTCCTCCAGTCTTAAAACCTTTAATAGTACCCACATTCCATACAACAGAATCGCCTACAAGCTGCCCCTTTGTAGAACTTATTAATTCAAAACCATCAGGTATTCCAAACTTTACAACAGAACCAGACGCATCAACAGAGCCATAATTTCTATAAGAAACCGTAAATGTAACTTGGTCATTGGTAAAAGCATAGGTTTTATCTACTTTATGATAAACTTTAAGGTTAGGTAGAGCAATCATATTAGAAGGGCGTGAAAATTACCAGAAAGTGTCACAATTCCCAACCATTTAAAAAATTCATGGAAATATATAGGTTCTGATGTTAAATATCCGTTTCCATCCCATGCTATGATACAATGACGAAACATTTCACCCATCAATTCAAAATCCTGTCCTGCTATAGCACTTGCAGCACCAGTACCATGAATCCAGTTTAATGGGAAACCACCAGTTGCAGTTCCATCAGGCGTATATCCGTTAACTAAAGTGTAAGGTCCGTTAAAAAGAATTTTTGGTTTTAAATCACCTATGTTTCTACATGGATTATTCCATGGAGCACCTTGCGGATTCTTGAGGAATTTTGAATAACGAACACCCATATCTTTTTCGTAGCTGTTGCCAGTGCTTTCTATAACTTGATGGGTTGTAGGATTCCAAGTAAAATCAGGATTATCATGCCATACATAATTCATTACAGTACGCCACGAAGCTCTAAAATCCTCACCATCAGGAATGTAATTTGAAAAAGTAAAATCAGTTGGACTTGCCCCCCCCCATGAAACTTTTCCTAAATATGGAATGTTTTTTACGTTCTTTGAATAGTGTAAACCCATGAGCCAATCGCAAGATGCTTCAACTCTTTTATATTGATCAATATAAAATTTGTTGTCATTTTCTATTTCAAGAAGTGTTCTAAATTGACGAAACCAAGCAGGTGCAGAATAATCGTAGTAATAATTTTGTTGACCGACTTGTTTTTGCATTCCTAAATATCCGGCATTTGCCCAATCAGTTAATTCACCTTGTGAGTCTCCACCTTTAAGATATCCATCAAAACCAACATCTCCAGATGTGTATTTAATCATAGGTAATGCAAGAGGGAAAATGGCAGTGTCTACCATAGCTCTAATATATTTCAGAGCCTCTTCCTTATAGTTCAATTCTTTTCCTCCCATAGATGGAATAAAAACTCCTGAATGTTCACCCCATTGTTTATATGCCATAAGAAGCGCCAATCCTAAATCTACATCACCATCAGTAGCTGAGTTTCCATTAATACCGCCACCATTCACCCCCGTCCCTGCACCAAGACTACCAGCACCTGAAAGACCTTTAGCGTAATTATAATTCGGATTATTAAATATACCATCCACGAATCGTTGTGTTCCACAGAATGAACGGTCGTGTGCCCACATATAATATCCATCAAAGAATTTTTTATCTGCCATAACTGCCGCAGCAATCAGATAGTATCCATCACCTTCAACACATGTACAATGCATAGGAGCTGTTGGATAAAGGTATTGAACTCCTCCAACAACTACTCCTGCATATGGAGAAGTGTTATTGCATATCATTTGCCAAGCATCACGACACCTTTGTTCCATTTCGGCATGGGTTACTCCAGGAGCATTTTCGCTTGCAAGTGATTTTCTATCTTTTCCATAATCTAAAAACTGAGGAAACGGAAATGCAGGGTTTCCTGAATTAATATCTACTGGTACCTGCGAAAAAACATTGATTTGTACTACCAAAAGCAAAATCACTAACCATATTCCTACACCTAACGTTCTCATCATGCAAAAAATCTATGTGGGTTTCAATTCTATTTTCTTATCTTTTTAAACACTTTTACTGTGCTTACTTAACCTTATCCAAACTCAGTCCAGCTCTAGCATAGCAACTGGATTTTTAAATGTAAAATTACTGATTTTAATTGATTAAGGTATCTACAACTAGACGCTCTATTGTCTTACATATGTTGCAAAATGGTAGTAAATTTGATTCAGATTTTATCCCTAAAAAACAACCAGATTACTTATAATGCTAACTTACAATAATTTAATAGTGTATTTTAAAAAATAAAACAATAAAAAAAAAAAAGAGAAGTGGATAGTAGTATAAACCTGTGGTTGTTGTGCAAAAATTAAAAAGGTTTTGAAGAGAGGTATATCAGTAGTAAAATGTCTCCGCTGAAATCATTTGAGATATACTATAAATTGAAAATGGCTTGTTCGATTATGAATTTCTTCTTGATTCTAAATATCCACTTCTCATTGTATTTTCCGTGAACAAAATTGCACTATTAGATAAAGAGTAAGGTTCAAATATTATCAAAAAAGGTACATTTATGTGCGATTTAATAATATTTAGGTAGTAAAATGTTTCACTTTAGCTCTCTTTATTCAAACCTTTTTTTATATAGAAACCAGAATTACTTGTATATTAAACAATTATTACAACACACCTCTCGAAAAAACATCCCTCAATAGGCGATTGAAATTTTCAAACTTCTCGTTTATTTTGAAATATCAGATATATCAGATAAAATAAAACTCTAGCTCAAACCTGCCATTTGTCTTTTCTCCATGTATTCTGAAGGTGTCATACCGTACTTTTTTCTAAATGTGGTTGCAAAATATTTAGGATTCGAAAAGCCGGTTTCATAAGCAATTTCAGATACGCGCAACTTGCCTTTTCTAAGCAATATTTCAGCTTTCTGCAATCTGTAGTTTAGGATATACTCAACAGGTGTTTGCCCAACTATGGCTTTAAACTTTCTAAAAAACTGGTATCGGCTATAGCCTAATTGCGAAGCTAAAAACTCTATACTAAACTCAGAGTCATTGATATGTAGGTTTGCAATATCATGAACTTTTTGGAGGAATTCGTTGTTTATGGTAGAATTGAGGCTCTCTTCCTCTAAACTTATACTCTCTCTTATCATTTTCTTAATATTCTCTTGCTTTATCAACAAATTTATGATTCTTGATTCAAGCATTTCAGGATTAAATGGTTTAGTAATAAACTCATCGGCACCGGCAGTATAAGCATCTCTTTTATGTATTTCTTCTTTGCTGGAGGTGAGCAAGATGATAGGTATGAAATTGGTAAATTTATCGGCCTTAAGCTCTCTACATAGCTCTATACCGGTTTTCTCAGGCATAATTATGTCGCTTATAATACAATCGGGCATTTTCTCTTTTGCAAGCTCAATTCCCTGCAATCCGTTTTTGGCTTCAATTATTTCGCATTTATTCTTCAAACTATGTTTAATTGCATGCCGTGAGTTTGCATTATCATCAATTATAAGCAATAGTTTGTCTTTTAAAATAGAAGCATTTTGCTGTAAATCAATATCGTTACTTTCCACCGCATCTGGAAAGGTAACAAAATCTTTAGATTCTACTTTTTTATTTGGCAAAACGGCAATGATAGTTGTCCCCATGCCCAATTCGCTTTCTATCAAAATCTTACCTCCATGAATCTGCAAAAATTCCTTGCAAATTGTGAGTCCCAAACCTACACCTTTTTCGCCTTCGGTACCTAGCGACGAATGCTGATCTTCCTTATTTAAAATAGAATTTATTCGTTTGTCGGTCATTCCAATGCCGGTATCTTTAACAGAAATTAAGATTTCGGTATCAGTTTCGTCAGATTGTATGGTTATAGCACCACCCTCATTTGTGAATTTTATGGAATTGCTTATCAAATTTCTAAGAATGGTAAGCAACATGTTTTTATCAGCATAAAACCAAATATTTTTGCCAACCCTATCAACAATCTGAATACTCTTGTTTGAGGCTGTTAAGTTCTGAAATTCTATTACATTAGAAATAATCTCTTTCAAGTTTACTGCTTCGGGTTTGAATTGCACAGTTTCAGTTTGCGAACGCGCCCACTCAAGTAAATTCTCGAACATTTCAACCGAAGCATGCGAACTATCTTGTATAATCTCTAAATAATCTACAATCTCATCATCATCAAGGTCTTTATAATCGCTCACGAGCAATGATGAAAACGATTTTATACTACCAATAGGTCCTTTCAGGTCATGAGCAATTAGCGAAAATAATTTGTTTTTGGTTTCATTTATTTTCTTCAATTCAGAATTGGCTATTTTAAGTTCGTCAGACTGAATTTTGAGTTCCGAAAAAGTTTCTTGTAATTGCTCTTGATGCTCTCTTAAGGTGAGATTTTGAAACTGTAGTTTATCGGCAAGATCTTCTAACTGATCCTTCTGTAATTCTATTTCAAAGGTTCGCTCTCTTACGTCTTTAGCCAATTCCTTTTTCATCTTTTCCAACCTCCAAATTTTTCTCTGCACATAATAAAAAACGGCAAGTGTAATTATGACAAATGCAAAGACTTTGAACCAAAATTGCGCCCATATAGGTGGCGTAATTGTAACCTTAAGCATTCTAATTTGGTTGGAATTTTTCAAACTACCTGACGCTGCTTTTACTTTAAAATAATAGACTCCCGGATCAAGATTAGTAAAATATGCTTTATTATTATCCTCTACGTAAGTCCATGATTTATCAAGATTTTCCATCTTGTAAGCATATTTAAGTCTTTGTGCATGACTTTCATCAATAGAAGAAAACTCAATGGTAAATGTAGATTTATTATAAGGAAGTGTTATCTCATCGCAAAACATAATATTTTTATTTAAAATTCCCGTTTTGTCATTCGGTTTAATTATCTGATTCAAAACCCTTAACTCAGTAAGATAAGGTACAGATTCAGTATTTGAAACTTCAATATCTTCAGGAAAAAATGCAGAAAAACCATTTATACCACCAAAATACATTTTCCCCGATTTTGTAAGCAAACATGAGCGTTCATGAAACTCATTAGCCTGTAACCCATCGGCTTCTGTAAATTGAACGGTTTCGAGCGATACCGGATTAAATTTCGTAATTCCTATATTTGAACTTATCCAAAGATTCCCTTTTTTATCTTCCAATATTGCTTTAACATCTTCAGGCAATCTAGACATCTGGTTCATATTAAGAAATTTACCAGAAACTTCATCATATAAATTCAGTCCTTTTTTTGTGCCTATCCAAATTTGCTTCTTCTTATCCTGATATATTGTAACTACATGATTACTATTTATTGAAGCAGAATCGGAAGGTGAATAAACAAAAGTCTTAACTTTATTATCATCAATAAGATACAAGCCTCTGATTGAAGCTACCCAAATTCTATTTTGAACATCCCTATAAATTTGATTTCCAAAAAGGGGCGCGTATAGAATATCAGACAATTGCTTGTTGTTCAAGTGATTAGTAAACTGATTTTTATACACATCATATATATTTATCCCATCGCCATAGGTTGCAATATATAATTTTTCTCCAATCAGCTCTATATCTTTGACTTGATTATGACTTAGTGAATTAGAAGATTGCACATCATGAAATGTTTGAGACTGAAAGGTTTCTGTGTTAAATAGATGCAAACCGTTATCAATTGTGGCAATCCAAAGATAATTTCCAATTGCTTTTTCTATATCGGTAATTGAATTACAATTAAAATATTTAGATTGTTTTATCCTTACAAATGTTTTATTTACAGGGTCAAATTTGTTTAATGCCCCACCATCTGTCCCTATCCATATATACCCTTTTTATCTTCGAAAAAGAAGAGACAAAACTATTACTTAAACTATTTTCGTTTTGAATATGTGTATGGAATTCAAAATTATTTTTAATCTTCCTTAAAATATTCACCCCGCCTCCTAATGTACAAAACCACATATTTTGCCCATTATCTTCCATGCAATAAGTAATTGCGGGCGATGACAATCCATTTTTATTGGTCTCTTCTGGTAAAATATTATTTACCATATTTTCTTTTATATTGTAAATAAACAGGCCGTTATTAGCAGAACCTATCCAAAGATTATTTTTCGAATCTTTTGCGATATGCCATATTCTACTTAACAAATTTGATTTTAAGGTACTATTAAAGTTAGCAATATCAACAAATTGTGACACACTAGGGTCAAATATAGATAAGCCTCTTTCCCTACTTCCAACCCAAATTCTACCTAAATAATCTTCGCAAATGGTATTAAGTCCTTTCAATCCAACGGTATCTCTTTCGGTTACTTGGTCTACAAAGGTTTTAAACGATTTCATTTTCAAATCGTACATTCCAAGTCCGCTATATTCAGAAGTTCCAATCCACAATCTGTTTTTGCTGTCCAACATTAAAACAGAAATATTATCGCCAACAATAGAAAACGGATTTGTATTGCTGTGGTTATAACGTGAATACGTCTTAGTAAGCGGATTAAATATAAGCATTCCGTTTTTTGTTCCAACAAATAGATTTCCATCCGGACTCTCTGCTATTGCGTTTACAATATCATTGTCAGGATTGAAATTATTGGTGTCTTTAAAACTAATGTGCTCAAAAATATCTAATTCTCTGTTATAGAGATTTAAACCTCCATAAGAAGTGCCAATCCACAATCTTTTTTGTGAATCTTCAAATAAACAATTAATAATATTAGATGTAATTGATAAAGAATCTTTATTATTTTGTTTGTATGTCTTTATTGCATTTCCATTATAACAATTAAGACCTTGACTACTACCAATCCAAATAAAACCGAAATAATCTTGAAGCACACAGCTTGTATTGTTGCTGAGAAGCCGCTGGGAGGTATTGATTTGATCAAAACGATATTGCTTTTGTTGCGAAAAAACAATTACTTGTATAAATAAAAAAAAGACAATAACTGTATTACGCATTTAAAACTTTATTAATTAAACCTTTACAAACAATCAAAAGCACATATCGCAAAGCTACATTGTTTGCAAAAATAATAAAAATGCAATATTTTCAATCCAACATTTGAAAAAAATATGATATTAAACTTTATTTTTCAATTAAAATAAGATTAACATCCGGATAATAGAGTTAAATAAAATAAAATATAGTGCTAAATTCTATGGTTTTTGGGTAAGATTAGATATTTAGGTATTCTCACATGTGCCTCTTGCGAAACTACATAAAGAATAGCTTTGGCAATGTCAAGTGGTTGCAAAGGGTTAGGAATATTGAGCGTTTCGGTAGGGTGAACTTCAAGCATTCGGTGCATTTCTGTTTTCACCAATCCGGGTTCTATGCATGTCAATTGCACATTGGTGTTGTACAATTCCATTCGCAAGCCTTCAGAAACCGCCTCAATTGCGTGCTTAGTGCCGGCATAAGCAGCAGAATGTTCTCTAGTTTTTAATCCTAAAACACTAGAAATGTTTACAATATGACCGTTATCTATCTGCTTAAAATATTTTACAAAAGTGTAAATAAACCTAAAAGCAGCTTCAACATTTACACGAACCATTTCACATATCCGTTCAGTATTAATTGCTTCAACAGAGCCTGTTTCGAGCATACCTGCATTATTTACTAAAATATCGCAAGTGCCAAAATTACTTAATGCTAAATCAATCAATGATTTAGGCAGATTAGGGTCATTTATATCGCAAGCTATGTATAAAATAGAGGTTTCAGCATATAAAGATTCCAACAACTGAGCATTTCGTCCGGTAACAATAACATTAAAACCCTTCTCTGCAAATAAAAAAGCTGCTGATTTACCAATACCCGAAGTAGCTCCGGTTATAATTATGGTTCGTTTTTTCATAAACTTCTAAAAAATATAATATGATAAAAAATGACATTAAATATTTATCTACAAAAAGACAAATCAGATTTTTTCTGAACCATTATCATTCCAATGAGCCGCAATATAATCCAGAGAATTAAGCACTTGATCAAGTTCAATAAGTCGAAGCAATTTTATACGAGTTTCACGAAAATGCTCCAATCCTTTGAATGATTTCGCAAACTGCCTACGCATGTGTATAACACCTCCAGGCAAACCTTTCCACTCAATAGATTTATGAGTAAATTCTTTCAAATCTTCAACAATCTCTAAAAGAGTCATTTCAGGCAAAAGTTCGTTATGCAAAAGATAATGTTTTACAAATTTGAAAATAGAAGGATTGCCAATACTAGCTCTACCTATCATAATAGCATCTACACCATAACGATCAAAAGCTTCTTTTGCTTTAATTGGTGAATCTATATCTCCATTACCAATAATAGGTATTTTCATTCTTTGGTTATTTTTAACCTCAGCAATTAGCGTCCAATCTGCCGTTCCGGTGTACATTTGTGCACGAGTTCTACCGTGTATAGTTAATGCCTGAATACCAACATCTTGAAGACGCTCGGCCACAGATACAATTGGCATATCATTAGCATCCCAACCCAAACGTGTTTTAGCGGTAACCGGTACCGATGATGCCTTCACAACAGCCTCGGCAATGGCTACCATTCTAGGTATATCTTTGAGTAAGCCTGCTCCTGCCCCTTTACCTGCAACTTTTTTAACGGACAGCCGAAGTTTATATCAAGTATATCGGGCTTCGCAGCACTTGCTACTATTGCAGCTTCTGCCATAACTTCTGGGTCTCTGCCGAAAATTTGTATTGCTACCGGTCTTTCTTCATCATACACCCTGAGCTTGAGCATCGTTTTATTTACACTTCTTATTAGTGCATCGCTCGATGCAAATTCGGTATAAAGCATGTCTGCTCCGTGTTTTTTACACATATATCGGAATGATGGTTCAGACACATCTTCCATTGGGGCTGCAAATACCGGGTATTTGCCAAAATCTATTCTGCTAAAATCACAAAATTATCTTTACCGTAACTACTTTTCATTAATACAAGACAGAATAACTATTTAATACATTACATTTTAAGTATAGAAATAGAATACTTTTTACAATGCTCAATACATTTTGCAAAGATATTGTTATTTATATAAAGTTTACAATCTAAATATATTCAACATTAAAAATTCAAAAAAACAGCTATTACTCATTGTATTCCAAATCATTAACAAATCCTGTTATGTTTTATTAAGTATTAACATTAGTATTATCAATTTTAAAAACTAATGAATTATGTAAATATGAAAAAAATCATAATGCATCATAAATTGTAATTTAAAAAATGTAATCCTTACCTTTGAATTTAGAATAAAATAAAAAAAATATGGTTGAGTCTATCACACAAATTAGAGTAAGGTATGCAGAAACAGACCAAATGGGTTATGTCCATCATGGTATTTACCCTCAATATTATGAAATAGGTAGAACCGAACAGTTGCGCTCACGCGGATTTTCATATAAAGAGCTAGAAAACAAAGGAATAATATTACCGGTTCACTCATTGTCTATAATCTATCATAAGCCGGTACAATATGACGAATTACTGACTTTGAAGACAATATTGTCAGCAAAGCCATCGGTAAAGCTCATCTTTGATTATGAAATATATAATGAAAATGCTGAATTGCTAAAACTCAGCCAATTCGGTACTTATTTTTGTTGATGCAAATACCAGAAAACCTATTCGACCGCCACAATATTTCAAGCAAATTTTTCCGGAATTTTTTGATTAATAAACAAAATTTAGAATTATTTAATATTTTTATTGATGGCAATAAACTCACAGATAATCTTCTATTTATTAATACTATCGGTAGTAATAATTTTTACATTATCTGTTTTTCTTATAAAGCTTTGGTGGAAAAGAACTTCTGACCAAATTCGAATTTCAGAATCATTTGAAAACGGGTTGCAAAAAGAACGAGAAGCCGCAAAACTCCTTGTAAAATGGGGATATACAATTGTTGCTGAACAAAAAAAATATTTTCACAACTTCAGCTTTGGAGGTGAGAATATTTCAATACCTGTTGTAATTGATTACTTGGTGGAAAAAGATAACAAACAATTTGTAATTGAAGTGAAAAGTGGCAATAAAGCAATTGACATAAAAGACAAACACACTCGCAGACAAATATTAGAGTACTTTCATGCAGTAAAAGCAGATGGGTTTTATCTGCTAAACATGGAACGCAGAGAGATGAAAAAAGTAGTATTTGATAAAAACATAACAGACAGAAATATAAATCATTAAGAACACTTCATTTAAAAATAAAAAAAATCAATTAAGATATTTTATAACATTTTAATTCGAAAAAAAACATTACCATTAGATTTACTTTCTCAAAAAGTAATACTTTTGCCCAAATTTAGTTACCGAAACAACCGATAAATGTTTGTTTTAATTATTAATAAATCGAATTTGAAATATGTAATTCAGTTATTCAATTTATTTTTCTGTTGAAATAACATCTTTAATAACTGAAACTTTCTTGCATTAAAAAATGTCTTGCAATCAAATATTAAAAAATATCAAAACATAAACTTTAATTTTATATTCTTTTGTATTTAGCATCTTATCAGCTCTTAATTCAAGTTTTCATAAAAACATTCATCTAAAAATGCTACAAAAAATTTTTATAATTATATCTTTTCTGTCTGTTACATTAATAAATAATATCAAAGCACAAACAGATACCGAATTTTGGTTTGGAGCTCCTGAAGTATCTGTTAATCAAGATTTCGACAAACCAATATTCTTAAGACTCTCTACTCTAAAAACGAGTGCAGATGTTACAATATCTCTACCTGCAAATTCTGCATTTTTGCCAATTCAAGTAAACATACCGGCTAACTCTAGCGAATCTGTAGATTTAACTGCATTTTTAAATATGATTGAATGTCAATATGATGAACTTGGAGAAAAAGGGATTTTCATATCCTCTACAACTCCAATTACAGCTTATTACGATGTTGCAAGTACAATTTGTAATTGCAATCCGAAAATCTTCTCATTAAAGGGCAAAAATGCTTTAGGAAAGAATTTTATGTTCCCTTTCAAAACAGTGCAAATAATGTTGATTTATATACACCGGCTCCCCATGCACAATTTATAGTCGTAGCAACCGAAAATAATACTACCATTGAAATAACCCCAACCCAAGATTTACAAGGTGGACATCTGGCTGGTGTAGCATATTCTGTAACACTGGAAAAAGGAGAAACCTATGCTCCGGCAGCAGTAGGATTTTTAGCAGTAGAACATCCAACAGGAACTTATATTACAAGTGACAAACCAATTGCTGTAACCATGAGCGATGATTTATTGAGTGGCGCGCCTCATGGCTGTGCAGATTTAGTAGGCGATCAGATTGTTCCCACATCGGTTTTAGGCACAGAATATATTGTACAAAAAGGGTATTTGTATTCACAATTGGAAAAAATATTTGTGGTAGCTACACAACCAAACACTACATTAACTGTTGATGGAATAATTCAACCATTTATAGTATTTCAAGGCGAAAGCCGAACTATAGAACTATCAACAGAAAGTGCATATATAGAAACCAACAACCCGGTATATGTAATTCACCTAAGTGGGTATGGATGTGAATTGGGAGCTGCAATAATACCAACCATTAAATGCAGTGGATCATACGAAATACCCTTTGTACGCGGAAATGACCAACGATTTGCTGTTAATATAGTTGTAAAATCAGGAAGCGAAGATGCATTCTTAGTTAATGGAGTGGCTGGCATTATTGATGCATCATACTTTAGCGATGTTCCCGGCACCCAAGGCAGATATAAAAGTGCTAAAGTAGAACTCTTAAACATAATACCTATTGGTGTAGGCTCTGTGATTTCAAACACTGAATCAATATTTCAAATGGGAATAATAAATGGAGATGTTGGAGGCGGATGTAGCTATGGCTATTTTTCAGGCTTCTCGTCTATACAAAACTCTAAGAATGAATTTATTTGCAATTCGGGCGATATAATTTTAAATCCAGGTCCGGCTAATAAAAATCATTTATGGAACGATAACTCTTCAAACCCCACATTAACAGTCACACAACCAGGAATATACTGGAGCTTTTCTGAAATAGATAACTGTCCGGTAACAGATACATTTGTTGTAGAAATACTCGAACTTAACCTCCCTCCAGACACTACCATAACATGTAATGATCAACTTCTTATTTTAGCAAATCAAGGATTTGATGATTATATTTGGAATAACGGAGAAATAAACGATTCTATTGTAATAAATGCCAAAGGCGAATACATTGTTACTGTTTCAAAGGGCCTATGCGAACTTAGCGATACTATTAATGTAAATAAATTATGTGGAGAATTGGCTTATTATCGCTTCTGCGATTGTTCGCTTGAAAATGCTCTAAAAACAGGCTTCGACCTAAAATTGAATGGCTTACCTAATCCTGTTTGTGTAAATTCAATTTATGACCAAGGTTACAAATATGTTGGAGATATGCAAGAATACTTAATTGCAGATGATTTACCTGAATTAACAAATAATTTCTCACTTATGGCTTGGGTTAAAGTCGAAAATTTTATGAATGGTAATGAAAGTACTCCTATTTTCACACAAGGATACACTAAAGACTATATTACACTTTGGGTTACACCTACCACGGTAGAACTCCTCCTAAATTGGAATACTCCAGAAATGATTTGGATTATAGCTCCTGCAATTATAAATACTAATACTTATTATCATGTAGCTGCAACATATAATTTCGACAATAGCTTAGTTGAAATATCTTAACGGAATTTTAATTCATTCGGTAACTTACAATTACCCTTACAAAATCGGGCGAGAAATTTTACATAGGCTCAAGTTTCCCTGGCGGACAAGAATATTTTTCCGGGGAAATTGACGAAGTTAGAATATTCAATACGGCACTAAAAAACCACCAAATAGATAGTATTTATGCTATTACAAACAATACGAAACTAAATCTTGGCAATGATATAAATATTACAGAAGGTGAAACAATTGAAATATCTGCTCCTCCGGGATTTGTTGATTATAAATGGGTTGATAAAAGTAAAGCACAGGCTATTACTGTTTCTAAAACCGGGGAATATTGGGTTGAGGTAAAAGATGCCGATGGTTGTAGATATTTAGATACAATATCAGTAACAGTAAAAAACATTGACACCCTCAAATATACACTCTGCACCAACGAACCATTCCTGCTAATAGCATATGGTGGAGGACAACGACACCTCTGGGACGATCTCTCTGACAATGAGACTAGAACAGTTACTGCTATTTCAGACACCTCTTTTTGGGTAGATGTAACAACTCTCAAACATAGATTTTCAAATATATTATGAAATAGATGTTCAACAATGCACCATTACAACTAATAACGACACAATCGTTTGTCTTAATGATTCAGCACGTATTGAAGCTATAACAAACGGAGTTTTTAACGAATGGCAACCATACAACCCATTATTAAACAACAAATTAAAAAAAGAACAATGGTTTACTCCTAACTCAAAAATAACATTTACAGCAGAAGCATTATTTCAGGTAAATAACCGTATTGTGAATGGCGATTTTTCGGCAGGAAATTTTGGCTTTCAATCTGATTATAATGAAAATTCCGATCTTGTTCCAGGAGGCTACTTTGTTGGTAAAAACCCCGGAATTACTGAAAACACAGACTGGGCTAGATCATTTAAAGACTATTCTGGAGACGGTAATATGATAATTATTGACGGAGATGAAGTTACCAACAAAAGGGTCTATTTTACTTCTGTTTGGGTTACAGAGGGAAATCTGTATTCTTTTTCTGCTTACATTAAAAACATACGTAAAGATCTCGTAAATTCAGCTCAATTAAGATTTTATGCAGCAAATAGCGCCCTTGGAACTATAGACTTACCTACAGACGAACAGGATTGGGTACAAGTAAATACAACTTGGGAAGCTCCCATTAGTGGCTTGGTTGAAATAGGAATAAGAAACGAAAATACTCAAGCTCAGGGTAATGATTTTGCCCTAGACAATATTGTTTTTAGCGAATACATATCGAAAAAAGAAAATGTAACAATTGATGTTGCTCCAAAACCAATAATTGCAATAACAGCAACAAAAGATGAGATTTGCGTTGGAGAATCGGTTATACTTACAGCCTCTGGTGCTCATACTTATATTTGGAATAATAACATAGAAAACGGTTTACCTTTCGAACCACTTAACACAAACACTTATAAAGTAATAGGAACAAACCAATATAATTGCATCGATTCTGCTTCCTATGAAATAATAGTTAATGAACTTCCTATCGTTAATTTAGGATTAGACCAAGTAATTTGTGAGAGGGAAAGTAAAATATTTGATGCTGGCTCAGGAATGGATTCATACTTATGGAATAGCGGAGAAACAAGCCAAACAATCAATAAATTGACAACTGGAATATACTCAGTAACCGTATCGAAAAACAACTGTACTGCGAGCGATGAAATTCTACTTACGGTAAATCCACTACCTATAGTTGATTTAGGTCCTGATATTTCAATATGCGAAGGTGCTGAACAAATATTTGACGCTAATTCAGACATGGATTCTTATTTATGGAATAGCGGAGAAATATCTCAAACAATAACTAAATCTAATTCAGGTGAATATACCGTAACTGTTACAAAAAACAATTGCATTTCAGCAGATACCGTAATACTTACCCTCAAACCTTTACCTACAATAGATTTAGGCTCAGATAAAGTCATTTGCGAAGGTGATACTGTAATTTTAAACGCACAACAAAATTTAGACTCCTACACTTGGAATACAGGTGAAATAACCTCATCTGTTCGAAAATCAAAAGCAGGAATCTATTCGGTTACTGTATCAAAAGATAATTGCACAGCATCAAACCAAATACAAGTTGTAGTAAATCAACTCCCTACCGTAGATTTGGGTGACGATAAAGAAATCTGTCAAGGCGAAATTCAAGAATTCACAGCACCTACAGAATTGGATTCTTATATCTGGAGTAGTGGAGAAAAAACGGCAAAAATTTCAAAATCAACAACAGGAATATATTCTGTAACAGTCTCAAAAAATCAATGCCTAGCTACCGATCAAATTGAACTAACTGTAAAACCATTGCCAATTGTAGATTTAGGAACAGATAAGGAAATATGTGAAGGAGTAACTCAGCAATTTGATGCAGGAAGTGATTTTGACTCATATCTTTGGAGTTCTGGAGAATCTACTCAAACAATTTCAAAATCAACAATCGGAATATATTCAGTAACAGTCTCAAAAAATCAATGTCTGGCTACCGACCTAATTGAACTAACAGTAAAGCCATTGCCAATTGTAGATTTAGGAACAGATGTAGAAATATGTGAAGGAGAAACACAGCTATTTGATGCAGGAGCAGGAAACTATACCTTTCTTTGGAATAGCGGAGAAACATCACAAACTATCGCAAAAACAGAAAACGGAATCTATTCTGTTACAGTTAATTTTAATAATTGTATTTCTTCTGATGAAGTTAAACTTACAGTAAATCCTATTCCTGAATTCTATATTACAGGCGATACGGTTTTCTGCGAAAAAGAAACAAAAACACTTGAAGCAAAATCTCTTACAAACAACACATATACTTACCAATGGCAAAACGGAGAAACAGACAGCCGAATATTTATTTCAAATTCAGGATTTTACGCTGCAACTGCAACAAATCCATTTGGCTGTAGCAGCTCTTCTTCAAAATATGTAAAAGTAAATCCACTTCCATTGCCTCCAGTTATAATCGACACAACCCTTTGTTTATATTCTGGAAATTATCCTCTAAATATAATAGGCGAAAATAACACAATGTGGTATTCAGACCAATTTGCATTTAATCAAATACAACCTATATCGCACATATCTACCCATAAAACAGCAGATTACTACATTTACTTAAGAAATCGATCTCAGGAAAATTGTTTGAGTGAAATATCAACTACACACATAAGAGTAACCCAACCAATTGGGAAGATAGATATATATGGAAACGACTCTGTTTGTGAATATTCGACAAACAATTTCTATTCAGCACTAATTGAAAACATACATGGTGAAATTTCATGGAATGTATCAACCCCAATAGAATCATATAAATCAACTGGAAATTCTATTACTATAGATTGGAATAAAGCCGGCATAGATACAATTATTGCAAGTGTTTATGACACCAACTACTGTATAATACATGATACGATGTTGGTTAAGATATCTCCTTTCCCTGTTTCAAACTTTATCGTAACTGAAAATAATTCAAACTCAACAGCCTTATTTGAAAACATTTCTGAAGCTGCAATTATTAAGGAAATAAACATACAAGTACCCCAATATTACTTATGGGATTTTTATGAAACCGATAGTTTGATACAAAAAAATAATTCAAAATTCTCTTTACCTTATGAGTATGGAATTCATAAAGTAAGACTCATTACGGTAAATGAATTCGGATGTAAAGACACTACAATAGAAACTTTTTTTATTGATATTTTCACATCACTTTATATTCCAAATGCTTTTTCACCTAACAATGATGCTCTTTATGTTAGAGAGTTCAGACCTAAAGGTTTAAATTTATCTGAATATAGTATTTGGATTTATGACAAATGGGGTAATCTTATCTGGTACTCTGATAAATTGATACATGGAGAACCTGCTGAAGGTTGGAATGGTACCTACGACGACCAAATTATGGAAAGTGGATCGTATATATGGAAAATTGAAGCAATTTTCAAAAACGGCGAACCTTGGAAAGGAATAAAAGATGAGAATGGCAATTTTAAAACAAGAGGAAGTGTTATTCTTATTAGATAAAAAAAAATAAAAAGAGACTGTCTAAAAAGTAATCTTTTGCTTTTTAGACAGCCTCTTTTTATTTACCTACATAAACAGGAAATGAATACAAATCACTCCTTTACATCGCTAGACTTAGCACAGCAAGGTTTCATACAATCTTTTGCACATGAAGCATTAGCATCTTTATTGCAACATGCTTTTTTACAATCTTTTTCACATGCAGCAGAAGAATTTTTTTGACAACATGGTTTTTTGCAATCTTTTGCACATGCTGAAGTGCATGCTTTCTTGCATGAAGCCGGACATTTTCCTTTAGATTCAACTACGCTATTCTCATATCCGGCAGTTTTCAAAGCGCTAGATATCTTTACTGCGTCGGTTTTAGCAGGATCAAATTTAACGGTAACCTCCTTATTTTCAACCGATGCCTCAACAGTACTTACGCCTTCTACACTTTTCATTTTTTGCTCTATATTACTTTTGCAACCATTGCAAGTAACATTACAACTCAACTTCACCTCCGATGTTTCTGCTTGAGCCAAAACAACGGTTTGCATTCCAATAAGGAACATAATTACTAACATTACATTTTTCATTTTCATATTTGATTGATTTAAATTTAACAAACTAAAGTTTTGATATTTTATTATTATTTCATTCATAAATTTAAGTACTATTCTATTTTCAACCTAAATCCTAAATATAACTTTCTACCAATGATTGGTCCCCATATTGTAGAAGCATCAAAATCACTACTATAAGGATTGTCTGCTGATATTACCGGATCTTTCTGAGTGAAATTTGTCAAATTCTCGCCCCCTAAATACAATTCTACCACCTTGAATTTCTTGGTGATTTGAGCATTAATAATTGTATAAGAACTAAAACTGCTATAACTATGAGATGAATATTCAGGCATTCTACCTCCACCATTAAACTGAGCTGTAAAATCAAATTGCCATGTTTGCTTAGGTGTGCTATATGATGTATTTAATATAGCCTTGTAACTGTTTTTCAATGGTTCTGCTTTTAAAGAACCATTTGTAGTTGATTTCACATCGCTCAACCGATAAGCAGCCATAAACTCCCAAGTTTTAATTGGTGTATATTTCAATTCTATCTGTGCAATATTAGAATAAGATTTTCCTGAAAGATTGTAAACATAAATATTATCGCGACTAGCATCCTGATCTACTATCATTTGATTTAGAAAATCGGTTCTGAAAACTTCTGCAAAAACAGCTAGTTCTTGTTTCTTAATTTTGAACGTTTTAGAAAAAAGTAAGCCCGTAATTCCATGCTTCTTCTTGCAAAATATTCTCAGTAAACACAAGATTCCTAGAACTCGTAAGCAAATATGCATTCTCTGCCAGTACATTTGGTGAACGATACCCTTTCCCGGCAGAAACTCTTACAATATATTTTCCCGGAAATACATATTTAAAATTGAAACGTGGTGTGTAAAACCAACCGAAAGTGTTATGATGGTCTGCTCTTATTCCAAGTAAAAAAGTAGCTTTCTCAGCAATTTTATAGGTGTACTGTAAAAACGCACCCGGTATAATTTCTCTCTTACTAAAATCTAAAGCATTAAAAGTCTGGTCATAAATATCAGAAATATAACTCAATCCGGTACTATAGCTATGATTTGTATTTCCAATATATGACTCAAAAATCAAGTTGCCATAATAACTGTTTTGCTGAGCAAAAAACTCATTTCTGCCTATATAATTATCCTGATTATGATATACATAAGAATTTATAAAACCTAAACTGGTAGCAGGTCTATCGAAAATATATCCGGCTTTAGCAATTAATTCATACCTATTTGAAAAAACAAGCACTCCATAATTATCTGCCAATCCATCTATAGAACCATCAAACATAGTTTGTCCGCCTTCACGTCTCTCACCAAGACCACGCAAACTCATTTCAAGGCAAAGATTATCATTGGGTTCATATTTCCACCTGTTTACAATATTAACTTGTTTCACAACCGGATGATCTGAAAAACCATCGGTATTATAATCACCCTTCATCAAACCAATTTCTCCATGAGCTAAAAGCATGGTAGATAGTTTTTTTGCTGAATCTAAAAACATTCTACCGTTAAGATTTCCTTCTATTTTCCCCATAGAATTACCAACTGCATTGAAGAAAAACTTTTCACCTTTTTCTGGTTTTTTATAATCAACACTTATCTGTCCAGTAATTGCCTCAAAACCATCAACAACACTCGAAGTGCCTTTCGAAATAGAAATTGATTCCATCCACGTACCAGGCACATATTCAAGCCCGTAGCCAGTTGCCAAACCTCTTACCATAGGAGTTTTTTCGGTAAGTATCTGTATATATTTACCATTCAAACCAAGCAGCTCTATCTGCTTAGCTCCAGTTATTGCATCAGAATAAGCAACATCAACAGATGCGTTTGTTTCAAAACTTTCGCTCAGATTACAACAAGCAGCTTTATGCAATTCAACACCAGTTAAATTCTGTACATGAGCAACTTCCAAACTAGAATGGAAAGCTCCCGAACGCCCGGATATTCTAACCTCTTCTAGTTGCTTTTCATTTCTGAGTATAACTTGGATATGCTCCATACTATGAGATTGCACTTCATTAACTTCATGTTTATCATGTCCTTCATGCTCTTCATGTTCATCATGTTTTTCAATTTCGCCATGATTACATTCCTCACCATGAACATGAAGCTCTCCAGCTTGTTCACTTTCTTTCTCATCAGCGTGCTGCAAATCTAATGTATCATTTACATAAGATACGAAACTAAATACAAGTTTTGTAGACGACTTTACTCTAGCTATTGAGAAATGCCCTTGATTGTCGGAAGTTGTTCCTACCGATGTACCAGCCCAATATACATTTGCACCAGGCAATGGCACTGTTTTGTTGTCTTTATCTAATTCATATACCATGCCGTGAACTGACTGCCCAAAATGCTTTAAAGGGTATGTAAATAAAGATATTAAGACTATATAAATATATAACTTCATTATTTTTAAATTTTAAAATTCTTAACAGATTGAAATTTCTTAACTATCTAAGTTCAATTTCTACGAAAAGAAAAAATCAGAATTCATAGAAATCAATCTAACCCTGTGAATCATTGCTATCTAAAAACATAAATGCTTAAATTAGTAAAAAGCAAAATATACATTCTATTAATGAAACGATTCTAAAATATGAATGCAATAAATTAATGCTTTCTTATTTACTGCAAAAAGCACTAAACAAGAAACTTACATTCATTTTCACAGGATTTGAAGCTTTGATTAATTTAAGATAATGAAGGTATTTTTGGGGAATTTAGTAGATACACCAATTTCCTACCCCAAGCATGAGGTATATTAAAATGGCTATCTGCAAAAAGGGGATTTATTGAAGTTGATTGCTCCAATGTATTATAAACAAAGAAAAAATAGCCTACAAACAATGCATTTATCTTTAAATCTTGTTTATTAACAGGCAAAATATCTGTTTGTAATAAAACGATATGCTCTTCAGAGCCACAACAAGAAACTTTATGCGTTTCACAAGCATCAGTTTTATAGTCAATTTTGCATTCACTACTAGCCTCTTCACTACAATGTTGCGACTCACTTTGGCAACATTCGTTCTTTGAAAACAAAGAGACATTAAAACTATCTTTACAAGAACAATAGTTGTAAAAATAGGTAAAACCAGTAGTGGTGAGCATAAGCACCAAAACCAACAAGAAACTCATTATTATCTTACCTATTTTTATCATTATTACAAATATAGCACTATGATAATTACAAACACATTAATAAATACAAAATTATAAAAATATTAGTCGAAAAACTTTCATTAATCTTACAAAACAAAATAACTTAAATAAATATTTAATCATAGAATTAACTAATATAACCTCCAATGGCTTCGCCTTCATCATTAACTGACAAAATTTTCACAAGTCTTATTGTATTAATTTCCTTTTGATTATATGGTAAAGAAACCTTGAGATAGTTCTCAGTAAATCCACTCATCAAAACGGTATCAGTTTTACTTTCTAATAAAACATTCATTACTTTCCCTACTTGATTTTTAGCAAAAACAGACTGTTTATTCTCTGACAATTTATGTAACCGATTGCTTCTTTCCTTTTTAATTTTTTCGTTTACCTTTGGCTCAATCAGTAGTGCATCTGTATTGTCTCTTGGGGAATAGGTAAATACATGCAGATAAGAAACAGGCAAAGATTCTATGAATAAAACCGTTTCCTCAAATAAATCATTTGTTTCTCCGGGTGTACCTACAATTACATCTATACCGATACCAGCATTAGGTATTTTCTGAGAAATTTCATAAATTTTATTTGCAAACAATTTTGTATCATATCTTCTTCTCATATATTTCAGCACAGAATTGCTCCCTGCCTGCAAAGGAATATGAAAATGAGGCATAAATTTTCTACTTTGAGCAATATGTTCAATTATTTCGGTAGTTATTAAATTTGGTTCTATTGAAGAGATTCTATATCGTTTAATACCTTCTACCTGCTCAAATGCTTCAATAAGTCTCAGGAAATTATCGCCGGTAGATTTTCCAAAATCTCCAATATTTATACCCGTAAGCACAATTTCTTTTATACCATTTTGAGCAATGATGTGTGCCTGCTCAACTAATTGTGAAATTTGCGGATTCCTGCTTTTACCACGAGCCATAGGTATTGTACAATAACTGCATTTGTAATCGCAGCCATCTTGTACCTTCAAAAACGAACGTGTTCTACTGCCTAATGAATAAGACGGATTATATTGTTCAACCTCTTCAATTTCACATGAATAAATTCTTTTTGCTATGCCTGTTTGCTCTAATTCAGTCAATCGCTCTATAATCTTGAACTTTTCGTTTGTTCCTAAAACCAAATCAACACCTTCTATATTGGCAATCTCATCAGGCTTTAGCTGTGCGTAACAACCAACCACCACAATCCTGGCCTCCGGGTTGATTTTTAATGCAGATCTTATTGCATACCTACTTTTGCTGTTTGCAGTTTCTGTTACACTACAGGTATTTATAACATAGACATCGGCCAACTTCTTGAAACTCTCTCTCTTATATCCGTGTTGGTCAAATAGTTGAGCAATAGTCTCTGTTTCTGAAAAGTTTAACTTACAACCTAATGTATTAAATGCAACAGTTTTCTGAAATTCCATTCTGATATGATATATAAAAAAAGACAATGTACCGACTGGCAGTACATTGTCGAAAAAACATATTAAAAATTACAGTAAAAACAGTAAAAAAACTATAGCAAATTACTTGCAAGTTCGGCCAATTTACTTCTTTCTCCTTTTAATAAATTTATATGGGAGAATATTTCCTGCCCTTTCATTTTTGAAGTAAGATGCGACAATCCGTTTGACATTGAATCAAGATAAGGAGAATCTATTTGTTGAATATCTCCGGTGAAAATAATTTTTGTACCTTCTCCTGCTCTTGTAATAATAGTTTTCACCTCATGCGGGGTAAGGTTTTGTGCTTCATCAACAATGAAATATACATTTGCTAAAGTTCTACCTCTAATATATGCCAATGGAGAAATTTCTAGGCGACCATCTTCTTTCATATCTTCAATAATCTCATTTTCTTTACTGTCATATTTATGTGACTGTTTTATGCAGTTTAGATTATCAAATAGTGGTTGCATATATGGTTTAATCTTGTCTTGTTCCGATCCGGGCAAAAAGCCCATATCTTTATTTGCCAAGGCAACAATAGGTCTAGCTAATAATATCTGTGAATATCTGTTATGCTGCTCTAATGCAGCAGCTAGTGCCAATAATGTTTTACCGGTACCTGCTTTACCCGTTATAGCAACCAGCTGAATATCAGGATTGGTAAGAGCATGCAAAGCGAAAGTTTGTTCGGCGTTTCTAAACTCTATTCCAAAAACATTCCTTTTATCTACTCGGTTTATCGTTGAATCATTTGGGTTAAAATAGGCTATTACACTAGATTTATTACTTCTTAGTATAAAATATTCGTGAGGCTGTGGCTTTTTTAGGAATTTCAAACATTTCGTAAGACAACCCTTCTTTCGATTTATAAAGTTTTGCAATTAATTCCGGATTAATATCTTCATAAACAATAATACCTCTTTCTATTGTATGAATATCTCTTATCTTGTCATTTTCATAATCTTGCGAAGGAATTCCGAGTGACTTCGCCTTCATTCTCAGATTTATATCTTTGGTGACAAGTATTACGACCTTATTTTTATTCTTTTCTATGGTATAATCGGCAATTGACAAAATTCTATGATCAGGAATTTGTTCACTGAATGCCATCCTTACTTTTTCAGTGAGTGTTCCATGGGTTTCCACGAATAGTTTTCCTAAATTTTCACCTAGTGGTATGCCGTCGGTAAAAAGAGAGTCGCCAGCAAGCTTATCGAGTTCTCGTGTAAATTCCCTAGCATGAAAATTAATCTCGTCTTGTCCTTTTTTAAACTTGTCTAACTCTTCTAGTACGGTTATAGGAATAACTATATCATTCTCTTCGAACTTATATATAGCTCTGAAGTCGTGTAGTAATACGTTTGTATCAAGTACAAAAATTTTGGAATTAGAACTTTTCTTAGCCATGATCTTCTTTTTTAAGTATATAGATTATCTACTAGAATCTGCGCATTATAACGGTTAAAATAAGAAATCGTTATAATATCTAACGGATATTAGTATGTAATTTATAAATTTATTTTAGAAATATCTAATTTGGCGTGCTGAAATCTCTTCTTTTGATTGAATTTTTTCATTTCTTCGCACCTAGTACATTGTATACCCAATGCTTTCATATTCTTGTTATGCCCTACTTCGTGTTCAGGAAACTTTTTTTTTCTAAAAAAAATATTGAATCCTAATCCTAAAAAAGCTAGGCTTATAAATACTAATACGACTAAAAAAAGCTTAATCATTTGCAGACGTTATTTAATTTGTTCTAATTTAGTCTCAAAATTAAAAATAAAATTTCATGATTACAATCATTATTTTAATAGCAACGGCAATTATTTCATACATAGCATTTAGTAACAGAAAATTATTCTTTCAAATGCAGTTTAACGCCTACCAAATTGCTCACAGAAAAGAATATAAAAGATTAATAACCGGTGTGCTCATACATGCAGACTGGGGACATCTTTTTTTTAATATGTTTGCATTTTTCTTTTTGGCCAAGTAATAGGAACGAGATTTGTCTTCTATTTTCGGATTGTCTGGCAGTTATCATTTCCTTATTCTTTACTTTGGTGCCGGTTTTGTTTCTTCACTTCCAGCATTGCTCAAGCACAAAGATAACATTCATTACAATGCTGTAGGTGCATCAGGAGCAGTTTCTGCGGTAATTTATGCTTTTGTTTTATTACATCCATTAGAATTTATTTCTGTGTTTTTCATACCTATGCCTGCTATTCTATTCGGTATTATTTATTTAGCAGTTTCTTATTATATGGCTAAGAAAAATGTTGATAATATTGGCCATGATGCCCATTTTTGGGGAGCAGTTTTTGGCTTTGTCTACCCTATTCTCATTAAACCTGAATTGTTTATGATTTTCCTTTCTCAGCTCAAATTCTAATTCTTAAATTAATATTTCGATAATGGACAAGGCAGTTTTTTTAGACAGAGACGGGGTAATAAACGATGGCTCTGCATACTACACTTATTCTCCTGAACAGTTTATTTTTAATAAAGACATAGCTGTTGCTTTAAAATTACTGCAAGAAAATTTATTCAAATTAATAATCATTACCAATCAAAGCGGCATTGCCAAAGGTGTTTACACAACTCAAGATGTTGAAAAAACCCACAATTATATGAAATCTGAACTACAAAAGTATGGAGTTGTAATTTCAGGAATATATTTCTGTCCACACCACCCGGAGGTGAGCATCTGCAACTGTAGGAAGCCGCAAAACGGCCTTTTACTTGAGGCTATAGCACAAACATAATATTGACATTACACAATCATTCCTAATTGGTGACAGTTGGACAGATATTGAAGCCGCAGAAAAAACCGGTATAAAAGCATTTAAGATAAATAAAAACGAAAGCATACTATCTATTTGTAATGAAATAATAACCCCAAACAAACACTAACAGGTTTTTCATTTAAATAAATACGTACAGATAATGACTGATAAAAACTTTTGCATTTTCAACGGGGAGATTTTTAAAACTTCTGAACTATCCAATCAGTTTGATCTGTCTAATTTTCAAAGCATTACATTCTATACAGAAATAAGATTAATTGACACCACACCTCTTTTTTTAAATGAACATTTTGATTACCTATTGGCAACACATAATTTTTATAAAATTGCATTGCCCACAAAACTTGATATAGAAAAAGCAAAAACGCTCATCACCAGACTACTGAATGTCAATAAAGTATATAAAGGAGGTTGTGCAAAACTTGAATTTTTCTATAATAAAGAAAAGAAAATGTGCGATTATTTAATCTTTATTCACCCCTTGCATAGTAATCAATTTGCTGTTAAAGAAAACGGAATAAGCATTACTTCCTTCAAAGAAAGAATTTGTAGCGATTTACCAATAAGAAACATAAAATCAAGATTTGATATTATCAAACATCACTCTCGTCATAACTGTGACAATCAAGGTTTTGACGAATGCTTTTACTATAGCAACGAGCTTACTATTTGCAGTTCGTCAGGCGGACAAGTTGCTGTAGTTGTAAATGATACTATTTATTTTCAGAACAATACAGCCGATTTGCAGTTTCTTATCCTTGCAACCAAATTAATTGATATTTTGAACTTAAATAAAATATGTTATAAAACGAACATTGAGATTACCGAGAATGTTTTACTAAATGCAGATGAAGTGTTTTTAATTGATGATATACAAGGAATTAGGTGGGTTCAGAAATTTAAAAACAGGAGATATATAAACAAAACCTCAAAACAATTAACAAGCTTACTTAACGATAGTGTAAAAAACAAAAAGTCGAACTAATCATTATTTACTTAATTGAAACTCCATCTTTTCCAAAAGATTTTCAATTTGAAATGGTTTTGTCAAATAATCATTCATACCTATTGCCAAACACTTCTCCTCTTCACCCTGCATAGCATTGGCTGTGAGTGCAATAATCGGGGTGTTTATGTCTGTGCCAACTTCTAATTCTTTGATTTTAGCAGTTGTTTTATATCCATCCAGAATAGGCATTTGCAAATCCATAAGAATAATATCAACTTTAGAATTTGCAAATATTTTTATCGCTTCCTTACCATTATTAGCAATAAAAATATCCTTAACCTTATCTTTCAATGCAAGAGATATAACCTTCTGATTCATTATATTATCTTCAACAATTAAAACTGAAGAGTCTATTAATTTCTTCTTAATTCTAATAGGTTGAATATATTCTGAATCATTTTTAATTTTCTCATATCTAACTTGGTTAGCTTCAGGTTTCCAAAGATTTATGGTGAACCAAAAGGTTATTTCAGTGCCATCTTTTACCTGATAACCTAATTTACAACCATATCCCTCAATAATTTTTTTTGCTTCGGCAAAGTCAAACACCTCAAAATCATCTCTTTTATTAATATTTTTCCTTTTAACATTCAATTCAACTTTATCTTGCTTTATTGAATAATCATACGACTTATCGAAATTTTCTGGAATATCTCTCGACAATTTGAGTGAACTTGAGCTGACTTCAAACAACAACTCAAGCGAATCTACTTTGTCAGAAACAGTCTTTGCATTTACAATTATATCTATAGTATTACGTTTTGCATTTTTAATTATATTATTATAGAACACACCAAGCAAAAGCATTATACGGTCAGGATTACCAATTAACTTGTTTGGAACATTACTAAAAACAGATACCGTTGCTGAAATTTCATTTTTCTTAAATTCATTCTTAATTTGTATAATTGAATCACTAATCAGAGCTTCTAAATCAATATTCAACGAATCTTGTTTTATGTTGCCTTCTGTAGTTTTGTCTGAATATTCTGTTATAGAATTTACAACATGTTCTAAGCTATTTGCTGAGGTAATTAGGGCTTCTATCAAATCTAGCTGTTCTTTTGATAGATTGGTTTCTTTAATAATATTAGTAATACCTACAATACTACTTAAGGGTGTTCTTATTTGATGTGATAATTGAACTAAAAAATCTGCTTTGGCTTTATTTTTCTCATTTATTTTTTTTATGTTTTCCAAAGAATCCACTAATCGTTTTCTTGTCTGTTTCCTTACAAATTCATATATAAACGAGATAAAAAACACTGACAAATAAGAAAAAACAAATTTGAGTTTAAAATCATAACTTACAGTTATTGTGGCCATAAACTCATTAAAAAACAATAAAACTCCAACAATAGCGAGAAAAACAATAGAATAAATTATACCGGCATTAATACCAAGCAAAAACAGATTGAGAGCAGGAATAATAAAGAACCACAACATATCATTTTCTTCACCAACAAACAAGAGATAAATAAAAGAGATACTGAGTAAAGTGGTTAATAAAACAGATATTATAGTTGGTTTTAGTTTATAATATAACACCAGTAATAGTAGGATTGAAACTGAAAAAACACAAATAGAATTTAGCAACAAAGGAAAATTTCCATTTATAATATTATAGATAGAGTAAAGAAAACCTAGCACAGTACCCATTAACAAAAAAACTCCTAAATAGGTAATTTTATTTTGCAAATCGGCATCAGTAACTCCATGCTTTTTAAAGGCAAAAGAATCTGTATATTTTTTAAATAATCTTTTTAAGATATTCATTTATGTGAATTAGTTGATTACATTTTTTATTTTCTCAATCTGCTCTGTAACATTAATTGCGAAATTTACAATTTTCACAACCTGATTATTCTGATCAAAAATTGGAGAAAAAGCTTCCAATAATTTTATCTCTTTACCATTATCTAAAACCAAAACAGTTTCTTTTTTTTGCTGTTCACCATTCAGTAATTTATTCCAAAATCTCAAATATTCATCTCTATTTTTCAAGAAAACAGGACTGAAATTCTTATGATTTTCGCCTAAAATTATGTTCACAGGTTTATTTACCGCTTCGGCAAAAGCTTCATTAGCAGAAATTATAGTACCATCCAAATCATATTCAACAACTATATTAGAGAAGTTTACCGCAACAAGCATACTTTTCAATTCGGCTTCTCTTCTATAAGCCTCCTCTTGCGTAGCTTGCATTTCTTCCATGTTTTGTCTCATCTCTTCCTCTTGCGCTTTGAGTATTTCAGCCTGCTGTCTTGATTGTTCGAGCAGAATTGCAGTTCTTTGATTTATTCTTGTACTTGCTATTGTACTAGCTATACTCTGTCCAACATTCTCTAAAAACTCCAACTGATGTTTTTCAATTGGTGAAAACGAAGCTATTTCAATCACACCATAGCACTTATCATCAAAAATAAGAGGAACCAATACAATATTTGAAGGTGTTCCTTCGCCCAACCCAGAGGTTATTTTAATATAATCATGTGGCAAATTAGTGAGATACACCGATTTTGTTTCTTGAAAACACATTCCAACTAAACCTTCACCAACTAAAATTTGCTTTTTGAAATATTTTCTTGTTTCATAAGCATAAGCACCGGTAAGTTCTAGGAATTTATTATTCTCATCATCTTCATTAATAATAAACAAACCACCTTGATTTGAACCCAGATATTTCACCAAACCTGAAATAACATTGTATGACAAATCATCAATTCCTTTATAATTATCGCGTAAAACGCCCGAAGCCCATGCTAAACCTTGCGTTATCCAGTTTCTACGTTCATTATCTTCGTGCTGCTTCTTCTCCTCTACCGATGCTTCTTCCAATTTTTCTTTCAATTCTAGGATTGATTTGGCAAAACCATCGCTCGTTATATCAATATCTAAAGAAGCAGAAAACTCTCCATTTTTTATATGTTTAATAAATTCGGTTAATTTGTTAATTCTTATGGCTTCACTATCTTCAAAAGCATTATACTTGATACTAATTTTTTCTCGTGCGCGTTGCGTTCTGAAAAGTATAAAAACCAAACTTAAAAGCAATAAGCTTATAATGCTAATAGTAATTGTTTTATATAGATTAACTTTTGTTTTATTATTTGATGCAATTA
Source organism: Bacteroidales bacterium (assembly GCA_016714605.1). GTDB lineage: Bacteria > Bacteroidota > Bacteroidia > Bacteroidales > UBA1715 > JADKDL01. The sequence continues at coordinate 370,221 of JADKDL010000002.1, read as the reverse complement.
TTGTAAGCAACAAATCGGTATCTTCATAAGTGTTGAAAATTTCTTTGTATATCTTATCAAAATTTTCAACAAACTTTCTTTCTAACTCTTCCGATCTATTAGAAGATTTATTATGTCTTTTCAAACTAACAATCTGATAATTATATTTAACTTGTAATAATTCAATCAAACTATTCAAATTGCTGTATGAAATTTTAATTTTCTCTTTTAGTTCATCATCATTTACGGTATAATAAATATTATTATAATACCGAGCTTCTGAACCCTCATAAGCCGCTTTAAGTTCGCGTTGAACCAACAAAAGAGGCTCCATAACCTGATCTGTAACATTTAATTTATCATTGCCTAACAACCAACTTTGAAACAAATACAAAGATTGAGAAACTGAAAACTTAGCCTCACTATTCAGAAGTATGTATGATGACAATTCTTGATTCTTTTTACTACAATAATTGAATGTCCAATTCACTCCTATTGTAATAAGGAAACAAGTTACTATCATTAATAATATTATATTGTTGGTAGAAAGTTTGTTCATATAGATAATGTTTTTCTCTAAAGTATCTAATTTATATATTATATGCCTAAATTAAAATTATTCTAAGCCATTTATTATCAAAAGATATTTACTTGTCTATTAATATATAGTTGAATAAAGAAATGTATAGAATTATGTTTTTATATTTCACTAATATAATCAGAATTACATTAATATGAAAAATGATTTATATCATCATTACAACTGATTTAATTCATCATACTACTTTTTTATAAAAAGGTTTTATTTAATAAAAATAACATAGATTGAACAAACAATAAATATAATCCTAACAATCAATTCATATAGTAACAATTAAGAAAAAACGGCACTTTAATAAATAGTTCTGACACTCATTAATATATTGCAAATTTGTAAAATTTACATAAATTTGTTAATGCTATATAAAAAGGTAGAATGTTTAAATAAATGAAAATTGTTGAGCGCGAAATATTCCCTCATAAAGAATCATTTATAAAATGAATGTTCCATCTGACAATTAAAAACAATTAAAAAAATACAGATGAAATTATTAGAAGGAAAAACAGCTATTGTAACCGGTGCAGCAAGAGGTATAGGAAAAGCTATTGCACTAAAATTTGCTTCTGAAGGGTGTAATGTTGCCTTTACAGATTTATCGAAAAATGAAGCGATGCAAGAAACAGAAAAAGAACTACTTGCATATGGTGTAAAAGCAAAAGGTTATGCTTCTAACGCTGCTAATTATGAAGATACCCAGAAGGTTGTAGCCGAGATTGCTGCTGACTTTGGTAAAGTGGAAATTTTAGTAAATAATGCAGGTATCACGAAAGATGGTGCACTTAAAAGAATGACTGAAGACCAATGGGATGCTGTTTTAGCAGTAAATTTAAAATCTGTTTTTAATTTCACTAAGGCAATACAACCTATCATGTGGAAACAAGCAGAAGGAAGTATTATAAATATGAGTTCGGTAGTTGGAGTTTCTGGAAATGCAAACCAATGTAACTACTCTGCTTCAAAAGCCGGTATGATTGGTTTTACAAAATCTATTGCTAAAGAACTTGGAGCTAGAAACATACGCAGTAATGCAATTGCTCCTGGATTCATTATAACAGAAATGACCGGACAATTACCGGAAGAAATTAAAAAACAGTGGATAAGCGAAATTCCTCTAAAAAGAGGCGGTACTCCTGAAGATGTTGCTAATGTTTGCGTATTTTTAGGTTCAGATTTATCATCTTACGTTACCGGTCAAGTTATACCTGTTTGTGGTGGAATGCAAGTATAAATTATTTTTACCCATTCGCAAAACATCAAATTTAGGTGTTGATAATGAATAGGTAAGACAAATAAACATCAATGATTTGGGCGTTTTCTAAATGCCTTCATATAATTCAAAGAGGCTTCACTTAATAAGTAAGCCTCTTTTTTTATTCTGCACTATTGAATAATCGAAGCGAAATAACTTGAAACCTCAATAACAGTTGTGGCTTTAACAAAAAATGAATGATAAATTCATAGGTGTTCAATCTTAAAAAAAATATTGAAAAATAAACAATATGAAATTTCAAACTTCTTTACTGCTCAAATTAAAATTTATTCTAATATTAAAAATTACTTTTTTATATAGCTTAAATGGCTTACTTTGTAGTATTACAAATCTAGAACTACAAATTTCAATTATATAGGCAAAATGCTTTTTTCAATCATTACACAATACTCTTCTTGGTATCTGATAATCTGTTTGTTGTTTGGTTTCGGTATAGCTTTTTTACTTTACTATAAAGACCAAAAATTTATAGAAATAAGTAAGAAAACAGTATTATTTATGGCTTTGTTAAGAGGTTTTAGTATAAGTATTATTAGTTTTTTATTGCTCTCTCCATTTTTCCAAATTACAAAAGAAAAAATAAGTAAACCTGTAATAATTATTGCTACAGACAACTCAGAATCAATACTTCTGAACAAGGATTCTGCTTTTTACAGAACAACTTATCCTGAGAAATTAAAAACTTTAGTTTCTGAAATATCAGAAAAATACGAAGTTAAAACAATTCATTTTGGCAATACTGTAAAAGACTCATTAGCATTTAATTACAAAGGAAAAGGAACTGACTTTAATAGTCTATTTGAGAAAATAAAAATTGAATATATCAATAGAAATGTAGGTGCCATAATTCTCGCTACAGACGGAATTTATACTCAAGGAAATAGCTCATATTTTGCTTTTGAAAAGAACAAAATAGATGCTCCTGTTTACTCAATAGCTTTAGGCGACACAATGAGAGCTAAAGATTTGCTAATAAAAGAGGTAGAACACAACAAAGTTGTTTATATGGGTGCAAAATTCCCGCTTTCTGTTGCAGTTACTGCTTCATTTTATAAAGGAGAAAAGTACACTCTTTCGGTTGCGAAAAACGGCATTGAACTATACTCTGAACAAATAATGATTGACAACCAATCGAGCTTTATTAAACACAACATTTATTTAGAACCCGATGAGATTGGAATTCAAGAGTATAACATAAGCCTTTCAAAACTTAAAAATGAACTCACGTACGACAATAATCAAACATCCGTAGTTGTTGAAATACTCAAGAATAAGAAAAAAGTTTTGATGCTTTTCAATGCGCCGCACCCAGACATAAGCGTGATTACAAAAGCAATAGAATCTAACATTAATTATGAAGTTGAAACAGTAAACATTTCGAAGTATACCAAAAACAGTACCGATTACAATTTGGTTATTGCTCACCAAATACCTTCAAATAATACTTTATCGTTAGAAATACTTGAAGAAATAAGTAAAAACGAAATTCCTGTTTTGCATTTATTAACACAAAATTCTAATATAAATCAGTTTTCTAAAATCAATGGTGGACTTAATATATCAGCTAACAATGCAGGTTTTGATGAAGTTACGGCACTCTTGAATGATAATTTTTCCTTATTTGAAGTATCAGAAGATTTAAAAAGTTTTCTACACGAACTTCCACCGCTGTATGTCCCTTACGGTAAATACAAATTTGAAACAAATCATCAGATATTTGCAACTCAAAAATTAGGTAACACATCAACAGGGAATCCACTTATTGCATTCTTTTCTAAGAACGGAGTGCAACAAGGAGTTATCTGCGGCGAAGGTCTGTGGCGATGGAAAATACATAATTTCAAAACGCGCCAAAACAATGAACTGTTTAATGAATTTATTAATAAAATAATAGTTTATCTGTCGTTGAAAGAAAAAAAAGAACAGTTTAGAATAAAAACAAACGCAATATTCTCTGAAGATGAACCTATTATATTTAATGCTGAATTATATAATGACAGCTATGAACTAATAAATAGTAGCGAAGTGAAACTTACAATTAAAGACAGCATTGGCAATATATATCCGTTCACGTTTGGTAAAACTCTGAATGCGTACACCTTAAATGTAGGCAACTTACCTGTTGGAAAATACAACTTTACGGCCGAAACAGAATTAAATTCTAAAGAATTTAGAAAAACAGGGATTTTCAGAGTTCAACAAATAAACGTTGAATCTAAAAACACAATTGCTCAGCACAACGACTTAACAAAACTTTCGCAACAGAGTGGTGGTGAGATGTTTTTAGTTGAAAATATTTCTTCATTAGCATCATCTATTCTAAAAAGCGAAAATATAGTTTCAATTTCATCGAATACAGAGGAACTTACAGAATTAATTGAACTAAAGTGGATTTTTATACTTTTGTTTTTACTTTTGGCTACAGAATGGTTCTTAAGAAAATATTATTCAAGCTATTAGTTTACAGTAATACTATTAGAAATTGTTAAATAAGTATTTGTATTTTAAAATATTGATTATATTATTCAATTTCAAACAAATAACATCTATTTTAATGCGTATATTTCTTTGATTGATTGTGTAATAATACTTAAAATGAACAGACTTGTTAATAAAAACATAAATATGAGTTAACGTAATTTTAACTATTACGTTAATATTGATTAATTTTGGCAAAACAAATTATATAACGTTCCCAATGAGTGATTCTATTAAGCATGAGTGTGGCATTGTATTGCTTAGATTACTAAAACCACTAGAATACTATCAGGCAAAATACGGTTCTTGGAAATATGGCTTAAATAAACTGTATTTACTAATGGAAAAACAGCACAATCGCGGACAAGACGGAGCAGGAGTAGCATGTTGCAAATTAGATATGGAACCGGGAGAAGAGTATCTTAAAAGAGCAAGATCAAATTCGTCGACTCCAATAAAAGACGTATTTGCTGCTATAAATGAGCCATATGTAGAAGTTGAAAAATATAATAAAGATTTACTTAAAGATGCCAACTGGGCCAAACAAAACACCCCTTTTGCAGGTGAAATATATTTAGGACACCTTAGATATGGAACTTTTGGAAAAAACGATATAAATGCTTGCCATCCGGTAAAGAGAGAAAACAACTGGAAAACAAGAAATCTTGTTATTGCAGGCAATTTCAATTTGGCAAATATGGATATGCTGTTTTCTAAACTCTTAGAACTTGGACAGCATCCCAAAGGATTTTCTGATATTGTGACAATAATTGAAAAAATAGGTCATTTCCTTGATAGAGAAAATCAAAATCTATTTAACGGATTAAAATCGGCAGGTATTTCAAATACAGAAATATCTAACCTCATATCAGATCAACTTGATATGACAAAAGTATTAAGAGAGGCTTGTAAGTATTGGGACGGAGGCTTTGCAATAGCCGGAATTATAGGCAATGGAGATGCATTTATTACCCGCGACCCTTGGGGTATAAGACCTGCTTTTTACTACCATGATGATGAAATTGCTGTAATTACCTCAGAAAGACCTGTTTTACAAACTGCATTCAACCTAAAAGCTGAACAAGTACAGGAAGTACCTCCCGGTCATGCAATTGTAATAAAAAACTCAGGCAAAATTATCATCAACAAAATACGTGAAGATAGACCAAAACGCGCTTGCTCTTTTGAAAGAATTTATTTTTCAAGAGGAAGTGATAAAGATATTTACACAGAAAGAAAAAACTTAGGAAAATTTGTACTTCCTCAAATTTTGAAAGAAATTAACTACGATATTGAAAATTCTGTTTTTTCATATATTCCCAATACTGCCGAAACTGCATTCTATGGAATAATGGAGGGCGTAAATGAGTATTTGAATAATGTAAAAAAAGAAAAAATTCTTCACTCTAAAAGCAATCTGAGTCCGGAAGAGATTGACAAAATACTTTCTATAGCACCTAGAATAGAAAAAATTGCAATTAAAGATGCTAAACTTCGAACATTTATTACAGAAGATAAAAGCAGAGACGATTTGGTAAATCATGTATATGATGTTACCTACGGAATTGTAAATCCAGGTCAAGATAATCTAATTGTTATTGACGACTCGATAGTAAGAGGTACAACACTTAAAAACAGTATTTTTAAAATATTAGACCGACTAAATCCAAAGAAAATAATTATTGTGTCTTCAGCACCACAGATACGATATCCAGACTGTTATGGAATAGATATGGCTATACTGGGGCATTTATGTGCATTTAATGCAGCTATTGAATTGCTCAAAGAAAGAAACATGCAAAGTGTAATAAATGATGTTTACAAAAAATGTGTTGAGCAAGTAAACAATCCAATTGATGAAATGATAAACTATGTATCGCTGATATATGCTCCATTTACCGATACAGAAATATCTGCTAAAATATCTCAAATGCTTAAACCAAAAGATATTCACTCAGAAATAGCGGTGATATTCCAAACAGTAGATGGTTTGAGAAAATCAATACCAAACCATACGGGCGACTGGTATTTTACTGGCGACTACCCTACCCCTGGAGGGAATAGAGCGGTAAACAGAGCTTTTATAAATTACATAGAAGGAAAAAACGAACGAGCGTATTAAAATATTACTTCTCCTGTTTTTGAATTACAAACAAATTGAAATTGTCTATATAGACAGGCTTTTTACCATAATTCCAAACAAATACTTTTAGAGTACCTTGTTTGGAATTTTGTCTTTTTAACTCAAGATATTTAGCAGTAAAAAGCCAATTATTGCCAGAGTTTGTTTTAGATAAACTCTGTTCAGCCCATACATCAGCATCGGTTTCAGTAATGTTTATAACTAGCTTTGCATCTGAATTTTGGTTCAGGTGCATCAATTCAGCTTCTAAATATAATGTATTGACAGCAGTGTCAGCTAACAGCCAAAGACTATCAAGTGGAATGGTAAAAGTATATGAAAACCCACCCCCACTTACTTCGTTTGAACCAATACCCTGAAAATAATTCTGACTATTGATATTTACTCCGTTTATTGAATTCGTTTCAAGATTATCAAAACCTTCATTTAAAGCAAAAACAATTGTATCATGTGTAGTTTTCGATTTGCCAAACAAACTATATACGTTATTATTGATACTATCAACATTATTGTTACGGATTTTAATTTTCTCAACCTGATAATCAAAACTTGATTTGTTAAAAATTTGGTTTGAACAACGTAACCGGACCTTACTTACGGGAGCTTCTATATATTCGGTATTTGGAAATCTAATTAGCGGATGCACCCATAAACCATCGACTGCGTTTTCAGTAATGAATCTATAGCTGAATACTTTCCCGTTAGAAAGCTGATAATCTACATAATACTCTTCTTTTTTATAGATGAAATTTTTAAAGGATCCAAGTACCGAATTTTCAGTTTGTACTTTCAGCCTGAGAATCTCACCATTATTAGGAGACACTGAAATCCATTCATTCCAATCAGCAATTTCAGTTTTAGACAATACAACTTCAGCCAACTTTAAAGTTGCTGTTTTTTCAAACAAAAGAATCTCTTCATCTTTATATTTCAAACTATAATTACCAAACAATGCTATGTTAGAAATAGGATTGTCATTTAGAAGATACCTATTATCAATAGAACCAAACTTTCCGTTCCACTGGTCGTTTTCAGAATGAACAATAAGAAAATCAGGGCCATTGACAAGTGAAAAATCTTGAGCGTTTAAATCATCCAACCACCTAGAGAAACTACTATTTTGCAATATAGTACGTGGTTTCCAGTTTAAAGAATTTGCTGAGAAATAAGACAATTCCCAAGGATAAGAATCAACCGTTCGTGTTCCAATAATATTCAAAACAGTGTCGGGCAATTTGCTTTTTTTTATACTTTCATCAGAAATATTCTTTTGTTTTTCTTTAAACTCAGTAAAATCAAACAGTAATTCAGCAAAATTATTTATTCCATTAATTTCAACTCGCTTGGGTTCGTAATTCCAAAAATAACTCATATTACGATAATAAAGACTCACACTGAATATTGCAATAAGAGCAATTATTTTTGCTTGTTTTTTTGATTCAGACAGAATTAAAAAAACAGCCCAATAATAAAATAGATAATAAAACATAAGCGAATTATGAGTAAAATCTTGTCTCACAAAACTATGCTTCCATAGAGCAAAAGAAACTGGCAATAACAGCCAAAAAGCATTTCTAATAGTAGCCCTTCTAAACAGAAAAGGAACAGAAAGTATTGTAGCAATAAATAAACTCAGAACAAGCCAATTGTTTTTTGAAAAGTAAGAAAGTGCCGATGAATAGCCTGATGACAACATCAGCACATTATAAAAATAGGTAAACGGAAATAGGAAACTTTTAAATATTATAATTGCAGGCACATAAACAGAAAGTATTGTAACCGCAATAGATTTTAGAAAAAATGCAATATCCCTTTTTTCTAATAAACTTAATAGATGAGCAATAAAAACAACCGAAAATGCCGAAACACCAATTGAAGACTTTATAGATAAACCTACGAATGATATAAAGCCGGCAATCGCAATGCTATAATATCTTTTATGCTGCAAAAATTCAAAACTGTAAATAAAACTCAGGAAAATAATATAGAAATCTATCTGAACACTCAACTGTGTAAGAAAAACTATCAGATAAAGCCAGTATTTGCTAATAGAAATATATCTATTGAAAGAAATTAATTTGTAGCAAAAAAGCAATTTTGTAAACGTAAAGAAAATAAGAAATATCTCAAAATTCAACCAATCGGCAGTCGGATTTTTGAGTAATGTCAATGGGCCGAAAGGGAAAACTAAGCGCGAAACAGTATGATAATCAAAAGCAAACAGATGGTTGAAAGCCCAAATATAAGAAGCATCGAGTCCTATTCCATAATCAATTGAAAAAGTGGGAAAGGTTAATATATATATCAATACAATAGCCAGAAAATCTACTTTCTTTGCTAAAATATTAGCAAATAACATTTTAATCATAATATAATTACCTTTATTATTAAAAATTTTCAATAGGATATCTGAAAAAATCATTATTTCTAAAATTTTACTATGTAGAAATGTTAACTTTTAGAGATATTATTAACTAGTTATCAAATATACTATAATTTAATAAAAGCATAGAAATAGAACTGCTAAAGAGTAGCAAGAATTTTATTTTCTAAAGGGAACAATTACAGATAATGACAAAGGTACAATTGAAATGTGAATATCGGAATGAAGAGTAATTGGTTCTCCGTCTACATGAGCATACAACAGAGTATTATTTTCAATTGTAATGTTCTTTGCAGCAAAGGTTTCTACATACGGTGACCTGTCAATAGTTTTGTTGAATAACCTCAACGACAATGGAAGTGTTTTAAAGAGAGGGAAATTTTTAAGAATACTAACATTAAGCAATCCGTCGTTTATTTTAGCATGCGGGGCTATATGAGCATCCAATCCCCACTGACTTGAATTGGCAATACTAATCAAAAAAGCATCTTTATGTAACTGTTTTCCATCAATACAAATATTGTAGCGCTTCGATTTGTATTTTGAAAATTCATCGAGAATAATTTTTAGATATGACAAAGGACCACGCTTACCAAAATGAGCAAAAAGATGACCGATTTCAGCATCAAAGCCAACACCACAAATATTTACAAACTTGAAATTATTCATTGTAGCAGTATCAATTACCATTGAATTACCAATTTTAATAATCTCCAAAGCACGTTTTACTGATAATGGAATTCTTAGAAATCGGGCAAAACCATTGCCAGATCCACAGGGGATGAGTGCTAATTTACAATTTGAATAAATAAGAGCGTCTGCAACTTCGTTTATTGTTCCATCGCCCCCAACAGCAGTAATAATATCGAACCTAGAAGCATTCTCTTTGCTTATCGTTCGGGCGTGTCCTGCAGCAGAAGTATAAAGAAATTCAATAGAAAAATCGCTACCTAAAACAACAGGAGCCAATTTTTCTACAATTTTCTTTTTTCCAGTTCCGGAAATTGGATTTATGATAAAGAGAATTTTCTTCATTTTCAAATCTCTAACATTCTATATTTAAAACAAAAATCGTCACTATTCTAGAGCTAAGAATAGTGACAAAAAAAATATAATTACAGTTATTGCTCAATAGTTCTTTTCGGATAAACCCTCAAAGCCTCTTTAAGACATTCTACAGCTTTTCTTAGTTTATCAATTTCAAGAACATAAGCAATACGAGCCTGTTGTTTTCCGATTTTCTGACCTATATAAAAACCATTTCCAGGGGCTAACATTACTGTAGCACCATTGAATGAAAACTCTTCAAGCATCCAGATGCAAAATTCCTCAGCATCGTCTACCGGTAGGTGCACTGTTGTATAGAACGCTCCTTTGGGCATAGGTGCATAGACTCCTTTTATTTTGTTTAACTCCAATATAATAAAATCTCGTCGGCTTTTATATTCTATAAAGGCATTATTGAGGTAGCTTTGAGGAACATCTAGCGATGCTTCAGCAACTATCTGACCCAGACTAGGCGGACTCAATCGTGCTTGAGCAAATTTAAGTGCAGTTTTTATTATTTCTTTATTCCTTGAAACCAATGCTCCTACCCTAATACCACATTCGCTGTAGCGTTTAGAAAACGAATCTATTAAAATTGTATTATCTTCTATACCTTCAAGTTCGAGCACTGAATAATGTTTGCCTTCATAGCAGAATTCTCTATATACTTCATCAGAAATTAGAAAAAGATCATACTCTTTTACAAAATCTCTTATTTGCAAAAGCTCTTCTTTACTATATACATACCCTGTTGGGTTGTTTGGATTACAAAGCATTAACGCTTTTGTTCTAGGAGTCATTACTTTCTCAAACTCTTCAATTGGGGGCAAAGCAAATCCGTTCTCAATAGTAGAACGAACAGGAATCATTCTTGCTCCGGTTTCGGTAGTAAATCCGAAATAATTTGAATAAAATGGTTCAGGTACAAGTACATCATCGCCATAATTAAGAATACAATAGTAAGCAAAGTTAATAGCTTCAGAACCACCTACGGTTATGAGTATATCTTCATAACTCACATCTATTTGAATTTTTTTGTAATACTCTGCCATTTTCCTTCTAAGCGATTCATTACCGGCAGAATGCGAATAAGAAATAGTTTCTAAATTGCAATTCTTCAGAGCATTTAAGGCTTCTACAGGAGTTTTAAGATCGGGTTGACCTATATTTAAATGATATATCTGAATTCCTTTTTTTATAGTTTTTTCAGCATATGGCATTAATTTTCTAATTGGTGAAGCAGGCATACGTTCACCTCTATCTGATATTTGCGGCATATTGATTTGTTAAAAAAAAAGGTCTTAATGTTTAAATTAAGACCTTAGTGAATTTTTATTTTTTATATTCTTTTATTGTCCTAATGTTGGTACGTCCGGTTGGGCGGCCACTTCACCTTTTATTGTTAATCTAACGGTTGCAGTTTTAGCATTTGACATAACGGTAATTCCTTTTGTAAACACACCACTTCTTTTTGTATTATACACAACTTTTATTGAAGCTGATTGTCCGGGAGCAATTGGGTTTCTAGGCCATTCAGGAACGGTACATCCACAAGTAGATTGTACATTATTCAATACCAACGGATCTGTCCCAGTGTTTTTAAATTTAAACTCGCAAGATCCATCTGCACCAAATTCAACTTTTCCGTAATCGTGTACTAACGTTTCGAACGCAATTTCAGCGTTGCTACTATCTGTAACATTTTGATTTGTTTGTTCGGTTTGAGCATTTGATACTAATCCGATACTTAACAAAATCCCCATTAACAAAAAAAACTTTTTCATAAATAATCCTTTTATTTAGTAAAACAAAAATACTATATTTTATTATTAAACATTGTTTTTAGAAATATTTCTTTTAATGTATTTACCAGTTAAAACAATAACTGTGCAAAACTATAGCTCAAAATTAACTATTTTTGAATACACCTATTTTAATTCTACATTTTTTTAACATTAAACTCAAAAAAAGCTTACGATACGAGCAAATAGATCCATCTTGCAACTGAAAGATAAATAAAAAGCCCCATTATATCATTTAGTGTCGTAATAAATGGACCAGTAGCCAATGCCGGATTAATCTTAAACTTATGCAATACTAGCGGTACTATTGTTCCATTCAATGCAGCAAAAATTATTACAGAAAACAGAGCAACACTCACCGTATAAGTAAGTAAGAATGAATCTGAAAAGAAGTAATTGTAAAGAAAAATTGCAACTGCACAAATAAATCCATTAAACAAAGCACCTAGAAATTCCTTAGAAATTCTCTTCAAAGGCGACTCTAATTCAATTGTTTTATTTGCAATACTTTGAATTACAATAAATGAAGATTGAACACCCACATTACCGGCCATTGCAGCTATTAATGGTAAAAACAAAGCAAGTCCGGCAAAAAGCGAAAATTCTACCTCGAAATTATTAATAATTGAAGCATCAATTACACCACCCAACAAACCGATAAACAACCAAGGAAGACGGGCTCTTGACTGCTTGAAAATATTATCATTAGATTCTACATCGTTAGTTATACCCGATGCCATTTGATAATCTTTCTCGGCCTGTTCTTTAATCACATCGACCACGTCATCTATGGTAATGCGCCCAACCAACCTATTCAAGGTATCAACTACTGGAAGTGCAAATAAATCATACCGTTCCATAATGGTTGCAACCTCGCTCGACGATGTTGCAGTTTGAACGTAAATAATCTCTTTATCTAAAATATCATATACTTTAACCTTTCCATGGTTGGTGATAAGTTTTTTTATTGGCAAAGTACCTAACAATTTCTCATCATCATCAACTACGTATATGTAGATAACATTTTCTACCTCCTCAGACTGTCTTCTTATGTCGTTTATGCAGGTGTTAATATCCCAATTCCAATTAACTCTGATAAGCTCTTTTGCCATCAATCCACCGGCAGTGTTTTCATCAAATACAAGCAAATCGGCAATATCTTCGGCATGCTCCTTATCTTTTAGATGGTGCATAACCTCATCTTTGAGCTTTGGAGACAGACGCTGAACAATATCGGTAGCATCATCAGTATTCATTTGCTGAATAAGCACGTTGGCTATAATCTCACCTGGTATTGCTTTCAGGAAACGGTCTATATTATCATCTTCTAGCTCAGTAAGTATTTGCGAAGCTAGTTCGGAGCGAAGATTAAAAAAGAGATAATGAGCCTCTTCGGTATCTAATTGTTCAAAAACATCGGCAATATCAGCAGCATGAAGATCACTGATTTTTTCCAATGCATCGGTAACATTTTCCTCTTCTATAAGTTCTTTTAAATCATCTATATATGCTCTTGTAAGTTCAAATTTCATGGGAGCCTCTATTTAAAAAATTAAAAATATGGATGTAAATCAACTTTGGTTTTTATGGAATCATTACTTTTAAAAATAACTGATTCCGTAAAAAAGGAGAATTAAAAATACAAAAATTCCATTTCCTTAAACTTATCAATCTAATTGCATATCAGCAACAATATTGGTAAGCTCTACAAATTGCGGTACACTCAACTGCTCAGGTCGCTTCGAGAAAAATACATGCTCTGATATTTTTCCATTTGTCATCTGCTTTATTGAATTACGAATTGTTTTTCGTCTTTGGTTAAATGCAGTTTTAACAACTTTTTTAAAAAGAACCTCATCGCAATCAAGCTTAACGGTTTCGTTTCTTGCAATGCTAATAACTCCTGATTTCACCTTGGGGGGAGGTATGAAATCTGTTTCTAAAACAGTAAATAAATATTTACAATTATAATATGCTTGGAGTAAAACGCTTAATATTCCATAGTCTTTATTGCCTGGACCACTGCAAATTCTCTCAGCTACTTCCTTTTGAAACATACCAACCAAATGCGGTACATATTCTTTATTTTCGAGCACTTTGAATAATATCTGTGAAGATATATTGTATGGAAAATTGCCAATAATTGAAACATTCGTCTCAAAATATTTTGGTATATCCATCTGCAAAAAATCTATATTGTAAATTTGCTCCGAAAAATCAGGATAATGCTGTTTAAGATAATCAATAGATTCAAGATCTACTTCGCAAGCATAAAAAGAGGGATTGTTTATAAAATATTTTGTCAACACGCCCATTCCCGGACCTATTTCTAAATATTTATTTGCAGAGTTTAAATCAAAACTTTCTGCTATTTGACTTGCAACACCTTCATTTTTGAGAAAATGCTGACCCAAATATTTTTTTGCTTTTACGTATGTCATACTCGTCGGTCATTGTATTAGGTTTGGGTCAATTTATTTATTCTGAATATGATGATGGGAGTTTAATCATTTTTACAAAGTATTTTTTTCTTGAAATACATATATTTTGTAAGAATCTCCCTGTTTTTAATCGGGGCGAAATATCTAAATATTTATTCTAAAAAGTTGCATAAAATCAAGAAAAAATATAGGTATTTTTGACCAAATAAAGCGTACTAAATAATATATCTAAATTCACTATTTTGATTACGGCAATAAAAACATTTTTAAAGAAAAAAAAAGTTTATATACTCATACTTAAAACATTGTTTTTTGCAGGTGCTTGGTATTTTCTAATTAAGAAATTAATTAAAACAGACATCACAATTCTTGATAAAATAAACAACAATATTTTTGAATCGAGTCTAATTGTAACAACCACTATTTTATTACTTTTTGTAAACTGGGGTTTGGAATCATACAAATGGAAGTTATTAATATCGTCGGTCGAAAATATCTCATTTATTAAAGCTGTTAGAATTATTTTTATCGGTTTAAGTTTTGCGCTTATTACACCAAATCGTATTGGAGAAATTTTTGCTAGAACAGCCTATCTCGAAACTAAAAATAAACCAAGAATTTTAGCACTTACCACATGGGGTAGCATTAGTCAATTGATAGTGACGTGCATTGTGGGCATACCATGCGTTACATACATTTTTATTAGCAAAAACTAAATATTACAGACCATTTGGGGCTTTACTCTTTTATCTTCATTTTTTTAATATTGATAATTGTTCTATTATGGTTTTATAAGGATTCAATATTAGGAAAAATTGTAGAAAAATTTGAATTTGCACAAAAGTATAGAAGTCAGATAAGTAATTTTTCAGAACCTGCAAGAGCGATTCAATATATAGTATTAAGCTTAAGTTTTGCTCGATATGTTGTTTTCTCGTCGCAATTTGCTCTGTGTGTGTTTCTTTTTATACCGAACATATCAATTGAAGAATGCTTGCTCTGTATTGGAGCAACCTATTTATTCACCACAATAATTCCTACATTTGCTCTTGCAGAATTTGGCATAAGAGGCCCTATAGCTGTAGCCATTTTCAGTCTATACAATTACGATGCTTTATCGGTATTTTCAGCAACGATACTCGTGTGGGTCATAAACTTAGCAATACCGGCAGCATTAGGATCTGTTTTAATGTTAAGCAATAAAAAAAAGGCGAATAGTAACTATTCGCCTCATGAATTATAAAACTATACAATAAAAAATTATTCGCAAACGGTATTTTTGCCATCAACATCCCAACATTTCCATGTATCAACATTGAAAATATGTGAAGCTTTAATTCTTCCGTTATAAGCAGAAGTACTCCATTCAATATTTACATCAACAAAATTTTGATTTAAAAGACCAGCATAATAGTGAGCATTAAAATAAGCATCTAACGCACCTACTTGTATTCCAAAATTCATATAACTACCGTTGAATTTATCAACATTACCCCAATCGTCATTCTCTCTTACATAAGTATATTTTACAGAAGACACAGCTTCTTTAGTGGCATTTGCAGTCCATTCAAGTTTCAAAAGCGGATTTTGGAATTGGTAGCTTTGATTTAGTTTCCATGTACCTTTAGAATTATCGGTATAAGATGTTCCTTCGAACCATAGAAATTCATCATGCCCCATTATTCCATCTTTCTTAATAAACATTTGCCAATTAACCTGTTCGTTATCTTTATCGGTAGTACCTACAAGACGAGCATGATACGTAGCACCAATATAATCTACAGAATACTTCCACTCCCAAGTATAATCTGCAATAAGTTCAGGCTCATTATTAAATGCAGCATAAAATGAAGCCGTAGGCACAGCTAAAGTAAAGAACCCAACTAATGACCAAATATCTACAACTCCCTTTGCTGATAGATACGTTTGGTAACTAGTGTCCGTCTCGGTTGATTTTAACCCAGATTTTGTATTAGCAGAAAATGAATCAAAATTCAAATCCATAGAAGATTTAGGTGGTAAACTAATCTGATCATTCTCTCCTTTAAATCCTTTATTACAAGAACTTAAAACAACTAAGACGCTAATTAGCAGCGTAAATAAAATTGTTGATTTTTTCATATTATTATTGTATTTATTAAGATTAATTATTTCAACTTATTTACCCTTAAGACACACAAATAGAAGTCACCCCTTATTTAGAGCTTCAAAAAAAATAAAAGAAGTTGCCTTTTTATAAGACAACCTCTCAAAATTGAAATTTTATAGAGCAAAACTAGAACAAAATTATTCAGCACGTTCAGGTTTTGGCAACAATACTTTTCTAGAAAGTTTATATCTATCTTTTTCTATTCCAATAAGTTTCACTTCAATCACATCTCCTTGTTTAAGAACCTCTTCGACGGTATTTATACGTTTCCAATCTATTTCAGAAATATGCAACAAACCATCTTTTTGAGGTAAGAATTCTATAAATGCACCAAAAGTGGTTATTGATTTAACTGGTCCTGTATAAACCTTACCAAGCTCAGGTTGTTCAGTTAATCCTTCAATATATGCCTTAGCAGTTTCAAGACCAATGCTGTTTTTACTGAATATTTCAACTTCACCTCTGTTATTTACCTCTTCGATAGTGATAACAGTTCCGGTTCTAGCTTGTAATTCCTGTATGTTTTTTCCACCAGAACCAATAACCGCACCTATGAATTCTTTAGGTATCATTATTTTCTGAATTCTTGGTGTATGATCTTTATAATCAGTTCGAGGAGTAGCAATAGTAGCAACTATCTTTTCCATTATATGAAGACGACCTCTACGAGCTTGTTCAAGAGCATTTGATAATAATTCGAATGAAAGTCCGTCTATTTTAATATCCATTTGGCAAGCAGTAATACCATCAACAGTACCACAAACCTTGAAATCCATATCACCTAAATGATCTTCTTCGCCCAAAATATCAGACAATACAGCGTATTTTCCGGTTTTAGTATCTGTTATTAAACCCATTGCAATACCTGTAACCGGTTTTTTCATTTTCACACCAGCATCCATAAGAGCAAGAGTACCAGCGCAAACAGTAGCCATAGATGAACTTCCGTTTGACTCAAGAATGTCAGAAACAATTCTAATTACGTAAGGATTATCTTGACCAACAGGCAACATTGGTTTAAGTGCACGATAAGCAAGGTTTCCGTGACCAATTTCTCTTCTTCCAACACCTCTAGACATTTTAGCTTCGCCGGTAGAAAAAGGAGGGAAATTGTAATGCAACATAAAACGTTCTTTACCAGAAACCATTACCTCATCAATCAACTTTTCGTCAAGTTTAGTTCCAAGTGTAACAGTAGTAAGCGACTGAGTTTCACCACGGGTAAAAATTGCAGATCCATGAGCAGCAGGCAAATAATCTATCTCACACCAAATAGGTCTAATCTGATCTGTCTTTCTGCCATCTAATCTTATTTGAGTATCTAAAACTGCATTTCTAACCGCTTCTTTTTCAACATCGTGGAAATAACGATCTATCAGTATTTTTTTAATAGTCTCTTCCCAACCTTCAGGCAATGAAGCAATATAAGCCTCTTTTACAGCTTTAAACGCCTCACCTCTCTGATGTTTGTCTGTAATAGCTTGTTTAGCAATTTCATAAATTTTATTGTAGCAGAAATCTTTTATCTTCTCTTCCAAATCAGCATCTACAAGCAACTCAACTACCGGTCTTTTTTGTGTTTTACCACAAGCTTCCATAAGTTCAAGTTGTACTTTACATTGTATTTTTATAGCATCGTGAGCAATTTTAATAGCTTCAAGCATATCACTTTCAGACACTTCTTTCATCTCACCTTCAATCATGAGAATATTATCAATAGTAGCAGCAACAATAATATCTAAATCAGAAGTACCCAATTGAGATTTTGTAGGATTAACGATAAAACTTCCATTACAACGTGCCACTCTCACTTCAGATATTGGGCCATCGAAAGGAATATCGCTTACTGCTAGAGCAGCAGAAGCAGCTAGACCAGCAAGAGCATCAGGAAGTATTTCCTCTTCTGCCGATATTAAATTTATTGTTACAAATGTTTCTTCATGAAATCCTTTTGGGAACATTGGTCTTAAAGCTCTATCAACTAAACGAGCAATAAGTATTTCATAATCGCTTGCACGACCTTCTCTTTTTGTAAAACCACCGGGGAAACGACCCATAGCAGCAAATTTCTCTTTATAATCAACCGATAGCGGCATGAAATCGGTTTCGGGTTTTGATTCTTTTGCAGCTACAACAGTAGCCAAAAGCATTGTTTTACCCATTTTCACTACAACAGATCCGTCGGCTTGTTTTGCTAATTTTCCAGTTTCAATTTCAATGATTCTGCCGTCTCCCAGATCAATTGTCTTATTAATTACATTCAACATACTTGTAAAATTAATGAAATTATATTTGTTCTTGTTATCTATCAAATAAACATAATTACTCGACTATTCAAGTAATTAAAAATATGGTATTGTTTGAAAATTTTGCCGAGATGAGCAGTAGTATAATTCTATTTGATAAGAATAAGATACTTATTTTTTCGGCTAAAAATTACGATTTATAGAATACAAAAAAGGGAAAGGCTAACTACCTTTCCCTTTTTTTTCTTATTTTCTAAGATTAAGTTCTTTTAGAATATTTCGATATCTACTAATATCTTCCTCCTTCAAGAAAGATAGAAGTTTTTTTCTTTTTCCTACCAACCTCATTAACGAACGTTGCGTACCAAAATCTTTTTTGTTACTTCTCAGATGCTCTGTAAGGTGAGTTATTCTCTCTGAAAATAAAGCTATTTGAGCTTCACTGATACCTGTGTTTGCTTCGTTTCCTCCAAACTGTTTGAAAATCTCTTTTTTTCTTTCTGCTGTAAGTTGCATATTCGTATTATTTGCAATAATTTCTTATATATTCAATTTTCGAATTGCAAAGTTAAAATATTATTTTTAAATACAAAATTTAATTTCTTATTTTAATCTTCTAATTTTTAAAATTTATTTTCACAAATATATAAAATAAATCCTTTCAATTATTTAACGCTTATTTGCTCTTCTTTTCTGATAGCCACTTACTGAATATTGGGTATATTCACATCAAAATCTTTTGGTGTATATGTGGCAATATGGCATTTTTCCATTTTTTTCATAGTAATTTCTATGATATTCTTCGGCTGGATAAAAATCTTTGGCTGTATCTATAATTGTTGCTACATCAAATCCTTTCCTTATGAGAATTTCAGTTTGAATATCGGCAGCATCTTTTTGCTTTTGGTTTGTAAAAAATATTACAGAACGATACTGTTCACCAACATCTGGTCCCTGTCTATTTATTTGCTCAGGATCATGAGTTTCATAAAAAAGTTTCACTAATGATTCAAACGAAATAACTTCCGGATTAAAAGTTACTTTAACCACTTCTGCATGACCGGTATTTCCTCTACAAACATCCTGATAACTAGGATTTGACAGATGTCCACCCATATAACCTACCATAGTTTCAATAACTCCATTTTGTTTTTGAAACCAATATTCTGTTCCCCAAAAACAGCCACTTCCAAAATAAGCGGTTTCTATTTTAGAAGCTGTATTTGCAGCGGTATTACAATTGGAATCAGGAATAAACTCTAACGAAATTGAGTGTACACAATGTCGAGTATTTTTATCAGTAAAACCTTCATTATTAAAAACATGACCCAAGTGACCATTGCAATTGGCGCATACTATTTCTATGCGTCTGCCGTCTTTATCGGGCAATTGTTTTACAGCTCCTTCGAAAGCATCATCAAAACTAGGCCAACCGGTTCCAGAGTCAAATTTGGCTTCTGACTTAAACAACGATGCCCCACATTGCTTACAATTATATATTCCTTTTTCGTAATTTTTGTAGTAAATTCCGGTAAATGGAGCTTCTGTACCTTTATTTATTATTACTTTTTTTTCTTCTTCCGTTAGTGTTTTCATATCATTCTTGCTATTTGGACTTTGAGAACAACCTATCAAACTGTGCAAAACAAGTACTAAAAATATATTTAGAATTTTCATAACTTTCACACTTAAATTTGAGTTTATCATTACTTTAAGTCGAAAATTACATAGTCTGACTTACAAAAGATTAAATCAATTTCAGAATATAAAGATTAATGTACGAATGGGTTAGTTTGCGATTATTAAAAACATTCTCAATACAAATGCAGAAATTAACTCGTATAGTCCGAGTTGCAAACTATAAATAGCATACTACAAAAAACAAATAGAAAACTAGCTCAGACCAACCTGAGTATTTCTTGACAACTGACCAATGGAAGCAGCGATTAATCTTCATATATAATAGGCTGACCATTTTCGTCGACGATGGTTATATTACCAACTTTTATTGTCTTCGATTCATTTTCATTTATAATAAAATCTTGCTTTTCATTGTATTGTTTAAAGAAAAGTACCAATTTATCTACATATGCAATTTCTACTCTTTGCAATTCGGCTTCTAATCGCTTCATTCCAATTTTTTTGATTTTAAAAGAAGTATAGATATTTTGCTTATTCTCCTGATATTCTTTTTTTATTCCTTCTATATCTTTTTTACATTCACTTGGGTATGTGGAATTTTCTACTGATTCTATCACAATCAATTTTTCATGATTCTGACGAGATTTAATTCTTGCACTTCTAGCTAATGGCAATAATGCAATACCAACTAGAAAAATTATAGAACCAGCATAAATGGGGAAATACTCTTCTTCATAAGGAATAATTATCTTACCGCTCTTTGATATTTGACAGATTATATTCCTATCATTAGTAGCAATAAGTTCAATTGTATCTCCAATATTTAATTCTTGAATTACAGTCTTAATTCGAACTGCTTCGTTTTCGTGTATTAAAAAAGAAGTATCACAATGCCATATGTCAATAACTAAAATATCATGAAATCTAATTTTTTCTATAATTCCAGAATGAGTGAAGGTTATTTTTTCTCTAGGTGTAAAACCAACTGTAAATATTAAAAAACCAACAACTACAAGCATTGGAGGCAACAAATAACTATTACCAATACTTCTAAGATTACCATCAAAACGCCTCATTGGTCTTTACACAAACCCTTACACTCCAGCTAATGCAACGATGGATATATTTCGTTCAACAACAAAACATTTCTAGATGGAGTAATTGATTTAGAATCAATGAATTTCTTTTCTAATACACGTCCTCTATCGCTTTTCGTTGCAAATGAATAGTAACCTGTTGTCGCATCTAAAGCGGTTTCAAGCAACAACTCATAACGTGAACCTAATTCAAGCATATTTGATAAATCTTCTTCAATAGGATACGTTGGAGCTAACCCATCAACAAAATCGGTTTCATTATTTACATTCTTAACCTTTGCTACAATTGGTTGCAATGCCCAGTTGTGTGAAGTATTTAAATTGCCATACATATCAACATCTTTAATTGTAATAGAACTAGTATATTTTCCACTAGTTTGGGTACCAATCGTCACTACTTCCATATAAGGTTTCAACCCGTTAATAAGAGATTCGCTTGCAGAGGCAGTCATGTCTGTTGTAATTACATATACCTTATTCAAATTAAGAGTATTTATCTCTTCTATTATATTTCCATCGTTGTCATACAGATATTTTTGAAACTTATCAATTGTTGCCTCAGTTCCATAATATTCCTCAAGATATGATTGTACCTCATCATTATATTGCATTTTAAGAATCACCTTATTAGTATCAGTTGTATGAATCATACTTGCCAAATTGAGCAATGAAAGTACACTTCCACCAGAATTGTATCTCAAATCTATTATCAAATTATCAACATTTTCACTTTTGAATTTTGAAAAAAGACTATTTAACGCTTTATCATAATCAGGATAGAATCCGTTATACATAAAGTAGCCAACTTTACTTCCGTTAACTTCATAAACACTATCAATAAATATTGGATTTTCTTGTATTTCGGCAGCAGCAATTGTAATATCTATACCGGTTTCATATAGCTCCCCTCCTCTATCGCTCAATATTGAAAACGTTAATTGATTGCCTGAAAATAAAAGGTCTATATAATTAGACACATTTAGATTCTGATTATTTACACTTCTAAATAAATAGCCACGTTTCATTCCGGCAATATCGGCAGGCGAACCTTTATGTACATACAACACAACTGCTATTAAATCATTTCCGCTATATCTTAGTAGTTTAAATTCAAAACCATAAGAGGTTGTATTTCCTTTTAGTGCGTTTTCCAATTCTTGATAATCGTCTACAATCCACGACCATTTATCTATCATTGCTCGGTTGAAGATAAGACTCTCAAAAAAAATGGAATGATCATCAAACGCTTCAAAAAAACCCTCTTTTTCATCTGTATTTTCATAATAAGAATCGTCAAGTGCTGGAACTAAATCTGTCCACAGATAATATTGCTGCATACTGTTCCATATAAATGAATTTATGGTGATATTTTCTTCTTTTTGTTTCTCATTTAATTCTTTCTCATCTTTATTACAAGCAGAAAATATTAAAACACTTACTATTACAAATAACTTAATTCTTTGCATGGCTATTTTTTTGTTTACTTACGAATGTTGCTACAAAAGTATAATTAATTCATAAAAAACAGAAATCAAAACACACTGATTTTTAAATTTTCTACAAAAACAACTTCAATAGAAAATTAACCAACAATTTGGGTCTTATTTGTAAAACTCTACAGCTCTTTTGGGTTGTAAATCAATTTTAGTTTTGAGGAAAATAATTTTAATGAAATACTTGCTATAATTATAAAAAAAATTCCATAACCTCTTCATATAGAGAAATTATGGAACATAATCTATTTAAAACAATAAAATCTAGTCTCAATTATTATTGAACATCTAAACTTCCATTTTTATTACCAAATTGATTACATCTTGTTTTTACTACAATTTCGCTACCTTTTTTCAATTTTGGAATTACTATTTTCATTAATTCTGCATTGATATTAGTTTGTTTTTTGGGTTTGTAAGTTTTAAATTCCTTATCATCTATCAGAACAATAATCAAATCTATATAATGATCATTAGCATTTTTGACAGGATGCACAATTTCTATTGATAATGTATCTGATTTATAGATTAAGTTAACTTTCTTTGCGGGGTCTGCCTTCGATGCTAAAGCAAAAAGGGTAAGAAAAATAAAAGGTAAGATAATTTTTTTCATAATAGTATATTTTAAATGTTTAAGAGAAGAAATAAAAATACAACATTGAAAACCCATGAACAGAAGCTGCTAAAAAGCCCACAATTCCTAATCGTTTGTGTAGTCTGAGTTTTGGTTTTACTTTTATGTACCTCATTCCCGATAAAAAAGAGAAAATCATTAATATTAAGCCTAATATACCTAAATAAATAATAAAATCATAAATTGATAAATCTTCCATGGTGTAAGTTTTTTTAGAGTTTAATAACTGCTGTAGCAATAAGTAATGAGCCAAATGCAGTTATTGCAGATGCTCTATGAAATGGTTTAATACTCGGATTATCTTCAACCATTCCAGCTAGTACATCGGTAGTAATCATACTAGCAAGATGAACTAATGAAAGTATCTTGTGAACTTTAAGTTTGCTCATGCCCTTTGGTCTATCTTTCATTGGGGGAGGAGTGAAAAGTGCGAGTGCTAGTGCTGAGAAATAGGTTATATTTGTATAGGCAGCATCTGCTTCATGTATAGTTTTTACCGTATTATTTCCTTTGTATAGTAGTTGACCGGTAATCCCTAACCCGACCATACCGACCAAAGAGCCACCTGCCAATATTTGATGAGCAACTAAAAATTTAGAACGAATATTTAATTCTTTATCTCTAGCTTCTGTTGATAGTTTGAAACTATCAAAATTCCGCATTAATCCTTTTTTTCCCCAAAGTAGTTTTTGAGTGAAAAGAAATTTATTTGGAAGAAGACTCGTAGAGTCTTGATTCTCATCTGCTGTTACTATTGTAGAGTCTTGATTATCAGCAACAGTAGCTTTTATAGTATCTTGTTGATCTAGTTCACTAGAATAAATCTTGCATGAAAACAACAATGAAAGTACTATTACAAGTATATATGAGTATTTATACATAATACAAAAAACTAAATTAAAAATGAACAAATCAAAGGTAGTATTTTACTATTATATAATTTTAAAATTATAATGATTTTTATCATTTAATATCATGAATAGCATTAAGTTTTTCTCGCATGCTTGTTAAGGTTTGCAAGAATAAATCTATTTTACAAAATCAATAGCAATCAGTTATTTACCAAAAGAAAACTGTAAACCTAGTGAAGCTATTCCATAACCAGGCAGCGATTGCAACCTCGTTTTATATGATAAATAAGTACCAATATACTTACAGAAATTATATTGTAAATTAATATTAAAATCGACTCCATAAATTTTACTTGTATTGGGATATTCAAATAATCCGGAATAATTGGTGAAATTAAGAATGTCTTTTGCAGAAAATGACAAGCCTGTTTTTAAGACCCGTTTTTCTTTGCTTAAAGAAAAATTAACTAAAACCGGAATGTATAAAGAGTATTGTGCGTGTGAAGTTGTAAAATACTGATTAAAATAATCATTAAACACTTTTATATTCTTTCTAGCCTGCCCGTCTATTAACAATCCTGTTTCTAGTTTTACTGTATTCTTAATCTTAAAGGTATAAGTGAATCCTAATTCGCTACCAAATCTTCTATACAACTCATTTTGACTATAATTTAGGGGAAAATTACTGCCAATACTTATATTGAACTTGTTTTGAGAAAATCCAAAAACCGAGAATAAAAGGAAAGAAAAGATAAAAAGTGTTTTCATAAGATAAATTTTAGTTGGTTAAAAAAAGTAAATTGCGAATTACAAGACACACCATCTCACAATGTGTGTATTTAATAAGACACACGTCAATGCGTCTCTACGACGAAACCTGATATTCTATTGTGCAGAGAATTATCACTTTAGCTAAAATGAACTAGCATTAAACATAAGCTAGAACCATCATAAGATTTCCTTTTTATCTGAGTTACAACTCAACATTGCAAAATAAATACCTTAATATAAAAATTAAAGAAAAATTGAAAAACACTATTATTTCAATTTCTTTTTTAAAGTTACATCTATGGTATTTGCACAATTTAAAACTTTTTCTTTTGAATCATCTAATGAAACATTTGAAGGTTCAAATTCATTATCATAACAAATACCAAGACTTGTTGTTTTGCATTTTCCATCCCAATAAACAGAAAATCCTAAACTATAAAATTCGCAGTAAAAATTGTTTGTTGTAAGATTTTCAAAATCAATTAGAAGAAATGCTTGATATATATTCTCTTTTTCTAAATCTGAAAGTTCAACTTTATGAATCATTTCATTATTGAAAATGTTAGTTTCAGAATTATATGAATACTTTTGTTTACCATCACTGAAGAAAAACTGAAAATCAGAGGGCATTTTTTGGGGCAGTGCTTCTTCTGTATTTAAAACTTCACTAGGAATTCTGCTTCCCTCATAAAAACCTTCAAAAATAAATGATGGAATTCCATTAGGATACAAGATATTCTCTGTAATAATATCTTGTGTTTTAAAATTATTTTTAGCATAAAAACACAAGTTAATTGTTCCACAATTTGAATGTATAGTATCTTGTAAAAAAATCACTTCTTTAATATAATTATAAGATAAATTACTAGATACCGTGTTTTCAAAGTGCTCCTCATTATAATATTCATAACTATCAAAATGTTCTTTATCCTCTATAAATTCAAGTAAATCAGATATACTATCTCTATTACTCAAGGTGTCTCTAAAATATGAAAAATGAGAAAAATTGTTGTATCTATTTAAGTATAAGTAATAATCGCTATTCAAATAAGCTTGAACAATTTCTTTTGCAATTGGTTTAATTTCATCGGTTTATACTTTATGTTAGATGTTAAAATCTCGGAAATAATTTCACGATTGCGATCAATTTTTAATTTGCTATTTATTAATTTATTTTCAGCATAGTTTATAAAATTCAAATTTTCAGAAAGCGAAGGTAGTTGTGATAATCTATTTCCATAAACATTTAAATATCTGAGCGATATTGGCAAAATCGGCAGTTCCTTAATGTTATTTTTCTCGCAATGTAATATTTCAATAGATTCAGGTAAGTCAGGAAGTGTATTTAATTTATTGTGACTACAATTCAGATAAATAAGTCCACTAGGAAGAGAAGGTAGTTCTTTCAACTTATTACCAGCTAAAAAAAGCCGTGTCAGGTTTTTAGGCAGATTATGTATGCGTTGGATATTACAATTTGATATGGTTAATATTTCTATGCTGTCATTCAAGTTTGTAAGCTCAGAACAAGGTATTCAATAATTTTAAATGTTTTGTATTTAAATCAGAGAGACATTTGGGTGAAATAATACAATTTATAAAACAAACTTTGTCAACACTTGTTGGGAAAGTTTTTAGGTCAGAAATGCTGCAATTGTGAAATACTAATAATTCCAAATTGGTATAAGTTAATAATTCAGTAAAATTTGAAATTGATAATTTATCTAAAACAATTTCACGAACTTGACGGTGTTTCCAATAATTAACGTCATTGGGTTTATAGTAAAAATACTTCTGTAAATAAGTACTTAAAATTGAATTTTCTTGACTATTAACTATTATTGGTTGTAAAAAGAAAAGTATTACTAAAACACTTACAAAAATTGATTTCATTTTCATATTATCTCCTACTTTATAACCCTACTGCTTTTTTTGTACTTGCGACTAAAATCATAAAAATAACCTACTTGCATATAAAAATTTCTTGTTTTACATTCCTGTATGGTATTATTTACAATATCAGTTGTGCCTATTTCTCTTCCTAGACTCAAAAACAAACCTCCTATAGATGCTCCGGCATTAAATGCAAAT
The DNA here is from genome assembly GCA_016714605.1 of Bacteroidales bacterium. Taxonomy (GTDB): domain Bacteria; phylum Bacteroidota; class Bacteroidia; order Bacteroidales; family UBA1715; genus JADKDL01. Next base: position 343,104 of record JADKDL010000002.1, on the reverse strand, counting down.
TGTGTGTTATGTTTATTGTAACTTGGCGAAAAAACATTTATATCGCTATCATAAGCTAATTCTACTTCGTCATTATTTCTATATTGCGACGTGCCATTTAGGGCAATTGCAAAAGTTGGACCTACTGTTAAAAAAACCTTGAATGGCAGGTATTTATAAAATATTTTAGCCTCATCGTTTATGGTATAGGTGTAACCTAGATAAAGAGGCATCTGAAAATAATTATGCTTTATATATACATCGCCTAATAATCCTGTATATGAATATCTGTATAAAGCAATTATTGTATTAATACCAGCTGTTATTCCTATTTTATGAACATATTCAAACAGCAAACCTGTTCTTATTCCTGAACCTGAATTGTATTCAGTATAAACATCAATTAAAGAATTTGTTGTTTTAAGATCTGTCATATTCATACCCAATACAGCGCCTACTTTCTGTGACTTTACAACACTGGTACTACAAATAAGTATTAAAATAATAATTGCTCGACTAAATTTCATAGGTTTAAATTTTTATTGTTTTTATTTACAAGACACTTCGTTTTGATTTATGAGATGCCAATAGTTTTGAATACAAAAAAACACATAATTAATGATACAATTGCAATATTGTAGACAAAAAAAAACTCTATTACTTATTTCAAAATAAAACAAGTAATAGAGCAATAAAAATCAAAACAACCAACAAAAAAAACCTAAACGTAATACATTTAAAAAATATTCTAACAAACAAAAATTAATGAGGCCATCTTTTTTGTTTGAAATCATATACATAAGCTAAATTGAAATTAAACCCTTTTGTTTTAAGTGTTTCTTTTTCATCATTTGCTAAATTCGACAAGCCAAACTCATAACAAACATTCAAACGCAACCCTCCAACTAAAAATCCTAATTGAAACATAGCTTGTGGATTAGTTTTAGCATAATGAATTTCTTTCCTCGCATCAACAGTCTTTGTGTCGTCAAAAATCACTAGAATGCCATCTTCAGGCTTAATAGGAGACAGATTAGCTCCCGATAAGCCTGTTGCAAAATTCAAACCACCGTACAAATATATTTTTATTGGAAAAAAGTTATAAATAATACCAACCTTATCATCAATGGTATAGGTATATCCGAAATATACCGGTACTTCAAAGAATTTAAATTTCTCAATTATCTCTTCTGAGGCAATATTATATTTATATGATTTTGTAGAATACAATCCGTTCACTCCTAAAGTTATACCACTCATATATTCATATTCTAACACGAGCCCGGTTCTTATACCTAATCCGGGATTTGTTTCAACAGTCTCTGTTGCTCTTGTAATTCTATTTACAATAGACACTTTTGATACATTGGTTGATGTGAGTCCGAATGTAGCTCCAATTTTCTGCGAATATGAAGCTAATGCAATAAATAGAAATAATGGAAATAGTAATCCTTTTTTCATATGTTTCAATTTTAGTAATTTAACAATCTAACAATCCTTTTTGGAGAAAATTCCAAATATAAATTTAAGAAATAAACACAACATTTAATTAATGTTTCATAATTTGTTGCATTTTTTTATTAAAAAAATCATTGTAAAAGATGATTTTTCTCAATACAACTACAAATATGGACTATAATTTCTGATTTTTGCTTCTAATGCTCTGGAATTTTGACCCAGTAAAGTATCTAAATATTTTCTAAAAGCCGGACTGTGGTTTTTATGTTTTATATGTGCCAATTCATGCAGTATAACATAATCAATAAGCTCGTCGGGCAACCTCATGAGCTGAATATTAAGTGTAATATTATTGTTACCCGAACAACTGCCCCACCTTGATTTATTATCTCTAAAACTCACTTCACCTATAGGCAACAAAAACTTTTTTGCAAACTGCTCAATGCGCGGTTTCAAATACTTAACTGATTCTTTTTTCAGAGCTAAGGTTATTCCTTTTTTTATGCTATTTTGTACCCTAGCATCTTCAACGTTAAGCATTTGCGGATAAAAAACAGAAACAGCTCCGTTTTTTATAAAAATCTTAACCTCATCGGCCGAGGCATGTGTACCTATTTCTAAATGATGAAATTTTGTAATATTCTCCTGACTTGCAGTGTATAACTTAGGGGCTTGTTTTCTTTTCGAAACTCTACGCATTGCAGCTTTAATCCATTCTGACTTAGAAAGCAAGAATTTTTCGGCAGTAGAAATATCGGTATAAACAGGCATAGCAACTACAACAGAACCATCAGCCTTAACCTTGATGCTAATTCGTTTTGAGCGAATACTTACATTGTAGGTTACTGTTCCAATATCGGGATACTGTTTTTTAGTTGGATTTGATTTCATAAAACCCCACCCCTAAAATTACGATTCAAGGGAAATATTAATCAACAATACCCTTGAATTTTTTATATGGAGTAACATATCTGTCTCTTCTTTCCGGATAAATATCTTCCACTTTTACAAGTATGCCTGTCTCTTCAACATTACCAAAAGTAGCATTTAAGGCTGTACCAAATGATTTCATTGTAGGAGAAAGGTTTATATATGAACTTATGAGAGGCGGAAAAAACTCTCCTCGGTTTCGTACCTGTTGCTGTACTATTTTCATATCTTCTTTCAAAATACCAGAAGTCAAAACAGCAGCCAACTCTTTTTCATCATGATGGAACAGCAAAGGAACTTTAGGAATAACCAAGCCTTCTTTATCGCCAAAATGTTTTTTCATGAGAAAAAGTATCAAATCGCGGGCGAAGGTGTCATAAGAGCTATACATAGTAACCTTTCCATAGAAATACTTGATCCATGGATGATCGGAAACCAAAGCGCCTAGGCCGTCCCAGAGGTTATCTAGTGCGTAAATGCCTTTTTTGCCGGCATTTCTCGATTGGTATTTGGGTTGAACAAATGAACGCCCTAATTCTAATATATATGGTGAGTATTCGTTCTTGAATGTATCGGAAAAATCGAACAATTCTGTAGTTGCTAAGTGGTAGTCTCCTTTCTCATCACGTGTATCACGACAAAATATAAATCTATATCCGCCAAGTATCTCTTCAGCTTCCGGATCCCAAACGACCAACTGCTCATAAGGATGCTTTTCATGATAATCATATTCATCTAGGTCAACCTTTTACCTGTTCCTCCACCTGCTGTTCTGAAACTTACTTCTCGCAAACGCCCAAGCTCAAGAAGTGTTTGAGGGGCATTATGACAATTAATAAAATAAATCTCATTACTTCCATTTCCTGTATTTCTTACAAAACGTTCTTTTGTAAGTTCACTTTTTAAGGCATCTCTGCTTATTGGATCAATGATTTCTTCCATGAAACAATATATATTATTTAACTAATGAATATGTAATATTTTTTATTCTCTCAGCCCAAACTTGAGGTCTTTCGCCATTTTGCAATTCAGTATAACTGATAGGTTTGCCAATAGTTATTTGAAACTTAGTATTTTTGTGTTTTAAAAATTCGTGAACCAAAAACAACATTTCAATATTAGCTTTTATACCTATTTTCTTTCTGAAATTGGCAAGATTATAAAAGAAATTAGAATTCCTGCCACTTATATGTACTGGTATAATATCGCGCTTATATTTAATGGCTGCCGAAACAAAACTTTTTTTCCATTCCAAATCTTTAACAACACCATTCTGTTTGCGGGAAACCATTCCGGCCGGAAAAATAAAAATCTGTTGATCTGAATTATAAGCAGCATCAATGGGTAAAATATTTTCTCTTGAGTTCTTTTTCCCAACAACATCAACAGGCAAAAACACACCCTTTACTCCTGGCAAATACAATAAAATATCATTCACTAAAAACTTAAATTCTTTTACAAGTCTGCCTACTCCATAAGAAAATATAATTCCATCCGGACCACCTAGCGGATGGTTTGATGCAAAAATACAACGAGTGTTTTCAGGTATATTCTCTTTCCCAATTATCTGAACCTCAATATTTTTTATTTGGCAATACTTTTCAAAAAAAGCGACACCTTCCAAACCTTTGAGATCATGTAAGATAATGTTTATTTCTTTTTGATGTACTATTCTCCTAATAATCCATAGTACAAAACCTGGTAAAAATCGGTATAGCCTTGGGTTTTTGGCCTTAAAAGCTTTATCAATATCAATAATTTTATCAACTGCCATACCTCGTTTTCGCACTTATAACTCCATATTTAAATCAAATTTACTGCTTTTTTTTTCTAAAATACAATGCAAAAATACTCAATCTTTGAATATTCATGTATCCCACTATAAAACAACAACATAACACTCGCACTTAAAAAAGTTATCAACACATCAAAAAATAAAGTGGCAGAAAGTGGCATGATGTGGGATTTTGTACTAATTTTACATAATCAAAGTTAATTACTTTCAAATGAGCACTTTTATAGGTGAAATATCGGCTAAAATCGACGTAAAAGGTCGAGTTGTACTGCCTTCTGCCTTCATTAAACAAATGAAAGAGACAGAAGACAAGGGTCGTTTTGTGCTCAGAAAAAGCATCTTTAAAAACTGTCTTGAGCTTTATCCGTTTGCTGAATGGGAAGAGTTTATGACCAAAATGAGAACGAAATTCAATCCGGCATTGAATAAAAAACACAATCTGTTTTTTGCCCAATTTAGCAGAGGTTCGGTTGAAGTTGAAATTGACGGCAGTAATAGAATACTGATAAACAAAAGATTATCGGATTCTGTGAAGATTGATAAAGATTTAATATTTGTAGGTACAGGCTATATTATAGAAGTGTGGGATGTAGAAGAGTATGAAAAATCTGCAATGAGCGATTTGGAATTTGAACAAATGGCTAGTGAATTAATAGGTGACGATTTTAATTTTTAAACAAAGCAATGGAATATCATATACCGGCATTACTATCAGAAACAATTGACGGACTTAACATTAAGTCTAGTGGTGTCTATGTAGATGTAACCTTTGGAGGCGGAGGGCATTCAAATGCTACATTAAAAAAACTAAAAAAAGGGTATCTGCTAGGGTTTGATCAAGATGAAGATGCGGAAAAAAATGCACCTGACGATGAGCGCTTTATTTTTGTGAGAAACAACTATCGATTCATAAAAAACTACGTTCGCTATTGCAATTTTGACAAAGTAGATGGAATACTTGCAGATTTAGGAGTTTCATTTCACCATTTCGATACCGCCGATAGAGGTTTCTCATTCAGATTTAATGAAAAACTCGATATGAGAATGGACAAAGATGCTGAGCTTACTGCACAAGAAATTGTAAACAGCTACACAAGAGAAAAACTCATTGATTTGTTTTATCAATATGGCGAAATAAACAATGCAAAATATCTGACCGAAAAAATAATATACACCAGAACATCTTCAAAAATAGTCACTTGCGACGATTTAAGAACCGTTGCAATGGCTTGTTTGCCAAATAATGTGCAAGAAAAAAAATATTTAGCTCAAATTTTTCAAGCGTTAAGAATTGAAGTAAATGATGAGATTCGAGTTCTTAAAGAACTATTGAGAAATTCTTTAGATTTATTAAATCCGGGTGGCAGATTGGTAATTATAACCTATCATTCTCTTGAAGATAGATTGGTAAAACAATTTATGAAAACCGGAGATTTTACAAACGAAATAGAAAAAGATTTTTTTGGTAATAGTAAAAGTCCGTTTAAACTTATAAATAAAAAAGTTATTGTGCCGAGTGAAGAGGAGATAGCAATAAATCCGCGCTCACGAAGTGCAAAACTCAGAATTGCAGAAAAAATATGAGTATGAATATGCATATAGATCAGGCAATACCGGAAGATGAGGAAAAGAAAAAAATAAAGAAACCCAAAAAAAAGAATAAAGGCAAAGGTAAAATAAAATCGGTTCTTGACGGAAGTCTTATAATGAACGATTACGTTACCAAACAACTGCCTTTTATTTTTTTCTTGGCTTTATTGGCTATGATTTATATAAGCAATAATTACAGGGCGAAAAATATTGAAAGAAAAATAAAACAACAAAGCAAAAAAGTAGAAGAACTTGAAGCGGAATATATTTCACTAACATCTGAACTTATATATAAAAGTTTAAGATCAAGCATTGAAATTCAAACGCAAGATTCTGATTTAGATTTAAAAGAAGCTAATAGACCACCAATAATAATTGAAGTTGAATAAACTATGGATATTAAAAGAGATATAGTTTTAAGAATGGGTATTGTTTATGTTTTAATTGTAATTTTTGCGATTATAATTATAGCTAAAATTATTCATTTACAATTCATTGAAGGTGATTCGTTGCGAGCACAAGCTCGTAAACCTAAGCAAAATATTGTGGAAGCTAAAAGAGGCGACATACTTGACAGAAATGGTAAAATACTAACCACATCGGTACCTTTCTATCATGTTTACTTCGACCCAAGAATTGATTACTTCAAAAAACATGGCAACCTTTTTACCGATAGTGTTAAGGCTTTAGCAGCCGGACTTTCAGAGATTTTTAACGAAAGTTCGCAGTTGGCTACTACTAGATATTACAATAATAAATTAATGTCGGTATATAGCAATCAAAAACTGCTACTTATAAAACGAAAAATAAGTTATCCGCAGTTAAAGAGAGTTAAAGCGCTACCTATTTTCAATAAAGGTTCATATAAAGGCGGACTCATTATTAATCCGGAACATATACGAGTTAAGCCCTACAAAGACTTAGCTTACCGCACATTAGGCTATTTGCAAGAAAACGCAAAGAAAAATATAGTGGGCAGGGTTGGACTAGAAAGAGCATTTGAAAATGAGCTTTGCGGCGAAAACGGTTTTAAATTCTACGGAAACTCCCCCGATGTTGACGATAATAACATGCGCATTATTCCCAAAGACGGTTATAATGTAGTAAGTTCTATAGATATTGATATACAGGATATTGCACATAGCATATTGAAAAATTTCATTGTAGAAATCGAAGCCCGTTATGGTTGCGTTGTAGTTATGGAAGTGGCTACAGGCGATGTTTTGGCAATTGCAAACATTGGCAAAAATGCACAAGGAGAATATACAGAAACGTTTAATTATGCTGTAGGAACCAAAGCAGAACCGGGTTCTACTTTCAAAATCATGTCGATGATGGCTGCTCTGGAAGATGGTGTAGTAACACCTACAACTCTAATTAAAACTGGCGATGGCTCAATAAAAATATATGATAAAACAATACAAGATATTATTAAAGATAAGGGAGATAAAGGAACAATTACAGCACGCGAAGTAATTAAATTCTCTTCAAATGTTGGTATTGTGAAAATCATTACAGAGAATTATGACAAAAGAAGGAGCGACTTCATAAACAGGCTGTATAACATGGGGTTGAATCAAAAACTAGGTATACCCAGACGGAGAAGCGAGTCCGGTTATTAAGTATCCAACAGACAAATCGTGGTCGGGACTTACTTTGGCTCAAATAGCTTATGGTTATGAAATAGAACTTACTCCATTACAGATTCTTACATTCTATAATGCTATTGCAAATAATGGTATTATGGTTAAACCAAGATTCGCTTTGGAGATAAGAGATCGTTCAAAAACCATTAAATCTTTTGAGGTAGAAGTACTTAATCCTGCAATATGCCAAGAAAAAACTGTAAAACAAGCTCAAGACATGCTTGAATCTGTAACAGAACCGAGGGGAACAGCAGTTTCGATACATTCGCCTTATTACAAGATTGCAGGCAAAACCGGAACAGCACAAATTGCAATAAACAACCGCTCGTATTCGCTTGACGGAGTAAGATATCACAGAGGTTCTTTTTGTGGATATTTCCCTGCCGACAAACCCAAGTACTCTTGTATTGTGGTGGTTGATTCATCGGCCAACTCATCGGTAGTATCGGGGGCTAGAGTTGCTGGGGTATTTAAAAAAATTGCAGATAAAATTTTTGCTAATGACATTGCGCTTCAAAGAGAATATATGCCCCAAGAACTTGCTTCTGAAAAATCAATTCCTTTTGCTCGAGACGGCTTCAGAACCGATTTGCAAAGTATTATTGAAACCTTAGGATTAGACTATGCGCTTACAAGCAGTGCTTCGGAATGGGTAATGAGTTCGGTTGAAGATCAAAAATTAGTTCTAAATACCCGTACAATAAAAGAATTTGTTGTACCAAATGTAAAAGGAATGGGTTTGAGAGATGCCGTTTATCTGCTTGAAAAGCAAGGACTTCAAGTTGAAGTAAAAGGCTATGGAATTGTAAAACAGCAATCTCTTGTACCCGGACAAACAATTAAAAATGGCGATAGAATAATAATTGAATTAGGATAATTTATAAAATATGATACTATCTGATTTACTAAAACAAACAGAAACTATTGAAATAAAAGGCGATACTGGAGTCTTTGTTTCAGATATTTGTACCGACTCTAGAAACGCATCAGACAAAAGTATGTTTGTTGCCGTAAATGGAACGCTTACGAACGGACATCTGTTTATAGATAAAGCAATTGCAGGAGGTGCAACGTCAATAGTTTGCGAAGTGTTTCCCGATGTGATTAGCTCAAATGTAACCTATATAAAAATTGCTGACACAAAAAAACAACTGGGTTATATTTTATCTGCTTTTTACAACAATCCGAGTTCAAAAATAAAAATCATTGGCGTAACTGGCACCAACGGGAAAACATCGACTGTCACATTGCTGCATAGGTTATTTTCCATTTGTGGAATGAAAAGCGCATTGCTTTCTACGGTTATAAACATCATAGACCAAGAAACCATAGAAGCTACTCACACCACCCCCGATGCCGTTCAGCTATACCAATTACTGAACAAAATGGTAGAAGCAGAATGCGAATATTGCTTTATGGAGGTAAGTTCGCATGCGCTAGAGCAAGATAGAGTTGCCGGCATTGACTTTGCAGGTGCAATTTTTACCAATATTACTCATGATCACCTCGATTATCATAAAACATTTGATAATTACATAAAAGCTAAACAGAAACTGTTCAACAATCTTTCTAAAGATGCGTTTGCACTTACGAATAACGATGATAAGAATGGCTTAATAATAACGCAAAACACAAAAGCCGAAGTTCATACATATTCGCTGAAATCGTTTTCCGACTTTAAATGCAAAATCATAGAAAGTCATTTTGAAGGAATGCTTCTACATATAGATAACACCGAAATGTGGACAAAATTTACCGGACAGTTTAATGCGTACAATCTTTTGGCGGTTTACAGCGCTTCTCAACTGCTTGGCTTAGAAAAAGAAACCGCAATGGCTATGATTAGTAATATGAATGCTGTAAATGGCAGATTTCAAGTAATGCGCTCCGAATCAGGAATAAATGCAATAGTTGACTATGCCCACACCCCTGATGCGTTACTAAATGTGCTAAACACCATAAACGATATAAAAAACGATAAACAGAAAGTAATTTCGGTTGTAGGTGCAGGTGACGATAGAGATAAAACAAAAAGACCTATAATGGGCAGAATTGCAGCTCAGAAAAGCGATAAAATTATATTAACCTCAGACAATCCACGCTCCGAAGACCCAACGGTAATTGCAGATGAGATGAAAGCAGGCGTTGAGATTACAGACCTCAAAAAGGTATTAACCATTATAGACCGTAAAGAAGCTATAAGAACTGCACTTCATTTGGCAAAACCAGGCGATGTTGTGCTTATCGCAGGAAAAGGACATGAAGATTACCAAATTATAAAAGGTGTAAAATCGCACTTTGATGATAAAGAAGTTATAAAAGAAATATTTAAAGAACTATAAAAAAACACAAACCCATGTTGTATTATTTATTTGAATATCTAGAAAAAATGGAAATCCCGGGAGCCGGTCTTTTCCAGTTCCTATCGTTCCGTTCTGCATTGGCACTTATCAGTTCTATGCTTATTACTATGATTGCAGGAAGACCTCTTATAAGATTTTTACAAAAAAAACAAATTGGTGAAGTAGTACGCGATTTGGGTCTTGAAGGTCAATATCAAAAAAAAGGAACTCCAACCATGGGTGGAATCCTTATTTTGGGCGCAATCATAATTCCAGTTTTACTGTTTGCTAAAGTAGATAATATTTACATAATCCTTATGCTCATAACTACAGTATGGCTTGGATTCTTAGGCTTTGCCGATGATTACATAAAAGTATTTAAAAAGAACAAAGAAGGCTTATCCGGAAGATACAAAATACTCGGTCAGATAATACTTGGACTTATGGTAGGTCTTACGTTATACATGAGCAAAGATGTAGTAATTGTAGAAAACGTTCAGTCAGACATACTTATAGGTTGCATAGACCAAACATCATCGCAAAATGAACAAAATGAAACTGCAGCAGATTTGTTTGGAATAAAATCAACAAAAACCACAATTCCATTCCTAAAAAACAATGAATTTGATTACAATATGCTTGTTTACTTTTTTCGATGAAAATGCACAAGTGCTTGGATGGATTATTTTTGTAATTGCAGTAATACTAATAACCACAGCCGTATCGAACGGAGCAAACCTCACCGATGGACTCGATGGTTTGGCTACAGGAACATCGGCAATAATTGGAGTTACTTTAGGAATTTTGGCTTATGTATCGGGTAACTTAATATATTCAGATTATCTCAATATCATGTATATACCAAATTCGGGTGAATTGGTGGTTTTTGCAAGTGCATTCATAGGAGCAACTATTGGCTTCTTATGGTTCAACTCCTTCCCTGCACAAATTTTCATGGGAGACACCGGCAGTTTGGCATTGGGAGGTATTATAGCAGTATTTGCAATAATTATAAGAAAAGAACTACTTATTCCGGTGCTTTGCGGTATTTTCTTGGTAGAAAACCTATCGGTTGTGCTACAAGTAAGTTACTTCAAATACACCAAAAAGAAATACGGTGTAGGTAAGCGGATATTGAAAATGGCACCACTGCATCATCACTTTCAGAAAAGTGGCATTCCAGAATCTAAAATTGTAACACGCTTTTGGATAGTCGGGCTCATATTAGCAGTAGTTACAATAGTTACATTAAAATTAAGATAAGCCTAATAAGCTTCAAAATAGAAAAAACAAAAAAAGCAGTAGTATTTTAATAATATGTCGCAAAGAAACAACTATATAGTAATCTTAGGAGCCGGAGAAAGCGGTACAGGCAGCGCCATTTTGGCAAAAGCTAAAGGGTTTGATGTGTTTGTATCTGACAAAGGAAAAATTGCAGAACAATACATTGAAAAACTAAACAAACACCAAATAAAATGGGAACAAGAAACTCATTCTGAAAATGAAATCTTGTGCGCATCAGAAATTATTAAAAGTCCGGGAATACCCGAAAATGCACCACTCATAGTAAAAGCTAAAGCACTGGGCATACCAGTAATTTCTGAAATAGAATTTGCATACAGATATACCACTGCAAAAATGATTTGTATTACGGGCAGCAACGGAAAAACAACCACCACCCTACTTACATACGAAATATTGAAGAATGCAGGTTTGAATGTAGGTTTAGCAGGCAATGTAGGTTTTAGTTTTGCCGAACAGGTTGCACTGAGCAGTTTTGATTATTACGTTTTGGAACTGAGCAGTTTTCAGTTGGACAATATGTATAATTTCAAAGCAGATATTGCAATCATTACCAATATCACCCCCGATCATTTAGACCGATACGACTATAATATTGAAAATTACATAGACTCAAAATTCCGAATAATTCAAAACATGACAGCATCAGACATTTTGATTTACTGTATAGATGATGAAATTCTACTAGAAAATATAAAAAAAAGAATAATAACACCGCAAATCATACCTTACTCAGTTTTAGAAAAAGTTGCATACGGTGCGTGTATAGAAAAAGGCATTTTAAACATAAACATAGATAATAATTCATTTAACATGACGATAGAAGAGATATTGTTAATAGGCAAACACAATCAGGGAAATTCAATGGCAGCATCGCTTACTGCAAAAGTATTGAATATAAAAATGAAGTTATCAGAAAGAGTTTATCTACATTTAAAGGCGTTGAACATAGGTTAGAACCGCTTACTTATTCGGTTAGAGGCATCAACTTCATAAACGACTCAAAGGCTACTAACGTAAACTCTACTTGGTATGCACTTGAATGTGTAGAAACGCCAATAGTATGGATAGCAGGAGGTGTAGACAAAGGAAATGATTACTCTATGCTTACCGAGCTCGCTAAACAGAAAGTAAAAGCACTTATCTGTATGGGTAAAGATAATAAAAAGCTTATTGATTCTTTTACAGGTATTATACCTATCATAAAAGACACCTGCTCAATAGAAGATGCAGTCTTGCAAGCATATAACGTTTCAGAAAAAGGAGACACGGTGCTATTGTCGCCGGCATGTGCCAGTTTCGATTTGTTCAAAAACTATATTCATAGAGGCGAACTTTTCAAACAATCAGTTAGAAATTTATAAAACCCCAAAAAGTGTTTAAAGATATACTGATAAAATTCAAAGGAGATAAAGTAATTTGGCGCATAATCATTGCCCTTATGCTCATTTCTGTGCTTTCTGTATATAGCTCAATCAGCCTATTAGCTATACAACAAAAAGATGGCAATACTACCTTCTATATCATTAAACACATGATAATTGTTGGCATAAGCTTAGGCATTATTTACTTTTTTCATAAGATTGATTATCGGGTTTATTTCAAATTAGCAAAGGTTATACTTATCTCTTCTATCCCGTTACTTTTGCTTACCTTTTTTGCAGACGATACTAATTCGGCTCAAAGATGGCTTGAAATTCCCGGCATCGGACTGTCTTTTCAGCCTTCTGATTATACTAAATTTGCACTGCTTATCTTTGCATCAAGAATACTGTCGCAAAATCAGAATGATATTGGCAACTACAAAAAAGTACTGCTCCCCATTGTAATCGTTACCGGAGTTTTATGCAGTATCATTCTCATTTCCAATTTTTCTACATCTATTTTACTATTTATCTATGTTTTAGTACTCTTGTTTGTGGGCCGAATACCGATGAAACAATTGAGCATACTTGTAGGGATTTTAAGCATTGTAGGGTTTCTTTTATTAATGATGATTATTAATTCTCCGGAAACTATAAGCAGAGCTAGTACTTGGAAAAGCCGTCTTAATGCAAAATATCCGGCAATGGTAGAAACGCTTTCATTTGTAAAAAGCAAAACACCAGAATATAAAAATACCATAGCGGTAGCATCGGTAAAGGGAGAAAACTACCAAGCTACACAGGCCAAAATTGCTATAGCCAATGGTGGCATACTGGGCAAAGGTCCGGGCAGAAGTACTCAAAGAGACATGCTGCCACAGGCATATTGCGATTTTATATATGCCATTATAATTGAAGATTACGGACTGCTAGGCGGTATCGTTGTAATGATACTCTATCTGTGGCTCATTTACAGAGCCGGGATTATAATAAGAAAATGCAAATACTCTTTCCCTGCCCTACTCTCTTTTAGCCTCATTTTCATGATGGTGATGCAGTCTTTGGTAAATATGGCGGTTTCGGTAACCTTATTTCCAGTAACCGGACAAACAATGACACTAATAAGCATGGGTGGAACTTCAATGTTTTTTACCAGTATATCTCTTGGAATAATTCTAAGCATAAGTCATAGCATAGAAAAATTCAACGTTGAAGAAGACAAAGAAGATGATGGAAAAGAGGAAAAAGAGGAAGAAAAAGTAAAAGATGATGCAGTAGTAGAAAAAGAAACAAAAACAAAAACTGACGAATCTAAGCCATTAAAAGAAATCATAGAAAATGATGACGATGATGATGTCATAAACGACAATACAAAAAAATAGAATTAAACAAAAGAAAAGATTAAAAAAACATTATATACTGTAAAAATGAAAGCAATAATTAGTGGAGGCGGTACAGGCGGTCATATTTTTCCGGCTATTTCAATAGCAAATCAGCTCATGGCAACTGTAGAAAATTGCGAGATTCTTTTTGTAGGTGCACAAAACCGTATGGAGATGGAACGCGTTCCTTCTGCCGGTTATAAAATTATTGGTTTGCCAATACAAGGTTTCGACAGAAAAAATCTGTTCAGAAATATTGGTACACTCATTAAATTGGTTAGGAGTGTAAACAAATCAAAAAAGATAATTAAAGACTTCAACCCCGATGTGGCAATTGGTGTGGGTGGCTATGCTAGTGGTCCTCTACTACATGCAGCTACAAAAATGGGTATTCCGGCACTTATTCAAGAGCAAAATTCTTATGCCGGAGTGACAAACAAACTACTTGGCAAAAAAGTTCAAAAAATATGTGTAGCATACGATAATATGGACGCATTTTTTCCTGCCAATAAAATTATTAAAACAGGAAATCCGGTTAGAAAAGTAATTGTAGATATGAAGGTCTCAAAAGAAGAGGGACTCAAGCATTTCAATATTCCATCAGGACATAAAACAATACTTGTAATAGGTGGCAGTTTGGGTGCTCGAACTTTAAATATGAGTGTCATTAAAAACCTAAACATGCTCAATCAGCACAATGTTCAAATTTTATGGCAAACCGGAAAAAACTATTTCGAAGAATCGAAAAAAGAAGCTGTAGGCTATAAAAACGTGAGGGTTTACGACTTTATTCAAGAAATGGATATGGCTTATGCTGCTGCCGATATAATTATAAGTAGAGCCGGAGCCGGAACAATTTCAGAATTATGTATTGTGGGCAAACCATGCATTTTTGTACCTTCTCCTAATGTGGCCGAAGACCATCAAACAGCAAATGCTCTAGCTTTGGAGAAAAAGATGCTGCATTAATGATTACAGATCAGGATGCTGTTACAAACCTATTTCTAGCAGCAATTGAACTACTTCTTGACAAAGAAAAAATGAATCTTTGTGCTGAAAATATTAAGAAAATGGCTATTAATAACTCATCAGAATTGATTGTAACTGAGATTTGCAAACTTGCTAATTCAAAAAAATGAAACTAGACTCGATAAAAAATATTTACTTCTTAGGTATTGGTGGCATTGGCATGAGCGCTCTTGCCCGATATTTCAATTTAATGAAATACAAGGTTTCCGGATATGACAAAACGAGAACCGCTCTTACTATTCAATTGGAAAAGGAAGGAATAAACATAAATTACGACGACAAAATTGAACTCATAGACCCTCAGTTTTTGGCAGAGAAGGAATCTACTTTAATCATTTATACTCCTGCAATTCCTGAAAATAACGAGCAATATAAATACATACAATCTCAGGGTTTCAGAATTTACAAAAGAGCTCAGGTTCTTGGTATGCTTACACAGTTTAAAAGAGGTATTGCAATAGCAGGTACTCATGGAAAAACCTCTGTAACTACCATGACTACTCACCTACTGCACCAATCAACCATAAAATGCAGTGCTTTTCTTGGCGGTATTTCTAAAAATTACGACACCAATTTTCTATTCTCAGACACGAGCAACTTTATTGTTGTGGAGGCCGACGAATACGACCGTTCTTTTCATCAATTGCACCCCGAAATGGCGGTAATAACTTCAATAGATGCCGATCATTTAGATATTTACAACACCCACCAAGAGGTAAAGCAGTCTTTCTTCGATTTTATTTGCAAGATAGAATCAAATGGTTATTTGGTAATTAAAAAAGAAATTGACATTTCGCCTATTCAGAAAATTATTACTGATAAAAATATTAAAATAAACACCTATTCAATTGACGATGCGTCGGCAGATTTCTATGCTTCTGATATAAAAACTATAGAAGAGTATTACACGTTCACATTGCATACGCCTAATGGAAATATTGAAAATATCACACTTGGTATTCCGGGGCTCATAAATATTGAGAATGCAATTGCTGCATCGGCATTAGCATTAAGAGCAGGAATTTCTACTCAGGAACTAAAAAACGGATTAGGTATTTTCAAAGGGGTAAAGCGTCGTTTCGATTATCAATTGAAAACAGATTCTATAATTTACATAGACGACTATGCACACCATCCGGAGGAATTGAAAGCTTTCATCTCTTCGGTAAAAGACATTTACAAAACAAAAAAAATAACCGGTATTTTTCAACCACATTTGTACTCTAGAACCAAAGACTTTGCGAGTGAGTTTGCAAAATCACTCTCCCTGCTCGATGAACTTATTCTGCTTGATATATACCCGGCCAGAGAATTACCAATGCCGGGTGTAACTTCTTCAATCATTTTCGATGAAGTTACAACCAGCAAAAAAACATTGTGTGAAAAATTGAAAGTAGTAGAAACAATAAATTTCAAAGACACCGAGATTCTACTTACAATGGGAGCCGGCGATATAGATACTTTAATAGAACCAATTACGAATGCTATAAAACAAAAAACGAAATAAATAATTGTTAAGAAAAAGTTAATGAAAAAACGATGGAAAATAGTAATTATTCTTGCATCATTATTACTTTTAACAATCTCACTTACAACGATAAGAAATCAGGAAAAAAAACTGAAGTTTAAAAGTTGTAATATAGATATTGCTAATAATGATGAGTATGTTTTTATTGAAAAAGAAGACATTCTAGCCATTTTATATGCCCGTCAGGATACTTATAAAGACAGTAAACTAGACAGCTTGAAAATAGCTCTAATAGAATCTGATATCAACAAACATCCATCGGTTAAAAGCAGTCAGGTGTATTATACTATTGACGGAACATTACAGATAAAAGTAAAACAAAGAACTCCTATAGTAAGAATAATTTCTGAAAATGGAGATGGATATTATATTGATATCGAAGGTATGATAATGCCTTTGTCAGCAAAATATAACGCACGTGTGCCATTAGCAAACGGCAATATAAATGCAGCATATCGTTTAAAATACAATATCAGTAATAGAGATTCTATACCTAAAGCATATAGAACCGTAAGTGAAGTTTATCAACTGGCGAAATTAATTTATGATGATACTTTTTTTGCACCATTGGTAGAACAGATTTATGTTACAGATGATAATAAAATGATATTAACCCCTAAAATTGGCCCGAAAGAAATAGAACTCGGAACAATTGAAGGCATAGAATACAAACTAGAAAAGATAAAAATATTCTATGAAAAGGGATTTAAAATCAAGGGGTACGATATATACAAAAGGCTAAATGTTGAATATAGTAATCAGGTATTGGCAACCAGAATAGAATAGGATTAAGAATAAAAAGGGTTTAAAATTATATAAAAAAACAAACACATGAAACAAGGATATGTAGCAGCAATTGACATTGGTACAACTAAAATTGTAGCAATAATAGGAAAGAAAAATCCAAACGGTCAAATAGAAGTTGTAGGGTTGGGCAAAACCGAGTCGAGAGGTGTAGCGCGTGGAGAAGTTATAAACATAGAAAATACCGTAGTTTCAATAAACAAAGCTGTAGCTCTAGCACAAGAAGCAGCTCAAGTAAAGATTGATGAAGTTTATGTAGGTATTGCAGGGAAACATATCAGATGTTCGCAAAGCAGAGGTTACATAAACCGCGATAAATACAATGAACTAATAACCCAAGCCGATGTGGCAAAACTTATAAAAGACCAGCACAATGTAATGACCGGTCCGGGTGAAGAGATTATTCACGTTCTACCACAGAACTATTTGGTAGATCATGAATACGACGTAATAGACCCTATAGGCATGCCGGGCAAAAGACTGGAAGCAAATTTCCACATGGTTATTGGCAAAATAGATTCTATAAACTATATAAAACGCTCTATTACTAATGCCGGATTAAAACACAGAGGTATTATCTTAGAACCATTTGCATCGGCAGAAGCGGTACTTGACGAACAAGAAAAAGAAGTAGGTGTTATACTTGTAGATATAGGCGGCGGTACTACCGATATAGCGGTGATATATGAAAACATAATAAGACACAGTGCGGTAATTCCTTTTGGGGGCAAAGCAATAACCAACGATATAAAAGAAGGTTGCAAAATACTTGAAAGACAAGCAGAAGAACTGAAAGTAAGACACGGTCATGCAGTTATGGGCATGGCAGGAAGCAATAAAATAATTTCGGTATCGGTAGGGAAACTACGTGAGCCGAAAGAAATCTCGCTCAAAACCCTTGCAGGTATTATACAAGCAAGAATGGAAGAGATTATTGATGCTATAATATTTGAAGCAGAAGCTTCGGGGGTGTTTGATAAGATAGACGGAATAGTAATAACCGGAGGTGGCTCTTTATTGGAAGACCTACCACAACTATTTTCATTCAAAACAGGTTTGGAATGCAGAAAAGGTTCGCCTAATGAATATATCATTTCAAAAAACGACGATCTGAACAATCCTTTATTTGCAACATCGGTAGGTTTGCTTATGATGGGTTTTAAAGATATGGAAACCAATCCAAACCCAATACATGAAGCTGTTGAAGTAATAAAAGAAACCCCTAAGACAGAACCTACAGAAACAATTCTGAAAATTGAAAAACCTGAGATTCAAGCTGAAAAAAATCTGACCATTGAAGATAAAAAGCAGCAAGAAAAAATTGAAAAAGCAGCTAAAAAGAATTTAGAAAAGAATAATGACAAAAAAACCGGAAGCAGACCGGTAGGACTTCTCAGAGATTTTCTCTCAGAAATATTTAACGACAGCAAAGAAGTTGACAATACAGATACTAAAATATAATAGTTATGATAGAAGATATAATGAACTTTGATTTGCCCCAAGTAAAGCCGGCTTCTATAAAGGTTATTGGTGTAGGAGGCGGAGGCGGAAATGCCGTTAATCACATGTACGCACTCGGAATTAAAGATGTTGAATTTATACTTTGCAATACCGATGCCCAAGCACTTGCAGGCAGTCCGGTTCCTACAAAAATACATATAGGCGAACTCACCACACACGGTAGAGGCGCCGGCAATAATGCTAGTGTAGGAAAAGAATCGGCAATTGAAGCAATAAACGAAATAGAAAAAGTTCTATCAGACAATACCCAGATGGTTTTCATAACCGCGGGTATGGGTGGAGGCACAGGAACAGGAGCTACTCCCGTTATTGCCAAAGCTGCAAAAGATTTAGGAATACTTACCGTTGCAATTGTAACGGTACCATTCAAATTTGAAGGAAAACATAGAATTACTCAAGCTATGAAAGGCTTGGAGGAATTGCAGAAAAACGTAGATTCATTGCTCATTATAAACAATGAAAAACTAAGAGAAATGTTTGGCAACCTAGCTCTTACCGATGCCTTTATAAAAGCCGACAATGTTCTAGCAGTTGCTGCAAAAGGCATTGCAGAAATCATAACCCTTCCGGGAACGGTAAATGTCGATTTTGCCGATGTCTGTACCGTAATGTCTAACAGCGGAGTGGCTCTCATGGGTGCCGCTACTGCAAACGGCGAAAACAGAGCTATTGATGCTATTACTATGGCACTAAACTCGCCTTTGCTTAATAATGCTAATATATTTGGAGCGAAAAATATTTTACTCAACTTCTCTTCTGGCGAAAAAGAAATAACCATGGATGAGATGACCGACATTACCGACTATATAATAGAAAAAGCAGGCAATGAAGTAAATATGATTTGGGGTAGCGTAAAAGACAATTCACTTACCGACGACCTACGGGTAACCATAATTGTTACCGGTTTTGTAATGGATAATCTGCCCGATTTCTCAATGCAGAAAAAACCATTGCAAGAAAAAATATCGTTAGAAGGAAAACCACAAAACAGCAAACCGCAGAATAGCAAACCAGAAATGCAGGAGAGAATAGTAATTGATTTGATAGAAAGACCTACAAGCAATACCGTTCAAACCACATTAAGTTTTGAATCAGAAAGAGCAACGGAGTCGGTTTCAGTAAACTCAAACTCAACTGCCGAGATACAAGACACTAATACGATAAAACAATCGAAAAATATTGTAGAAAAAACTACAAACCAAGAGTGGCAGTGGGCTGATGTAAAAGGGAAAGAAGACATATCGCAATGGGAACAGATACCGGCATACCTGCGAACAAACATTGGTAAGATACCAAATATAGATACCGATGAAGAGGAGATTTCTGATTCCAACACCGTTTCCCGACTTAAAATGTCAAAAAACAACAAAGGCGGCGTATCGCTCAAAGAGAATAACTCATTCTTAGATGAAAATGTAGATTAGAAAAATCTACTTCATACAGATAAAACACAGAATGAAAAAGGTTGTCATTATTGAAATGGCAACCTTTTTCTTTTTTAGTTTAGTTCGAGAATATGGTTTCGCAATGAAGCGAAAAGGGCAAAACGAACTAAAATCCACTTTCGGGCTTAATGGACATTTGTAATGCTCGAAAGTGCTTTAATTACAATAAATATATAGCTTTGGAGCATTTGAAAGCTATGAATAAAAAAATTGCATTTACTGTGGTTCAAAACGAACTAAGAAAAATGGAATCAATAAAGGTATTCAGAATTACAAATGTTCTGATTGTAAACGTCAATTTTTAGGTGGTCAAAGGGTTGATAATAATGTTTTGTGGATTGAATATATCGAAGGAAAACAAACGTATTTGCAATTAGCGTCTAAATATGGTGTTTCAATAAAAACAATACAGCGAAGGCTAGATAAAATTGATATAAAGAAACAATTCCACACTCCTAAATCAACTATAGTATTAATGGATACAACATATTTCGGGAGAAATTTTGGTGTAATGGTTTTTAAAAACACTGAAGGGTATCATCTCTATTGGA
Source organism: Bacteroidales bacterium (assembly GCA_016714605.1). Classification (GTDB taxonomy): domain Bacteria; phylum Bacteroidota; class Bacteroidia; order Bacteroidales; family UBA1715; genus JADKDL01. The sequence continues at coordinate 322,438 of JADKDL010000002.1, read as the reverse complement.
AGTTTGTAAAATATGAGTCAATCAAAGAATATGTAGAAGGCATTAATTATCTTAAAAATCAAGGAATTATTATTAAAGGGATTGTTTGTGATGGGCGAAAAGGTCTTTTTAATGCATTAAAGCAATATCCTATTCAGATGTGCCAATTCCATCAGATAGCAATTGTTACTCGTTATATTACAAGAAACCCCAAAACACCTGCTGCAATAGAATTAAAAGAAATTATCCACTTACTTCCAAAAACAGATAAGGAAAGTTTCTTGGAAATCTTAGAACAGTGGTTTAATAAATGGGAGCAATTTTTAAATGAACGAGGAACTAATGAACAAACCGGAAAGAGTTGGTATATTCATAAACGATTAAGAAGCGCATATCGAAGTTTACATGCAAACAAACAATATTTATTCACCTGGTATGATAATATTGAATTAGGGTTGCCTAATACAAATAATCAACTTGAAGGAACTTTTACTAACCTTAAAAATAAATTGCGAAACCATAATGGATTATGCCGCAAACGAAAGGAGAAATTTATAAATGGGTTTTTAAAGGCATAGGCAAATAGAATGTAAAAAAATAAGGCTATCTATTTAATAGACAGCCTTATCTCATTCCACTTGATTAGAATATTCCTAATAGGTTGCTCCCCAGCAGAGCCTATTTCCGCTTATCTAATAAACAAATATAAATAGATATAATTTAGTAAAACAATACTCTTAAAACAATAGCATTACAAATGTCCATTAGAGGCAATCATCTAAAAAACATTAAAGCATGTCCAATATACCGAGTTTCGCTAACCAGTTTGACTACATTTCATTAGTAATATAGTCGCCGCATATTAGCGAAAGCATGTAATTGCTATAAAACACATGTTCGCTACATAGCGATAGCTTCAAATCACATAATTGAGAGGTTCGCACTTCAGCGTTTATGTATTTTTATTCATAATGCTAACGCCGCTAATGTGCGGACATGTAAAATACCTTCTTTACTACCTTTCGCTAATATGCGAAGCAGTTATTTCTATAAGTTGTATAGTTTCGCAATGTAGCGCTTGAATGAATGTGAGGGAAAAACTAGAGTCGCTGAGATATGTTCATTAACAAAAACTATGTATTTAAAAAGATTTCACAGATTGATTACTTACCTTACTTTTAATGTATAAATTGCATTAGTAACGAAATTACAGAGCCATATGAAACGAGATGAATATGAAATATTTCGAAAAGAAATAGAAAATGTATTCCCAACCAATTAATAAACAAAGTAGAGATAATGCACTTCGCTTTGCGTGGAAATGTGCTTTGAGGGCATTACCAATTCTTGGGAAAGAAGGAAATTTTAATTATCTGAAACAAAACAATAAACAACAACTTCATTTATATTATATCTTTAACTCTTACGATGTAGTTTATCAATATCCAAAATACTCTACGGCAATACAAGCATCTTTATTAATAGAAGACATCCTCTTCGTCTCAAAAAGCGTCGGTTATACAGAGAGGATGGCTGCAAAATGCAGCCAGAGCAGCAGCTGAAGCCACAAAATATGCAGCCCTTGCTTCAGACACCGAAGCTTCCGTTAGTGCCAATACTAATTTTGATGTTGGAGCAACCAAATTTGCATTAAAAGAAGCAACAAAAGCTGCGATATATTTAATCAAAGCATTTGAAGGAATCAGTAAAGACTTTTGCAATATTGATATTTTACAAAACGTAATACTTTTAGATGCAAAAGAAGAAGAATCTAAAGTTGACATAGAAGATTATGGAAAAATATGGGATGATTTTATAGATGCATTAGAAACTGAAGGGTGTGGATACTGGGCAAAACTTTATACAAGATATTTCAATCAAAATTTCAAACTTTCGGCAGATGATGAATTAGAAATGATACAGCGAATGAATGTACCCAAAGGGGTGCAAGAGCAAGGAGCTGCTGCCGTAGGAACATATATGGAGGGTTGGAAAAAATATGGAGAAGAAAAAGCTTATGAGGCGAAAATTTTAATAGTAGGTGAGCCTGGTGCAGGAAAAACAACATTAATGAAATTATTGTTCAATCCAAAACATAAAGTTCCACTGCCAGACAGTGAACAACCATCCACACTTGGAGTAGAAGTTATGCAAAATAGATTGTTTCCAAATCTAGATAAAAAATTACCTGAAACTAAAGCACATATTTGGGATTTTGGTGGACAGGATATTCAATATATGATTCATCAATTCTTCTTGAGTAATGATGCAGTATATATTCTTTTAACTGATGGGCGAGGAGGAAAAACTCGTTACGGATACTGGTTTCATATTATCCAATTGCTTGGTCCTGAAAGTCCCATACTAGTTTTACTAAACAGACGTAAAGAATCTGAAACAGTTATCCCTTTTGATAAGAAGACTTATTTAGAAACCTTTCCAAATATAAAAATCATTGATTTTGGAGATGTTGATTTTGGAAATCTTGACCACCGTTGGAAAAACCTTGAAAATGAAATTTCACAAAGACTTTCAGACCTAAAGGTAGTAGGTCAAAAAATCTTAAAACCATGGATTCCAATTAGAGAAGAGATAGAAAATTTAATAGAAAAGCATATCACATTAGAACAGTTCAATACCATATGTGAAAAGCATAATCTATATGAACAAAAAGAAAAAGATCTTTTATTACAGTACTTTCATACCATAGGTGTTGCTATTAATTTTAACGATACAGAACTTCAAAACACTGTTTTTCTAGATCCAAACTGGATATCTCATGCAATATATGATGGTTTGAGCGATGCTGTGGTCGATAAACAAGGAAGATTTGGGAAAGATAAACTATATGCTCACTGGTCAAATAAGGTATGTAAAGATTCACACAAACAAACATATTCTAGGACTGAATGTAATTACTTGCTTAATCTGATGCAAAAAAACCAGTTTGAAATATGTTATCCGGTAGATAAAAATAAAGAATGTTTTGTTGTTCCTATTAAATTACCTGACAGCAGACCAGAATATGAATTTGACCAACAAAACAATCTACGTTTTCGTTACCAGTTTCCATTTATGCCCGAGGGTTTAATTAGTAGGCTAATTGTACGCTTGAACACCTATATCTTTGAAGAAACCGTTTGGCTCTCTGGTGTGGTATTGAAAAAAGGAAATTGCATGGCAGAAATTACACAACACGAAACCTCTCAAGAGGGATTAAAATATATAGGTATCAGGGTTTCTGGACCAGATAGAGAAAAAAGAAATTTTCTCAGAGAAATCAGAAATGAAATGGAGCAGATTTTTAGTAACACCTTTCCATACATTAAATATTCTGAGATGATTGTATGTAATTGCAACCATTGTTCGAATAGTGAAGATGCATCTTTTTTTAAATATGAATCATTACTAGCTTATTTAAAAAAAGGTCTTCTAATTCTTTGCGAGAAAAGTGATACTTCATTAGACCCCCAAAAAATGATAGATGAAGTTTTTCCTAAAAACCATTCTACTAATGAAGAAAAAATTGATAAAATTCTTTTTCACGTTGAAAGTATAGATAAAAAAATTCCTGAACATATAAAAACTGAATTAGATAAAATCCAAGATACTATTATAAAAGCAAATGAAGAAGGTGCATTGGCAATAGTTGATTTATTAATGGATTGGATTGATCTTGCTAAAGATCAACTGTCTGATGAATTTAAAGAAAATTATGTAAATGCAAAAAATTCTGGCAATTGGAAGATTAAAATAAAAGCAGCAATACCAATTTGTTACATTTTAGGTATGGATCCTAGCTTGTATTCAGGACTTGATACTGAATTTCAACTAGAAGGCGAGCTTAATAAGATTATATCGGGAATCGGTTCAAGAATCAAAGATTTGTTTAATAAAAACAGTTAATAAATATTTTTCGTTTTAATTCTTCATAAAGTCATTTTCGAATTCAAGCTCATTAAAAATTACTTGATTTGAAGTAGTAATTTCTATATATTTGTTGCACAAAAATCTGTTTGGTATGGCAACTATTACAATAAACGAAAAAACCAAAAAGGGTAAAATTCTTTTGAATTTTCTAAAAATGACCTACGGTAAAGAGAGTTTTATATCATTTGATGTACCTAATGCAGAAACAATTTCTGCATTTGATGAAGTTAAAGCAGGAAATGTGGTGCGTTGTAATGACTCAAAAGATTTATTGCAAAAGCTAAGAAGCTAATGTATAAACTACTGTTTACAAATAAGTTTAAAAAAGATTTTGTTCGTTGTGAAAAACGAAATTATCAGACTATTTTATTTGAAGCAGTAGTAGAATGTTTAGAAAACAATGGTAAAGTCCCTGCAAAATACAAGCCTCATAGATTATCTGGTAACTATATAAATCACTGGGAATGTCATATAAAACCAGATTGGTTATTAATATGGCTACAAGATGATTTTAAGAAAGAGATAACTTTAATTAGAATGGGAACACATGCTGATTTATTCGATTGATAAATTTCTCCATTCAAATTCCAATTTTCAACCAAACAATAACCCTATGAATCATTCATTTTCTAAATGTAAATTAATTTTAATCGCACTTATTACCGTATTTTCTTTTTCGTTAGAGGCTCAGAATGTTACCGATGAAGTTGCAAAAATCAAAAATTGGTTTACTGAAATAGTGAACAATCCTACAAAATATCCACAAAAAGAATTTTCAAACTTCTTATATATTGACGGTTCTAATGTTACTGTAAGCTGTAGTAAAGACAATGTCTCCAATCAGATTGTATTAATTTCTACCAATGGCAATTCGGACTGGGTTGAACATACAACCGATTATTATTTCAAAAATGGAATTCTGTTTTTTGTGTTCGAAACTGGTTATACTATTAAAGAATGGGCTACTCACAAAGATTTGGGTATAACAGAAGAAGAGTTAGATGTAATTGGCGGTGCTCCAAAATTACTAGAGCATTATGAGCATAGAATTTATTTCTCTAACCAAACCTGTATCAGGTATCTTGAGAAGAAAGAAGTGAGAAAAGCTACTGACTATGAAAATGACATGAGCGATGTATCAAATCAAACGCTAGATGCTTCTCTGATTGATTTCTCCACTTACAAAACAGATGCTCAAGTGTTTCTAGACTTCATAAAAGCCGAGGAAGCGAAACAATAAATAGCAGTGAAAGCAACTATTATTTTTGACTGACAAATATAAAAAGCAAGCAAACCTTTTGTTTAGGATGTGCTTTATTCATATTTAATAGTCATTCAAAGTACATATCCACATAGGTGTACTAATCTTATTTACAGTGCTCTATTTCAAACGAAAAGAACATATCGTTCATTTATAACCATGTTTGTCTATTACAGACAAAAAGCATATTTTCAATAGTAGATAAATCACTTAGTGACTAACTGGCTACAATATTTCAATTGACAAATCTCACTTTTATTTTCTCTTCTATTTTATTGCTTGAATATCTATTATGTATATTTTGGCTATAAAAAATGTGGAGTCCAGAAACCATACAAAAACGGGGCGAAATCGAAAAGCCTTATGAGTAGAAACCTATCAAATAACCAAATTTATGAGAAAACAATTACTAAAAATCAGTTTTATTGCTACACTTGCAGTTTTTTGCTTGAATAATGCAGCAATGAGTCAATGCGTTTACAATGATCACAAAGAAGGTAAATTCTATCACATTCTGGGCACACTGCCTGAAGCTTATGATTTAGTAAAAGATGAAATGGTAACTTCTGACGAAGCCGATGTTAACAAAGATTTCGTTGACACCGATGTAAGTGGCGATTTTAGTGGCAAATGGAAAGCCGGTAACACAACAACCTTTGTACAAGCACCGGGTTGGCCTATTCAATGCACAAACCGGATCAGCCGATTTTACTTTGTTCAAAATTGATTCTATCTATAAAGCAGGTACACCAATTACATTTCAAGACGCTCCGGGTACAGGAAGCAAACATGTATATATTGCAAAAATAAGAGGTGGTTCGGAATATGTGATTGTAAAATTCTTATCAAGAGTTGGTACAAATAACGACTGCAATTGCTCTAACACTGGCATTACAACATTTGAATATTGGAAAATGGGCGATGATTCTTCTACACCTATACCAGAAGAAACGACAGACAATAATGATATCGTAGTTTCACCAAACCCTGCTACAGAAACTATAAACATTTCTGTTCCTTCTTATGAGAATGCAACGGTAGAGATTCTAAATACTGAATCGCGCATACTACAAAGCATACAGCTTCAAGCAGAAACAACTACAGTACAAATAGACAATTTAAAAGCAGGTATTTACTTTCTTAAGATAAACAGCTCTAACGGTGTTGTTGTTAAGAAATTAATTAAGAACTAAACTACATTTAGCGAGTGTAATCAACAAAGAGGTGGCTTCCAAATATAAGGGAGACACCTTTTTGTTTTTAGTTCACTTTTCTTAAAAACACCATTCTTCAAAATGTATAGTTTTAAAAGTACTATATCTCAAATAAGCTTTATTCCTTTTTGAAAAAATCTTCAAAATATGTTTCTCCTTTTGCTTTTACCTCTGCAATCAATTCAAGCATTGAATCCGACACTTCAGCCTTATAAGAAATCATGTATCCATCTTGAGATAAAAACAACATAACTATATACTTCTTATTGCTATCAATTGGAAATAAATAGTCATCACCATCATAAAAAAAATCATCTCTCATTATAATAGTCTTGAGAGTATCTATCCCAACTGTATCTCCATGTTTATTTAGTGTATATACATATTCATCTTCACCTTGTTTTGATTTTGAATAATTTATTGAAACCTCTTGAGAACTAATAGAATTAATTACTCCTTGTAGATTATCATCAGGTTTTAAAATAGAATCAATAGTAATGTGGTAAATTTCTCGAATCAAATCAAAAGTTAAATGCAAACTATCTGGTGTACTTTCATCATAATGACTTAAAAATAAGGTATCAATCTTATTTGTGTGACAAATTAAGACCAAATCAGATTCAAGATACCACCGAGCTACATCAAAACCTGTAATAATTCTTGCTGCTTTCAAATTATGTAGAGCAAGAAACATCATAATACAGATTATCAAAATCCTTTTCATTTTAAAATATTATTTTAACACATTGATAAATAATTGATAATAATGCTAAATAAGAATAGAAAACTTTAATATTGAACCCTATTCAGGGTTCTTTTCCTTGCCGATTCATACCCCGTATTACATACGGATCATCATACTTTCCATCCCAAGCTTCGGCGGGTTGATTGTTTTCCAGCTTATCTGAATACCAAATCAGGTTACCCCATTTATCATAGATAGAAATTTCGTATGTTTTTAAATTGCATCCTGCGGGTTGAAAAACCCTCACTTTTTCTGCAAAGTTGGTTGGGGCAAATGCGTTGGGAACCGATAAATTCTTGCAATTAATATCCATAAACACACGCTTAGTAAGAGAATCTTTAGAGCCAAATTCATTTTCTTCATACAGAGTCACATTATAATATCCATAATCATAATACAGAGTGGTATCGCCCTGATGGTAAATGACCTCATCGCCATTGCGCCCAAAGTGCCAACTGTTGAAATGTGTAAGCGCACGCTTGGTCTCAACTATTATAGTTGGAGGTGTGGTATTTTCAAACGCTATATATTCCAAGCCATGATTTTCAGTTGCTATAAAGTTTGCTTTTGGAAAGGGTGCAACATTTACTAAAAGCATTCGGGTCGATTCGCAAAAGTTGGTATCTATTGCCGTTACAGAAATAGTATCTACTCCTTGCTCGGTCCAATCAATATAAATCGTATTCTGACCTTCGGTTAAATTATAGTTTTCCCTATTTCCACTTATATTCCAGCTTGTAACAGAAGCACTACCGGTAACGGTATAAGGTACTTCTATTGTATTTTCACAAACAGTTGAATCGCCACTCAGCAACATTGGACTTTGTTCACTATTTAGCACCAGAAGCCTTACTTTTTGCGGATTGCTTTCGCAAAAAGCTGTAGATTGCGTTACATAAAAGATATATGCTCGGTACTCCGGATTTGTAATATCTATAGTGTTACCTTCATGATAGATTTGGGTTAAATCTGCATCGGAATACCATATAATATTTTCACCAATGGCAGTCAACTGTGGAACAATTTCACCCGGACACACAACTGGACTTTCAGCAAGAGGTTTTTGAGGTTTAAGTTGATACTCTATATTTACACTATCTACCAGAGTGCAATTATCATCGGTGGTAATGGTAACTATATAATTCTGAGAACTTGTAAAGTTTCGAGAACCCAAAGTAGAGCCATCGTTCCACAAGTAACTAAAACCCGAAACAGGTAGGGTTACCTCAAAATAGTTATTGTCTTCTAAGCAGTAAAGGGTATCATTGGGTAGGTTTATTCCTACCGGAGTTGGATGTATAGTTACCATTTTCTCTGTAGAATATTCACAACCGTCTTCGCTCGTTATGGTTACCTTGTAGATACCCGAAACAAGTGGCGTAAGCACTTGATTTGTACGGCCATTATTCCAAAGGTATGTAGAATTTGGATAATATGCATCTAATGTAATTGTTTCTTCGCCACAGATTGATTCGGGCAGACCCAAATCAACATTTGGAAATGGAAATACAGAAACCGAAATACTATCTGTTATGGTACAGTTGTTTTGGTTGGTAACGGTGAGGTAATATTTACCTGAAGTATAAATATCTGTTGAGCTTTCTACAGAACAGTCGCTCCAATGATAATTATAATAATCAAAATAAGCAACAGAAAGGTTCAAGCCTTCATTAGGATTTAAACAAACACTGGTATCTGAAGGCAATTGTATCTCTGTGGGCAATCTGAAAACATATGCATTATGACTAACCGTTGTACTACATCCTTCGGGGCTTGTAATGGTTGCATAGTAGGAACCTCTATCTTTTATATACCTTACCGAATCTGTACTATTATCGCTCCAGAGATATTGAGCATCAGGGTAAGATATGTCTAATAAGATTGAATCACCATTGCAGAATTCGCTATAGTTGTCAATATACACATATGGACTATTTTTTAATTGTAAGAGAACAGTATCGTAAGCAATACATCCGCCTTTATTAACCATAACCCAGACGGTATCATAACCGCTATAGTAATTAAAATATGTATTAGATCCATCACGCCATTTATAAATAGCATCATCATAATATTGCACTTCTAGATTTTGCATATATTCATTATCACAATAAATTTTATCTTCACCAAGATCAACTACGGGAACTTCTTTTATCTGAATTTTTTTCACAATCGTATCTACAATTCCATAATATTCGGCATAAAGGGTAACGGTAAAACTACCTGTGTCGCTATAAATGTGGTAGGGATTGATGGTTGTAGAGATATTTTTAGCATTGGAAGCTGGGTCTCCAAAATCCCAGGTCAAATTGGTATATTCGTCGCCAATTACAAGAAAAGAAGTAGTGTCGGTAAAACAATTGTTTTCAGCAATAAAGTCTATTTTGGGAAAGAAATAAGTCTTTGCAAAGGTAGGCAGAACCCAACCTGCTGTATTTCTGAGAATAAAATCACTTGCTACATAATTGCACTCGCTTTGGAAACCATCAGGATTGTTTATTACATCAAGCGTTCTTGAATTATGATAGGTTATATACATTTTGCCATTGGGTGCCAGTTGAATTGCACCTATGCCATTTTTTAAATATCCATCATCATTTTTATATTCATATACTTCAAAGCGAGATTTTCTTATTTTAACTATATCATTACTTGAAACATCATACTGAATTACTTTATCAGAAGGATACCCCATAATCTTATTATCTTGGGTGGCATATAAATATTTATTATTTGGTGAGAATTCCAGCCCATAATCTCCGATGCCTTTTTGGAAAGCAATAGTATCGGTATTAGAAATTTTTCCCGTTGCATTATCAAAATCGCTTAATTCTATGAAATAAGACTCATAATGTGTTGCTGCTATTTTCTTACCATCGTGAGATGCTTTCATATAGCCAATAACTTGTCGAGGTGGAATATCAGTGCTATTTACAACATAACCGGATTTACTAATAACGGGCGTAGTATTAAGTCCTGTTGGTGTAAGCAAATAGGAATAATACTCATCGTTCCTGAATTTACGAGTAAGAATCCAGATATCTCGCTTATTTACATGCGGAATGGCTGCAATTTTTTCGCAAGTGGTGTCTAATATTGGTAGATTCTTTTCAGTAACATCTCCCAAGCCTCCCTCAAGCTTTAAATCTACAATACTATAATGTAAGCCTTGAAGCATTTGCTTATCATCAACAGTAAAAACATAGAAAACATCATTAGAATTTGGCAATGCAACGATTAACCCCGATTGGGTACTCGATGGGTTACCCAAAAGATTAAACCCATTGGGCATTGGTAGGTGTTGTTTATTCCAGACGGTAATTCCATCGGTGTAAAACAACAAATCGCCATTCTCATCGCATGCTACAGAGCAGCCTTCATCGGTAGATAGTGTTGTTGTTAATAATGATTTAGGGGGAGAATAATTAAAATCCATACCTACATAATGCCCAAAATACCAAATATTGGCTTCATTCTGGGCGAAAACCGCTGTTCCGTGAATAAGAAGGATTAAAACCGTAAAATATTTCAACATTTTTGATAAAAATCTATAGGCAATTTAATTACAAAGACTATAATAATTGAATAGTGTTGCACGAACTATTAACAATAAAAATTTCGGGTGCAAGATGTAATGTTTTTGTGAATAAAAGAAGTGAATGGTGTAGTTTTTTTTGGGTAATTGATAGTGTTATACTAACAATGCGAATTAAGAGTTGAAATTAGATATCATACAGAACCCTTCACAGGGTTCTGTATGATAAGAAACATATTTTTCACCCCGAGTTTTACTCGGGGCTATTCATATTCAATCCTTTTAGGATTGTAAGAGATAATAACCACGAAGTGGTTAAATGTGAATAGCTCTGCTCCTGCGGTGCTCCGCACCGTGGCTTGTATTTTCTTGCTTGTATACAAATGCAGGACGTCTCGTCCGGTCAATTCGCAATAATTATTATTTTATGTAAATACAAGGGTTTTATTTTATACATCCTTACAATTTTATTTTCATATTATTTTGTCTGGACGTGACGTCCTACTTTATTTTAAACGGTATGATTATTAATTATTTTCACGGTGCAGAGCACCTCGGTAGCGAATTTGTCTGCCCCTCAAAAATCCAGTGTTTATAATAGAGACACTTGCTCTGCATCTCTATTTTTAATCATATTTAAGTTTTTAATAAAAAAAACAATTTAAAATAAATGTTTTTGTTTTTCTGTATTTAATTATACTTTTGTAGCAATATTCGTGTGTAAACAAAAAAAATACATATAAATGCCAAGACTTAAGCTGTTTGTAATTGTAAGTGTTTTAATATTTTCTGCTTGTAATAAAGATGAAAATGTCTTCCCTAAAAAAGAACTCGAAAATAAAGAAATTACAGAGCAACAACAACAACAAAATCGTATCATAAATTCATTTATCTGGAATAGTATGCGGAAATACTATCTGTGGACCGATTTGGTTCCGGCACTAGATAGTTCTAAATATGAAACTATAGAAAAAAAAGAAGAGTTATTTGAATCGTATAGTGATTATTCAATTTTTTTTGAAAGTCTTATATACAAACGTGATGTTGTTGATAAATGGTCATGGATTGAAGACGATTATCATGACTTGGAAAACTACTTAAAGGGAAAGTCAACTTCTTATGGTTTTGAATTTAAACTTCTAAGATATTACAAGAATGATTTAATAGCAGTCGTATTGTATGTACATAAAGGTTCCCCTGCTGATATTGCCGGAATGGAACGCGGTGATTTATTTAGAAATGTTAACAATCAGAATCTAAATGTGTCTAATTATAAAAACCTTTTATTTTCAGGAAAACAATTGAAGTTTTCGATATTAGCTGGTAGCTATAGTAAACCTTATGATACCGGTGTAGATATTACAATTGCTGCTGCCGAAATTCAAGAAAATCCTATATTTATAGATAGTGTTTATGTAGTTGAAGGCAAGAAAATAGGCTACTTTATGTATAACGGATTCTATTCTAATTACGATATAGAGTTAAATAAGATTTTTTCAAATTTCAAAAATGAAGATATTCAAGATTTGATTATTGATTTGAGGTATAATTCAGGTGGTAGTTCAAAATCTTTAATCAATCTGGCAAGTATGATATATTCAACAGATACCAATAAAGTGATTCATAAACTCCAATATAACGATAAATTTCAATCGTATCTTGAGTCGTATTATGGAGAAAATGTAACAATTGATAATCTGAAAAAATATCTATATGATAAAGACGGAAATATTACAGAGGAAATAAACACCCTAAATCTGAATAAAGTCTATATAATTACATCTGAGATGACAGCTTCTGCTAGCGAATCGCTTATTAACTGTCTAAAACCGTATATTGAAGTAGTGACAGTTGGTACTCAAACCAGCGGAAAATACACAGCTTCTTTTACAGTTAAAGACTATGATACCGCTGGTAATTTAAATACCTCACATAGCTGGGCATTGCAACCAATAGTTGCAAAGGTTAAAAACTGCAATAATGAAACTGATTTTGTAGATGGCTTTCCCCCAACATTGGCAATAAAAGAAGATCTCTCAAACATGCTTAAACTCGGTTCGAGCGATGAATTGTTGCTAAAATCTACTTTAGAATTAATATCAGGAATCTTTCCAATAGCTATAAAAAGTGACAAGGAAACCTTGATGCTAAAAAACTTCACCGATTCTAAATCGATTAATCCATCTCGTAATGTTATGTTGTTGAACGAAATTTATCCATCATCGCATTAATTGGAGTTTAATTATTTTTTGACACCATCCCGCAAAGTGTGTAAACTAAAAAGATCAAGTTAGGCTATTAAATTATTTACATTCCCATCCTATTCAGGTTTTACCCTATCCTATTCACCTTTTTACCCATTCTAATAGGGTTAGAACCCATTCTATTCACTATTTCTAGGCGTTCTATTCAAGGTTTTACCCATTCTATTCGGTTTATTTTGCATTCTAATCGGGTTAGAACCCGTTCTATTCACTATTTACCCATCCCTTTCGCTTTTTACCCGTCCCTTTCACTTTTTATGTGTCCCTTTCAACTTTTATAGCGTTCTACTAAAGTAAAAAGGCGTTCTACTAGGGTTTTACCCCATCAAACTTACTTTTTTATGCGTTCTACTAGGGTTTTATGGCGTTCTACTAGGGTAAAAGTCAACCCGAGGCGTTGCCGTCGGGCTGAATTAAGTTGGGCTTTCAGCCTGTTTAAAATATCAAAAAACTGTATTTTTATTTAATATTGAACGATTAATTCCCTTTATTAATAAATTGTAACATCTCCATACTTGCTATTTTATTAAATCATTAATTCCTGCCATTCCGTATTTCATTGAGATTTTTTTTAAATCTATGATGTATCTTAGCAGAATCAAATATAATTGCTAAAATTGGCAAACACCGTTTTCCTCACTCTCTAATATATTTTCGATATGGCAATAATTGTAGCAATAAGACACAACACTTCATATAAATACGACCGCCATATAAACATGGCTCCGCATAGCATCAGACTGAAACCTGCGCCGCATAGTCGCACAAAGATTCATTCCTATTCCCTCAACATTGAACCCAAAGACCATTTTATAAACTGGCAGCAAGATGCCTTTGGTAATTATCTGGCTCGTGTGGTTATGAACCAACCCGTGAAAGAATTTAAGGTAGAGGTTGAGGTCATTGCTGAAATGACGGTTATTAATCCCTTCGACTTTTTTGTGGAAGAGTATGCCAAGAGTTTTCCGTTCAGCTATGAAACTCATGTGGAAAAGGAACTTACCCCTTATTTCGAAATTGCTGAAAATGGTCCATTATTAACAAATTGGGTTAGAGAATTAGATTCCTTTAATGGACTTTCAATTGTAGATTTTTTGGTAAGTGTAAACAGAGCGTTAAACAATAAAATAAACTACACCGTAAGGCTAGAACCGGGTGTTTACACCAGCGAAGAAACTTTGGAAAAGCAGTTGGGTTCATGTCGCGATTCGGCTTGGTTGCTTGTACAGACAATGCGTCATTTGGGTTTGGCGGCTCGTTTTGTGTCGGGATATTTGGTGCAACTAAAAGCCGACCAAAAAGCTATTGATGGTCCGTCGGGTACGGAGAAAGACTTTACCGACCTTCACGCTTGGTGCGAGGTCTATATTCCCGGTGCCGGATGGATTGGACTTGACCCAACATCGGGACTTCTTGCAGGCGAGGGACATATTCCGCTTTTCTGCACACCATCGCCGGCTAGTGCTGCCCCTATTTCGGGTGCTATTGACAAATGCGAGGTGACTTTTTCATATTCCAATGAGGTAATTCGCATACATGAAGACCCACGTGTAAGTAAGCCATACAGCGAACAACAGTTGGCTGAAATTATGGCTTTAGGCACTTACGTTGATACTAAACTTGAGCAAGGAGATGTTCGGCTTACCATGGGTGGCGAACCAACGTTTGTTTCTGTTGACGATATGGAGTCGGAGCAATGGAATACAGCTGAAGTGTGTCGATAAACAAAAACTTTCCAACACACTCATTCACAAGCTTGGCGATTATTTCTCAAAGGGCGGTTTGTTGCATTACGGACAAGGAAAATGGTACCCCGGCGAACCAACTCTCGTTGGCAAATGGCTCTATACTGGCGTAAAGACGGACTGGCTCTATGGCGAAATAAGAGTTTACTTGCCGATTTTAGCACCTCTTTGCAATATACTCACGAAGATGCTCAATCATTTCTTACCACACTTACAAAGAAACTTGGTGTATCCGAAACCAGTATCGTTAGTGCTTATGAAGATATATTTTATTATTTGTGGACCGAACGCAAACTTCCGGTAAACATAGATCCAGAGCATATAAATATAAAAGATTCGCTCGAACGAAAAACTTTGATGGAACAGCTCGACCGTGGATTAGACAAGCCGGCAGGTTTCGTACTTCCACTCCACTGGGCGTACCAAAAATCTGGCTGGATTAGTTGCGAATGGCAGTTTAGAGGCGGCAAAATGTTTTTAATTCCCGGCAATTCGCAAATGGGATTCCGCTTACCACTCGATTCGCTTCCGCATGTATCCAAAGCAATGCTGCCAAAACGTTTTGAACACGATCCTTTTGCACCAGTTGAAACGCTCGACGATTTTCACACTACGGTTAAGAAAAGAGCAACCGAAACACCCGATTATTCTATACCAGTAGAACTATTAATCCCATCAAAAACAAATCGCAAAGAAGATTTAGACGATTCTCTCGATTCTAAAGAAAAGCATCTGCCCTTTAAGAAAAAAAAGGAAGCCGAGGATGATTACGAACCCTTATATGAAGTATTTACCATTAAAACTGCTCTTGTTTCGGAAATAAGAGATGGTAAAATTCATCTGTTCCTTCCGCCTGTTGATAGAATTGAGCATTACTTAGACCTGCTTGCAGCAATTGAAATCACGGCCGAAGAGCTTAAAATGCCTGTGGTAATTGAGGGTTATGCTCCGCCAAAAGATAATAGGATAGAGAAGTTAATGGTAACGCCCGATCCGGGGGTTATTGAGGTAAATATCCATCCTGCAAAATCGTGGAAAGAGCTAGTGCATAATTACGATTGTTTGTTTGAAGCTGCTCTGCAAACTCGTCTGGGTTCAGAGAAATTTATGCTCGACGGTAAACATACCGGAACAGGAGGAGGCAACCACATCACCCTTGGTGGCGTTACACCTGCCGATTCGCCCTTGCTTCGTCGCCCAGATTTGCTTAGAAGTATGCTTACCTACTGGCAGCACCATCCTGGATTGTCATATCTTTTTTCTACTGCGTTTATTGGGCCTACAAGTCAGGCACCGCGGGTAGATGAAGGCAGAAACGAGATGCTGTATGAATTAGAAATTGCCTTTGCCCAAATTCCCGACCCCGGCAAAGGTGAAGTACCATTTTGGTTGGTTGACAGATTGTTCCGTAACCTCCTCATAGACTTAACAGGCAATACCCACCGTGCCGAATTTTGCATAGATAAACTCTACTCACCCGATTCCACCACCGGACGGTTAGGCATTCTCGAACTGCGAGGTTTCGATATGCCACCAAGTAAACAGATGTGTTTGGTGCAATTGCTCCTGATTAGAACCCTTGTTGCTTGGTTCTGGGAAAAACCATACAAAGGAAAACTGGTGAGATGGGGAACTGAGTTGCACGATAAATTCTTAACACATCATTTTGTCCGAGAAGATTTGAAAGATGTGGTTAGTCAGCTTAATGAAGCAGGATATGCATTCGATATTAATTGGCTAGAGCCATTTTTTGAATTTCGGTTTCCGCACATCGGACGGGTAGAATTCAAGGATGTTAAACTTAGTCTGCGGACTGCAATAGAGCCTTGGAATGTGCTTGGAGAAGAGATGTCGAGTTCGGGAACCGCACGATTTGTCGATTCATCGGTAGAGCGAATAGAAGTTAAAGCACAAGGACTAACCGGCGAACGATATTCGATTCTCTGCAACGGTATGCAGATACCAATGGTAAATACCGGAACCAAAGGCGAATATGTTGCCACGGTGCGGTACCGAGCATGGCAACCACCATCGGCATTGCATCCCAATTTGGGAATAGACACTCCCTTGGTTTTCGACATATTTGACAAGTGGGTAGGAAAATCCGTAGCAGGTTGCAATTACCATGTATTTCATCCCGGAGGCAGAGCGTACGACACCTTTCCAGTCAACAGTTTCGAAGCAGAAGGCCGCAGGGTTTCCAGATTCTTTAACGAGAACCATACCCAAGGAGTCTATACCCCGAAAGAAGAAATCAGCACCGAAGTACGACGATATATAGTAGAAATAGAAACCAACACCAACGAAAGAGTCGTAATCACCCCAAAACTCATTGAGCCTGATGCCGAATATCCACACACTTTTGATTTGAGGAAGATAAAGAGTATGAGGGGGAATTAGGAAGAAATTATTTATGTAGATACTATTACTTACTTTGCCAAAGTTGAAATAGGTAGAACTAAATTTAAAAATTTGTAATTTTGAGTTCGTTTAATAGGAAGTCTGCAAATTAGAAAATCTTACTATGTTAGAATCGGGGAGGTATTACCACATCTACAATCATGCTGTTGGTAACGACAATATATTTAGAAAAGATGAGAATTTTTTATTCTTTTTAAAGAAATATATTGAATATATCGACCCTGTTGTTGATACATTCGCTTATTGTTTATTGCCTAATCATTTCCATATCGCCATTCGTGTAAAAACTAAAAAGGAATTGCTTGAGTTGAGAACTTTGCCAAAGTTTGAAACTTTGGCAAAGTTAAGCGACCAACATTTTGTAAGTAAACAATTTTCAAATTTCTTTAGTTCGTACACACAAGCATTTAACAAACAACAAAGTAGAAAAGGAAATCTTTTTCAAAAACCTTTTAAATATAAATGCATTGAAGATGATGTGTATTTTAAGAAAATACTTCATTATATTCATTTCAATCCAGTTCATCATGGCTTTGTATTGGATTTAAGAGATTGGAAGTACTCATCTTTTGAGAGTTTTTTTTCTGAGAAAATATCAAAAGTAAAACGAGAAGAGGTAATTACTTGGTTTAAAGATACCGATTCGTTTTATGAATTTCACAAAAGAGAAATTGATAATAAAATGGTACTTGAACTTGAATGATTTTATTAATTGTGTCACCAAACTTCGGAAAGGTTGAAATAACTAGAAAATAAGTCTTTTAAAAGTAAATATAAAAAGATGAAGCATATTATTTTGCAGATACTTCATAAACCTAACTTTGCCAAAGTTCAAAACTTTGGCAAAGTTGAATGACCTAAGAACCCACGTGTGGTTTCTACATTATATTTCAATCATCAAAATGCAGGAAGTCGGGCAAATGATTAGCTGCCTCTACCAGACTTTTGTTCCAAAGTATCGAATCTACCCAATATTACTAATTGCATATAAAGGATATATCTATATATCATTTACTTTAGAGAAATTCTCGAACGAAATTCGAATGCCTTTGCTGCGTTTTTTTTCTTTTAGAAATTGATAAAGACTATTCATTGACCCTCGTCCCAAAGATTTTACTTCTACATGAATAAAGCATTGTCAATGTGTCTTATAATGTATGAATTTACATTTTTCACAGGGGAATATTTGCATTTTTACTATTTTTCACAGGCGAATAATGTAAAAATATAATTTTTCACAGGCGAAAATGTGTAAATAAAAATAAAATAATTGTATATGAAGCGTATTTTATGTTGATACTTCAATTACTAAATCTGAAACAAAACTAAGCCTCGTTTAATAAATTCAATAATATGTTGGATTCCTTATACAATAGAGGTAAATGGTTTATAATGACTGCCCATATTTGTGTATTTTCAATTTCATCATATCCATGTATAATCTTATTTCGGGTATCAACAATTCTTCTCGAATTAGTAATGACAATATCTGGCTGTAGATTCAATAACTTATTAACAGCTTCTCCAATAATTTCAAGGTTACGTTCTACAGCATCTTGCAACATAGGATTTGTATTATAATTTTCAAACTTCTTTTCGTTTCCAATATAAGTTTCAATATTCTCTATTGAAAAAACTATATCCTGTAGAAGTTTTTTAGTCTTGCTGTGCATAGATCAATTGTTTAGTTTTTTCAATCTCTTCAATAAAATAGGGATTTTTCAGCGAAGATTCTGTAATAATATCAATTTCTCGATTAAGATAGGTACGTAAACTGTCGTGCAAATTCCACCAAAGCTCTCCCTTTGCAAGAGGTTGCAAATTATCGGGAAACTTCACCAAAAAATCAACATCACTTTCTTCATTAAAAGCATCGGTAATTGCAGAACCAAAAACATAAGCCACTACTACTTTGTTTTGTTGGAAGATACTATGTAATTCTTTTTTACTCTCAAACAATTTTACAAACATATCATAACACTTTTTGAAGCTATAAGTTTATGAAGTTTTTCAATAATAAACAAATAAATGTCCGTTCATTTGTTCAGTACATACATAATAATTAAGAAATATAAGGTGGATTCTACTCTATTTTTTAATCATCAAAATGCAGAAAATCGGGCAAATGATTAGCTGCATCTACGAGACTTTTGTTCCAGATTGTGGATGTTTCTTTGAGTTCTTCCTCAGTTTTTCGTAGTTCCTGTATCTCAAATGATCCGTTACGGCACAGGGCAAAATCAATAGGAAAATCTACATCGCTTGCATTTTTATAGGTGGCATCGAATGATAGATATGCTACTTTAATAGCCAAATCGAAGGTTATTTCTTCATGCAGCAAACGCCGTAGTATTGGTTTCCCAAAACCGGTATTACCTATAAGTGTGTAGGGCGATTCATCGGATACCTCTACCCAATTACCCTCGGGGAATATTAGGAAAATAGATGAACGTTTGTCGTTTACGCATTGTCCGCCAACAATAAAATGTGCATCGAAAAAGAATTTGCTAGCTGTTAGTTGCTCCAAATCTTCAGCTCGGGCTTGTTTTACTGCTTTGCCTATCATGTTGGCAACTTTGTATAGTTTGTCAATCGACTGGGTGGGCATATCGTCTTCGAGAAGGTGGATTACCTTGTCGCGAATAGAACGTAAACCCGAAGACATAATGAAGAATGAGTTGCCATTCTCATTATATGTCTGAATTTTTTTAGATGTAGAAACGCCTAAACCACTGCTTATGCGAGTATCTGATAGTGCTACAACACCAGTTTTACTCTTTATTGCTATACAAAATGTCATTGTTGTTGTTGATTTTTTACGATTACTAAATGTTTACTATTCTGCTGACCCGCGGTTTCTAAAACACCAACAATAGGACTACAATCTCTATAATCTGTTCCATGAGCTATTTTGATGTAATTATTATCGACCAATAGATTATTAGTCGCATCAAAACCAACCCATCCCAGCTCCGGTATTAAAACTTCTACCCAGGCATGAAGCTGACTTGCTCCTATATACGCATCGCCCTGAATGAGATACCCTGAAACATAGCGTGCAGGAATCTTGTTTTCTCGACATACGGAAATAAATACATGTGCAAAATCTTGACATACGCCCTTTTTAATTTTCAAAACTTCCTCTATAGGAGTATCTACATTGGTACTTTGGGGCGAATAGCTAAGCAATTTATAAATAAAATTGTTTAATTCAAGCAAATAATCAAATAATGACTGCTCACTGCGATATACAGGAAACCAAATACCATGATTCCACGGCATTTTAGTTAGTGAGGTTGACGTAAGAAATAGATGGTTATCTATCTGATAGTCAACTGAAGTAATTATTGCAAATTCTTCTAGAGGAGAAAGTGTCGTTATTTGAAATGGATTTAATTTTTTTACTTCGACCGTAGCAAAAAGCTTGAACAAAAACCGAGTAAAAGGTTTATCTATATAATGAGTAATGAGATCAAACCCAAATATATTAGGCGATATGAATGATTCCTTACCATCGGAACAGCACATACTCTGCTCCTTTATGGTTTGGAAAGGATTTTTTGCAGGCAGTATCAACAGCCCGAAATTCGCTTTCTTTACCGGTTTTTCATAATTATTTTCAATAGTATATTCAATATAAAATGTCTCCATTAGTAAGAAAGGTATTTCTTTTCAAACTCACTACCAATCTCTAAAATTTTCTCCTGAGTATAATTCAAGAGCTCATACACATTGTCTTTAAAATCGTCAATGGTTAGATATTGGTATTTTTGTTGAAGTTTTCCTATCTTAAAACCAATAGTTTCCGAATCTCGCTTTTCGCTGATTCTAATTTTTTCCTCGTAACGCATTATCCCCGAAAGGGAATTACTAATAGAACGCGGACAACTTTGATTTAATAATAGAAATTCTAAAACTTGGTTTTTGTCGGGAATACTGGCATAATGCTTACGATTCATATCAAAAGCTTCAACACACTTCAAGAGTGTAGTCCACTCGAAACTTTGTTCGGTTACACTGTGCCCGGCTTGTTCAATTTTAAAAACATCGTTAAGCTTCGAGTTTATAATTCTAATAACCTGAACAACACGCTCTATATACATCCCAATAAGAATGATAGCCCACTCGCCTTCGTGCAAAAGCGTACCATATATTTTTCCTCTCACAATAGATGTTTGGTCTAGAATCATTTGAGTAAATTCGTAAAAACCAGTTGTTAAGTAAGTATCTACCGGATAACTAATAACCAGATGGTAGTAGCGGTTTATAGCCTCCCAAAGCTCTGTAGAGATAGCACTTCTAGCACCATGGGCATTTTCCCGAGCCATGCTTACATTACTAATAATGGAATTGCTATTTTGGGCATCTAATCCTATTTTAAAAAGCACATCTTTTTCAGTTTTGCTTTCCATATCAAAAATCCCAGCCATATATAACATAGACTCTTGCACAAAATCCCTATCGTAAGTTTTTAATATAGGAGCATCTAAGGCAGAAAAATAGATTACCTTACTATATCGGGCAAAATGTTCGGCTCTTTCAATGTACCTGCCCATCCAATATAAATTATTCGCAACTCTTGATAACATACATTTTATTATTTAACAATTCATGTATTCATTTTAATCTAAAACCCAAGTATCTTTAGAACCACCACCCTGCGATGAGTTCACAATAAGGTTTCCACGTTTTAGAGCAACACGGGTTAGTCCGCCTTTGAGCACATACTCGCTATTTTTTCCTAAAAGGCTAAACGTTCGCAAGTCGATATGGCGAGGTTCAAATTCCTTATTGTCTTCAATATAGGTAGCATGTACAGACAGACTCATAATAGGCTGAGCAATATATTTACGTGTATCAGCCTTTATTTTCACTTTCACCGCATCAATTTCCTCAGAAGTGAGGGTAGAGCCAATGGTTATGCCGTATCCACCCGATTCATCAACAGGTTTCACCACAAGTTTATCAATATTTTCAAGTACATATTTCAAATCATCTTCTCTATCGCAATGGTAGGTTTTTACATTGTTCAAAATAGGTTCTTCATTAAGATAATATTTTATAATATCAGGAACGTAGTTATACACCGCTTTGTCATCGGCAACACCGGTTCCCGGAGCATTTGCAAGCGTTACATTCCCCGCTCTGTACGCGTTCATCAATCCAGGTACACCAAGCATAGAATCTTTCCTGAAGTGCATTGGATCAAGAAATTCATCGTCCACACGGCGGTAAATAACATCTACTTTTTGTGGACCGTAAATAGTCTTCATGTACACGAAATTTTTCTCCACAAACAAATCTCGACCTTCAACCAAAGGAACCCCCATTTTTTGCGCTAAGAAAGAATGCTCAAAATACGCCGAGTTGTACATTCCCGGAGTAACCACAACTACAGTCGGAACATCAACATTCTTGGGTTTAACAGTTTTTAATATTTCCAACAACTGCTCAGGATACTGATAAACCGCTTTTGCTTTCAACTTATTAAATAGGTCGAACAAAGATTTTTTAAGTGCTAATCTATTAGATAATACATAACTAACCCCAGACGGACAACGCAAATTATCTTCGAGAATGTAATACTTCCCATCGGTATGTTTTATCAAATCCGTACCTGAAACATGGGTATAGATGCCACCCGGAGGTGTGAAATCGACCATCTCTTTCAGGTAATTCTTTGATGAGAAAATCAAGTCGGCAGGCACAACTTTATCTTTCAGTATAAGCTTTTTATGATATATATCGTTCAAGAAAAGATTAATTGCTCTGTTGCGTTGCAAAACACCATTCTCAAGTTCCTGCCACTCATCTTTTGGAATAATGCGCGGAAACAAGTCGAATGGAAAAATACGTTCATCGGGTTTTTTGTCTTCTGCATAAACAGCAAACGTAATCCCTTGATTGAAAAACGAACTTTTCACCTCATTATTAATGCGTTCGTAATCGGAAAGTGTAAGCTTATTGAAATGATCAACAGTGTTTTGATAGTGTTCTTTTGGTTTCCCGGAATCTATGAAAACTTCGTCGAAATGTGCGTTTCCCGGTTTGTAAGAATCTAATATTCTATATCCATTTGATTCCATGATGTTAGGGTATTAAAAATTGGCTACTTTATTACATTATACTAAGCATTTAGTATATCCTTTTACTATATTGCCCAATAGCTAAAATACATTGCATAAAAATTAACAAAAAAATGGCTTGAGTTATTTTCAAATCAAATTGCAACGATTAATTCAACCACATAAATACTATAAATCAATCACTAAGATTACAGACTGTTTTTCGTTGTTAATCAAATTCTCCTGTTAAAATAATGCAAATATTAAACTACAATATTACAGCAAAATTAATCAGAGATTTGCTGATTTTTTGATTTGGCTTTCTCTATATCTCACGGAGACTACACGCTGAAATAGCTGGATGGATACACGCTACTGTTTATTTGCCGCTGATTTTTCTTGAAGAAAAATCGCAATTCGCTCTCTGTTTGGAGATTCGAAAAGTATAACGTTTGAGTGCTCTATTAGATGATGTGAATATAAAAAAACGAGAGAGTTTGTAATTTCTACATACATAAAGGCCACCATAAGAATATTCTTCTTACAATAGTATCTGATTGATTACCCTGGTAATAGACTTTTAAAATGTATATCAAATAAATATTCTGCACCTCTCCAAATAATTTTGTTGTGGAAAAAGTATCTGATTTCAATACATAACTTGATAAAAAACTATAATCATGTACAATATGCTTTTGGTTTTGCAAATGATTTATTTCAACTCCAATAAATTTTTCCGGATAACAACTAGCTTCATCCATTACTAATTTTGAACAAATCAGCACTTCTTTAACACTATCTATTAAAAGCTTAGACTTAATCTTATAAAACGCTTTTAATGAATCTTTTCCGTACAATTGTGTGTACCTCTCTTTATATTCACTAAAACTCTCTGCATCAGATTGTTTTTCATCGCCTTCTTCTTGAAAACAAGCTCTTTTTATACATATACTTGCTTCTGAGCTAAAAACCCCAGTACCTGATACATCATCATAATTGCTATATATTGGGCTGACATAAAATGCACTATCTAAATTTAAGCTTTTCTTAGTATAAATATATTCATCACTCATTATTCGCTTAGCATCTTGAATTTTGCCTTTTCCCAAAAGACTCAAATCAACCGTAATATTTGCATGTAATCTGCCTGTTTCAAAAAATATATCGTCATGGAAAATCCAGAAATTTTCGTCAATACTAAACGGAAATAGGTTCTGATCTACAACTTCAATTTTATACCATAAGCTATCTGCCGAAATATCAAGAATCTTTACGAGAAGACCAATATAAGCGTATTTAAGAATTTGCGAATTTAGCTTTGGTTCTATTCTTAAAGGGATTGAGTCCTTAATAATAATTGAATATCTATTCTTAACACTTGTTGTTGAATCGCTATTACTTATTGCAGAAGTATCAGCTTTTTGTACTACTGTGTCATTTTGTGTTTTAGAAGCACTACCAGATGTAACTCCACAGGATATGAGAAAAAACACTAAAGAAATCATTGATAATCTAGAAATTAAGATTCTTTTCATTTGTATTTTATAACTGTTTTTTTTAAAAATTATCAGCTTTATCTCTAAAGACTTAAGCGAAGTTAAACATCTTTCGAAAATACCTAACTATTTATTCGTATTGTTAAAATATTTATTTAACTTTAAAATTGTTACAACCCAACTTTTAATAATCATAAAAGATTGAAATAATCAGGATTGAAACAACCGTTACCGTTAGACTATATTAAAAAATCTACTAATTTAAAGCTGTTTTTTAAAAATAGTATGAGTATTAATCATCAGATAATAAATATTTTAAAAAATTAATTCAAAATACTCTAAGTGTTTTCTAGTAACATCTTGTCTTATTACTGTTTTATAATTGCATTACGACCCAAAGGTTGGTTATTTACTAATAATAAATTTGAAATAATATGAAAAAAATTCTACTCGTATTTTCTTGTTGCATTTTCTTTTTTCTTCATGGTTACGGACAAATCGTGATTAACGAATTCCAGGCAGATAATGTGTCTACAGTAAAGAACCCCAATAGTGGCAATTATGACGATTGGGTGGAATTATATAATATAGGAACACAAGAAGTCAATATAGGCGGGTATTATCTCACCAATGAAAAAAGTGATACTACCAAATGGCAAATACCTCTTGGAATAAAAATTCAGGCAAAAGGATATTTATTAATATGGCTCGATAATAGTAATGTAGGTCTCCAGTCAAATTTTAAATTAGACAAAAATGGAGACATAATTATACTATACAACAGCAACAAAGAACGTCTAGATATTATGAGCTTCAGCACAATGGCAGAAAACACTTCTATTGGTCGCATGACCGATGGAAATGCAATCTGGTCATCTTTTATGCAAACTACACCATCAGGAGCAAATAACACCTCAGCAACAACACTAAGTGCTCCGGAACCAATTTTCAGCGTAAAGGCCGGATATTATACGGAACCCGTAAATCTCACCCTTACTAGTTTTATTACGAATGCAAAAATCTACTATACACTTGACGGAAGCAGTCCTACCACTGCATCTGCGCTATATACAAAGCCAATTTCTATTTCGAGCAATACGGTTTTGAAAACCATGGTACAATGCACGGGATACAAAAATAGTAGAGTTGCTACACGTACATATTTCGTAGGTGAACGCAACAGCACCTTGCCTGTTGTTTCAATAGGCGTAGACCCCTACAACTTTTTCGATGAAACAGATGGAATGTATATGATGGGGCCGAATGCTTCAATGGGTGATCCAAATTATGGAGCAAATTTTTGGGAAGATATTGAAGAACCGGTAACATTCGAGTACTTTGTTGATGGAGAACAAGAGGTTGAAGTAAATGCCGGAATTAAAATCTTTGGAGGCTGGAGCCGACGATTTGCGCAACGATCATTCTCAATAAACTGCAAACAAGAATTTGGTGACGAAAGAATGAGATACCAGTTATTCAATGACAAGCCTAATGACGTTTACAAACAGGTTATCCTACGAAACTCAGGAAGTGATGTCAATTCTTTAAAATACAGAGATCTTATGTTGCAAAACATGGTGTCTGATCGTATGGACATAGATTATCAGGCTGGTCAACCAACTATTGTTTATATTAATGGAGAATATTGGGGAATTATGAACCTCAGGGAAAAGATTCAAGAACGCTATCTTAAAGACAATTACAATCTTGAAGAAGAAGACATTACTGTGATAGCAAATTATAAATCTGAGACTGAAAATGGTGGTAGTACAGCTGAATTTGAGTCACTCCTTGATTATTTTAACAATACCGATTTTTCAAATAATACAAATTACAATTCAGCAAAGAATAAGATTGATGTTAATGAATTTATGAATTATCAAATTACAGAGATTTATTACGGAAATTTTGACTGGCCTAACTTAAATATTAAATACTGGAAAAAAAATGGTTCTGGTAATAAATGGAGATGGATAGTATATGATTTAGATCAATCTACTGCTTATTATGAAAATTGCAATCAATACCGAAATTCACTAGAGGATGCATACATGGAGAATGGAAACCACTGGGCAAATGGAAGACCTGGCTGTACAATCTTTAGAGGTTTATTAGAAAATACCGAGTTCAAAAATGAGTTTGTACAGCGATTTGCAGCACACATAAACAGCACCTTTGCCACCGAGAGATTCAGTAATTTCATAGACACCTACGATTCTATTTACGCCGACGAGAAACCATACCATTTGGAAAGATGGGGGCACAACGATTCTTTGTGGAATGCTGAGAAGTCCGATTTGCACCTTTTTGCAGAAGAGCGTCCGGCTTTGATGCAAGGTTTCATACAAGATATGTTTGGCATTTCTAGCATGTCTACTCTTACCGTAGAGGCTAAAAATGCAGAAAGTGCGAAAATAGAAATTTGCTCTGTAGCAATGGAAGGCAAATCTGTGGTTGGCGAATATTTCACAAATATACCGCTCACTGTATCGGTAAAACAAACCACTCGCAAGTTTATTCACTGGGAAGAAAGCGATGGTACCGTAATTTCTACAGATTTGTCAATAACCTTAACCTTGAAATCTGACAAAAAAATAATTGCCGTATTTGATCAATCTTCCGGATTGGAAAATGTATTTATTAATGAGCTTATGGCTTCTAACACCAATACCATTGCCGATAATAAAGGCGACTACGAAGACTGGATTGAACTCTACAATGCAAACGATTTTGCTGTAGATATTAGCGGATTGTACGTAACCGATAATTTTGATAATCCAACAAAATACCAAATACCTCAAGGCATAGGCACAGAAACCATAATTCCTGCAAAAGGCTTTCTGCTACTTTGGGCAGACGACGAGAAGTCGGAAGGGGCAACGCATGTAGAGTTTAAGTTGAGTGGTTCGGGCGAACAGTTTGGCTTGGCTCAAGTTAATGGTGGCAAGGTGACTTGGATAGATTCAGTATTATTTTTCAAACAAGCATCTGATATGTCTTTTGGGCGATCAGTTGACGGAAGCGGAACCTTTGTATCAATGCAGAATACAACTCCCAGAGCACCGAATACTTTAGACACCAACTTGCCGACCGTTGCCGGAACAATTGAAATCAAACTCTACCCTACCGTTATAGACCGAGACTTCTATGTTGAATCGAACCAAGAAGAGCAGTTGAGTTTAGAAATTTATTCGCTTACTGGAGCAAAAATAGGTAGTACCGAATTTGTAGGAGGAGGCATTTCAACCATAAATACTACGAGCTTAAACGAAGGAGTGTATTTCGTAAAAGTTTCTAATCCTAGTATAAATAAGACATTTAAAATAATTAAGAAATAGTTTATTTAAAAAATAGAAATAGAACCCCCATGATATAATAGAATAAAAATTATGGGGGTTCTCTCTTGAGTAACGATGATAGGTTAATAACTTTAAAAAAATTGAAATTTTACCTGAAGCAATAATTATAAAAATTAATACATTTTCAAATTTCGATAAACAATAGATACAATAATTTGAATATATAATCCAATGTCGTTAAGTTTAGAGTTTTCTGTAATTAACCACTGCCAGGGTTTACGGCAGCCCCGACAGTGGTTGAAAACCCTGTTGGTGGCTTATCTAAACGACATAGATATATAATCATATTTTCAAATTATTAAATTATAAAATCATCTCATCTTCTCATTTTCAAATTTTCAAATTAACTCATTTTCAAATTAACTCATTTCAAATTAAAAATCATGAAACCTCTACACAACCTCATTCTGCTATTTGTCCTCACTCTACAAACAGCACAGCTTTGCTACTCGCAAGCAACCCGAGAAACAGCACAGCTATTAACAACTCCCGGTACTTTTGAAGTGATAAACAATACCGATGAATATTGGTACAAGTATATTGCAGACTCTGCTTGTACGGTTACTTTTTCTACAGATTTACCTTTTTTAGATGATCCATCTACTTTTAATATCTTTATTTATAAAGGAATAGTGAAGATTATTTATGGTATGATAGTGATGTTAATTGTGACTCTTGGGGTGAGGATTACAGCAGGACTAACAAGTCGGAAGCAAGTGCCACTTTTAATAAAGGAGACACTATATATTTTAAGGTAAATAAAGGTATTGGATACATTTATGGGTCTAAATTTAAAGCAAACTTTTACGTTTCTGAAAACATAAAGGGTCTATCGTTCAACAACCCTATTCCGATTTCTCTTGATAGTTCTTCTCTTCTAATTTCAAATACAGATAAGAATCATTCTTATTCCTATTTTGAATTTTATGCAACAGAAAATATGAGATTAAATTATTTGGGGGACGACGGGGAAGTGTTAAATATAACGATGCCGAATATATTTAAAAAATTAAAAGATGGAACATACATACAAGTAAGTTTTTTTTACTCAGGAGATACATATTTGTTTGAGTTTCCACACATTTACTCCTTTGATTATAATTGGCATTTCAAAGCTATGCCGGCTACTGAATTAGGTACAGAGTGTCATTCACCCAAAAGAATAGATTCTCTTGGAGTTTTTGAATTAGACAACACCAATGGTAGTGAATGGATGACATTTTTAACAGAGGAAACAGGTTATTATACCGTTTCCATTGGCGATACTACTAACCCTAATGTAAAACTTATTAAATGGGATTATTGTATTTTTGATGAATATAAAAACTATGATACTATTACATCAAGGAAATTTGAAACATACCAAGAAAAAGGTAGTTGGATAAAACTAGAATTTACAGGAGGTGCTTCTGGCGAAAAATACAATGCAAAACTCTCTTTCGAAGCAGAAAGACAAGGCGATACATGCGAAAATCCGTTAATTATTCTAGAAGACAGTAACTATGTTCAAATTAAAGATGATTCATATTATCAATTCACCCCTACAGAATCTAATGACTATCTAATATCTCTCAATAGTTCATTAGATAATACAATCATATATATTTATAAAGAATGTAATGGCACTCAAATATATTCGGGTGCATCTTCGAATATATCTGCAGCCAGATGTACCTTATTCAAGGATACTACTTATCTGATTGAAATTTATGGTTTAACTCGTCAATCCTTTTGTATTAAAAAGTATATCCCTCAAAAAGGAGAAACTTGCAAAGATGCTGTCGAAATTAAAAACACAGGAAAACATCATATAGATCACCCAGTAAGTGACGTGTGGTTAATGTTTGTTACTCCAAGCGCGGGAATATTCTACATTTCAACAATTGATTCAACTATGAGCTTCAAATATATTCAGGTATATAAAAACAATTGCGATAGCTTGATAGCTGAACGTAGAAACAATGGAGGAGCTATTCTGTCTTATGTAGAATTCTTTGTAGAAAAAGGAGATACTCTATTAATAAAATCAAACTACGTTTCATTTTATCATGATGCTTATTCAATTATCTTAGATTACAAAGAAATCATCCAAATTGGAACAAGTTGCGAGAGACCACTACCAATCGCAGAAATTCCGGCAAGTATTACAACTGAAAAATTTTACTAAATCAGGAGTTATTTACTACTCATTCTCAACAGAAAATGAGACAGAAGTAACCATATCTGACAATGCAAAAGCAAACATCTTTCAGCTTTTCTCTGCTTGTAGTAAGCGAGTTGCTATTTCCGAAAATGGTGAGGTTTCTGTAATTATTCCTGCTGGAAACTACCAAATTCAGTGGCAAAACATGACTGAGGAACCCATTAACTGGAACATTTCTTTCAACAACAACCCAGACACCGACAAAGATGGTAAGCCGAATACCGAAGATGATGACGATGATAATGATGGCGTTCTTGATATTGACGATGCCTTCCCGTACGACAAATATGAAACCGCAGACAATGACAAAGACGGCATCGGCGACAATGCAGACACCGACGACGACAACGATGGCACGCTTGATATCTATGACAGTACGCCGTTTGGTTCGGTTTCGGTTACTGAGGTTGGCAAACAAGCAGACTTTAAAGTAATCCCAAATCCGGCTCATGATAAAATTCAACTTACAGGACTTGCTGTCGGAAGCACCGTATCTCTCAAAATAATAGACAGCAAAGGAGCTGTAGTTGTATCGCAAGAGTCTTACCTCTGCGGAACTGATATAGATGTTAGAAAGCTTAAAAAAGGAAGGTATTATATTGTCATTCAAGATAAGGATTTGTTGGTAACTTCTACTTTTGATAAACAATAGATATAATAATTTGAATATATAATACTATGTCGTTAAGTTTAGAATTTTCTGTAATTAACCACTGGCAGGGTTTTGAACCACTGGCAGGGTTTACGGCAGCCCCGACAGTGGTTGAAAACCCTGTTGGTGGCTTATCTAAACGACATAGATATATAATCATATTTTCAAATTATCGATTTGGCGATACCCGTTTTTTAATAGTGAATTGCACAACCTGTTTTAGCACAGACACACCTGCAGAGACGCACGGCCGTGCGTCTCTACAGGGAAATTCGTCTCTAACTTGGGAGTATAAAATAGATTGTGTAAACTCATCTTAAATGAATAAGAATTATGACTAGAATAGTTTTAAAGCTGATTAACGAGCGGATAAATACGTATTTTATATAACTCATAAAAAATAATTAATAAAACAATTGACTTTCCTTTTCTCAAACGGTATATTGCGGTATGATAAAAACAGGAAAACATATCGGGACAATGAGAGCGTATTTTTCGCCTTGGGTTTGATGTGTTTCTTATACATAAAGATTTATACAAGCCCGTTCTAAACAGAATCGGGCTTTTTTTTTTGAACAATTATAGAAATTAATGAATTAAGCAAAGCTGCTTACAAACATACGGGGATGAAAAATACTATCTATACAGCAATTACCGCAACAACTACAGCATGTTCTATGAGAAAACACGCAGGGAAGAGATATGCCTTACACGACCGGTAATGAGTAAAGAATAATATGCTATATTAATCGCAACGAAACCGGTCATTTTAAACACATGACCGGTTTTTTTTTGCTACAAACTGAATTTTTTATTACTAACTATAAATACATATACTATGGAACCTCAGAATTTTCCGATTGAAAACTTTAACCAAAATGTGGTTAATCTGTATGTTAGCATTATCAATAAAACATGGTGTCTTTTAACCAAAAAGAACTACCATGTTTATAAAAGAGCTATGGCTATCAAAGCAGTTCATGGGAAAATTAAGGTTACTCAGTAATTTTTCATTCTTCACGCACACTTGATTTTTCTCTAAGTCAGGGTTTGATACATTGATATATAAAGAGCTATTAGCAGCTATTTGTTCTCGTCAAACCCTGACTATACAGAGACTCTGAGATAACTTGCATAATTAAGGTTTTCTAAAAAAAACGAAGAGCCGTTTGTGAAAAACAGAAAAAGGGCTTAAATTAGTAATGTAGATTTATACAGAATTTCAAAAACAACCAAATAAATTGACTTGTATCAGTGCATTTTATAAAAGAAACACTCCATAAGGTGTCTCTTTCATAAAATAAAAAGTAACAACTGTGTATTGATAGAATTTTTCAAGATACTCATAAACATAAAAACTATGACTAGATCGAAACCCTTAAGAATACTTCTTATTGCTTTAGCGTCACTGTTTTCTTTAGTTTTAATAGCTGCAATAGTTGTCTATTTTGTCTATTTAGCCCCCTCGGGAGATATTGATGATTATAGAGCATATTTTATAAAATCAGACACTACTACAAATAACAATTCGCTCAGAGTCACTTCACTCGGCACCACGACGCTCCTATTCGACGATGGAGAAAATCAAATACTTGTAGATGGATTCTTGTGTAGAAAGTCGTTGCTCACTATCTTCAGAAAAGAAATACAGACCGACTCTGCATTTGTAGATAAAATCATAGCACAGAATAAAATAAACCGTTTGAAAGCTATTTTTGCTACACACTCGCATTACGACCATACTTTAGATATTGCTTATATTGCATCAAAAACCGATGCCGAGTTACATGGTTCAATATCTACATTAAACATTGGTAGAGGTGGTAATGTAAAGGAAGATAAATTGCATCTGTATGAAATTGGGAAACCTATAGAAATTGGAGAATTTAAGATTTCAATATTACCTTCTATTCACTCAAAACCCAACAAATACAACAGCGATCTTGGAGTGGTTATTGAAAAACCGCTTAAGCAACCTGCCAGAGTTCAAGCATACTCTGAGGGTAACTCCTATGATATTTATATAAAACACAAAAACGCCACAATGTTGGTAAGACCGAGCTGCAACTACATAAAAAATTCTCTAGACACCGTCCGTGCCGATGTGCTATTTCTTGGTATTGGAGGTTTGGGTAAGTACGGAGAGATGGAAACTAACTTCACCAAAGAGTTTTTTGAAGAAACTATTGATAAAGTAAAACCAAAAACAATAATACCTATACACTGGGAAGATTTCCTTACTTCTATAGAAGAACCAATGAAGCCGCAAATGAAAGCACTTGACAATTTCGATAGTGGAATGACGAGTTTAATAAAGAAAACACAAGAAGACAGTATAAATCTTTATTTATTAGAAATTTTCTCTACTTACAAATTTCACTAGCAGGTACTATTTCTCGGTGATGACATTTCGTGGACTGTTAAGCTTTCTGCGTAGCAGTATTTCCCAACAATTCTAGTGCTTTCCTTACTACTAGTTCAAACTGATGGGTGATTTTTGCAGTCGCTCCCCATATCATTTCATTTTTATATAAATAAGCAAACACATCAAAGGCAACACCTTGAACGGTAACTGATACCATACGTTTACTATCTTCTTTCAAAATATCGGAGCAGGAAACTTCAAGCACATAGTCAACCTCATTTTTATCAATTGTAAATTCAAAATTAGGTTTTAATATTCCTACAAATGGGTAAATAATAAAATTACTTGCAGTCACAAAAACTTGAGAAAGCTCGCCTATATACTCAATTTGAGAGTTGGGAACACCTATCTCCTCAAAAGTCTCACGATAAGCAGTGCCTAACAATGAAGGATCTTGCTCCTCGCATTTACCCCCCGGGAAAGCTATTTGCGAACTGTGTACTCCATTATATGCAGGCCTTTTAATGTAGATTATTTTTAAATCATTTTCTTCTAATTTCAACAGCAAAAAGACAGCACTGTTTTTAGGAGGATGTTCGTTGCCAAAGTTAGGCAAACTACCAAATAAGGATGACTGCTGTGCGAAACCATTCACCACCTCAGGGTCACTTATAATAGACTTAATAGTTTCTATAAAGTTTGAATTGGAGAATACGATGCAATCATTAAGTGAATTCATCAATTATTTAATCTTTACTGAACAGATTTTTTCATTGTCGGACAAAACACTTAAGGTATCATTTTCTTTTAAATCAGATTCTGACACGTAGAATGGAACAAAAACAATATCACCTACTTTTAACGTAATGTATTCAGAAGCTTTGGCAATTGCATTATTTAAAATGTCTGTACTAATACTTTCTGCCGAACATAATAAATCGTTTACTTGAATAGTAAATATGGATGATTGCAGGTCTAAAACTGCAAAATCTAATACCAAAAAGCTTTATCAAAAGCATAAGATAGTACATAATCTATGTCTTTACTCATGCAATATCTTTTGAAATCTTCTGAATAGAAATGTACTGCAAGACCTATATTTTCGTAATATTTAGTAGCGAATTTTTCAGAGATACATTTTCCAATCTTAGAAATTTTCAAACAAATTCCGGCAGAAAACCTCACTCTGAAATCGGGGAAGGGATTGTAAAAGAGGTCTGAATCTTTACTGATAGAACTATCGGGTAATATTGAAATAGAATATGAATTGTCTTTATTATTATAAATTTCTTTCTTTCTATTTACAGATACTACCTTCATAAATTATATTAATTCAATATCATATAAAACGTTTCTATGAAAAATATTCATTTGCAGTAGAAGCAATCTGAAGAATAAAAAAAAATCCTATGTAATTATGATCCAAACGAACGTAACTTAATAGCTGTAATTACCTGTTTTGTGTTTGCAGGAAAATCTCCATTCATCATCCAACTGTAATAGCCGGGTTCTGCTTTAAAAACAGATTCCACAGTCTTACCTTTGTGCTTTCCAAAATTGAATATTTCTATTTTATTTTCATCTAGAATTATGCGTCCGGCAAAATCTACTTTATTCGATTGCGCTGTAAATGTGCTTAGGAACTGAACATTGGGTTCAACGTCAGTGTATCTATCAAGCTGTGCTTTTAAGACTTCTAGTGTGGCAAATGTATCGGCGGCAGCGCTATGTGCATTTTCCAAATCTTTATCGCAATAAAACTTATATGCAGCACTTAGCGTTCTTGGTTCTTTTTTATGAAACAAAACCTGAACATCAACAAATTTTGCTTTAGACCAGTCGAATTGTACACCTACACGAGCAAACTCTTCGGCAAGCAAGGGTACATCAAACTTATTTGAATTGTATCCGGCAAAATCGCAATCTTTTAGATAGGGAGCAAGTTCTTTTGATAATTCGGCAAATGTAGGTTCATTTGCTACATCTTTATCATAAATCCCGTGTATTGCCGAAGCCTGAGCTGGTATTGGCATTTGTGGATTTACTTTATACGTACGTTGCTCTTCCTTGCCTCCGGGAAATAATTTTAGTATAGAAATTTCAACAATTCTATCTGATGTAATATTAATTCCTGTAGTTTCTAAATCAAATATTGCTAGAGGTTTTGTAAGTTCTAAATTCATTGAAAGCGCTTTTTATAAAAATAAGTTTAACTGCTAATTAGTAATATTTATTACTTTTTGATCGGTGCTGCGTTTTTATTCAAATAAACATCAAAGAGAACGACAGGAATTGCAGGTTTAATTTCAGGAATTGATATTTTATTTACAAACTCAGGATAATCTTCTGCTATAATTTTCATTTCATAATCGCCCGGTGGTAATGAAATAGCATATCTGCAATTTGAATTTAGCTTATATTCGCCAAAAAGCTTATTGTCAGCTTGTGTTACTTTAATTGATATTTCTTTTGTGATACTACAAATTGGAGTACTTGAAGCAGTATCTCCAACAGCTACCTTACCTGTATATGTTACATAATAAGGTTCTTTATCAACGAAGGTAACTTTATAAACATCATACTCTCCTACTCCATCTTTTTTTACTTGCGATACATAACCATATCTACCATTATCAGTAAGGGTTATATTAAAGTCATCGTAAGTAGTATTAATTGGATAACCAAAGTTCTTAGGATTTTCCCATTCCTTAGATGAAGGGTTAAGTGAACTCACAAATATATCATGACCACCCATACTACTCGGACCATTAGAGGCAAAATAAAGCAATTTTCCATTCTGACTTATATTAGGAAATTCTTCATCAAAAGGTGTGTTTATTTTCGTTCCTAGATTTTGTGGAATTCCCCAACCATCTCCAATTTTTAAAGAATAATATAAATCAAAACCGCCAAAACCGCCGAGTCTATCACTTGAAAAATATAATGTATCTCCACTATCAGAAAGGCATCCGCTCGATTCTATAGATTTCTTGTCATTTATATCTAACCCAGGGTTAGACAATGCTCCATATCTCTTTTTATCAAGATAAGAAATCAACAAATCGCCACTGTAGGTGTAGCTTTCTGGTCTTATTACTACCGCCGTTAAGTTTGGCGATGAACCAACCAAAAATTCATGATCTACTGCCGTATTTATTTGACTACTCAAAGATTTACCTCTTCTCCATTTACCAAATTTAAATTCGGTGGTTATTACATCATTAACAAATTCGCCAAATTCTTTTATAAATCTAGAATTTGAGGTGAATAATACAGTAGTTTCAGAATAATCTGTAAACGGACAAATATCTGATTTTGGGGAATTAACTTTATCACCAAGATTTTCAATTTCAACTTTTAGAGGTTTACTTTTAAGCAATTTGGCATTATTGCAATATGAAATAAATCGGTCGGCCTCTGTTGTCGCCAATGCCGATTTTTCAAGAGATTTATATTGATAAAATTTAGCAATTGCTTCATCAAACTTTTCTGCATGCATCAAAGCTTCGCCCAAATCAAAATGTATTTCTGCTTCCTTATAACCGTTTTTCTCAGCAAAATCCAAATAAGTATATGCTTCGGCCTTATCAATATTAGTTTCTAGATAACACAAACCTATTTTGTAATTTATATCTATATTAGCTTGATCCTTTTTCTATCTTCTAAAAACATAGGTAAAGCCTCCTCAAACCTGCCATATTTAAACAATTTATCAGCTGTGACTTCCTTGCATTTACAATTAAAATTGCAAACAAATTACATAATAAAATTGATGCTTTCTTTATCATAACGTTTTTTAGTTTGATTACATTTAAATAAAAAAAAAAGAAAAAGCATTTCTCCCTTACAAATATATTTATAAATTTTTTAAAACTACAATTACTGAGCAATTAACTTTAACGCTTTTACCAATATTACAGCATTATTTATTCAAAAAATACCTAAAACAAATTATTAATGTCATTTTACTAAACCATCATTGGCATTATGAGCATCAATACATCTTCGCCTTCTGCGTCTTTATCTACCGGAGTAAGGATACCCGCTCTCGAAGGGTCAGACATTTCAAGATTCACATCAACCGAATGTATATTTGACAATATCTCTAATAAGAAACCCGATTTAAAGCCTATATCCATTGGGTCACCATCATATAAACAGTTAAGGTTTTCATATGCAGATATTGAGAAATCTATATCCTGAGCTGAAATAGTCAATTGAGTACCTTTCATGGTCAATTTAGAAAGGTTACTTGCTTGGTTAGCAAATAATGAAACTCTTTTCATTGAATTATAAAACTCATGTCTATCAATTGTCAGTTTATTAGGATTGTTG
Source organism: Bacteroidales bacterium (assembly GCA_016714605.1). Taxonomy (GTDB): domain Bacteria; phylum Bacteroidota; class Bacteroidia; order Bacteroidales; family UBA1715; genus JADKDL01. The sequence goes on along the minus strand of JADKDL010000002.1, from coordinate 284,869 downwards.
ATAGGAATTACAGAACCATAAGCTGGGTATTTTCCTTCTATCAGTCTGCAAGTAAGTTTAAAATCGGTAAGGCTGAAAAAAGCATTTTTTTCATCAAACTCAATTTTAATATCATTTCCGTCTTTTGCTAATATATTTTTAAGAATTGTAGCCGATTTTTTAGGTAAGATAAAAGAAGCATCTGTACCCGGTGCTATATCATGACGAGTAAATCTTACAAGTTTATGAGAATCGGTAGCAACCATTCTGAAATAATCTGCAGTTAGTTCAATATAAATACCATTCATTACCGGTCTTAACTCATCGTCGGCAGTGGCAAATATGGTGCTGTTAATACCTTTCAAGAAAACCGTTGAATCTATTCTAAAACTAGCAGCCGAAGAAGCATTTAACTCAGGCAATTTTGGAAATTCTTTTCCATTCTGACCTACAATACTAAATTTACCATTTCCGGAAAATATGTCTACTCTATAAGTATCCATATCTATTTTGAAAGTAAGTGGTTGATCTGAAAATTCTTTCAACATATCAAACAATCGCTTTGCTTCTATTGCTATAACCCCGTCGCCTGTAGCATTATCAAGACTTAGCTGGGTATTTAATGTCGATTCTAAATCTGATGCTGTTATTTTCAGAACATTATTTTCCAAATTAAATAAGAAATTATCTAAAATCGGGAGTGTGTTTTTTGAATTTATCACACCTTTAATTAAACTAAGATGTCCGAGCAATTCGTTACTGGAAACAATAAATTCCATAATTATTATTTATTAAAATATTAATACTCTATTTTTAAAGGGTAACAAATGTAGTAAAATCTAACTTAAAATCAATGTATTCTTTCGCTCTAATATTAGCATCACCTCATAACATTTTGAAAGTTTAACACTTGAAGCTTCTAATAAGTTATTAACATCAAAATGTTATTTATATGTTAATAACATTTTACTTTTTTATTGCATTTTATTAATATATAAAAAAGAAGGAGTTTACCAGACCTCTAAAGATTTATGATATAAACATCACTGCCATCGGTGCAAAACCTGAAACAAATGAAATCCATTCTTCTTTATAAACTGTTTCACCTACAACCCAAATTACAGTTTTGTTAGAAAGTGCCGAATAATTTTCATTTTTGAGGCTTTCATTTTTTTCAAGTGCTGTTCTTATAAATTCAGGAGTAACAACATCTTGAAATGGATTACCCGGATTAACATCATCAATAACCAAACATTCTGATTTTCTCCATGTCCATAACAGGTGCGGATACATTTCAATTAATTTCTGCTCTGAATTAAGGCATGACTCTACAAACTTAAATACAGTAGTGTACTGACAAGCAATTTTAATTATTGAATACTCAGTAGCCAATGCAACAGCCAAACTGGTCTTGCCGGTATCTCTCCCTCCGAAAATAATTATCTGATTCTTACAACACTTTTTTTCTAGTTTGTCAATCTTATCTTTGTCTTCATTACTTATTTTACACATCCACTGACTTAACCTGAATTGAAATGGAAAGTATGCACTTTGAATGTACATTTTCACCGTGTACCAATAAATAAACAAAATCAAAGCAACCAAACTCAACACAATAACAATTATTACTACCACAGGTATTGTTTTGTTTAGAATTAGAAAAACGCTTGCTCCAAAAAAGAAGAACAATAAATCGGTAGATGTGTCAAAAATTAGATTATTCCATTTTGGCTTAAACACAAGCCCTTTCCTATATGAAGGTTTCATTAGTGGACCTAACAAATTGAATGTTTCAAACAAAAGCCATAATCCGCAAACCAAAAGTGTAATAAAAACGGGAGACCAAGAGCTGAAAAAAAAGTAAAACAGTACACAAGGAATAAATCCTAAAGAAAAATGCCCAAACTGATTTGCCAACCAAGCATACGTAATTGTAATTCCTCTTTGGGAATCTTTACCAATGAGGTCGTTTTTAAGCTGAGTTAAAAACATTTTTGCATTTATATACATTTTTCTAAAAATTTGAATATTCTTTAATCTAATTACAAAACCTGAGCTATATTAATTTACAAGGTAAACCCAATTACAATAATATCATCAGTCTGCACACCTCCACCCTTCCATTCGTCAAGATCATCTGCTAGTATCTTTTTCTGAACTTCAAAAGTATGATGATAAGTCTCTTGCAACTTTTCATAGAATCGTTTGGATAAATATTTCTTGTTGGTATATGCTTGTAATTGATCATGAAATCCATCGGAATAGATATAATATCTATCACCCTCGTTAAAGGTAATTAAGGTATCTGTGAAAAATTTTTCTTTAAGATTGACTTTCGCTCCCCCTATTCCATAAAGAGTTCCTCTAACCTTATTCACTCCAGTATTATTAACTACAAGCAAAGGCATTTTTGCACCTGCATAGCTCAGCGTTTTAGTAGATTTATTAATATATACAACTGCAATATCTAATCCCTCATTCAAACTGCTATTAATAGAGACATTTAATAATCTTGAAACAATTCTTTTTTCAAGTTCTAATAAAATATTTGCCGGACTTGTTTCTTTCTTTTCATAAATTATCTCCGACAAAAAGTCTTGTGCTATTAGGGTGAGCATAGCTCCTGGCACACCGTGTCCGGTACAATCTGCGGTTAATAATATCCCCTCATATTCGGAGATTGAGAAAAACATATAAAAATCGCCACTTACATAACTCTGAGGTTTATATATGAGAAAAGCATCTTTAAAAAACCATTTTATCTTTTCAAAATCTGTAAGTAATGCATTTTGTATAAAACCGGCATATTCCAAATTATCAGTCAGGCTTTTGTTCGATGCTTCAAGTAAAACATTCTTTTGTTCAATATATTCTTGTTGCTGTAAAATCTCTTCTTTAGACTGGTTTATAATCTGGGTGCGTTCTCTTACTTTTTGCTCTAATTTATCATTTAGTTGCTGTTGGTATTTTTCTCTGAACGTAAGCTCTTCTATAAGTTTATCTTGCGCCAAACGTTTTTCTTGTTCAGCAAATTGGAAACGTTTCGATAGTCCTATAGCAAAAAACAAAACCTCTAGAGTCACTCCTGCCTGAAATACAGGAAAATATTTTAAAAATGGATCCTTAAAAAATAGCAAACTTACAATTATGATTACTGCCCCAAATGTCATGCTTAGATTACCAATTAAAAGATAACGGGCTATTGCATTTTTGATTCTAAAAAGCGTCATTAACAAGAAACAAAACACAAGTAATTCAAAAAGTGAGAATATCTGACAAAGTAGGTTATAGATATAAAAGTCATAAAACAAGAAAAAAGTACAGACAACTACTCCGAACAATGAGAAATAGATAATCATGTTTGTAAAATTATACAAACGAATATTTAATTCCTTCAAATTCAGAGCTCTTCTAAACAATAACATATAAAATGTACTACCTATAAGAATTATTAATTCACTATATAAAACATTAAATGTGATATGTGGAAATAAATACAAACGAGGATAGCCAAGTAATACAAATATTGCAATTGAAAAACTAGAACAATAGAATATGTAATATAGATAGACTCTATCTTTTAAGTTAAGATATACAAAAAATATGTACGCAATAAGCATCCAAATTAAACCATGAAACAAACCCTGCATGAGATTCATCATTCCGTTTTTTTTCAGAAAAACCTCTTGTTCTTGTATTTTGAACAAAGGATTCATTTTAAGACTTAATTCTGACTTTATTCTGAAAAAAAGCAATGTCTCTTCTTTCGATTTTAAGACTACACCAACTAACTGATCAATAGGTTCCGCATAGGCTTTTTCAGCATCAGGCACATCGTAACCATAGTCTTGTTTTACATAACCAATTTCAGGATTGTATTGATAAAACTCAACACTCTGTGTAAGTCCTAACGTGAGGTATAAAGTTTTCTCATTAATGGATTCATTTTTCAATCTCAGTACAAACCAATATGATTTATTTCTTTCATATGCACTTGCAGATGAGCTAGCCGTTGCAAAACTTGTAAATGGCAGTTTAGATACAGAATCAATAGTAATATATTCAGATGTGTGTTTTAATTGATATAAAAAAGATTGAACAGAAACAGCCTTAGAATTATCGGTATAGGTATATACAGGGAATGTATCAATTTGTCCGGAAACAAAAAAATATAAAACAGAAAAAAGCAAGAAAAGTATTTTCCTTAACTTGAGCATTTTATAATTAATTTTTAGTTATTCTTAATTAATAGTTGTTCTGCTGAGTATTTCATTTTTTGCCCATAAAGCATGCTCACTTACAATAGCATTATCAGAATCAAGCAAATAATTAACATGACAAATGTCGTTTATAGTTCCTATATTTCCAAAAACAATTGCAATATTACGTTTAAGAATATGCAACTTTATTCTATGTATTGGTGAACCTGCAAAAATGTTAGAAATCTTTTCATCAATATATGTAAGCTCTTCAATATCTGGATATTTCTTAGGTATAAAATCTATCTCAGATGTCAATTGTTTCTTAAAATTCCAAACACAAGCTTCTGTACAATAATCACATCCATATAGATTATCTGCAATTAATTTTCTATACTCTATTGGCACAATACCTCTATTTTCAATAGTATGGTATGAAATGCACTTATTTGCATCAACAGCATTACCATCATCAATTGCACCCGTAGGACATGAATCTACACAAGCTCTACAAGTTCCACAATGATTTCTATGAGGAATATCTGCTCTTAATTCTAAATCGGTAAATAACTCTCCTATCAAAGCATAAGCTCCATATTTTTTATTAATAAGCAATGCTGATTTTCCAATCCAACCCGTACCTGCCAGTTGTGCAATAGGTCGTTCTAAAATTGGTGCTGTATCAACACATATTCTTGACTTACCGCCAAATGTACTAACCAGCTCTGAAAGTTTTTCCAATTTAGCCTTCATTACCTTATGATAATCTCTACCCAAAGCATACATTGCAATTCGTCCTCTCCTTTCTGGCTTAATGTTGAAATAATTTAAGCCACACACAACAATAGATTTTGCTTGTTCAAAAACATTTGCCGGTGCTACTCTACAATGCATATTAGCTTTAAGCCACTCCATATCTGCGGCTTTGCCATCATTATACCATTTTTGTAATTGCTGCGAATCAAACGTAATACCTGCTTTAGTAATTGAACAAAAAGAAAAGCCAATTTCAATTGCACTTTTTTTTATTAGCTGTTCAATATTTTCAGTCATTAGATATAATTCTTATTACAATTTGATTAATAATTATTCTCTTCTAAAACACAAGTCTTATTAAAATCTTCTATAAAAATAAGTCAAATAGAGTAATTTCTTACCGTCACATATCTTAAAAAACGATGATATATATCAAAAAAAAATACCCGATTAAACAACCGGGTATTTTTTTATATACAATATTAATAAATTATTTCAATACAACTTTTTTAGTTGAAAGTCCATTTTCAGATTCAATTATGATTACATAAGTTCCTACAGAAACTGCATCTAATTCAATAAAGACAACATTTGAGTTTGTTTTTAGATTTTGAATTAATGCACCATCAATAGTAGTTATTGCAATTGATTTGATAATTGACTCAGATTTTGCTGTGATTGTTTTACCGTTAACAGTAACAGCTACAAGAGCTTCTACTTCGTCTAAACCAGTTAATGTATTTGTTGCAGAAACTGAACTAAATGAAGATAATTCTTTTCCTGAGACAGTAGTGATTTTACCATTATTTACATAAGATACAGTAACTACATCATTAGGATTTATAACACCTATAATTTTAATAATGATATTTTTACCATCAACACTTTCAATATACTTTGTAGTTAAAACAGGAACTGTTTCACCATTAATTTTTATTGTAAAGTCTGATGCAGAACCTGTAATACTACTAGCAACTTCAGATAATGCTAATTTTATTTCATTTTCGCTTGAAACATCAATAGAAACATAATCTGTAGTAGGTACAGCAGGAACGGTTACGGTAACAATTATTTCATCAGAATATATTTTACCACCTACAACTATTTGAGCTTTTATTGTAGCACTTCCTTTAGCTACAGCAGTTACAAGTCCGTTAGTTGATATTGTTGCGACAGCAGAATTACTGGATGTCCAAGTAATAATAGCAGGCGTAACACCCGATGGAGTCATTGATACAGAAGGAGTATGCGTAGCATCTACTTCTAAAGTTTTATCTCCTGAGGTAATTTGTATACCGGTAACTACATCAGCTACTACTAGTAATTTGAATGCAGCAATTGCTTCTGCTAATTCTTTTGCAGCATCATCAATTTGAGATTGCAGAGTTGCATTTTCTTTAACTGCTTCAGCTTTGTCAATAGCACTATTTAATGCGTCTATAGCCGATTGAGGATATTGTCCAACAGCAGTTCCAGCAGGTAAAGCAGCAGTTACTATAGTAGTAGCAGTACTAATATTAGCATTTAATTGATCATAATTTAGAGGCACAACATCAGGAAAAACTTTAATTGTAATTGCATCAGTAAAAGTAAGATAACTTACTGAAACTTCAACCGTTCCCTCTCCTATTGCAGTAATAACTCCATTACTTACAGTAGCAATTGCATCGTTCGCAGAAGACCAAGTTAAAGTTTTCGGAGTAACTCCAGCAGGATAAAATGTAACGGTTGGTGTAAATTTATCTCCTATTTTTAAATTAGAACTAATTTCATTTATTGAAATACCAGTAATTACATCTGGCACTTTTTTAGAATTGAAGTTATCAATTGCAGTTTGTAAAGCAGTAGCTGCAGCATCTAACTCACCTTGAGTTGTAGCAGCCGATTTTTTAACTAAAGCAACATCATAAGCAGCTTGTAATTCATCTACTGCAGAAGCAGGATAATTTCCTACAGCTGTACCAACGTCAGAATTTTTAATTAAATCTAATGCAGTAGTTAATTTACTATTAATCTCAATATAACTTAGTGTTACTATAACTTTTTCTTTCACCGTAATTTTTGTGCTTGTAGAAGCAGAACAAGTACCATTTTCAACTGAATAGCTTACAGTATGCTCTCCAAGAGCAACTTTAGAAGGGTCGAAAGTTGCACCAACTACGCCACTTCCTGATAATGTACCACCTGTAGGACTTACAGTAATAGTAGATGGAGCTTCGTCTTGAAATATTTCAGACACAAGTGTAATAATAGGTGTTGGTTTTTGATCTACAACATAAGAAGCTGTTGCAGCAGCACTCTGACAAGATGAAATTTCTTGAATAGCCCAAACAGCTTTGCTTCCTGCTGAATTGCTTGAATGTGTATATGTGTTTCCTATTGTTCCGCCAATAGCAGGAGTTGCAGGTGCTGATTCGAACCATTTTACAGTTCCGGTAGCACCAGTAACAGATAAAAGTGGAGCAGTTGCATCGCTACAAACATTTTTAGCTCCAGAAATTGTTATTGCAGGCACAGTAACCTCAGATACAGAAACAGCTGTTCTAGGACCTTCACAGATATTAAATTCAGCCACATATAGTGTTACTGATTTTGAACTAGGAGTGTAAGTTAAACCGTTTGCTATAGGAGTTGTTCCATCTTGAGTAGTATACCAACGAACTGTTCCAACTACAGTTGAAGTAACTTTCAATTCGGGTATTGCAGCAGAACTACAAACAGCACCGCCACCAGAAACAGTAACGTTTCCTACATTACAAGTAGCTTCATTAAAGGTAATAGTATAAACTTTTGTTGTTCCATCTTCAGCTTTTACTGTTATTGTTGTTTTATTACCTGAATTTAAATCGGTAGCAGGACTTACTGTAACAGTAGCTCTAGAATCGGCAACCGCTGTAACATAATCTGCTAATGCAGGTAAACCACCACCGGCAGGTACAGTTACTACATAATCTACAACCGAAGTTGAAAAAGCAGGACTTAAAGTTACCCCAGTAACAGTAAGACTTTTTAAATCTTTACCTGCGTTAGGTTTTCCAATTTCAAACAAATTTGTAGACGAGCCTATTTCACCTGTTTGATTAAAGAAAGTAGTACCTAATAATACATACTCGGTATTGCTACTTTCGTCCCATAATCTAAATTCAATTTCATCTTCGGGAATTGGTGCTCCACCTGGTAACATACTTTCCATATCGCCTCCATGTATTAATGAAGAGATATAAAATTTTCCATCGTTTTCAATTATCTGAGCTACCATGCGGCACTCACCATTTACAAACGCTCCAATATAATCTAGAGCTGCTACGGCAGGAATATTAGTCTGATATAGACTATTAAAGTCATTAATAACTATTTCGCCCAAAAAGGTAGTAGTGTTTGTATAATTTACTCTTTCCCAAGTAGGTGCTCCGGCAAATACTGGTTGAAAAGACAAATAAAACAATACTCCTATAACTAAGGAAAGGTATTTTTTCATTTTTTTCATAACATAAAATTTTAAAATGTAAGATGCAGTTTTTCTAATTTATATATCAAATTTAACATATTTATATTTAAAATATACCTCACAAATGTTTCGACTTGGTGGTAATTTTGATTCATATCAAATTAAGTTCTCCCAGTTTCACTAGATTTCTATATTTTATTTGGATTATTAATTTTATTCTGTAATAATTTATTTTGATCATAAATTATTAATTTCAAAAACCATCTCGCTTTATTAAAGATAGTCATAAAAATTAAATAATTAAGTTTTTTCACACAAAAAAAAATAATATAAATCATCTTGCCACATCTAATATTAAACATATAAACAAAAACAAAATATAATATTTTTTCAATAACTTGTTTATAGAAATGCATTCAAACCAAATGAAAAATTGTATGAAACAAATCTTAATTACATCATTCTTAATAATAACAAATTTTTTCATTTTTTCTCAGAATATTGAATTGAGTTTACAGGAAAAAATAAAAATAAAAGCTAGTATATTTATTAAAAACATAAACGTGATTACAATGGATTCCAATTATGTCCATTATCACTTTGACGTACTAATAAAATCTGGAAAAATAATTTCAATTCAAAAAAGTGACAATAAGACTATTCCTCCCAAAAATGCAATTGTAATTAATGGAGAAAATAAATTCTTAATACCAGGACTTATAGATTGCCATTCTCACTTTTACGACAATGATGATCGATGGTTGTTTGTAATGAATGGAATAACTCATACTAGAGTTATGAGCGGAACTTATGAAATGCTGGAACTCAAGAAAGAAATTTTATATAATAAAAAGATAGGACCTAGACTATTTGTTTCAAGTCCTATTCTAGGTCAGAATGAATTGTCAGATTTTGAATTTGTTGAATCTATTGAAGATTGTCTTGAAATTATTCAAGATTGCAAATCAGAAGGATTTGATTGTTTGAAAATTGCAGGCATTGACTCTTTGAGCTACTATAAAGCAATTGCAAAAAAATGTCAACAACTCAAATTTAAGCTTGTCGGTCATGCTCCTGAAGCATCAGATACAGATTTACTTATAGAATGCAAACAATTTTCTTCTGAACATTTAATGTTCTTCCATATAGAGAAAAACGATGAAATGAAAAAACTTTCAGAAAGTAATATTTGGCTATGCCCCACGCTTACAGCTTATACAGAAGTGCCTCACGCAAAAAAAGAATGGTCAAGTATACCGGAATACAAGTATGTACATACAAATTTACTGAAACAATGGAGTAAATATCCACAAGAATACATTGCAAACAGTAATGATTTGTATACTCTTAAAAAACTATGGCAGCATGGTGCTAAAATAGTAGCAGGAACAGACTGTAGAGTAGAATGGGTAGTTCCTGGTTTTTCAATACATTCTGAACTATCAAATATGGTAAAATATGGACTTAGTGAATTTGCTGCCCTGCAAACGGCAACCTCTAATGCAGCTGCAATGCTAGAAATTGATAGCAATAACGGCAAAGTAAAAAGTGGATTTGACGCAAATTTAATAATACTAGATAAAAACCCTCTTGAAAAAATTGAAAACACAAAAACAATCAATTCTGTAATAATAAATGGATTGTTGTTGGAAAATAAGGATTTGGAACAAATTGGTTTATATGTAGCAAACAAAAGAAATAAACTCTAAGAATTAATGCAGAATCTACTAAAATTTGAGTATAAAATCGTTGGCGTTTATTTGCTTTTAGGTGGTTTATGGATATTATTTTCAGACCAATTGGTGCTTCAAATTGTGAACGATGTATCTGTAGTCACAAAACTACAAACTGTCAAAGGGTGGTTTTATGTTTTGTTTACATCTGTAGCTCTTTTAATATTTCTAAGAAGACACCTGAAGAAATTAAGACGAGCAGAAAAACAAGCTAAAACGAGTGATAATCTTAAAACAGTATTCCTGCAAAATATAAGTCATGAAATAAGAACTCCCATGAATGGCATAATTGGTTTTTCAGAACTATTGAAAAACCATAATTTAGCAGAATCGCAAAAAGCTAAATACATTGAAGTTATTGACAAAAGCTCTAAACGACTTCTATCAGTTGTAGAAAACATGCTTGATTTTTCACTGTTAGTAACTGGGAATGTAGAAATTAGAGAACAAGCACTTCATTTAAATTCTTTCTTAAGACAATTGAAAAAAGAATTTGAACCTTATATCAATGAAAATATACAATTCCAGTTGAACAACCATTTAACCGACAACGATTGTTCAATTATTTCAGACGAGACAAGATTAAAACAAATACTTTCTAATTTATTGACGAATGCCATAAAATTTACCGACAAGGGAACAATTACACTTGGATATATAATTGAAGAAAAATCATTAATCATATATGTCTCCGATACCGGTATAGGCATTAACGACAACGACTTATCTATAATTTTCAACAGCTTTATAAAAAGCAACAACAATCATTCTCCATTTCACGAAGGTATAGGTTTGGGACTATCCATATGTAAGGTCAACACAGAACTGCTAGGGGGTACCATTAAGGTACATTCACAAATAAAAGAAGGATCAACTTTTACAATTATACTTCCACTAAAAAAAGCAAAGTTTAATTCGGAAATAATAAATAAAACAAACCACAAAGAATTAACTAAAATTAATACCCTTTTCACCAGCAACATTCAAAAAAATACTTTGAAGGAAAATAAACAACTTAATTCTTATACAATTTTGGTTGTTGAAGACGAGTCAATAAATTTTCATTACATAAGCGAACTTTTAACAAATAAAAATCTCACATTAATACACGCTTTAAATGGAAAAGAAGCTGTAGCTATTTGTAAAGAAAACAATTCAATTAATTTTGTTCTAATGGATTTAAAAATGCCTGAAATGGATGGATATGAAGCAACAAAATTAATAAAACAAGACAGACCAAAATTGCCTATTGTTGCACAGTCGGCTTGTACAACAGCCGAAGACAAACAGAAATGTATTGCTTTTGGATTTGATGATTTTATTCCAAAACCTTTTTCAAAAAATGATATTTACAATACTTTATTAAGACACAATATTTATATAAAGCCGTAGACTGTAATGAAAATCAAAAAGGAGCTATAGACTTGAAAAACATCTCTCTTTTTAGCTTTGGGTGATAAAATGAAATTGTTTCAGCATGCAGATATAGTCGATCTGATTTGATTCCATATAAATCATCACCTAAAATTGAAGTATTTAAACCCTCAACATGAGCAGAATGAACTCTTAATTGATGAGTTCTTCCGGTTAAAGGATAAAAACAAACTTTTGTAATCTGTTTACTCACTTCTACTCGCTCCCACTTGGTAAAAGCAGGTTTGCCAAATTCTTTACACACCATCTGCCTAGGACGGTCGTCAATATCAGGTCTAAGCGGTAAAGAAATTGTGCCTTTTTCTTGGGTAATTATTCCATTTAACAAGGCTACATACTTCTTTTTTATGGTTCTATCAAGAAACTGTTGCTGTAAATTTTTGTGTACCTCCTTGTCTTTCGCTAAAATCATAATGCCAGAAGTAGACATATCAAGCCGATGTATAATAAGAGGTTCGCAAATGTCTGCGTACTTTTCCATGAAATAAGAATAGACAGACTGAAGATTGCTCGTACCAGGTACAGACAAAAGTCCATGAGGTTTATTTATTACAAAGAGAAAATCATCTTCGTAAATTATTTCAATATCATAAGGCTGTGAAGCTCTTTCAATCATGGGATTTTCATCCATCGCAACTCCATCTAACATGAAGTTCAGTATTGGTTTACACTTGCCCTTACACGCGGGATAAAACAAGCCATGTTTTCTAATTTCAGAACGAGGTGACTGCCCCCACCAAAACTCGGCCATTGCAATAATTCGAAGATTATTTTCAAATGCAAACTGCAATAATTTAGGTGCGGCACAATCTCCTGCACCTGATGGAGGAATAGTATTAGTTGTTTCAGAGAAAATATCAACAACTCCTTTCCTATCTCCCAATGAATTTAAAAATTGAAATTCATTAAACAGTTTTCTGTTGCAAAATATTAGATAGATTCTTTCTTTTTTCTTTTAATGAATTTATTGTGGAATCAAAATTTAAAACTTCATTTTTAAGTTCTTCAATTTCTTGTTTTTTTATTTTCGAAATATGTTTAAAATCATAATGTTGCTTAATGCTTTCATTTTTTACAGTCTCAATATATGTATCGTATTCTAAGCCAGTCAAATTAGCTAATGCCCATCTTCGTTTTTCATCTCTTAATCTTTTAGATTCCTTAATTTGATTTTTTTCGTCAACGAGCATGACTTCAAATTCTTTAATTTTTGCTTCCAAATTTAAACATGCATTTTTATACTGTAGTGAGTTCTCAATTTCAACTACTTGTTTATTTATTTCTATAATCTCATCTTCACCAAGCTTATAAAACCCACCTTCTTCTAACGAATCAAATATTGGAGGTACAAATCCTTTAATAGCATTCCCATCAATAAGTTTACCCGAAAATGCTGCTAAATAACCAATATCACCATTTTGTTTTTGAACAACCAAAACACCAAACATCTTTCCAACATTAGTACCCTCAACCCAGTGATCTATTCCAAAATCGTGAGTGAGATTTGATTCATGTACTAAAAAATATTGCAATTCAGCTACTGCAATTTTACATAATTTATGAGGTATGTAATTAAATGGATAGGTAAATTTCTCAGGTAACGGAATATTAGACACCGTAGTTTTGAAATATCGGAAACAATCATTTATACTAAAAACTGAAGTGGATGACATCGTACAAAAAAGTAAATAAAAAGACATTAAATCATAGATAAAAAACAAACGAGGGAATCAATATATGAAACCCTCGTTTGTTAAAATCATTTTATTAATTACAAATATAATATATTTTACTTACTATTACTATCAGAATGAACATTCAATGCTCTACCTGAAGGGTCGGCATTTTTTCTAAAACTCTCGTCCCATTCCAATGCTTTTGCTGTACTACAAGCAATAGACGCCTCAAAAGGAACGCATTTCGCGGCAGACTCTGAAGGAAATAACTCAGAAAAAATTGTTCTATACATAAGTTCCTCTTTTGTTCTAGGAGTATTATATGGAAATTTAAATTTAGCATTTGCCAAATTCTCATCCGATACTTTTTCTTCTGCAATTTTTTTGAGATTATCAATCCAGCTATAACCAACACCATCACTAAACTGTTCTTTTTGTCTCCATGCGATGCTTTCGGGTAATAGATCTTCAAAAGCTTTTCTTAAAATCCACTTTTCAATTTTTCCCGGCTTAATCATTTTATCATTCGGATTAAGTCTCATAGCAACATCCATAAACTCCTTGTCTAAGAAAGGAACTCTACCCTCAACTCCCCAAGCGGCAAGAGTTTTATTTGCTCTCAAACAATCGTACATACTCAGTTTACTAAGTTTTCTAACTGTTTCCTCGTGAAATTCTTGAGCATTAGGAGCTTTATGAAAATACAGATACCCACCAAACAATTCATCAGCACCTTCGCCTGATAAAACCATTTTTATACCCATAGACTTAATAACTCTCGCCAATAAATACATAGGGGTACTAGCTCTAATTGTGGTAGTATCATAAGTTTCTATATGATAGATAACATCTCTAATTGCATCTAATCCTTCTTGTACTGTAAAATTAATTTCATGATGAACTGTACCAATTTTATCAGCAACAATTTTAGCCATTTTCAAATCTGGTGCACCTTTTAAGCCTACTGCAAAAGAATGTAATTGAGGCCACCAAGCTTCTTTTTTATCATCTTCTTCAACTCTCATTTTTGAAAATTTCTTAGCCAAAGCTGAAGTAATTGAAGAGTCAAGTCCGCCTGATAAAAGAACTCCATAAGGCACATCAGACATAAGTTGACGATGAACTGCTGCTTCAAAAGCTTGCTTTAATTCATCCATACTTGAAGTTGCATCTTTTACATTATCATAGCTCATCCAATCGCGAGAGTACCATTTTTTCATCTCGCCATCCTTGCTATAAAAAAATAATGACCAGGCTTAAACTCCTCTATATGATTACAATACCCCTCTAACCCTTTCAATTCTGAAGATACATAGAAATTTCCAAATTGATCGTGCCCCATATAAAGTGGAATAATTCCAATATGATCTCTCGCAATCAAATATGAATCATTTTCTTCATCATATAATGCAAAAGCAAATATTCCATTTAATTCTTCAATAAAGTTCACACCCTTTTTCTTGTAAAGTCCAAGTATAACTTCACAATCAGAATTAGTTTGATAATCATGAATATCCTTTGTTTCTTCTCTTAATTTTTTATAATTATAGATTTCTCCATTTACCGCTAAAATTTGTTTTTTATCTGCACTGTAAAGAGGTTGATTACCCGACTGAGGGTCTACAATAGAGAGTCTTTCATGAACCAAAATTGCTTTTGACCCGCAATAAATTCCAGACCAATCTGGTCCTCTATGTCTCATTTTTTTAGACATTTCTAGAGCTTGTAATCTTAATTCCTGCGAATCTTTTTTCAAATCAAATATTCCGAGTACGCTACACATATGTTTATTAGATTATTTTAAAAATTAATTTTAAGATTTTATTGTACAAATATACAATCACATTTCATTTTGTAAGCACTATTAGCGTTTTTGCTTACAATACATAACTTATTCGCCTTGATTAATTACTATTCGCAACCAAACGAAGTGTTTTTAATTACACATTCTAAAAATATTTAACTTTACAAGAAAATTATTAAAATAAATTGAAGCCCCCCATTAATGAAATATGATTAAAAAATATTGAGTTCGAAAAGGTGAGAAAAACATTTGTCAATAGGAATTATTACTATATTAAATATGCTTAAACCATCAGTTCGTGAGAATTTTAGTTACTGATTTATTTTAAGACGAAAACTTCTGCTTATAAACTAGATTTTCTATTAGTATTTTAAGATAATAAATTCTGTTCTTCTATTTTCTTGATGTTCAGTTTCAGAACAAAGAACGCCATCTTTGCAATGATTTACGAGTTTACTTTCTCCATAACCTTTTGCAATTACTCTATTTTGTGCAACACCCTTACTTATAATATATTGAGCAGAAGCTTCTGCTCGTTTCTGAGATAAATTTTGATTAAATTTACTACTACTTCTACTATCAGTGTGCGATCCTAATTCTATTTCAATACTCGGATTGTCTTTCAATATTTTTACAATTTTATCTAATTCTATAGCAGCCTCTTCTTTAATGTTAAATTTGCCATAATCAAAATATATTGGTTTTACTTGAGCTACTTTTCCTATATCATTTCCAACTTGCAATAAATCAAGTTTTAAATTTAATGTTTCAGACAAATCATACTCACCTATGTTATTTAATTGTAATTTGAACACTTCTCTTTTTGATACATATCCACTTTTTGACAATATCAATTCTAATTTAATTAAAGAACCTATAGCTCTATCAGTAAGTTTGATTGAAAAAAGTCCATCATTTTCAGTAACTATATCAAGTAAACTCTTTGTAGAATTAGTAACTTCAAACAATTGCACATGAACACTTTCTAATGGTGTTGATTTAGAGTCACCTTTTTTAACAATACCTTTTAAAATAAAATAAGGAACAGGGTTAATCTCATAATTTCTAACTATAGCATTCAACCCAGTCATATTAAGTGTAGAAAGCTCTGTTGAGAATGCATTATAACCATCTTTTACAATCTTAACTTTGTAGGTAACATTGTACTGGCATTCAGTCACATACTGTCCATATTCATCTGTTTTAAAATCAAATAGAACTTTATCAGTATCAGACAATATGAAAACATCAGCATTAGGTATTCCTAAATTATTAGAAGCATCAGCAATAGTACCTTTAACTTTAATTACAGGCAATTGTTTTAAGTTAATATTCTGACTTACTTTATTTAATCCAGATGTTTTAAATGTTGTAAATGCTAGAGATGTTGTCTCATAATTAAATTTCAAAACCTTAATATTGTAATTTACACTTCTATCAACAGGAAATGAATAATTTCCATTAATATCAGAAATTGTTGTACCTAATAATTTATTATACACACTATACAACTCAACAGTAGCATAACTTAGAGCATTATTGGTGTTTATGTCTCAAATTTTACCTTATAGAATTAAATCTTTAATTGGTTCCAAATATATATTTTCTGACAAAGCACCTTTCGTATTACTGAAGGTAGAAACAATCAATTCATCCTCATTATAATCATCGACACTGACTTTTATAACATAATTTTTATCTTTTTTAAGATTAAACTGATAAAAACCTAAATTATCAACATATTTTTCTTGAACTAAAACACCATCAAGGTATAGCTTCAATACAGCATCGGATATAGGAATATTTTTATATTTATCTAAAACATAACCACTTAGAGAATATAACACACCAAATCCTAACTCTCTTTTAAATCTATATAAGTCATCATCATTTAATCCTGCAGATCTATTAGAGGAAAAATAGCCTGTTTTTAAATCAGTAGACAAAACCAAACCAAAATCATCAGCATTAGAATTTATAGGTACTCCGACATTTATTACCATTTGATATTTTTCATTTAAATAAGGAGAGTAAAAAATATCTAAACCGCCTAATCCAAGATGTCCATCTGATGCAAAAAACAATGTCCCTATGCTATCAATATAAGGAAACATCTCATTACCTTCTGTATTAATATTTGTTCCTAAGTTTTGCGGTTTACTCCAAGCTCCATTTATCTTAACACATTTATATAAATCGGTGCCACCAAAACCACCGGGTCTGTCAGATACAAAAACAAGCTCCTCACCATTAAATGAAACAGCTGGGTGTCCATATGATGACTGTATGTCATTTTTAAATAAATAACCACTTTGCTTCCATCCATTTTTAGTTAATTCAGCTACAGCTATTCGTAATTTATTTTCAGAATTACTATTATTATAAATTTTTGCTTTATAATAATTCCGTGTAAAGTACATTAAAGAATCATTATTAGTAAAACAAAGGGGACCTTCATGCATTGAAGTATTAATATTACCTATAAGAGGAAAAATAGAGTCCAGTTCTTTATTTTCTAAAATACTTGCAGTATAAATATCTAAAAATCTACCTCCATCATACTTGAAATTCGATTTAAGAAAAGGTTTTTTTCCTCTTGCAGAGACAAAACAGAGTTTGTTTTTATAGAAGTTAGGAGCAAATTCAGGAACTTCAGAGTTTATATCCAAATATGATATTTCTGTATTTAAGGAATCTGTTAATAGTGTCTGAACATAATTTGGATTTTCTAAATACTTAATCACTCTTTTATCATTAGGATTAAGTTTTGCATACTTTTTCATCCAAATATCAAAATCTTGAAATTTGCCAATTTGCTTAAGTACTTGAGCGTATGCAAAAACATCTTGATTTTTTTGCATATTTGACTCAATTAATTTCTTAAAATGTAATTCAGCTTTACTGTTTTGGTTAGTAAATTTATATGCGTAGCCTAAATTCCTAACAGCATTAAAATTGCTGGTGTTTTTAACCAAAAGTTGTTCATAATACTTAATTGCATCAACATATTGTGCTTTTAAAAAAGCATCATTTGCTTTTGTTTCTAATGAACTCTGAGAAAATCCATTAAAAGCAATAAGTAAAAAAATCATTAATAAGCGACAAGTCTTTGTAATCAACACTATATAAGTATATTCTAATTTTATTCAAAATAAATATAAACAAAGGCAAATATAAAATATTATTAGAAATATCTAGGTGAAATTATTTTATTCTGTTTAAAATTAAAATTGAAGCCAATTACAAATTCATGACTACCCTTTGAATGACTTCTAATAGGACTTAAAGAAAAATCTACCGCATATCCAAATTTTAAGCTGTTATCAAAAACATATTGAAAATTAACACCTATTGCATCTTGAATTTTGTATAAAACACCTACCCATAGTTTTTCATTAAACAACATATTAGCAGACACATCAATTGAAATTGGGGTGCCATTAACATACTTTATTAGTGTTGTTGGTTTAAACTTAACTGTTTCCGAAAGACTAAAAATCAAACCACTTATAAGAAAATAATGTCTTTCTAAATAACCGTTTCCTGCACTGTCAATATATCCAGAATTTAATTTATTTTTTAATATTTTAGGCACGGAAATACCTAAATAAAAACCTTCAGATTGAAGAAAAACACCTCCACCAAAATTAGGCAAAATATCACTAGATATTTTGTTTGCTGTTGGTGTAATTTCTTGTTGGTCTGTTTTAACATCAGTAAAATCGATATTATAAACAGAAGCACCGCCTCTAAGACCTAAAGATAAAAATACGCTTTCGCTAAATTTTATTTTATAAGCATAATCAACATAAACAATATTCTGCGTTGTGGGTCCAATTTTATCATGCACATAACTAAAACCGAAAGCTGATTTTTGATTTCTAATCGGTGAATGAATTGTGAGATTTTGAGTTGAAGGAGCGCCTTCAAAACCTACCCATTGATGCCTGCTAAGCAAAAGTGCACTTAAGTAATTTTGTGATCCCGCATAAGCAGGATTAATTGCTAATGTGTTGAACATATATTGAGCATACATAGGATCTTGTTGTCCGTAACTACTAAAATTTACAGAAATAAAGAGTATAATCAAACAACGCAAAGTATTCTTAAATCTAATTACTATCATTATAAATTATTTTTTAATATAAACAGAACCTTTAAAGACTT
The DNA here is from genome assembly GCA_016714605.1 of Bacteroidales bacterium. GTDB lineage: Bacteria > Bacteroidota > Bacteroidia > Bacteroidales > UBA1715 > JADKDL01. The sequence continues at coordinate 265,673 of JADKDL010000002.1, read as the reverse complement.
TTTCTATTGATTTTAACTCTAATATATAAAAATAAGTTCCTTCAGGTAATTTACTTCCATCAATTAAAGCACTAGTAGCAAAGCCATTCCAGTCATTTTCATAATTTTCTTTTTCATAAACAATATGTTCCCATCTATTATAAATGATTAAATAATTCTCAGGAAAATCTTCTAACCCATCTATTCTGAAATAGTCATTATAACCATCTCCATTCGGGGTAAACATATCTGGAATAAACACAAAATCACACTCGTCATTATTATCAATATAATTTTGTATTCCATCTCTATCACAATCTAAAACACCTTCATCTAAATCAAGCTTTCCATCATTATCAGAATCTAAATCAAGATAGTCTGGAATTGTGTCTGTATCAGTATCTATAGGATATCCTGTAGCACTATTTCCTAATTCAATTGCATCGGCAATTAAATCATTATCTGAGTCTAAATCCAGATAATCAGGTGTAAGATCTTTATCAGAGTCTCTTAGAGTGTAATCACATCCTGAAATAACTATTCCTGATTCGTAGCTATCTTTAATACCATCATTATCAGAGTCTAAATCTAAATAATCAGGAATACCATCAAAATCACTGTCTTTATTGGAATTTAATGTTCCAGAAATTACTGGAATTTTGATAATTTCACTATTACTCATTTGTTCAATAAAATCAGGAATCATATCTCCATCTGAATCTTTAGGCGTTACTTGAATATAAACTTTTGCATCAGTACAAGAGTCGTAAGAATTACATAAGCTATATTCAATTGAATATAAACCACAAGCAGCTAATTCGGGCTTATATAAAATACTTTTGTTTGTTTGCAAAACAATTTTTTCAAGATTTGACTTCAGTTTTATTGTAAACCCAATAGTAAGAATATCATTATCTAAAACAGAAAGAATTGTGTCTTTAGAAAATACATGGAAAAAATCATTGTTTGCAATTGGTACTTTATTAGGATCAGGAGGATGTATCTTAAAGACAAATAAAGCTGAATCAGCAGCTCCAAAACTATCTTTCACAGCAACGTAGATACTATCATTTTCAATAAATTTAGAAGGAGAAACATATCTAAAACAATTACTAATATTATCTAAATACAACTCACCATGTTTAGGTTCAGTAATATTTGAGATATACCAAATATCACCTTCACTATCAGTTACAGTACTATTAACCTCACAATATGTTGTATCAGTATCCAACAAAACATCAATAACATAGATAGAGTCTTTAAATCTAGGAGGATCATTTACAGGAGAAACAATAAAATATATCCTGCCAAATCTACACTCAGGTGCCTGATCACAAACAAAATAATCAACAGAATCTTTTCCATGAAAATTTGAATTAGGAATATATGAAATTGAACTATCAGAAATGCTTTTTACAACTCCATGTTTTGCCTCTTTTATAAACACAATCTCTAACTTATCAAGATTTTGATCAATATCATTTTCAACAATATTATAGATAGAAATAATATTATCCTCAATAAGTTCTATCGTATCATTAACTGCAATAGGTGCAACATTTACTTCCGAATATGATATAATAATTGTTTGAGGAACACAGAAATCATAAACATCGCATACAGAAACCCTAATAGTATCATTATCAACAAATGAACTTATTGGTAAAATTTTTATAGCTGTATCATTGTCATCAAACCCTGAAATTTTATATTTTCCAGTTTGACTTTGAAGTTCTATTACATCAATTTCATCCCTATCGGGATCGGTGGCAGAAATTTTCAATTTAAATTCCCTATCACTTCTCACTGTATGATTTATTACTTGCTTACTTAAAATAGGAGCATCGTTCTGAGAAGCAACTGTTATTACACATATAGCAGTATCGCAAATATCAGGATTGCTTTCTGAACAAACCTGATAAATAAGTGTATCAACTCCATAAAAATTAGTGAATGGGGTAATTTTTACAGAATCATTATTAATTATCAATACAGAAGCATTCTTTGGTTCTTCAATAATTCTTAAATCTACCTGCTGTAAAGCAACATTATAGTCATTTGCTAATAAATTGAAATATCCAATATTATCTTCAAATATTGAGAAATCATCATTATTAGTAACAAATTTTACATTATCTAAACTTACAATGTAAATAACTACTACTTCTGAACAAAAACCAACAGCATCGCATACAACAAAAACAACGGTATCTGTTTCATCTACCCCAAGTGTAGGAGTGTATGAAACCGTAGAATCACCATCAAAAAGTCCGGTTACTTTTCCAGTACCCGACTTATAAGATATGCTAACTACATCAAAATCATCATTTTCAGGATCATATGCTGTAACCTTATGCTTAATAACATCTTTAGAGGTTACATAATATATGGTAGTATCAACAAGAACTCTTGGGGCATCTGGTATCGGAGTTACTGTAATAATAATTGATGCTGTATCGCACTTAACAGGAATACCATCATCACAAACAGAATATTTTATAATTTCAAGACCATTAAAATCTAAATGTGGATTAAATGTAAATTCAGCATTTTCAGTAAGTAAAACTTCTCCATTAGAGCTATTATCAACTAAAGAAAATTGAAAATTATAACTATCTTGATCGAAAACGCTAGAAAGAAGATTACCAGAAAGAATGTTATCCTCTTCTCCAACTATAGTATAATTCGATGCTTCGGGAGCATCGTTTAAAGGTTGGATATTAAGTATTACCGTTCCAGTATCGCACATTCTAGGTAAGTAATTATCACACACACTGTATTGAAAAGAATCTATACCGCTAAAGTTTTGTAAAGGTATATATTCAAATCCTCCATCAGAGAAAAGGGTTAAATTACCATTAACTGGGCTAATGACTGGCAGTATACTCAACGCGAGTTCATCTTCATCAGGATCAATATCATTGTCTATTAAATTCTCTGAAACTGTAAAGTTTTCATCAAAAAAATAAACATCTTCAACAGCTATAGGTGCATCATTAGTATTGCCAATATAGATATGAATTTGACCTATATTACAAAGTGAAGGACTTATCAAATTACATATTTCATATTGTACAATAGCATGTCCAAAATAGTTCTTTGCAGCAGTAAAATTCAACAATCCCTGTGGCGAAATACTTACCTTTCCCTTACCAGAAAAAGACACAGGATTGGTATTAATAGTAATTCCAGTACCATCAATATCTATATCATTAAGAAGCACATCAAAGAATTGTATCTCTTCTTCTTCTAAAATTAGAATTGTATCATTAACTGCTACAGGTGCATCAAATACATTTATTACATTAATAGAAACCACTCCTGTATCGCAAAGTACGGGAGTTCCATTATCGCATAATCTATAGGTGAAATTATCTTGACCATTAAAAAAAGGATTGGGTTTATATGAAAACGAACCGTCAGAAGAAATTTTCAAGCTTCCATTTTCAACAGATACCACAGGATTGATACTTATAAGTAATTGATTTTTATCAAAATCAATATCATTCTCCAATAAATTATAAGCAACAATTGAGTCACCCTCGTTTACAGAAAGATTATCATCTTCAGCAATTGGTTTGTCGTTAATATTTTGAACCCAAATTAATACTTTTGCAGAACTGCATAATGGAATAAATGTAGTATCACATGCTTCATAATAAAAGGAATCTATTCCATAAAAATTAAGCTTTGGAGTATATAAAATATCTTTATTTGAATCTATAATTGCAATTCCATTCAAAGGAGGTTTTACTAATGTTAGATTTAAAGGATCTCCATTCGGGTCATAATCATTAGATAACACTTTAATAAAAGTACTTTTATCTTCTTGCAAAACAACAACATCATCTCCTAATACAGGAGGCAATTCTCCTGATACAGTACTTATAATTAACTGAGTAGTATCACATAGGGAAATAAGAGCATCGTCGCAAACTTGATATACAACGGTGTCAAAACCTTCGTATGTAATGTGTGAAACATACACAATACTATCTGAATTTAGTACTAAAACAGAACCATATTTAGGACTGTCTACTATTGATGTTTTCAAAAGCAAATTATCTACATCGAAATCGTTATGTTGTACATCTACAACAAGAATTTCACCTCCCGGTTCAATGTATTCAAAATCGGGTACTGCAATCGGTTTATCATTTGTAGGAGTAACTGTAATAGCTACAGTATCAAAACTACATAAAGATGGTATTCCGTTGTCGCATACTTCATAGACGAAACGATCTGAGCCGTTGAAATCTTTATTAGGGAAATAACTAAACTCTCCATTTTGATATATGAACAATTGTCCGTTTTGTGTTTGATCTAATGCTACAGTATTTATTAAAAGCGAATTATTTTCAATATCAGTATCATTTTCAAGTAAATTAACATTCAATATCGATTCATCTTCATTAAGAATATAATTTTCTCCAACTACTAAAGGTCTATCATTAATTGAAATTACATTAATATATACAATTGCAGTATCACATTTTCTATATAAACCGGTATCGCAAATTTCATATACTAAAGTATCTCTACCATAAAAATTGATATTTGGTATATATTCTAATATTCCATTTGCATTAATTACAACACTACCATTTTTTGCATCAACTACTGGAATAGTTTTGATTATAATAGCATCATTTTCAATATCTGAATCATTCAATAATAAATTAATGGAAGCGTCTATAGCATCTTCATTCAGTGTAAATATATTACGTTTAGCTACAGGAGCATCATTTACACTTTTTACCTTAAAGTATATTTTTGCAGAACTACATGCTATAGGAGAACCATTATCACAAATTTGATATTCTAAAGAATCTATCCCATTAAAATCTTTAATAGGGGTATATTCAACAAGTCCGGTTGCATATAATAATGCCTTTCCATTTCTAACATTAGAAACTGGATTTATACTTACAACGATAGCATTTCCCTCTACATCAAAATCATTAGAAATAAAATTATAGCCAACTATACTTTCATCTTCATTTAATTCAATTGTATCATTTAATGATTTAGGCATCATTTACGGGATTGACAGTTACATTAAACCAGCCTAAACTACATAAATTAGGAATGACATTATCGCATACTTGATATTGTAAAGAATCTTTTCCGTAAAAATTCAAAGCAGGTGTGTAATTAATCAAACCATCTGTAAAGAATTTTACAGTACCATTTTTTGGCAATACAATCGCAGTAGTCGATAATTTAATCAAATCGCCATCTAAATCAACATCATTTGATAATAAATTAAATCCTTCTATTAATTGATCTTCATTTATTACTACAGATTCACCTTTAACAACTGGTCTATCATTTAAATTTACTACAGTAAAGAAAACTTTAGCGACTGAGCAATCTCCATCAGCATCGCAAACTCTATAATTTACAGAATCTCGACCCGAAACATTTGCAAATGCAGTGTATTCAAAAACACCAGAAGTTTCAAGTTTAAATACTCCCTTAGTGGCTTGTGAAGTTGCAGTATAATAGAGCGGGACGTCACCTAAAGATTTATCATTTGTTTGCACATTACCAGCAGCAGTTGTTTTTTCGAATATAGATAAAATCGTATCATTTACTGCTATAGGACTATCATCAACAGGCTCGACAATAGCAGTCACTATTGCGAAGTCGCAATCATTGTCAACATCACAGACTTTGATTGTAAAATTGTCTGTTCCATAAAAATCTAACCTAGGTATATACGTCAAGTCTCCAATATTAGATATAGAAACTGTTCCATTAATAGATTGTTGATGAATTGAAAAAACAATTCCTCCATCACCAATTCCGGAAACTCTAGAAGATATCGAAATTTGCAATTGACTATCTTCCAAAATTGAAGATAAGGTAAAGTCGGGGATTAATGGCTGGTCATTATCACTTTCAATGCTAAAAAAAGCCCAAGCAGAACTACAATTCATATCTTTATCACAAACTTTATATTGCAAAGAATCTAAACCAAAATAATTAGGCTTTGGTACATACAAGAGCGTTCCGTTGCTTTGCAAAGTAACTACTGCATTTCGAGCTGGTGTAGAAATAGTATAAATAATTCCACCATCGCCTAAACCGGTATCATTATTTGATAAGCTCAAAGTGAATTGTTGATCTTCTTTCAAATTTGGAAACATATCGACTGTAGCTAGAGGATCATCATTTACTGGAACTATTGTAAACGAAACTGTGGCTGTATCGCAATCTCCATCGGCATCGCACACCTGATATTTGAAACTATCAGTACCAAAATAATCAGTGAAAGGCACAAAACTAAATGTACCAATGGCATCTAAATTAAGTGTTCCGTTATCTACATAGTCAACTACTGAATAAACAATTCCTCCGTCGCCTAAACCGCTGTCATTTGTAGCTACATCACCACTTATTGAAGCGTCTTCAAAAAATTGATTAATTATATCGTCAATAGCTACAGGCATATTATCTACAGAACTTACCACAATAGAAACATCAGCTGTATCACAATCGCCATCAGAGTCACAAATAGTATATTTAAATTGAACACTTCCATTAAATGCAGGCTTTGGTGTATATTTAAAAACGCCATTATTAAAAATAAGTTCACCGCTACTTACAGACGAAAGTAAGCTGTAAACAATTCCACCATCTCCTTTACCTATATCATTTAAACCAACACTACCAGTAGTAGAGACACCTTCTGCAGTCATAAAATTATCATTTACAGCTACTGGGATATCATCAACTGAATTAATGGTGATATTTACATTTTCTTCCTTACACTGATTGTCTCTATCGCAAACTTTATATCTAAATTGATCTAAACCAAAGTAATCTTGTTTGGGTTTGTATGTAAATGTTCCATCTGTGTTAAATACCAGTGTACCACTAGAAACATCTGTAACACGAGAAAATACAATAGGAGCATCACCTAAACCAATGTCATTAGTTGACACATTACCATTTAACGTATTATCTTCAAGCATAGGCGGGAAATTATCAACCACAGCAATAGGATTATCATCAACTGATAATACCGTTAGGTAAACAAAAGCAGAATCGCACTCAATATTAATATCACAAACTTTATATTCAAAACCATCAATACCATAATGATTTGGTTTTGGAGTATAGCTAAATGTTCCGTTTGAAGAATTTAGATTTAGAACACCATTCGCCACATTGCTTTTTATAGTATATTTCAAACCACCATCGCCCATTCCTAAATCGTTAACTGCTACTGATCCACTAGCAGTTCCTTCCTCATTAAAAGGCGAAATAAAGTCATTTTCAGCTATAGGTACATCATTTACAGAAAGTATAGTAAATGAAACAGAAGCAAAAGAAGAATCTTTATTCATATCGTAAACTGAATATACAAAATTGTCAGTTCCAAAGAAATTGGCTTTAGGAGTATAAGTAAATTCTCCGGTAGAAACATTGAAATTCAACACTCCATTATCAACATTTTTTGTAATCAAGAATTTAAGGCCTCCATCACCTAAACCATCATCATTAAGTGCAACATTATTAGTCAAAAAACCATCTTCAGATAAAGAAAAAATATCGTTTTTACAAACAGGTTTATCATTAATAGCATTAACGAAAAGAAGCACTGATGCTGAAGAACAATCGATATCTAAATCGCATACATTATACTTAAAAACATCAGTTCCATAAAAATTTGGCTTGGGAGTATATGTGAAAGCTCCAGAAGTAGTATTTAAAAGAACTACACCATTACTAGCATTTTCAACAATTGAAAAAACAAGTCCTCCATCACCTAATCCAATATCATTCAGTGATACATTTCCATTTTTCACACCATCCTCATTAAACGCAGGTATGGTATCTGCTCTTGCTTCTACCCTATCATCAACTGATAAAACCGTAAGTGAAACTTTGGCACTAGCGCAATCTTTATCTAAATCGCAAATTTGATATTCAAAATTATCAGTTCCAAAATAATTTACATTTGGTGTGTAAGTAAAAGAACCTGTCAAAGAATCTAATAATACCCCCCCATTAAGAACCGAAGTAATGATTTTATATTTTATACCGCCATCACCTAGACCAGCATCGTTCAACGATACATTCCCGGTTATGAATGTATCTTCATTAAAAGGCACAATTACATCGTTAGTCGGAACAGGAACATCATCTACCTCATTTATTGTAAAACTAACCCTTGCTGTTGAACAATTATTATCAATATCGCATATTTGATAATCAAAAAAATCAGTACCAAAATAATTTTTTGTTGGTGTATAAGTAAAATTTCCGGTTGTAGGATTAAATACTAAAACACCTTTTGTGACATTTTTAACTATATTAAAATTCAATCCTCCATCTCCTAATCCAGTATCATTCCAAATAACATCAGCGGTTACATAACCATCTTCATTAAAAGCAGGAATCACATCGGCAACTGCAACTGGAAATTCATCAACAGACTCTATTGTAAAATTCACATTTGCCTGTGCACAATCTGGATCTGGATCGGCATCGCAAACTTTATAAGTAAAAGAATCACTTCCATAAAAATTAGCATTAGGCGTGTAAGTATAAGCTCCAGTAGTGTTATTAAAAATTAAACTACCATTAACAACCGTTTTTAAAACACTATAAGCTATTCCACCATCACCAAGTCCAGAAACAATTTTACTTAAGTTTCCAGATATTGAAGCATCTTCTTTTATTGGAGCTATTGTATCGTTTTTAGCTACTGGTATATCATCTACAGATAATATAGTAAATATAACGGATGTAGTGGAACAATCTCCACTGATATCACAAACACGATACAACAAAGAATCTTTTCCGAAGAAATTTCTATTTGGAGTATACGTAAAACTTCCGTCAATTTCATTTAAAAGCACCAATCCATTTTTCACAAAAGAAACAATCGTAAATGAAATACCACCATCGCCTAGACCTTTATCGTTAAATGCTACAGAGCCAGATATATTTGAATCTTCGTTAAATGCAGGGATAATATCTTTTACAGCTTCGGGTGAATCATTTACTGATAAAACGGTCAAGCTCACTATTGCACTATCACAATCATTATCTTCATCACAAACACTATATGAAAATTTATCGACACCAGAATAGTTAGGTTTAGGGGTGAATATAAAATCACCTGTTGAATTATTTAATTCGACACTTCCATTCTTTGGTATTTCAGTAACTTCAAAACTCAACCCGCCATCTTCCAATCCGGAATCATTTAATGAAACATTTCCGAAAATTTTCACATCCTCATCTGAAGGAAGTATAACATCATTAACTGCTATTGGCTCATGATTTACCGAAGAGATATTCAAATTTACTTGAGCGGTAACACATTCTGGATCGGAATCGCAAAGTTGATAGACAAACATATCTGTACCACTATATTTACTTGTTGGAGTATATGTAAAACTACCATTTGATTGAAATTCTAAAACCCCATGCAGAACACCAGTGGAGACAACAAACGTATGCACACCATCACCACTTAAAATATCATTATTAGCTACACTACCAAGCAATTTGGTATCTTCGTTGGTGCTAAACAAATCAACATTTGCGATAGGACTATCATTTACCGATGCAATGTTCAATTGCACACTAGCAATACTACAGTCATTGTCTTTATCGCAAACTTTGTATTTAAACCCATCAGTACCATTATAATTAGCACTAGGGGTATAATTAATAACGCCTGTTAGGCTATTTATATCTACTTGTCCATGCAATGGATTTTCAGAAACACTAAACACTAAGCCTCCGTCGCCAAAGCCTTCATCATTTAAAGACACGTTGTAGGTTGCATTAGTATCTTCATTGAAACTAGGAACAATATCATTTTTAGCAATTACAGTGTCATCAACAGCAACTATTGTAAAATAAACTATAGCTCCAGAACATTCACCATCAACATCGCAAACTTGATATTCAAAAGAATCTTCTCCAAAATAGTTTTCATTTGGTGTATATGTACAAAACCCATCATATAAAAGTTTGACAGTTCCAAATTTTGCATTTTTAGAAATAGAATAAATAATCCCCCCATCACCAAGTCCTGTGTTGTTGTCTTTAAGACTACCACTCCACCCCTTATCTTCTAATACAGATGCAATTATATAATTATTAGCAATCGGTTTATCGTTCACATTTTCTATAGAAAGCAGAACTGTTGCAAAATCAGTACATACATTGGTTGAATTACAAATTTTATAGGTAAAACTATCTGAACCAAAAAAATCTGCCAAAGGTTCATATACATATTCTCCATTAGGTTGTAGAAGTATTTCTCCCCTATACGTATTTACGTCAAGCTTAAACACCAATCCTAGTTCATTGGTACCCAAATCATTACTAGAGACATCTCCATACAAAAGCGACTCTTCAGTTCCGTTGAAAGAATCATCAACAGCAACTGCAATATCCGTTATTGATTTTACATCAATTGAGACAGTTGCATTATCGCATTCATCATGAATATCGCATAATTTATAGATAAAACCATCTTTACCATAAAAATCTTTATTGGGGATATAGCTAAAATTGCCCTCATTATTCAAATTAATAGATCCATATTTTGGATTCTCTATTAATGTAATGCTTTTAATTCCATCACCATAGCCATTATCATTTATTAACACATTATTTTTAAGTTCAATATCTTCATCAACATTAAAAATGTCATTCATTGCACTTGGTTCATCATTTTCGGCTTCTATTGTAAAAAACACTGTTGCTGTTGAACAATCATTATCAGCATCGCAGATTTGGTAGACTGCAAAATCTTTGCCATGAAAATTTGGAATTGGCTTATATTGAAAACTACCATCATTCTTTAATATAAAAGTACCATTTTCAGCATACTCAATTGTAGTTACCGTAATAGGAACATCTAATAAATCCAGATCATTATCCAAGACAAATCCAAAGCTAATATTATCTTCATTTATAGTAGGGGTATTATCATTTTTTGCTGTTGGAAAAAAATCATCCTCTTTGACATTAATGGTACAACTAGCTGTTGAACAATCATTGTCTTTATCGCAAATCTCATATTCAAATGTAAAATCACCATAAAGAGGTGTTTCGAAAATCTCATTTGTCAAAACAAATGAAAACGAACCATCACTATAAAATAACAAATCACCATCCAATACATCTTTTTTCAAAACAAAAGTATTTGGAACTTCAGGCGATTTATAATCATTTATACTTACATCACCCAAAAATAAGACATTAGGTATAGTTCCAAAATAATCATCACTGGCTACAGGAAGATCACTAACCGGATTTATAGTAATCTTTACCGTTCCCTGTGTACATTGATCATCATTATCACATACTGAATAAGTAAAACTAAAACTTCCATTAAAATTTATCAATGGATAATATTCTAAATCACCGTTTTTAGCAACATGCAACTCACCAACATTTTCTTGGGGATATATTACTTCAAATGTCTTTATTCCATCACCGTAACCTACATCATTTGAGAAAATATTTTTTAATAAACTAGCATCTTCATTTATCACATAATTATCATTATTTGCTACAGGAATATAATTAACTGAACTAACATCAAAATAAACAGTAGCTGATGAACAATCTCCATCCTTGTCGCATACTTGATATTTGAAAAAATCTAATCCCCAAAAATCTGCAACTGGTGTGTATTTAACCCATCCATCGGTTGATAAAATTAATTTTCCGTGTTTACAATCATCCAAAACTGTAAAAGTAACAGGAACATCTCCTAAGAACAAATCATTTATTCTGATAGAACCTTCTATTTGAGCATCTTCTTTCAGGTTGAAAGTATCATTTAAAGCATTTGGGGAATCATCATCATTAGTAATATTAATAAAAACGACTGCCTGACTTGAATAAGAAGGTACATTCCTATCGGAGACTTCATATATTAGAAAATCTGTTCCATAATAATCTGTTTTTGAAACGTACTGCAATCTTGAATCACTAATTTTTATGAGACTTCCTTTTGTAGGATAGGTAAGTATGTTTGATATATATAATTGACTTACAGAAACATCATTATCTAAAGGATTTATATACAAAATATACTCCTCTTTAACTGTATATGTATCATCTTTTGCAATTGGAATTGTATTTACAGAACAATCAAACATTTTAGCTGTAGGTCTTACATTATTTACAGATTTACACTCTGTAGTAGGATGTTGAGCCAACATGTTAAATTGCATGGTTTTAGTGAGTGGAATCTCAATAGTTATATCACTTCCAGTACCTAATAAAGTTGTACCAACAACGGTATTATCGCTATTATTTCTGAGTGTATACAACACGTCCTTTTCTGACTTATATAAAGTAACTAAAGCGTTTTTCCCTTCACAAAAATTATTAGCAGAAAATACTAAATTACTATTTGGTGCTTTTAGAGCAACATACTGAACCTTCGTATCAATTACACTAAAACAATCTTTACTATAAACATTTGTTGCTAAAATGAAAATTTCGCCAGAGAGTGTTGATGTTATGTTGTTTATCGTCATGCTCAAGCCTGTTCCGACTTGCGATGCTCCTAAAAAAACACCTCCAAGCACAGGATTCCCTCTATAAACTTGATAAACAACATCTTTTTGAGATGTTGAAAGTGAAATTGAAAATTCTGCACCAGCACAAGTTTCAATGCTAGAAGGCGAAAGTACAATATTACTAATAGGTTCGACACAAGAAACATATGCTGCTTGGCTATGCAATGATTCACAAGTGAATTTTCCGGTAGAGGTAGCGGTAACTTTAGCTCCTGTTTTTAGTAATTCAGTAGAAAGTCCGGTAACCTTCCATTCTCCCGAATTACTAACAATGATAGGCAATGTGGTTTTAATAGCAAGGTTGTCAATATAAACAGTAATTGTTTCATTATACGCACCTGTACCAATAATCTGAGTATCGCCCTGTTTCAAAGAAGAAGTAATTGATGGAATGTTAATATCTTTCATTCCAATTGTCTTTTTACTTGAAAAAAAACTTTCACTCAAACAATAGTTCTCGTTTTTTGCTCTTGCATAAACAAAATCACCAGGTTTTACAAATATTCCTGTTTGCCATACACCATTATAAGTGACGAAAGTAGATGTTGACTTAATATCATTAATATAAACATCAACCTCTGTTGTGTAATCATATAATACCGTGCCTTGTACCTTAACACTTTCACCAGTTGTAGAAACACACTTGATATCATCAACAATTGGAGCTATAGCTCTTGAACTAATTTTATAAGTTAGTGGCAATGAACGACACGCATTTTTTTCTATCTGATATAAAGTAATAACATCACAATTGCTCAGATTTTTATCAAAATTAAAAGTCCAAGAGCTAGTCAAAACCTCAGCAAAACCTTTGTATTCATCATTTACAAATACTTCAACAACACTGTTATTTATACCACTGCCTGAAATAGATTTACCTACCCCCGACGGTGTTACATAAAGAACGGGAGATTCACTAATTCCTTCTGTGGCAAAATCACAGAACACATAAGTATCAGACTCACATTTACCAGTCTCTTGAACAGTTGCATAATATAACTCGGCAGGGAAGCAACCAGAAGTAGTACATTCAAAAGAGACAACCTCATTGGCAACCTTAGTTATGTATGGATTTGACAATGATAGTCCAGATATTTGTACTAATTTATGAGATTTATCATATAATCTCACGACTGACCCTATTGAAGAAGCAGTTGAAATTTTTACACCTTTATTAAGAGGTAGTTTTGAAACAGTTGTTGGCTTTGATGATTTTGATACACATGATTTAACGAGTACTTGATTGCAACCCGGATAAGATTCTGATTTTCCATATGCTTTAGAAACCGCTGTTATTAAATCATTTTCTTTTAACCCTGAAATAGGCAATGACCAATATCCTGAGTATATAGTATTTGTTTTGCCAAATGAAACGCCATTAACATAGACGGTAATTTCACTCGGATTGTTTTCTAAACTCAAAGTACCATCTATAATTGAACTCGTAGTTAATATAGGGCTGGTAATTGTTGAACATTCAGTTCTAACATTAACACCATTATTAATAGTATTTAAGGTTACAAATGGCGATTTTAGGATTATTTTTTTTAAAATAAAATCATAATTATATTCATATGCTCCATCATTAACACCTGCTATATCAACAATTGAATTTGGAAAAAGAATGCTAGAGCTACTATTGCTCGACGCTAAAGCAAGACGAATTGGTGTATTTGACGTAAGACCGCTTATATATTTAGTAAGTGTATCAACAGAAATGTAGAAATCATAAAAAAAGTCGGGGTTTGAATTATTATTTGTATAAGCATACGAAATCTGACTTACTAAAGCTGGAGCTATCCGTTTAGTAAAAAGACCTTGGGGAGAAACAGTTCCATCTATATTAAATAACTGTAAGCCTAATTCACTATGAAAATTTATTTCAATTTCAAACCCCAAGTTATTTGGTACTGCATTTTTATCAACTTCAACCCCATCTATACCAAATGATTTGTCTGTATCAACTAACACACTATAGCTCATATTACTAGAACTCAATGCGTCTAATCGAACTCTAAAACAAAGGTTTTTTTTAACTGAATTATAGTAAACAAAATAAGATTGTCTGTTTTCTGTATCAATAATATTTAAAGAAGCATTTCCCACATTTGTTTTTAAATCATAGGATGGCTCCTTACCAACATGTACTAAAGGAACAAATGGAAGCTCGCTTTGAACAACATCTTCACCAAAGAATCCAGTCTTAGTTTTTGAAATAAAACCATCATTATTGGGGTCAAGTACTAATTTCCCGACGGCATCTGCCGACTTATAGATAAGCCCGGGGGTTTGTGAGAATATATGAAAAGTCAGTACAAAACTTAACAAAAACAAATATAACCGTATTAAATTCATAACTCTTATTCAACTTTAGTTTAGCAAAATCCCTTATCTATCTTAACATTAAATAGATACTAGATAATTCAATAAAACAATGTATAAAAACACACAAATTTATATTTTATCTATGGATTAGACGAAAAAAAAGTGAAAAAAGTGCCAGAAAAAGTGAAAAAAAATAATATAATGAAATATTATTCAAAATCCAAACTTATGGATATAATATAAAATCTAGAAAAGAGTGATTTACATCACACATTATAAAGAGGAAAATGATTTTAGTTCAAGCCTCTTTCTTTTTTTATTTTTTCATAAGCCTCGTTCAGTTTCTTGAATTTTTCGGTTGCTGAATTCTGAACCTCTTCTCCTAAATGACTAACTTTATCGGGATGGAATTTTATTGCCATTTTTCTATATGCTTTTTTAACTTCTTCATCTGTTGCAGAAGCAGAGATTTCTAACATATCATAAGCATAATTTGTATTGGTAGTAAAATAAAAAGATTTTACAAATTCCTTATCAGCATCAGAAATTCCCAGATTGGAGGCAATTCTTTTAATCAAATCCAACTCGGCAACTTCAAATTTGCCATCAGCTTGGGCAATTCCATACAATAAATGCAATAATTGTAATCTGGAACTATAATCTAAATTTCTTTTTATTTGAAAACACACGTCGTCTACCGGAATATCTCGCTGCACAATATCTCTTAATACTAGCGTAAGCTCTTGAGCAGCATCAAATCCAAATTGCTTTGTTAAATAATCTTTAACAAAATTAAGTTCAGATTTCATGATCTTACCATCTGCTTTCATAACAGCAGCTATAAGTACCATGAGACTAATTGCGAAATCTGTTTTTGTAGATTTGCCCGTTCCACTTGAGGCATTACTACCTTCAAGTACATTCTTTTGAACGGTAACTGAATCGAACAGCGAACCTATTGCCAATCCAACAATAGCGCCAATAGGACCTCCAAATACCCAACCTGCTCCTAATCCGAGCCATTTAGCATACTTTGCCATGTATTATATCGTTATTAAATGTTTGTGTAATGAATATATTTGCTCTAAGGTTGACACCTTTTCGTTATTTTCTATAATAAAATTGGCAAGTCCCCTTTTAAAATCATCGGTCGACTGCGATTCTATTTTCTTTATTATTTCAACTTCGTTACTTAAAACATCGCGTTGTAGTAATCTTACAATTCTAGTTTCTATAGGAGAACAAACACAAATTGTGTAATCAAATTTCTTGTAATAACCGGTATCAAACAATAAAGCAGATTCAGTAATTACATATCTACAATTCTTTTGGCTTGCTTGCCATATCTCCTGATCCTTCCATACTTCCGGATGCACTATAGAATTAATAACTATCCGGTTTTGATTGTTATTAAATAATAATTCTGATAATTTCTCTTTATTTAAACCATTATTATTATAAATATCGATTCCAAATGCTCCAATCAGAGTGTTTTTTATTTTAGATGAATTTTCAATCAAAAATTTTGCCCTATTGTCTGTATAATATACAGGAACACCATTCATCTCAAATATCTTACAAATCAAGGATTTGCCGCTACCAATGCCTCCAGATAAACCAATATTTAACATCTAATTGATTTTTAAAATATAATCGATTTTTGTTGGATTTACAGATACTAAAGATACTCCATATGGGGTGTTGACCTGAATATCTAAGACCTGGGGTTTGTATTTTATTGAATCGCAATTTACAAACACGTCAAAATTATCAGCATTATAGTCATAGTATTTACTCAGACCCACATAAAATTTTATATACACATAATCTTCTGATAATGAAACAATAAAATTACTCGGGGTATTGATTTTTTTAATTGGAATTTTTAATATTTTTTCTGTAAATTTTTCGACTTCAACAGTAGCTAATACTTCTTTTGTAGTGATTTTAATATTTGTATTTTCTTTAAGCGAAATTGACAATCTGGTATCTTCAAATAAATCGGATAAAATCAATTCGTTTGTTTCAATATATTTTATAGAGTCAATAAATTTTTTAGAGGTAGCTATTTCAACACAATCAGGAATGAATGATACTTCGTTTTTAAGCTGAAATTGATTTCTAAATGCAACTTGAATATTGCTTTTTACCGGTACTTTCTTGGTATGTACTATTGAAAAGTGAAAATTAATAGTATCGGGCAAAATATTATCAATCATAAAGTCTGAATTTATTTTAGACTCAAAAATTTCATGTTGCTTATTTGGCAAAAAAATATATTTATTTCTATCAATGAAACTTGCATATTTTTTGACATCAATAACCACTGGCTCCGTGTAAACATCCAGATGCTGTTTTATCAATGCAAAACCATAAGCTTTTCCTCTTACCTTAAACTCTTTGGGTAGCTCGTTTGTAATTATTTTGTTTGTAGGAATATTGTCATATTTTATTGGAATATTCATAGTAAATGAATACTGTTTTTCAAGGGCATTTAAAAACCAAAAAAATGCAGAAATAATCAAAAAAATTGCAAAAGCAATAAACCTACTGTCTATTCTTGCAATTATCCTGCTAAATACATTTTTTGATTTTTCCATTTTTAATAATTCATCTTTTCAAATTCATTGATTTCTAGAACATAAATAAAGCGCAATATTAATATAGTTGTTTAAAAATGCCTCTTTCAAAAAAAATAAAACGCAGTAATTGTACACTTTATGAAATATAAAATCGAAAATATGATAAAAAACAAGGGAACTAACTTTATAGACGGCACATTTAGCATTCTATAAAGGCAATTCCCTTTCATTGTTTTTTATAGCATTTTATTTTTTGCCAATCAAATCAGCTGGACCTTGAGTAATAGCAGATTTATCAACTTTTACTTTAACATTCTCTGCAATTTCAAGTGTTACAATATTGTCATTAATTTCTTTAATGTTTCCGTACAGACTGCCTATTGTAATTACTTCTATTCCTTTATCTAAATTGTCTCGAAATTTTTTAATTTCTTTTTGTTTCTTCATTTGAGGTCTTATCATAAAAAAATAAAATACAACGATAATCCCTACCATTAGCGCCATTGATTGCCAACCGCTACCACCTTGTTGTGCTTGAAGTAAAATGTTTAATAAATTCATGTTTGCTTTTTTTTTGTTATTATATATATACTTAATTATTCTGATTTTAAAACTTCTGCATTAAAAGTCAACACTGTCGTTTTGGGTTGAGTATTTGCAACTACAGTAAGCGATTTATGATTAGGACCAGGTCTGCCAGAACTATTGAAAACAATATCAATATTGCCATATTCTCCCGGAGCTACTTGCGTTTTGGTGTAATCTGAAGCTGTACAACCACAACTTGTTTTTACCGACTTAACAACTAAAGGATTTTCTCCTGTATTTTTGAATTTAAAATTATGACTTACACTTTGACCTTCTTTAATTTGACCAAAATCGTACGTTTTTTCCTCAAATTCAATATTTGTTAATAACTGTTCTTCCCCTTGTAAAGTATCAGTTTGTGAATTTGAACTAACAGCTTCTGATTCAGTTGTTTTTTTTGATGTGTCGGTACTGCAAAATTGAAAAATCGCAATAAACGGCATAAATAATAAAATTAAATGTACTCGTTTCATATATTTATTTTTAAATTGTTTTTTCATTATCACACTTTAAAATTATCCTTAAATATTTGATTTTAATATCTTAAGAATGTTTTATTTTACTAACATTCATTTTAAACATAAATTACAATACCTGAATAATTACTCTAGTAGTCCACGACCTTTTTTAATTATTATATTTTCCTCAACATATTTTTTAAAGACTTTATCCAAAATTCCGTTCACAAAAGTACTACTTTTTTCAGTACTATACTTTTTAGAAATCTCTAAAAATTCGTTTAAAGTTACTTTTGTAGGAATAGAAGGGAACTCAATTGCTTCAATAAGAGCTAATTTAATAATAAGCAAATCAAGCTCTGCTACACGTTCTATATCCCAATTATCAATCTGTGACTTAAGAAATTCATCATGATTATGAATATTAGCTAAAGCCTTTCTGAATAGTCGTTTAGTGTATTCAACATCTTCTTCATCTTTAATAGCTGACTTGTAAAATTTAAATGGCTCGTCATCAGATTTACATTGTTTTATGCTTTTAACTAACATGCTTACAATAAAATCTTCTTCATCGTTCCAAAAAATACTGCGCTCTTCAAGTTCTTCAAAAATTTTATCGGAATCCAACAGGATTTCTTCACAGAAAGCAGCTAAAAATTTCCTATCAGAACCTACCGAATCTTCTTTTTCAATATATTTAGTATACTCGGGCGAGTCTATAATTATTTTCAGGTATTCTTTTGCTAATTTACTATCAGAACCCCATGTTATTTTGTTGTTCCGTAAATGCTTCTCTAGATCCTGATTTTCAGATATTTTAATTAAAACTCTATTGTTTTGGAGTCTAACATATTTCTCCCACTCTTCGTCTGCGGCCTTAATCTGTCGGTTCTTTATCTGATCAACTTTTAAATCTACCTGAAACTTTATATCTTTAAGCAACTGTATGAAAAACAGATATAATTCAAACGATTTATCAAGACTTAAGAATAACTCTTTCTCTGAAAGTACTGCATTTCCATCTCCTCGTTTGTCGTATGCGTATACCTCCTGAAGAATTTTTATTCTAATCAAACGTCTATTAATCATAAAGCAAAAGAACTTTTTTATTTTTGATTTGCAAATTTATAAAAATCTAATTCAGTACAATATTACTAAACATTATTTTTTTATAATTTGAGTATTTGAATTTACAGTAAACTGTACAAATAAACCCACGTTTTACAATAGTTCAAATTAAAAAAATTCAAAATTATATATAACCCTTAAAAAGAAATATTAAGATTATTGAAAACAGTGAATGCTCAGGCGGCAATAAAACAGATGGAATATATAATAACTTCTATTTTCAAGTTTGTATTTAAATCAATACTGTATAAACTCAATTTAATTTTTAATAAATAAATTACCATCATCACTAAATTAAAAAAAACATCAAAAAAAAATCAATACGCATGAAAAAAACTCTTTATTTATTATATATTTAAATTTCAATGCATTAAAATGATATAAAACGAAAAAACAAGGCAATTGTAAAATATATCAATGTTTGTTACGAAAAAATATTATCTTTATAATTAAAAAAATATTACCTTTGACAATAAGATAAAAAGAGAGTGTTATTTAATAAATCTTTATTGAATGGGAGGACATGAGAATATAGATAATAGGCAGAAAAGTAAAGATGAGATTTTTTCTAAATCGGTAAGAGCAGGAAAAAGGACATATTTCTTCGATGTAAAATCTACAAAAAATGAGGAACAGTATTTAACTATTACTGAGAGCAAAAAAATATTTGACGGTGAAGGTAAATTTCATTTTGAAAAACATAAAATATTCTTGTACAAAGAAGATTTTTCAAAGTTCATGGATGGTTTCACTGATGCAATGAGTTTTATTAAAGGATCAAGTGTTGGAAATCTCAATTTTGAAGAAAACACTAAAGGTCGTTTCTTTGATAATGATTTGTTTGACGATGAAGACGAAGATGACTTTGACGAAGATGAGGATGAAGACTTAGAAGACGAAGAAGATTTTGTTGACGAAGAAGACGAAGAAGGAAAATAGATATTATTAAGCTGATTGAAAAACAATCAGCTTTTTTTATGTAAACAATTCTCAAAAAAATAATAACACTATAAATTAAATAAATGGTTTCTAAAAGTTTGGTGTCAATCACAGATTGCACAAAAGAAGAGTACCTAAGAATACTTAATCTAGCAAAAGAATTTGAAGCTAACCCACATCAAAACATACTGAATGGTAAAATAGTTGCCACCTTGTTTTTTGAACCATCTACACGAACTCGACTTAGTTTTGAAAGCGCAGTACTTAGACTTGGTGGTAGAATAATAGGATTCTCTGAAGCCTCATCGTCTAGTTCGTCTAAAGGTGAAACATTCTCTGATACTATAAGAACCGTTTCAAATTATTGTGATCTATTGATAATCAGGCATCCGTTGGAGGGAACGGCTCGTTTGGCAAGTGAATTAACATCGCTTCCTGTTATTAATGCCGGCGATGGTTCAAATCAGCACCCCACCCAGACACTCCTTGACATGTACTCTATTCAAAAAACACAAGGGAGACTAGATAACTTGACACTAACCTTAGTGGGAGACCTGAAATATGGAAGAACCGTACATTCTTTGATAATGGCAATGGCTACTTTCAAACCTGTTTTCTACTTTGTATCGCCAGAAGAATTAAAACTCCCAGACGACTATAGAGTATTTCTAAAACAGAACAATATAGAATATCATGAAACTACACAACTGCCTCACGCAATGAAAGTAGCTGATATTGTGTATATGACGAGAGTACAACGTGAAAGATTCCTAGACCCAATGGAATACGAGAAGACAAAAAATGCCTATATACTGAAAGCCGAAATGCTTTCAGATACCAAACCCAACATGAAAGTATTGCACCCTTTGCCAAGAATAAATGAAATAAGCACAGACGTAGACTCTACCGATAAAGCATACTACTTTCAACAAGCACTAAATGGTGTATATACCAGACAAGCAATTATCAGTCACGTTTTAGGTCTTAAATAAAAAATAGAATTCAGAAATAGAAGCCCAATAATATTAATGCAAATACAAGTATGAAAGAAGGAAAACATTTCAAGGTTAGTGCAATAAAAAATGGAACTGTTATAGATCATATACCAAGCAAAACCGTATTTAAGGTGATTTCTATATTAAATCTAGATAAGCTTGAAGATAAAATGATAACTTTCGGATCTAATTTCGAAAGCAAAAAACTTGGTAGTAAGGGCATTATAAAAATTTCTGACAAGTATTTCGATCGCGAAGACATTGATAAAATATCTCTTATTGCACCACAGGCAAAAATTAGTATTATTAAAGATTATGAGGTAGTTCACAAAGAAGTTGTAGAAATTCCCGATAAAATAGTTGGTATTGTAAAATGTATCAATCCAAATTGCATTTCAAATCATGAAAAAATCCAGTCGAAATTTCTGGTGCTATCAAAGGAAGATGTGAGCTTAAAATGTCACTATTGTGAGAAAATTACATCCCAAACAGATTTGAATTTGATATAATGTTTTATTTCATTTAAATAAATTTCCTTTCATAATATAATAACCCAAATCTTATTTAGTTTTGTTTGGCATTAAAATATTTTGATATGCAAAAGAATATTTGATTTTTAACAATCAGAAAACATATCACTCACAAAAAAAAATAAAAATGAAAGTATTATTTATTGGAGGAACAGGCATTATAAGTTCGGCTTGTACAAATTTGGCAATTGAAAAAGGCATAGAACTTTACCATCTAAATCGAGGTATTTCAATTTCTAAAAGAAATGTTACCGGAGTAAAACAGATCAATGCAGATATAAGAAATTTTGAAGAGACTCAGAAAATCTTAAAAGATTATAATTTTGATGCTGTAGTAGACTGGATTGCTTTTACAAAAGAACACATTGAAAACGATATAAAATTATTTACAGGCAAAACAAAACAATTTATATTTATTAGTTCAGCTTCTGCATACCAAACCCCACCACAACATTTACCGGTATCAGAAAAAACGCCATTAGAAAATCCATATTGGCAATATTCTAGAAACAAGATAGAATGCGAAAATATCTTAATGAACGCATTCAAAGAAAAATCGTTTCCGGTTACAATAGTAAGACCATCACACACATACGACAAAACCTTATTACCACTTGAAGGCGGCTATACCATTGTAGATAGAATGCTCAAAGGCAAACCAGTTGTAGTTCATGGCGATGGCACTTCTATATGGACACTTACACATCATAAGGACTTTGCGGTAGGTTTAGTTGGTTTATTAGGCAAAAGCAAAGCTCTAGGCGAGGCATACCACATAACATCAAACGAATTGCTAACCTGGAACATGATTTTTGATATGGTAGCAGATGCATTTGGCACAACAGCACAAAAAGTTCATATTACATCGCAAGAAATAGCTAATTTTGATAGTGAGATTGGTTCAAGCCTTCTAGGTGACAAGACCCACAGCATGATATTTGACAACGCAAAAATTAAAAGCATAGTACCAGAATTCAACCCTCAAATATTGTTTGCAGAAGGAATAAAAGAAATTGCAGAATGGTACAAGAAAAATCCGGAAAACTGCATTACAGACCCTAAAATTGATGCACTCATTGAGAAACTAGTAACTTATAAATCTAAACAATAAAAGAGCTTGCTAAGAACATTAATTCTTAGCAAGATTTAAATAAAAAATTTTTAAACCAAAACTTTAAACATCAAGCTACAGAAACACTAGAAGTTTAAAGTCAAGGTGATAAAACAATAATATTTTTAGGGCATCTTTAAAACCACTGTTCCAAGGTTTGTAATTTCTAAAAAGCCAATGTTTACCTATTGTAAATGAGGACTTCTAAAAAATTGAGCAAGCAGGAAAATAGTTGATTTTAAAGATGCCTTTTATATTTTCCCACATACCTCAAAAAAAAAGATATTAAGTGATATTTTTTATTATTTTTGCGAGTATAAATTAAAATCCAAAAATAGCAAGTAGAATGAATATAAAACAACAGAAAGATATTGTTGAATTTGTAACCGTATCGGCTGAGTTTTGTGCTTTTCTCGAAACTGCCCAATCATTAGATGTAAAAAGTTTCGTAGAAAAATCGGTAAAACTACTTTCTTTACTTTATTTAAAATCTCAACTCCTGCCTGAATTTGAGATTGATGAAGATGATTATTGTGAAAAATATGTTTCCGAACAAGATTGGAACATAATTCATTCAAAAATAGCAAACTTGATGGGTGAAAACGATGCTTTTTTTGACGTAACTGAATCAACCGGATTTTCCACAGGCGAAACCGTAAACACAAGTATTTCAGAAGCTTTTGCAGATATATTTCAAGATTTAAGAGATTTCATACAAATATATAGAGAAGGCTATGATGAGAGCATTGCAGTTGGTTTATATTTTTGCAAACAAGCATTTAAAGAATATTGGGGAATAAGAGTTTTAGGCTTACTTCAGGAGCTTCATCTGCTGCAATATAGCGATTTAGAAATTACAGAAAGATCATAATATGCTGCTCACATTTCCTGAAATAACAAATATTGACAAAGAACAGATAAACGAATACCCTCTAAGAGCATTCAGCGGCAATTTGCATATTGTAGACAATTCCACTATACACAATGAAGCTATAAAATACCTCTCATCTAAACCTATTCTTGGCTTTGATACCGAGACAAAACCATGCTTTCATAAAGGTAACTCTCATTCGGTAGCGCTTCTGCAACTCTCCGACTCTGAAAACGCTTTCCTTTTTAGAATTAATAAAATTGGAATATCTAATGATATAATGAAGATATTTCAAGACCAATCTATACTTAAAGTTGGTGTTGCAATAAGAGATGATTTGAAGGCACTACAAAAAATTAGGAAATTTAAACCGCAAGGTTTTTTTGAATTACAAGATTTTGTAAAATTGTTTGGTATAGAAAATTTCGGACTAAAAACATTAGCCCCTATTGTACTGGGTTTTAGAATATCTAAAGCACAGCAACTTTCTAACTGGGAGAACTCTGAACTTACCCTACCACAACTAACCTATGCAGCAACAGATGCTTGGGTTTCTTACTTACTATATATTAAACTTCAAGAAAATATTCATTTGCTCAATCAGAGAAAAGAAACTAAAATTTCTGAAGAAGCAGAGTTGAACCAGATAAACCCTACAGAAGAAGAGAATTAACAAAAAAAAGATCTATTAAGCATATTTCATGAAAACATTGCTTAACAGACCTTTGAATAAAGACTTTATATAATAAAATTTATTCGGCTTTTTTAGGTGCAGCGGTTTTTTTAGGTTTTTTTGCAACTACAGGCTTTTCATTATTTTCTTCGGTAGCAACCTCAGCATCTACAGTTTTTGGAGTCTCAGCCACTTCCGAACTTACTTCATTTTCAAAATTCATTAAATTTTGCTTCAAAAGTATATTGTACCATACGAATACTTTTTTCATATCAGAAACATATACTCTATCCTTATCATAATCAGGTAGTATAGTAACAAAATACTTCTTTACATCATCATTAGAAGCATCTTTTTTCATAACTACTTCTTCTTTGTTTTCAATTTCATAAATTTTCTTGAAAACATCTTTAAGAGGTACTTCTTTATCCTCAGTATATATTGCTATGTCTTCGAGAGCACTAACTTTGGAAGTATGATAAGCCGGAATACGCTTTTTAGAATCTAAATTTTCTACAATAATCCCATTTTTTGTCTGAGAAACTAATTTCCACAAACCTGATTGTCCGGATATAGCTAATATTTCTTTAAGCATATTATTTTGTTAAATATTTTAAATATATAATTGTTTAGGGCGCCAAAATTAAGAAATAATATGTTTTATAAAAAGAACTTCAAGAAATAAATTAAAATATTTATTAAAAAAATATTTTAATCGAACCAAACTCCCATAATAAACAGCAATAATAGCAAATATTTTAATTAAAACAACATATTATCGCAAATGAGTGTTAATATGTAATTATTAAAATTGTATTAAAAAAGATTTATAATTTTCTATACATAGTATGCTAGTATTCTCTAATTAATTACATTTGCAATCCGTTTTTTTTTATTACTTTTCTAAAAACTAAATTGTTGTAATGAAGAATAGTTATTTTGACTTGATTGAGCAATCATATTACTTTCCACAAGAGGGATTTGACCTTAGAGATGATTATCTTACATTTCATGGAATTTCTCTCGAGTATTTAATAAAAAAATATGGTACTCCATTTAAGCTGACATATTTACCAAAAATATCTGATCAGATTAGAAAATCAAGAAACCTATTTAACAGAGCCATAAATGCCAACAATTACAAAGGCAAATATCACTTCTGCTATTGTACCAAATGCTGTCACTTCCATCATGTTGTAGGAACTGCGCTGAAAGAAAAAGTGCAATTAGAAACCTCATCGTCATTTGACCTTGACTTAGTTGAAAAACTGCATGAAACCGGCGAACTTACTAAAGACACTATTTTAATACACAACGGATATAAAACTCCAGACTACATTGAAAAAATAGTGAATTTCAAGAAAAAGGGATTTAAAAATTCAATTATAGTATTAGATAACAGATCTGAACTAAACAGACTGCTTTCTAAATTGGGCAAAGATTCCATAAATATTGGTCTGAGAATGGCTATTGACGAGGAGTCTCAATCTGCATATTACACCTCAAGATTAGGTATTAGACCTAATGAAATACTTACTTTTTACAAAGAAAACGTAAGCAAAAACAAACAATTAAATCTTAAGATGCTTCACTTTTTTGTAGATTCAGGCATCAAAGACAGTTTGTATTATTGGGGAGAATTTAAAAAAGCTTTGAACATATATATAGAACTAAAGAAAATTTGCCCTTCATTAAATAGCATAAATTTAGGTGGCGGATTTCCTATTAGAAATCATCTTGGTTTTGAATACGACTATGAATATATGATAAAAGAAATAGTTGTAAACATCAAAGAAGCATGTAGCAATGAGGGTGTTGACGAACCAGATATTTACACTGAATTTGGAAAATATACAGTAGGTGAAAGTGGTGCAATCATTTTCTCTGTGCTTGATCAAAAACAACAAAACGATGCCGAATTATGGTATATTGTTGATAATAGCTTGATGAATACCATACCCGATGCGTGGTCTATACACGAGAAATTTATTTTGCTCCCTATTAATAAATGGAAAAACGATTACACCAGAGTAAATATAGGTGGTATAAGCTGCGATCATTCAGATTATTACAACTCTGAAGATTTAAATCAACAGGTATTCCTTCCAAAGTATGCCCCTACAGACAAAGAACCACTGTATTTAGGCTTTTTCCATACCGGTGCATACCAAGATTCCATAAGTGGATACGGAGGTATAAAACACTGCTTAATACCATCTCCAAAACAAGTAGTTATAGACCGCGATAAAAAAGGGAACTATATAGACTATGTTTTTAGAAACGAACAATCTGTTGAAGACATGCTTCATATATTGGGCTACGACTGTAAATTAACAGAATAAAACTGTTTTATCTACAATTTCACTTTTAAAAAAATTGAATTAAATACATGCAATAAATAAAATAAAATCATGACAACTAAAACATATAATAAAGTAGTATTAGCATATTCGGGCGGACTAGACACTTCAGTGATTATACCTTGGCTTAAAGAAAATTACGGATGCGAAGTTATAGCATACGCTGCTGATATTGGACAAGGAGAAATTGATGTAAATAAGATTACAGAAAAAGCTCTTGCTTCGGGAGCATCAAAATGTTATGTTGTTGACCTGAAAAAAGAATTTATTGAAGAGTATGTTTGGCCTACCCTTAAAATGGGAGCTAAATATGAAGGCACATACCTATTGGGCACATCAATAGCAAGACCACTCATTGCAAAACACCAAATGCGTATTGCAAAGGAAGAAGGTGCCGATGCTGTTTCTCACGGAGCTACCGGTAAAGGAAATGACCAAGTACGTTTTGAATTAGGATATATGGCAATAGACCCTACAATTGGAATTATAGCCCCTTGGAAAGACGAAAAATGGAAAATCACATCAAGAGAAGAAGCTATTGACTATGCAGAAAAAAGAAATATTCCACTTTGGGGTATATCAAAAACAAAAATATATTCAGAAGACGGAAATCTTTGGCATCTATCTCACGAAGGTGGTGTATTAGAACACCCCGATCAAGAGCATGAGTACGATATGCTTAAGATGAGCAATACCTTTGAAACTGCACCAGAAAAAGGAGCTAAAGTTTTTATAGATTTTGAACAAGGTATTCCGGTTGCAGTAAATGACAAAAAGCTTGATTCGGTAGAAATAATAAAAACACTAAACAAAATTGCCGGAGAACATGCGGTAGGATTGCTTGATATTGTTGAAAACAGATTGGTTGGCTTAAAATCTAGAGGTGTCTATGAAACTCCTGCAGGTACAGTTCTTTATAGAGCTCATGAACTGCTAGAAACACTCACGCTAGACAAAGCAACACTACATGAAAAACAAAAGATGTCGCAAACCTATGCCAATTTGGTATATAACGGAGAGTGGTTCACCCCGCTCAGACAAGCACTAGACGCATTTGTAAATGAAACTCAAAGAGTAGTAACAGGCAGAGTTGGTGTAAAATTATACAAAGGAAATGTTATTCCTATACACATATCATCTCCATATTCATTGTACGACAAAGAACTTGGTGGTTTTAGCGATGTAGAAACGTATGACCAAAAAGATGCTAAAGGATTTATTAAGTGTTTTGGGTTACCACTCAAAACCAGAGCTCTTATCTTAGGCGATAAATCTCCTGTAAAATTCTAAAAATCAAACAAACACAATAAAAAAGAGGGATGGAAAATAATTTTCATCCCTCTTTTTTATTTATATAAACCAGTAATTACACCTATAAAATACTATTTAATTAGTTCAATTTTATTGATATGAATCACTACATTTGTGTTAAATTAATGTAAATTATTACTGTAGTTTTATAACCTTATTGACAATAACTAAACATTGCCATTTTTTTAATAACCATACAAGCAAATAATTTAAAATTTAAAAATAAATTAAATCCAAAACTTATGATAAGAAAACTACTTGTAACAAGCGTATCTTTTTTTCTCTTTTTTTCAGGTATAGTTGCGCAAACGCCAACCGACACAACTACAAAACCGAAAACTGAAGAACCAAAGTTTCAACCAACTATAGGAATTAAAGGATTTTCACAAATGAATTTTTCTTATGTATTCCTTGAGCCTGATGCCGATGGTAATAGCACATCTCCATTCGGATTTGCATTTTCTAGATTAAGAGTCATGCCTTACGGTAAGTTAAGTCCGAAAGTTGATTGGGGAATAATGATTTCTGCCGACAAGTTTAAACTTGATTTAACTACTGCATATTTAAACTTTGATATTGTAAAAGATTTATTTTCAATTAAAGCGGGATTAATAGGTTCTCCCGGAGCACTTCAAGGCTCGCTTATCTCATCGGCCGACATACTTTTGATAAACAGATCATTAATTGTAAATAGTTGGCAAAAAACTTTAAAACAAGAGGTTTTTATGATTTAGGTGTAAATTTCTATGGCAAAACAAAATTCCTTAAATATAACTTTATGATTGCCAATACCGATGGTGCTTTGCCATTTAATGACATAGCAACAAGTAAATCTAAAAACGCCAATGATGTTAGCGGACTTAAAGAATTATTAAGAATTGCCGTAACCCCTATTGAAAAATTAGAAATAGGACTATTTGCAGGTATTTCTAATTACAAACAAACAGCTACCCTAACAGACCAACTTACTACAAGATATTTAGGAATAGATGGTTCGCTTCGAGCAAAACCAACAAGAATTGATTTCGGTTTCATATCAGGAACCTATGGAAATATTACTGCTGATACCATTGAAACCGCACCAACAGTTACTAAATACAATGGCTTATATTACCACCAAATGATAAATATTAAAGACAGAATTCAACCTACTTTTGGGTTTGATTATTATGTAGGAAACACCTATTTAGCAGATGATAACACATTTATGATAGCTACTGTAGGTGTAGATATTATACTTGGTAAAGGTTTTAAATTACAAGCAAATTATCTTAACAGAATTGAGAAAACCAATTACATAAAAAACGATATGCTATTGTTTAATTTACAATATGTATTTAATAAAAAAGAAATGTAATATTTATTTAAAGCATATAAAAAAGCATGGGATAAAAATCTCATGCTTTTTTTATGATTAAAACATTCGTAAAGAAAATTCAAAAATTTTCTTTACTTTAAAACCTTATCATTTGAATGGTTAGAAATTAAACTGATAAGATATTTCAAATAAATTGCTAGAAATTCTTACATTGCCTCATATTAATTCAAACTTCCAAATCCAATTCTGATATGATTTTCAGGAACATTCTTGAAAAGAAACCACTTGAGATAAATGATATTGTAGAGCTTTTATCGTCGACAGAGGAAGAAATGGATTTACTATTTGAATATGCTAGAGAGCTCAGAGACCAAACTGTTGGCAATAAAATCTATTTACGAGCTACGCTTTATCTGTCAAACATTTGTTCTAAAAACTGCCTATTCTGCGGATTAAGAAAAGAAAACAATGCCATAGAACGATTTTCAATAGAAGAAAATGAAATTGAATCAATTGCTCAGAAAGTAATAACAGAAAAATATCAATCGCTCTACATAGAAACCGGCGAGAGACAAGATTCCAAATTCATAGATAAAATTGACAGAATTGTAAAGTCAATAAAAGACGAATCATTAACCGATATAGGCATTACGCTTGCCTGTGGTGAACAAAAGCCGGAAACATACAGCAAATGGTTTAAATCGGGTGCACACCGATATATTCTGAATCTGGAAACCACCAACGATTTTCTTTATCAACACATAACTCCAAACGATTTTGACCATAACCTTGACTACAGAAAAAGATGCTTGAAATCGTTGCTGAAAATTGGTTATCAGGTAGGTTCGGGTATTATGACCGGAATTCCATACCAAACACACGAGGATATAGCTACTGATTTGAAATACTTAGCCGATTCTAACATTCACAAATTCATAGCTGGAGCGTACATAGAAAACTCTTCAACACCTCTTTATGAAGAAAATAAATACCTACTTACACAACAAGAAAGAATGCTTCTCAGCTTGAAATGTATAGCTATAATGAGAATTATGATGCCAGATATAGCAATTATACCTTCCTCATCTATACTTGCAATGGACAAACTGGGTTGGCAAAAAGCTATTAATGCTGGGGCAAATATCATATTGCCCAATATAACTCCGGCTTTGGAAACTTCTAAATATGATATTTATAATTCAGACAATCAAGTCCAAAGTATGTCTCTTGAAAACATAAGCTTAGACCAAAAAAGAAACCCCATTGCTTTTGGCGAATGGGGCGACTCTTTACGTTATTTTGCAAAATAATTTCTTAAAACGATTTCTCTTCCTTTTCATTTGAATTTACTGTAGATGCAGTAGTATTTGAGAATTTACCCATAATAGATTCTATTTCTACAATTATTTGATTTTTAGTAGTTAATTTCTCTTTTTGAAGTTCAAATATTTCATATTTCAAAGGCAAAAAATCTTCTTTTTCTATATACGCATACGTAAAATTCAACTCGTTATAAATGATTTTAATTTTGTAACTCTCCAATGAAACATTCTCAACAGTAGTATTTACAACACCTTCAAAAACAATTTTGCTACCCGAATAAAAACACATCATTGGTAATTCAATATCTGCATCAACCATTGAAGTGTCGCCAACTTTAGTACTAAACAATTTCACCTTTTGAGTGCCAAATTCAACATCTTTAAACGTTAAAATCACCGCATTATCTATCTCGCAAATTGAAAACATATCTCCCTTTTTAGGGTTTGAACTCTTTTCTTTGGTATTAACTAAATATGGTTGTATTCCCTCACTGGTTACATATAATTTATACAATTCATTATGAACCAACATATCTTTACCTTCTGCTTTGCTTTTTATTGAATATGTTATTGAAGAATCGAAAAATTTCTGTGCATATAGACCATAAACACCTAACATCATAAAGAGGGCTATTGATTTTATTGTAATTGCTTTCATAAGTATGAGTATTTATTTTTGATAATCTAAGAGGTGATTTGCATCACTTTTGAATTTAACGACCGACATAAAAATAAGTTTCTATTGATTCTGAAAAATATAGCAGATGATTTAGATAAATTGACAAATATCATAAAATTGAGTACATATACGAATTAAGAGCTGCGAAATAACTCAGTTCTTACCTGTGTCTTTTCCACGAATCTCTGTATTTTCTCCCTAATGACCACCGAAAACACCAAGAAGGTTCAGCGTGAAAATTGAATGCCTGATTGACATTTCATACTGAAAGACGAAAACATGTTACTATCATAAATACATTCACAATAAAACTTTTTAAATAATCTCATTGATTCAAAGTTAATTTCTCTGTAACTTGAACATTGAATTTAATGGATTAATTTCCATAATTAGAACATACTTAAACGCTGTTTATCAGCCCTAATGATCAATTACTCTTAATCTGAAAAAGCAATAAAAACAAACAAATGAAAATACTTCATACAGCAGATTGGCATTTAGGAAAACGGTTAGATTACTACAGCCGATTTGAAGAGCAAAAATTGGTAATGCAGGAAATAATTCAGATTGCAAACCACCACAATGTAGATGCTGTTTTGATTGCAGGAGATTTGTTTGACAATTTCAATCCTCCTATAGAAGCAATAGAACTTTTCTATACAACGCTCAAAGAACTTACCAACAATGGCAAAAGACCAGTTATTGCTATAGCTGGAAATCACGATTCGCCCGATAGAATACAATCGCCCGATTCTTTGGCACTTCTAAATGGTATCTTGTTTAGTGGTAATCCTTTTCATATCATAAACAAGCTAACCATAGAAAACGGGTTCTCAATCACAAAAACCGACAATGGGTTCATAGAATTAGCACTTACTAATGGTGAATTACTGAGAATCATCCACACTCCTTTCGTTAATCAACAGAGAATTAAGATATTTATAGATAAAGAAAACGATGAATCTATTTCTACATTTTTACACACACACTGGTCTACCTTGGCCGATAAATATTGCAATAATGAAGGAGTGAATATTCTTCTCACGCACGCACTTTTGCCCTTCGATAAAAATGAAACGATTACCGAACCAGATAATGAGAAACCAATCGAGTTTATCTCCGAAATATTATCTGCCGAAATAATACCTCATCAAATAGATTACGTGGCACTTGGACACTTACATAGATATCAGACCAATAAAACAGAGCATTGTACTATTGCATATTCAGGCAGCCCTGTAGCTTATAGTTTTTCGGAGGCATCGCAACAAAAAAAGATTATCATAATTGAGAAAACTGCCAATACAGCTCTTACATTAACACCCATAACCATTGAAAATGGAAAAGAATTGAAACGTAAAACATTCAACTCTTTTGACGATGCTATACTCTGGCTCAAAGACAATCAAGAATTTTTGGTTGAGTGTACCATAAAAACAGATACCTACTTTAAACCCGGCGATTTGAAGGAACTGCATGATATACACAAAGGCATTATTTCAATTCTGCCATTTATTGAAAACACAGAAAATAATGACAATACAAACACAAAGAAAAATATAGATCTTTCTAAATCGCGTCAAGAATTATTTATTGATTATTTTAGATATAAATTTGCAAAAGAACCCAATAAAGAAATACTTTCCCTCTATAAAGAAATAGAATCGCTATCATGAACAAAATTGAAACACCGCAACAAATACATTTTCTTTTAAAAAACAAAATAAAACCAAGTATTCATCTGGAATACGCAAACAATGATTTCCTTGAAACATCATTTTCAAAAAAGACAGAATTATTATCATTAACAATAGCATCTATAGCAAATTCGGGTGGTGGCAGCGTTCTTTTTGGAATTAAAACGACTAAAAACAAACCATCAGGATTCAGTTTTCCCAACACGTCAACATTCACCGCAGAGTGGTTCGATTATTATTTGAACAGCTTCATATATAATGCACATGAGGTAATATCGGTAAAATATATTGCTATAAACTCAGAAAACGAATTGAATTTTGAAGGCTCTGACAATAATAATGTACGGGGAACAATTATAGCAATAAACATAAGCAATAGTTCGCATACACCTTTTATGGCTCTTGACAAGCGCTACTACAAGCGCTCTAACAATAAAGCCGTTTTGATGGAAGAGTATGAGATACGTGATTTATTCAATAAAGCAAACCGGACAGACATAGACCTATTTGGAATTATGAACACAGGTGGTGTTCCTATACTTGAAAACGGAAAGTTTGTAAAGATGACATTCTATCCGCGTTTCCTTATCAAGAACATTAGTAGTGTAATAGAAAAAGACTATAAGGTAGAATTTTACTTACCAAGTGCCCTACAAAACGCAAATTTCGACCCATTGCAGCAATATTTTTCAAGATTTGAAGATGAGTATACCGTCTTTTCAATAACGGGAAAGAGTCCGCTGTTTCAGAATGAACTAGCAACAATTGTAGATGCCCAATTTATTGTTGATAAAGGTAGTTTCAAAGTGTTTGAAGAGAATGAGATAATTATAAAAATATATTATTCGAGCGGCATGAAAGTAAAATATTACTCTTTGAGAAATACTTTTTTATACAAACAAGATCTATTGCAGTATTCCGATTTTGCAGAATATACTATAAAGGAGATAAACCAATAGAGATATATTTTTTGTAGCAAGCAAAACAAAGCTTTTCTACTGTCGCACTATGGCGAAAACAATCAAAGCTAGCCTCAAAATTAGTCGCACAGTAGCGACAATAGCAAACGATTCAAAAAATGATGTTCGCCAATTAGCGGCGATAGCAAATGACACTCGAAATGATGCTCGCTATTATGCGAAGGTATATTTTGACACTCGGGCTTATGTTCGCTATTATGCGGCGGTATTTTTTACATCAAAACAGACGTTCGCAACTTAGCGAACACTTGTTTTGATGCCCTTGCTTATGTTCGCACTTTAGCGACAAGCATTTTCAATAAGCTGGCTTGTTTGTGAAAAGTGTAACACATTTGAATGTAAAAAAGCAACCATATTCGCACAATAGTGGAAAATTGCAAAGAATATAGTTACTTATCTGTATATTTTATTAAACAAAAAACTTACTTACCGTGAATAAAATAACCTTTTCCGGGTTTAATATACAGAAGCATTCCTAAGCTATCTTTTGTCCAATACCCTTCAAAGTTTTTAACAATATCAATGGTATTACTATTTATCACATCCTCAGTCAAACGAGGAGATTGAAAAGAGCAACCAGCTAACGCCCACCCTGTTTTGGTTGCTGAAATGAAATTTGTTTCTTTTGCAGGTATTCCAGTAACGGTAAGCGTAAAAGGCTTATTCATTTTTACCAAATAACCATTACCGGCAGTTAATGCAGAAAGAGTATTTAAAAACGGCTCCTGATTTTTATACCAAACCAATTCTGTGGTTTTAATTGTTTCCACATCGGCACCTGCAAAAAGAGTAACTATTGAACTATCTGCTGGATGCAGGTTTGTAGAAATTATATTCCAACCTTCTTGTAAATTTATTTCCAAAATAGTTTTATCGGTCTTATAAGCATTTTCAACAAACGTAAGCAAAGCAACAAAAGGAGCATTCCAGTTTATAGCAATTTCATTGGTCGAATAGCTACACTGAGCATCAATATACGATTTTGCGGGGTATGTAGAAGGATATGCACTAGCTCCACAATCGTTGCGCGATTGAGTAGTAGGTCCACCTGCAAGATAGCCGGGTAGCGGCTGAGCAATACCATCGGAGCCAGAGCGGCGGTCGTGAATGAACATAGGAGTTTTATCGCCAAAGCCTGTAACCATAGAGTAGCTTGTAGGATTTCTTCCCAGTAAATAGTTTAAACCATCGGTTGCCGCTATTTTATATTTCTCATCTTTAAAATAATTGTATGCCGTGCCAAGCACCATACCTCTGGCAGCTATTTCGCCACTGCAACCCCAATCGAATTTACTTATCAATGCTTTATAAGGCGAACTGCTATATGTTTGATAGAGACTCTCACTTAAACCTCGAAATTTTGATTCAATCTGAGTAATATTGGCATAATCGGGCAAATCATTGCGATGAATCATCAAAGACAAAAGTCCCAAAGAATTAACCATAGGCCAAGTAGGACCCGAAAAGGTTAAATTGAAATTAAGCTCATTATAATATGTTTCTTTATGAGTGGAAATAAATAATTCTGAAGCAGCCCAGAAAAACTCATCAGAAAAAGAATTATCGCCATAGCCGCCGGTTTTAATATCATCTGGATTACTATAAGGAATAGATGGATGCGCTTTAGCCCAAAGCCAAGCCTTTTCGGAAGCTACCAGACATTTGTCGGCTAAACCCGGAAATTGGGTTTCATAATCCTTAAATATTCTATATCCCATTGCTGCCATTGCTGCAAAATCTAATGCCGAGGTAGTTGACTTTCCTACCATATATCTATCTGACTTATCATATTCGGGCATTTCAAAACCATTAAATATTTTTGATGTGAGTTTAAAATAGACACCACCATCAAGATCTTGCATAGCCAACAACCAATCAAATTCCCATTTAATTTCGTCAATAATATCGGGTACCGAATTGTTGCTTTCAGGAATATTTAAATTTAATTTTCTAAAATAATCTTTATGTAACTCGTATGTATGAATTAATGAAAACACAGATATTCCGGCATTTACTACATACAGGTTATAATCACCTGCATCGTACCAACCTTTAGGAGCCGATACAATAGTTCCGGCAGGTCTTTGGGTAGTTGCAGCAGAAGAGTGAATAATTACTTTATCATCGGCATGCCCGGCTTTTCGAGCATAATCTATTCCATTAAATGTAGCGTATTCACTCTCAATAGGGCTAGAAACACGAAACAAATAGAATGCTTTCATGGTCCAAGTGAGCAAATTTCTATAAACCATATCTTCAGATATGGTGAAATCGTAAGAAGTTTCTGATCCACATTCTATATAATACGTGCCCGAAGCTTCAAAATCAGAGAAATCTACAATTTTAAAATCCTCACCAGATAATGACCAATTCAATGTTAAAGCAGGGAGAGCTTTAGAATACTTAATTTCGGCTGTTGCTTTATCTTTTATGGTAAAAACCTGATTTGCGGTATTTGGTACAACAGCGGTTTTTATAGATTTGGAATAAAAGCCCAATTGATTCACTCGAATATTTTGTGCATTTACCAGCAAAGTGGTAAGTAACGATAATGCGAATAATATAAACCTAGCCTTCATAAAAAATATTATTAAATTTATAAATTACATACAGCAATAAATTTCAAAGTGTTTGTTTGAATGCACCAAAATAATTATGTATACTTTCAAAACACCTATTCTCAAATTTACAACTTTAACGCTTATAAAATCAATAGTGTTCAGATTCTGAGTTTCATAAACCAATAGTCCGATAAAATAATAAACTATACATGCTTGATTTTCTGATAGTAATGCAAATAAAAACAAATCACTGTCTTATACATGTCTTACCCAACTTCAAGTATAAAATATAAATATATCACAAGAACTAAAAGCGAAGTGTTTACAAAACCAGAGAGAGCAATAATACTCTAAAAGCAAAGTTTAAGTTCTTTTTTTATATAAAAATCAAATGTATCTTTGCGAAAAAAAGAATGGACAATACACCTCGCAAAATTCAGCTCAAACAAGGCAAAGAAGCTTCAATAAAAAGATTGCACCCTTGGATATTTTCAGGAGCTATTGCAAAAAAAGAAGACGGCATAGCAGAAGGCGACCTTGTAGAAATACTTGCAGCCGATGGGTCATTTCTAGGAACTGGTCATTACCAAAACAACTCAATAGCAGTAAGGTTGCTGAGTTTTAAACCCGAGAAAATTGATGCTGAATTTTGGAAGAAAAGAATATCAAATGCAATAAAATACAGAGCATCCATTGGTTTAATAAACAACGAAAACACAAACGCATTCAGATTAATTCACGGTGAAGGCGATGGTCTGCCCGGATTGATAATTGACTACTACAACGGCGCTGCGGTTATACAAATGCACTCTGCTGGAATGTATTTCTCTAGAGACATTATTGTTGACACACTGAAAGAAATATTTAAAGAAAAGCTACACACCATATACGACAAAAGTAGTGGTACACTCCCATTTAAATCGGGAATAGAATTGAAGAACGAATTTCTACTGGGCAACACAGGCAAAACTACCATAAAAGAGAACAACTGCTTATTCTCAGTTGATTGGCTTGAAGGACAGAAAACCGGATTTTTTCTTGATCAAAGAGATAATAGAAAATTGGTTCAAGACTATTCGAAAGGCAAACAGGTACTTAACACATTTTGCTATACAGGCGGGTTTTCTGTTTATGCACTCAAGGGTGGTGCAATACAAGTAGACTCGGTTGATAGTTCAGCTAAAGCAATCGAACTTACAAACGAAAACGTAGCACTTAATTACCCGGAAACCACAGCTCATAAAGCATATACCGAAGATGTGTTTCAATTCTTAAACAATATTGATAATAAATATGATTTAATAATTTTAGATCCTCCGGCATTTGCAAAACATCATAATGTACTTAAAAATGCACTTCAAGGATATAAAAAAATCAACCAAAAAGCAATTGAAAGCATAAAACCGGGTGGAATACTTTTCACCTTTTCATGCTCGCAAGTGGTTTCTAAAGATGATTTTAGACAATCGGTATTTGTGGCAGCTGCCAATACTGGAAGAACAGTAAGAATTTTACACCAACTCACCCAACCTACAGACCATCCGGTGAATATTTACCATCAGGAAAGTGAATACCTGAAAGGTTTAGTTTTACAAATTGAATAAGAAATATTACATTAATTTCAGTAAAACATAGAAGATGAAAGACATTTTAAAAATAATGCCTTATTTACTCAATTACAAGAAATATGTAATTATAGTTTTGGTATTGAGCTTAATATCATCTGTTTTTTCTGTTATTTCAATTACTATGTTTATTCCTTTTTTTTCAATAATTTTTGGAGAACAAGAATTAGTAACGACTATGGTTCCATTTGCTTTTGAAGAAAAAGCACTATTACACAATATGTCTTATGTAATTTCGTCAGTAATAATTCACTATGGAGACAATGGTCCAATCATGGCATTGGTGTGGGTTGCAGCGTTTTTGGTAATTCTCACCTTTCTCAAAGTAGCATCAGAATATTTTGAACAGTACTTCTCCTC
Organism: Bacteroidales bacterium; assembly: GCA_016714605.1. Classification (GTDB taxonomy): domain Bacteria; phylum Bacteroidota; class Bacteroidia; order Bacteroidales; family UBA1715; genus JADKDL01. Next base: position 226,706 of record JADKDL010000002.1, on the reverse strand, counting down.
TCCTGTTATGAATGGAGTACCCAGAGACATATACAATAAAGCGTATGCTAAAATACTAGACCTCCAAATCTCATATTTCTCACAGGAAAAAAAGGGCGATATTATTTCAAGATTATCTACAGATATAACCGAAGTAAGGCAATCAATGGTTTCATCGTTTTCGGGTCTCATAAAAACGCCCATTTTACTGATTGTATATATCATAAGCTTATTTCTGTTAAGCTATCAAATGACAATTCTGATATTAATTATACTTCCCGTTTTGGCATTATTGACCGGAAGAATAAGCAAAAGTCTAAAAACTTCGAGCAGAAATCTGCAAAATTTGATTGGTGGCATTACCGTAATTATAGAAGAAACACTGAGTGGGATAAAAGTTGTAAAAGCTTTTGGCGGAGAAAAAAGTGTACTGTCGAAATTTAGACACAACACATTTCTTTTTACAAAACTCATGAATAGAGTAAACAGAAAACAAAAGCTGGCAAGTCCACTTACCGAATTTATTGGGGTATTCACCATTAGTATAGCTTTAGTTTATGGAGGTTCTCTCGTGCTAAAAGGAGAAATAGCAGGTGCGACTTTACTTACTTACCTGTTTTTATTTATCCAAGTAATACATCCAGCCAAATCGTTTTCAATGGCACTATACAACATAAAAAAGGGCGTTGTTAGTTTAGATCGAATTAATGAAATAATAGACACTCCTGTAACAATTCATGATTCCGAAAACTCAATTCCGCTTAAAGAATTCAAAGACAGCATAGAATTTAAAAATGTAAGTTTTAGCTATGGTTCAAAAAGAGTATTAAACAATATAAGTTTCACCATAAAAAAAGGGCAAACTATTGCGCTAGTTGGTCAGTCGGGCTCAGGAAAAACCACCTTGGCAAACCTCCTACCCCGCTTTTACGATATAGATTCGGGCGAAATACTCATTGATGGTAAAGAGATAAAAGAATATAAACTGAGCGAACTCAGAAAACAAATAGGAATTGTAACTCAGGAATCAATTCTGTTTAACGACACTATAGCCAACAACATTGCTTTTGGAATAGAAAACCCCGACCCCAAAGACATAGAGATTGCAGCAAAAATAGCTAATGCCGACGAGTTTATTCGGCAAAAAGAGAAAACCTACCAAACAGAAATTGGCGATGGTGGCAGTTTACTCTCCGGCGGACAAAAACAGAGACTGTGCATAGCAAGAGCTATTATGAAAAATCCGCCAATACTGATACTTGATGAGGCCACATCGGCACTAGATACAGAATCGGAAAAACTGGTACAAGAAGCACTGGAGAATTTAATGAGAAACAGAACATCGCTTGTCATAGCACACAGACTATCAACCGTAAAGAATGCTGATTTAATACTGGTACTGAATCAAGGAAGCATAATTGAAGTAGGAAAACACGAAGACCTTATTGCAATGAATGGTGTCTATAAAAAACTTCACGCAATGCAACTTATTTAATTTTTTATAGAAAGCTACAGCATGGCAATATTATGGTAGAAAAAGATTACAATCAATTCATTAAGCCTCGAAAGTGAAGGTGTGGAGGGGAAGTAAACGTTACGCCAATAGTATTTAATATGGAAACAAGGTAGCTTCATTAAAAAAAATAATACTCGGAGGATTCTAAAAGCAAGAATTCTAATGTTTGCTTGTTTTATTTTGCCAAATTTTCGGGTTGCGATCGGTACTAATTATGGCTAAGACTTCAACCGTATTATTTTCATTATTAATATAGAAATGAACCATGTATGGAAATTTTTCAACCAAAATACAACGAATTTCCTTATAACGAATGGTGTAAATCAGAGGATTTTTGGTTAAGGAGTTTATCTGCTTAATTACAGTATTCTGGAATCGTTTACCAAGTCCTGTCCGAGCTTCGTTGTACCAGTTGGTAATTTCTTGAATATCAGCAAGAGCTTCTGGTTCAATTTTAACTATATACTTTTTCATTAGGCATTTAGCGTTTTTTTAGCTTCCTCCCAATTCAGAAGTCTTTCAGGATTTTTTCTAACTTTGTCAAAACGCTCCATTACCAATTTTTGTTGAGCTTCAGAAGTTTGAAAACTTTCCTGTTCTTTCTGCAAAGCATAGTCGAGCAAGTTTTTAATAGCATGCATCAGGTTTACATCGTTTACCTGTCTGAATTGCTCAATAATAATTGCTTGTTCGGCTTGTATATTCATGATTCTTGTTTTATAAGTATCAATACAATTGTCCTTGGTCATCATTTTTTGAGGTCGTAATTTTCCAAAGTAAAATGATGCTTAGAGTATAAAATATTTGTTTTGCAAATATACAATTCAAAACGTAAGCTTACCAAAGTATAAAAATGTTTTTTTCGAAGTAAATGATAAAAAAAAACTTAAATCGAAAGTTTTGAAATAACTGTCAGAAAAAGCGTCTACTAATCAAAGGAAATAAACGGTACTATTGCAGAGCCATGGAATTGAGAATTTAAAATTGTGAATAATCAAAAGACTCAGCAGGGCGTTCGTAAACCCAACAAGTGTCTGAATTCAGCTATAAAAATAGCAAATACAAAACTTATTTTACCACAAAAAACATTATATAATCAGTATTTTTTTTACATTTATTTTTAGCTTTCACTATAATTAATATATTTGTGAAATATTTATAAAAAAAGAGCATATGGCCTTTGATTTTAATAAAATAAAGAACCTATTTGTAGAAACTTCTGATGAGACAAAATCTCAAACTACAGAACAACTAGAAGTAAAAAAGGATGTAAATAGTGCGCCTCAACCTGAAAAAACTAACTCTACAAGCTCTATTACACACAATGCAGAAATAGATACTGTTGTTTTAGATTCTCTCCTTAAATCAATTCAAGAGCACAACATGCCAGGAGAAGATTACTTGGAGTTTATGGAAGCTCTTAATGCTATGCAAAATATTCAACTGCCTGAAGATATGAAAATTCAGACCGTAATGGCAACATTATCGACAAAAGGTTTGAATGCACAAAAAATAAAAGAAAGTGCTGATTATTATCTAAGTGTATTAAGTAATGAGCAAAAACAGTTTTCAACAGAATTTAAAGCTCAGCTTGACAAAAGTGTGAGTTCAAAACAAAATGAAATTCTATCTTTACAAGAAGCAATAAAAGTAAAGAGCGAACAAATAGCAAAACTGACTCAAGAAATAAATGAAACACAAAATAAAATAGGCAGCTTTGAGCAAAATATAAAAACAGCAGAAGAAAAACTAAGAAAGACCGAAGGGAATTTCAATAAGACTTACGAATTTGTTGTAAATCAAATTATGCAAAACGTAGCAAAAATAAAATAGTAACCAGCAACACAAAACATTACATAAACACAAACAGCAACTATGAGTAATCTTTTAATGAATAATGGGAAAGCCAAATCATTTTGGCAAAAACCCGAAGGTGTAACCGGTTTTATCTTCATGGCAGGCGCTATCATAGGTATCGGGTATTTATTGTACATTTTCTTACCATATATAGTGTCAATATTAAAAAACACCCTGCATGCAGTTATCCTTTTTGTAGTTTTAGGAGCAATTCTTTATATTATTTTCGATCCGAAATTTAGAAATCTTATTTGGTTTATGTATAAAAGTGCAATGCGTGCCATTACCGGTATGTTTGTAAACATAGACCCTATAGGAATTCTTGAAACCTATATTGAAAGTCTTAATAGCAATCTGCTAGAAATGAATACACACATTTCTAAACTGAAAGGACAGATACACAAGATAAAAAGTATAATACAGAAGAATGAAGCCGAAATGCAAGAAAACTTACAAATGGCAGAACAGGCTAAACTCAAAAACAATATGGATGTAGTTGTCATAAATACCAGACAATACGGACGATTGGAAGAGTCTAACAAAAGATTTTCTGATTTACTCAATAAAATGGAAATTCTCTACAGAGTACTTTCTAAAATGTATGACAATTCAGGCTATTTAATAAAAGACATTGAGAATGAAGTGCGAATAAAAAAACAAGAAAGAGAAGCAATTCGCTCAGGTTATTCGGCTATGCGCAGAGCTATGTCTATTATCAATGGCGACCCAGACAAAAAGATGTTGTTTGACCAAGCAATGGAAGCTATTGTTGATGACATTAGCAATAAAGTAGGTGAAATGGAAAGATTCATGGAAGTTTCTTCAACATTTATTGATAGCATTGATTTACAAAATGGTGTCTATGAACAAAAAGGAATGGCTCTCCTAGAAAAAATGGAAAAAGAAGGTATTTCTTTATTATTAACCAATTCACCAAATAGTAATGTGACACCAAAACAAGAATCTATAGAAAGAAATAATTCTAGTGAAGGTAAATATAAAAATCTTTTTTAAGTAAGATTTTACTCAATGTTGCTTCTTATAAATAAAAAACAATTAAAAAAACATACAAATGAAATCAAAACTCACTCCGTTATCTAAATTCATGATAGTTTTGTTAATACTAGGAGGTATAGCATTCCTACTTTACAAAACAAATGTACTAGAAACCATTGCTCCTAAAGGAGAAACAACACAAGCCGATGTAAAAGTATCGAAAGATAAACTTGTAAGAGTAGGTGTAGTAACATGGGGAGGCTATGCAGGCGGACAATTATTTAATGAAGGCTTCGAGGCATCAGAAAGCTCACGTTACTTCAAAGAGTATGGAATCATGGTAGAATTTAAACTACTAGACGATTTCAACGACTGTAGAAACGCGTGGAAGTCGGACAATATTGACCTAATGTGGGCAACCGTTGATGCCTTCACTACAGAAGTATCAGGACTTAAAGATTTTGAGCCACAAATCGTATTTCAGTCAGACTGGTCGAGAGGTGGCGATGCTGTAGTTGTAAACAGAACCATAAAAAATGTTGCCGACCTAAAAGGTAAAAAAGTTGCCTTTGCAGAAATGACACCAAGCCACACATTCCTTTTGTGGTTGCTTGAAGCCGGAAATTTAGATTATACAGATATTACCCCAATAAAAGTAGCTAATGCAATTGATGCAGCAGATTTATTCAAAAAAGGACAAGTAGATGCTGCAGTAGTTTGGAGCCCAGACGATGCAGATTGTATAGCTAAAGTAAACGGTTCTAAAATACTACAAAGCACCAAAGAAGCTTCGTATATCATAGCAGATGTATTCGTTGCAAAAAAGAACTATGTAGACAATAATAAAGAACTTCTAAAAGCACTTGTAGAAGGTTGGATGAAAGGAGCAGCAGAAATTAATACATCAGCACAAGCAAAACAAAAAGCTGCAAGTATTCTATCAAAAGGTTTGCAACAACCCGAAGATTTCTGCCTTCAAGCAATTAACAACGCTAGAATTTGTACCTATGGCGATAATTTAAATTTCTTCAACACACAAGGAGATTACAAAGGAATAACCGGAGAAGCTATATACAACAAAATGGCTATTAAATATGCAAAAACAGGTTATCCAACAGAAAACATTTCAAGCTGGAGACTCGTTGGCAACTCTTCAATTATTTCATCAATAAATCTTATCGGAGCAGAACATGCATCAGAAGCATCGGTATCATTCTCAACAGCTAGTGCTACCCAGAAAACCGTTGAAGCAATTTCTACAAAGAGAGTTTCTATTGCATACAGAACTGGCTCATCAGAACTTGATGAAAACGCAAAATATATTATTGATAATGAATTTCTCGACATTGCTAAATCTTTTGCAAATGCACGTATCAGAATAGAGGGAAACACCGACAATGTAGGAAGTGCAAGTTCAAACAAATTACTTTCAGAAAAAAGAGCGAGAGCTGTTGTTGAATATTTAGTTTCAGAACATAGATTCGACAGAAACAGATTTATTGTTGTAGGTAATGGACCAGACAAGCCTATTGCAGATAATGATTCTGAATCGGGCAAAGCAAAAAACAGAAGAACAGATTTTGAATTACTTCCTCAATAGTTTTAAAATTGATTTTTAAAACACAGAAGTATAATAATTTACAAAATCAATGTTTTAGCTTAGTTATATGAAAGAAAAAAATACCGACAAATCATTATTACTCCCTCTTATTGGTCTATTTATAATAATAAGTCTTTGGAGTCTTGTAACTTTTACCGGCTTAGTGAGCAGGTCAATTTTACCCAATCCACTTGAAGTATTGATGTCGTTCAAGGAATTACACTTTCAAGACTTGCTTGTAAGAAACACCTTTTATTCTATCAGACTTAATATATTTGGATATTTAGAAGCTATATCGGTTTCTTTACTTCTAGGTTTTATAATTGGACTATTTCCGGTTGTAAGAGGCATTCTAAACCGTTATGTAGATGCAATTCGCTTTATTCCACTTACTGCAGTAACCGGATTGTTTATTGCTTGGTTTGGAATAGAAACAAATATGAAAGTTCAATTTTTATCATTTGGTATTATTGTTTACCTCCTTCCGGTTGTAGTACAAAGAATATCGGAGGTTGATAAAATTTACCTGCAAACTGCATATACGCTAGGAGCAACTAAATGGCAAATATTTAAGACCGTATATTTTCCTTATGTATCGTCAAAAATATTTGATGATATTAGAGTGCTTACCGCTATCTCTTGGACATATATAATTGTTGCTGAACTTGTAAACAAGACAGGTGGTGTAGGTGCATTGATTTTTACAGCAGCTCGTCAAAGCAGACTCGATAAAGTTTTTGCTGTACTTTTTATAATTATATTAATAGGAATACTTCAAGATAAGTTATTTAAATGGCTTGATAAGAAAATGTTCCCTTTCAAGCATATATAAAATAAAACAACAATGACTGTAAAATTTGAAAATACTGCATTACCCGACATCGTTGAATTAAAGTCAATAAATCAGTCGTATGACGGTCAGAAGTATGTAATCAAAGATTTCAACTTGCTTATAGAAGACAAACCTCAACAAGGTCAGTTTGTTGTTTTATTGGGAGCTTCAGGTTGTGGGAAATCAACGATATTGAGATATATTGCAGGCTTGCAAAAGCCCTCGTCTGGTGAGATTTTAATTAAAGGCAAATCTCAAACCTTAGACGACCGTATTGGAATGGTTTTTCAGCAATACAGCTCTTTCCCTTGGATGACCGTACTTGAAAACGTAGCAATCGGGTTGTTGTACTTAGGTGTTGATAAAAAAGAAGCCAAGGAAAAAGCAATGGCAATGATAAAAACCGTTGGCTTAGAAGGTCACGAGAAGAAATTTGCAAAATACCCTACACTCTCAGGCGGTCAACTACAAAGAGTTGCAATAGCTAGAAGTCTATTGGTAAATCAAGACATACTCCTTATGGATGAGCCATTTGGTGCTCTTGACACCTACACCAGACTAAAAATGCAGGATTTCTTAATTGAAATATGGGAGAAAGTTCACCCTACTATTGTTCTGGTTACCCACGATATTTCGGAAGCAGTTTATCTTGGCGATGATATTTATATTATGTCGGCCAATCCGGGAATTATAAAAGATCATATAAAATCTCAACTTCCGTTACACCGAGACCGAGGAATAAAAAGAGATAAAACTTTTGTAGAGATGGTTTATCATATTGAAGATAAAATGATGAGTTGATATTTTAAAAATACGATATTTATCCCAAAAAAAAATACAAGTAGTTATTCAAACACAAATATGTTTTCAATCAATAAAAACAATTTGTGTTTGAATATTTTAACGTCAAAAAATATACTCTTCCCAAACATATTTGTTTAGACTCTTGGTAGCAATATAAAACATAAAATTATTGCAATCTAACTTTATTTTCTCATTTTCTTTGATTGAAGAAGTATTAGAACTTTCTGATAATGTTATTGAAATATATTCCTGTTATTTCTATAATTCATTACTATATAAAATAAGCCCTCCCCCAACTTGCTTACTAAATTACTTTTAAATCATCTTTATTATAGTATTTTTGTAATTTGCAAGAGAGTAAAAAGGTCATTACTGTCTTAGATACTTATTTTACAACAAATAAAAACATGAAAGTTAGTTTTTTACAATAAAAAAACGCTTGAATTTTTAGACTAATGAAATGACTAAAGAACATCAAATAGAAGATAACTTAATCAAGCAACTCACTGAGTTGAAATACACCTATCGACCTGATATTGTTGACAGGAAAACGCTAGAGCAAAACTTCAAAACAAAGTTTGAAGCACTCAACCGAGTTCGCTTGTCAGATAATGAGTTTTTAAGATTGAGAGAATTAATCATTGAACCCGATGTGTTCAAAGCTTCTAAACTCTTGCGCGAAAGACAATACTTTCAACGTGAAGACGGAACACCTTTACATTATACACTCGTAAACAATAAAGACTGGTGCAAAAACGACTATGAAGTGATTAGTCAATTACGCATCAATACCGAAAACAGCCATCATCGATACGACATTATTTTGTTGATCAATGGCTTGCCTGTGGTGCAAATCGAGTTGAAGAAGCAAGATATTTCGCCACGAAAAGCAATGCAGCAAATAGTGGATTACAAAAACGAAGCGGGCAACGGTTATGGAAATTCTTTGCTTTGCTATATGCAGTTGTTTATCGTTAGCAACCGCACCAACACTTACTATTTTGCCAATAATAAAAATCAGCATTTTACCTTTAATGCAGATGAACAATTTTTACCCATTTATCAATTAGCTGACGAGAGCAATAAGAAAATAACGCATATTGAACCATTTGCAGAAAAGTTTCTCAGCAAGTGTACACTTGGTGAAATGATAAGCAAGTATATGGTGTTGGTAGAAAGTGAGCAGAAGTTGCTCATTATGCGGCCGTATCAGATTTATGCAGTTAAGGCAATTATTGATTGCATACAACAAAACCGTGGCAATGGCTACATATGGCACACAACAGGAAGCGGAAAAACACTGACTTCTTTCAAGGCATCTACCCTACTCAAAGACAATCCGAATATTGAAAAATGTTTGTTTGTAGTTGACCGTAAAGATTTGGACAGACAAACCCGTGAAGAGTTCAATAAATTTCAGGAAGGTAGCGTAGAAGAAAATACCAATACTGAGACATTGGTAAGGCGTTTACTTTCTACCGACTATGCCGACAAAGTAATTGTATGCACTATTCAAAAATTAGGGTTGGCATTAGACGGTACGAATACAAAAAACTACAAGGAACGCCTTGAACCATTAAGAAATAAACGTATTGTTTTCATCTTTGACGAGTGCCACCGTTCGCAGTTTGGTGAAAATCACAAAGCGATAAAAGAGTTTTTTCCAAATGCTCAATTATTTGGGTTTACAGGTACGCCTATTTTTGATGAAAATGCAACCTACAATATCAGAGAAGGTGAATACGCTTCGTACAAAACCACAGAATCTATTTTTGAAAAACTTTTACATCCGTATACAATTACAAATGCTATTGAGGATAGGAATGTATTAAAATTCCATATTGATTATTTCAAAGGAAAAGGGACTCAAAACGCCAAACCAGGCGAACCTATTGCTCAACAGGCAGTAGTAGAAGCCATTTTAGATAAGCACAATGCAGCTACCAATTCAAGACGTTTCAATGCTATATTGGCAACCGCTTCAATCAATAACGCTATTGAATATTATCAGCTATTTAAATCCATACAGACTCGATTCATCGCATCTCATCCAGATTACCAAACGCTTAATATTGCTTGTGTCTTTTCGCCACCTGCCCAATTGATAGTAAAGGAAGGCGACCAACAAAGCCAGAAAAATGCTGCCGACATCAGACAAGTGCAGGAGGACTTGCAACAGGAAAAAATAGAAAATCAGGCTAATCCTGAAGAAAAGAAAAAGCATTGACTGAGATTATTGCCGACTACAATACACAATTTGGTACAAATCACAGTATCAACGAATTTGACGGTTATTATCAGGATATTCAACGGAGAATCAAAGACCAGAAATATACCAACAAAGAACTACCTCATAAAGATAAAATTGACATTACCATTGTAGTGGATATGCTGCTCACAGGTTTCGATTCCAAATACCTGAACACTTTGTATGTGGATAAAAACCTGAAATACCACGGATTGATTCAGGCATTCTCGCGTACTAACCGCGTGCTGAACGATACCAAACCGTATGGCAATATTTTAGATTTCCGTTCGCAGCAGGCAGAGGTAAATCAGGCTATTGCCTTATTCTCAGGCGAAGATAAGGGACAAGCTAAAGAAATATGGTTGGTTGACCCAGCTCCTGTAGTTATTGACAAATACAAACAAGCGGTTGAAGCTTTGGGCATTTTTATGCAAGAACATAATTTGGTAAACGAACCGCAAGAAGTTTACAACCTGAAAGGCGATGCTGCACGAATTGCATTTGTAAAAAACTTCAAAGAAGTGCAAAGGTTGAAAACACAGCTTGACCAATACACCGACATTACCGAAGATCAAAAAACTAAAATTGAAGCCATTCTGCCAACAGAAACTTTGCAGGAGTTCCGAAGCTCATACATTGAAACGGCGAAACAACTGCGAGAAATACAGCAGAAAAACGGTGAAAATGCGCCGCCCGAAATACAGCAACTGGATTTTGAATTTGTGTTGTTTGCTTCTGCTGTGATTGATTACGATTACATCATGAACCTGATTGCCGACAGTACGCAAAAGAAACCTGCTAAGCAAAAAATGACCAAAGCACAGGTGATTAGTTTACTGAGTTCTAATGCCAACTTGATGGACGAGCAGGAAGATTTAACCGAATACATCAATGGTTTGGATTGGAACAGCGGACAAGATGTAGAAACGCTTCGCAAAGGTTACGACACTTTTAAAGACGACAAATACAACAAAGAACTGGCTGCCATTGCCCACCAACACGGTTTGCAAACGGCTGACCTGAAAAGCTTTGTAGAAAAAATACTAAGCCGAATGATTTTTGACGGTGAAAAACTCACCGACCTTTTAGAGCCATTGGAGTTGAGTTGGAAAGAACGCAGGGTGAAAGAATTGGCATTAATGGCTGTCTTAGTACCACAATTAAAAAAATTAGCCCAAGGGCGTGAAATATCAGGATTAGCAGCTTATGAGTAATATGAATGAATTAGAAGAAAATACACCTCTTTTGTTCTCTGATGTTTGCCAAATCATTGACGGCACACGTTTTCGCATTGCTACCACTGTAAATGCTGAAGTTTGTTTGATGAATTGGTACGTTGGCAAACGTATAAAAGAAGATGTACTATACAACCAACGTGCTGAATACGGCAAAGAAATTATAAAAAATCTTTCCATTAAGCTAACCGAACGCTATGGAAAAGGATGGGGATACGAAAAATTGAAGCATTGTGTACGCAGTGCGTACCTTTTTTTAGAAGATGAAATTCGGTACGCAGTGCGTACCGAATTGACTTGGACTCACTTGAGGTCATTAATGGCAATTGAAGACGAGCTAAAACGCAAGTTTTACCTCGAAATGACTCGTCTTGAACACTGGGATACTCGTACTTTGGACCAGAAAATAGATGTAATGCTCTATGAGAGAACAGCCTTAAGCCGAAAACCCGAGGAACTTATCAAACAAGAGCTATCACAAATACAGGCAAGCCACACACTCTCGCCTGATGTGGTGTTTAGAAGCAGTTACTTTTTAGATGCGCTCGGGCTTGCCGATACTTATTCCGAAAAAGATTTGGAAAATGCCATTTTGCTCAATCTACAATCTTTTATCAAAGAAATGGGCAATGACTTTGCATTTTTAGACCGTCAGAAACGCATTACGGTTGATGCCGTAGATTATAAAATAGACTTGTTGTTTTTTCATCGAGGCTTAAAACGCTTAGTAGCCATAGATTTAAAGTTAGGCAAATTCAAACCCGAACACGAAGGTCAAATGCTTTTGTATTTGCGATACCTCAACAAAAACGAACGCAAAGATGGCGAAGAAAGCCCTTTAGGTCTTATTTTGTGTAGTGAAGGCAATACCGAGCACATTGAATACCTAATGCTAGAAGACTCCAACATTAAAGTAGCCCAATACTACACCCAATTGCCCGACAAAAAGTTATTAAGTGAGAAACTACATAAGGCCATTGCTATTGCCCGTGAAAACCAAAATGCTAACAAATGAGCAACAATAAATTAATACCTGAAATACGTTTTCCTGAATTTAAAAATGAGGGGGAATGGGAAAAGAAGGTCATTGGAGATGTTTTTACTTCTTTTAGTGGAGGAACACCAAGTACTTCTGAAAGGGAATTTTATAGTGGTAAAATACCTTTTATTCGTTCAGCAGAAATCAATCGAGAAAGAACAGAATTATTCATAACGGAAGAAGGATTGAAAAATTCTTCCGCTAAGCTTGTAGATAAAGGTGATTTGCTTGTTGCATTATACGGAGCAAACAGCGGTGATTCAGCAATTTCCAAAATCAATGGAGCAATCAATCAAGCTATATTATGTTTGCAATCTGATTATAGCAATGCATTTACATATAACTTTTTGACTTTAAAAAAGGATTGGATTGTTTCAAAATTTATTCAAGGTGGACAAGGAAATCTTTCTGGTGACATTGTGAAATCCATAACTGTTCCTTTTCCAAAGAAGAAAGAACAACAAAAAATCGCCACCTGCCTTTCATCCTTAGATGAAGTGATAGCTGCCCACAGCCAAAAGCTGGATTTACTCAAAGACCACAAAAAAGGATTGATGCAAAACCTTTTTCCGCAAATGTCCGGAACAGGATTTTCAGGATTAAAGGATGAACAGGATAATGAAAAAATCTTGTCAATCAAGCAATCTTTTAAATCGTGTTCAGACAATATTCCGAAGTATCGGTTTAAGGAGTTTGAGAATGATGGGGAGTGGATGGAGAAGAAGTTGGGGGAGGTTGCGAATTTCCAGAAAGGAAAAGGGATTTCTAAAGCTGATATTGTTGAAAATGGAAATTTACCTTGTATCAGATATGGTGAATTATACACGCATTACAAGGAAACTATTGATACAATTAAGTCATTTACAAATTTAAGCGCAGATGAATTGGTATTAAGTGAAGCAAATGACGTTATCATTCCTGCATCAGGTGAAACTCAAATAGATATTGCAACAGCATCTTGTGTTTTAAAAAGAGGTATTGCTTTAGGTGGTGATTTAAATATAATACGGACTGAAATTGATGGAGTCTTTTTGGCTTATTATCTGAACAGTGCGAAAAAAACTGATATTGCTCAATTGGCTCAAGGGATCTCAGTTGTACATCTTTACCCAAGCCAATTACAAACTTTGAGTATTTCATTTCCACAAAATCCCCAAGAACAGCAAAAAATCGCCACCTGTCTTTCATCATTAGATGCACTTATCACCGCACAAAAGGAGAAAATAGAGCAATTGAAGTTGCATAAAAAGGGCTTGATGCAGGGCTTGTTTCCTAAAATAAATGATAAATGATTGGTTTGAATAAAATATATAATATTGGATTGGTGGTGCGTACCACGTTGCAACCAAACAACCAACCGAACGGGAACGGGAATGACAACGATAACGGCAACGATAACGATAACGGCAACGGCAACGGCAACGATAACGGCAACGGCAACGGCAACGATAACGATAACGGCAACGGCAACGGCAACGGCAACGGCAACGGCAACGGCAACGATAACGATAACGGCAACGGCAACGTAGAGACAGGGCATGCCCTGTCTCTACAACCAAACAACCAAACAACTCATACAACAACCCAATTTTAAATCACATTTACCCCCCAATAATGGACAAATACAAAAATAAATACCGAATCCTGTCAACCCGTCTACAAAATTGGGATTATCGTTGGTCGGGCGCATATTTTATTACCGTCTGCACCCAAAATAGGGAATATTATTTTGGTGAAATCACCAATGGGAAAATGCAATGGTCGCATGTTGGTATCATTGCCGATATTTTATGGCACCAAATACCGCATCACCACCTTAACGTGGAATTGGGGGCGTTTGTGGTTATGCCCAATCATGTTCACGGCATATTGATTATCAACAACACGGATAACGTGGGAAACGTAGAGACAGGGCATGCCCTGTCTCTACAATCCGAACGTCAAACCGAACAATCCGAACGTCAAACCATCGGGCAACAACGGTTTCAAAATATTGGGACAAATTCCATTTCATCAATGGTTGGTTCCTACAAATCTGCCGTAACCAAACACGCCAACCGATTGGGATTTGAATTTAAATGGCAATCCAGTTTTCACGAACATATTATTCGTGATGACAAATCATTTCAAACAATTTCGGATTATATCGAAAACAATCCCGTTCATTGGGAAAAAGACAAATTTTTCAACCCCAAGTAAAACATGACACATAAAGACCAACAACAACTGGGTAAAACCCTTTGGAATATAGCAGACGATTTAAGAGGAGCAATGAATGCGGATGATTTTCGCGATTATATGCTTTCGTTTCTTTTTCTTCGGTATTTGTCTTTCAACTACGAAGAAGCAGCAAAAAAAGAATTAGGAAAAGACTATCCCAATTTGCCTTCAACAGACAAAAGAACGCCACTTTCAGTATGGTATGCTTCTAATAAAGATGAAGTTGTTGAGTTTGAGAAACAAATGCGTAGAAAAGTGCATTATGTAATCGAACCCAATCATTTGTGGAGCAATATCAGCGAAATGGCTCGTACCCAAAATGCAGAGTTATTAGTAACGCTGGAATCGGGCTTTCGATACATAGAGAACGAATCGTTTGAAAGTGCCTTTCAAGGATTGTTTTCCGAAATCAATTTGAATTCCGAAAAACTCGGAAAAACATCAGCCGAAAGAAACAAGAAACTATGCACCATCATTCAAAAAATTGCAGAAGGTATTGCGGAATTCTCTGCCGACGCCGATACGCTTGGCGATGCGTATGAATATTTGATAGGCGAGTTTGCAGCAGGTTCGGGCAAAAAAGCAGGTGAGTTTTATACACCTCAGCAAATTTCAACCATACTTTCAGAAATTGTAACCTTAGACAGCCAAGAACCAAAGACGGGTAAGAAAGGCAAATTGGACAAAGTGCTGGATATGGCTTGCGGTTCTGGTTCGTTGTTGCTGAATGTGTGGAAACGAATCAAAGACAGTGGCGGTAGTGTTGGCAAAATATATGGACAAGAAAAAAACATCACCACTTACAACCTTGCCCGCATGAATATGCTCTTGCACGGTATGAAAGACACCGAGTTTGAGATATTCCACGGAGATACATTGGAAAATAGTTGGGCATTGCTCAACGAAATGAACCCAAGCAAAAAGATAGAGTTTGATGCTATTGTAGCCAATCCGCCTTTTAGTTTGCGTTGGGAACCAAATGACACATTAGCCGAAGATTTTCGTTTTAAAAGCTATGGTTTAGCACCAAAATCAGCAGCAGACTTTGCTTTTTTATTACACGGTTTTCACTTCTTGGGCAAAGAGGGAACTATGGCTATCATCTTACCTCACGGAGTTTTATTTCGTGGTGGTGCAGAAGAACGAATCAGAACGAAACTCCTCAAAGACAATCACATTGACACCGTAATAGGATTGCCTTCAAACTTGTTCTATTCAACAGGTATTCCAGTTTGCATATTGGTTCTGAAGAAATGCAAGAAACACGATGATGTATTGTTTATCAATTCATCGGAACACTACAAACAAGGCAAAAGACAAAACACGCTCAGAGAAGGAGAAAACGGAGAACCAAACGATATTCAAAAAATAGTTGAAACTTACAAATATCGCCCCGAACACATAGAAAGATATGCTCGTAGAGTATCAATAGACGAAATTGAAAAGAACAGTTACAATCTTAATATTTCAAGGTATGTCAGCACATCAGAAGATGAAGTGCAAATTGATTTGAAAGATGTAAACAATAAACTATCATCAATAAATGAAAGCATAAAAACAAATACAGAGAAACACAATGAATTTTTGAAAGAATTGGGATTGCCACTTATTTAAAGTTACTGTACAAAAAACACTTAATTAAATTTTAGAATTCGAATACCTAAAACATTGATTAACTATTTTTTTTTAAGAATTTTTTAATCCTAATTTTATTGAATATTGATTTCAAGATTGTAATTTTGATAAGGCTAGAAAGAATTTTTTGAAAATTCTTGTTCAAATTGCAATTTTTATACTATTACACTATTCTATTAAAACATAATAATTACAGGTATTGTGTATTTCACAATATTCAATATCTGCAATTGAAAAATAAAATTAAGGTGAAAATTTTTCTAACAGGTGCTACGGGTTTGCTTGGTGGCGAATTAATTGTAAATCTTTCTAAACGAAACGATATTAGTGAAATATATTGTTTGGTAAGAGGCTGTTCCCAAATAGAAGCACAGTTCAGAATTCAGAAAGTTTTTGATTTGTATGGCGACTTTTACGACAGAAAAAAAATCAAGATTATTTTAGCTAATCTAAATGATGAAAACCTCACCAGTTTGCTTACAAAAAACTCAGACTTACAGAATATTGACACCGTAATACATGCAGCTGCCAACACCTCTTTCTCAAAATTTCACGACCAAGTAGTTGAAAAAACCAATATTGGAGGCTTAACAAGCATTTTAAACTGGGCTAAGACACTCATTAATTTAAAACTATTTACCTACATAAGCACCGCAACGGTATGTGGAAAAGACACTACAGACCGAATTGTATTTGAAAACGAATCGCCCAATATTTATGCGAGTCATTTAGTAAAATACACCTATACTAAAATGCAAGGCGAAATGCTTGTTCGCAAAGAGTTAGATGCAAAAAAAATCCTTATACTCCGCCCCTCAATCATTATGGGCAACAGCAAAGGAATCATACCGAGAAGTCCGGTGATTTTATGGGCATTAGCTACCATAAATGCACTCCGACTTTGTATGTTTAGACCACACACCAAAGTAGATATTATTCCAGTTGATTATGTGGCCGAAGTAATAGAAAAAATAGTCTTTTCCCAAAACAGAAAACATTCAGTATATCATATTTCTGCAGGGCCTATGAACAGCACTACTCCTATGAAGATTCTTTCTGCTATAGAACCACATTTCAAAGACTTACCGTCATTTCAGTTTGTGTCAAAAGAACTGATGCAACAACTAAAACTGTGGTCTAAAGGCAGACTTACCGACGAAGCTGAAATTGTTTATTTCAAAAACTATTTGGAAATGTGGGTTCAAACTTTTGAACGAAAAGAAAACATGCGAAAAATATTTATTGGAATAGAACCCTATATAGATTTCATTGATTTAGGACACACATTCGATAACTCTAGAATTTTACAAGAGTTTCAACTAAAAAACTCTACCCCTGCCCACGAATACATTGTACATTCTGTAGAATTTCTTAAAAACATAGATGTACTTGAAGGCACATTTACAAAACAACTCTAATATGGGTTCAATTCTTTGTTGAAGTAAAAATTGAGGTTTTTAACATTCTGCAAACAGACCTTTTATTGATTAATATCAACAAAAACAATAAAAAACATCTCTCCACAAAAAAGATAATTCAACTCAATTGTTTCTAGATTGCAAAGTAATTTAATTAGTAATTTAAATACTTTGTGCTATGAATTTTAAGAATTGGAAAATCAGAAAAAAATTAACAATCAGTTTTTCAGTAATTATTTTGGTGTTCAGTTTGGCAGCAGGCTACCAGATTTTGAATTCCTACAATCTGTCTCAATTGCAAGACCACGGTGCTGAAAGAGCTACAGACCAAGTTTCAATTGTAGGTTATACCATAATCCCTTACAAAATGTATTCAATTGTGGCGGATGCAATAATTAACCGAGAAAAAACTGAATCAGAAAAAAGTTGGAAGACCATCAAAAAACAAGCAGAAAAATGTTTTAGCCATCTTGATAAAATTGTAGATACAGAGCAAGAACATGAGTTCGTATATGAAGCTAAAGCAGAATATGATGAAATTGTAGTGTTAGGTGAAACATTATTTCCAATTCTTTTTGATTCGAATGATTCAATAGATAAGAGTAAAAAAATAGTAGAAATAGATGGTGAAATTGACCAAAAAGTTGAAAGTCTAGTTGCTTTACTATTAGAAATAGAAGCAAGTCTTAAAAAAGAAAGTATCGAAGCCGATTTGGTATATGATAATCAAGCACAATTATCAATCAATATTTCAATTATTGCTTTAATTTTTGTAATATCACTTTCTATAGCGATGGTTTACATACTGTCTAATGCAATAGTAGGACCACTTAACAAAGGTGTTGCATTTGCGAAATTGGTTGCCCAAGGCGATTTAACCGCAAAAGTAGAATTAAACCAAGAGGATGAAGTAGGCGATCTTGCAAAATCACTCACTGAAATGATTCATCAAATAAACAAAATAGTATCAAACATTTTATACTCATCTTCGAATATATCAGTAGCAAGTCAGGAAGTAAGCAGTGCGGCACAACAACTGAGTTCTAGCGCACAGCAAATGACCAATGGAACCACAATATTATCTCAAGGTGCTACTGAGCAAGCATCATCTACCGAAGAGGTTTCGGCATCTATGGAAGAAATGGCAGCCAACATACACCAAAATACCGACAATGCCAGACAAGCAGAAAAAATTTCGGAACAAATATCTAAAGAAATCGACGGTGTTGTTAAAAAATCAGAACTAAGTATTGAGAATATAAAAACGATTGCCGACAAAATTTCTATTATTGGAGAAATTGCAAATCAGACCAATATTCTAGCCCTTAATGCCGCAGTAGAAGCAGCTCGCGCAGGCGAACATGGTAAAGGTTTTGCAGTAGTAGCAGCCGAAGTACGAAAACTTGCAGAACGAAGTAAAAAAGCATCAGATGAAATTGATTTACTTTCAAAATCAAGCGTAAGCATAACCTCAGAAACTGGTATTGCACTTAGAGAATTGATGCCGTATATAAATAAATCGTCTCAGTTTGTGCAAGAAATTACAGCAGCCAGTATTGAGCAAAATGCCGGAGCAAATCAAATAAATTCGGCCATGCAGCAATTGAATACTATTACTCAGCAAAATTCACAAGTTGCCGAAGAAATTTCATCTTCTACAGAAGAGTTGGCATCTACTTCAGAAGAATTAAACGCAAATGCAAATCAAATGAATGACGAAGCTCAAAATTTGAAAGAAATTATATCATTCTTCAAAACAGACATTGTAATAGCTAATAATCGAAACACATCGCATTCTAATAACACAAAAAAGAATAAAATAAAAATTCAAAATAAACCGGAGCAACAAACGAAACAAAATAAAAATGGCTTTGATTTAGAATTACAAGAAAGTGAAAGTGACTCATCTTTCAGCACTTTTAGTTAAAAGATTAAAAACAGACAAGTATAGGTTAGGCTCTGTAACCATAGGGATTGAGATTGGAATCAACCTATTTTGAACAAAACAGAGGCAGCAATAATTAATAAAAAGCCAAGAAAATAAGAATAGACCTATGAAATAAATTTTGTAGGTCTATTTTTTTTTGCAAAAATATACAATGAACAATTGAAAGAATTCCAGTAATTTACCGTCAGATTAAAGTTAAACAGAACAAAATTATGGCATCTATATACAGTAACTACATAGCAAACGCTGGAATTATTGAAATAAAAGGAAAAGAATTAAGTTTAGACAAGAATAATTTTTACAAAAAAGAGAACCCTTTTTGGCGCAAGTCATCTCAAAAAAGACACTTAATAAGAATGGTTCAGAGAAAGAAACGATTCACATAGAACTATCTCTCAAAGACTCAGGCTTGCAATACAAACCCGGCGACTCGCTAGGCGTTTACAGCAAAAACAATCCGCAATTTGTAGATGAGATAATTCAAACTTTGAAATTTGACAAATACGAACCGGTTTGGACAAACAATAAAAATCGCTCATTTAGATACGCTCTAATTGAAGAGTTGGAAATAACCAGACTGAGACCCGAGGTGGTTTCTGCATATTCTAAATACAGCAAAGATGTGGTATTACATTCAATTGAAAAAAACGAAACAGACCTTGCAGAATATTGCAAAAACAGAGATTTGCTCGATTTGATTGAAGAATTTCCAACACATATAACCCCGCAAGAATTAGTATTACTGTTGCGAAAATTGCCCCCACGTCTTTATTCTATTGCCTCTAGTCAAAGCATGTACCCAAACGAGGTGCACTTAACAATAGGCGTTGTGAGATATTCAAAAAACAACAGAGATCATGAAGGTGTTTGTTCAACGTTTATGAGCGATAGAATAGACAATAACCTTGAAGTTCCCGTTTACATACGCTCTACACCGCATTTCAGGCTCCCTAGCGATGACACTGCGCCGATAATAATGATTGGTCCGGGTACAGGAATAGCGCCTTTTAGAGCTTTTATACAAGAGAGAATTGCAAAAAATGCTACCGGAAAAAACTGGTTATTTTTCGGCGACAGAAATAGTTCATCAGACTTTTTATATGAAGATGAGTTAGTTGATTATCATAAAAAAGGTATTTTAACAAATTTATCACTTGCTTTTTCGAGAGATCAAGAAAAAAAGATTTATGTACAAAACAAAATGATGGAACGTGCCGCCGAGCTTTATAACTGGATAGAAGAAGGAGCTACAATCTACATCTGTGGCGATAAAATAAATATGGCTCAAGATGTAAAACGTGCTGTTTTAAACATACTCATAGAAGAAGGGCAAATGACTGTTGCCGATGCGTATATGTACCTAAATCAACTCATTGCTCAAAAAAGATATTTAGAAGATGTTTATTAAACAAGCAACTTGAAACAGTTCATAAATTCTGTGAATCTCTTTGTTTTCTCTATGATTTTATTTTAAACAAAATTTGATTTTATAAAGAAGTTCCAAATATTAAAAAGAAAAACCAAACGCTTACGCCTAGGGTAACGTAAATCGGAGTGTTTTTAAAATAAAGTTTGTTCTATATTTAATAAGGTTAATAAGGTTTTTCATTAGTTGCCAAATATTTCTACTAAGGTTAATTCTTTAAATTTAAAGAATTAAAAAACCTTATTGATTGTTTAAAACCTTAGTAGAAATATAAATCCACACAAAAACAGACCTTATTACCTTATTCATTAAAACAAAATTGAACAAAAATAAAAATAAGAATATTTGATTTACGTCACCCCAGCTTAAGCCCCATTTCAATTACACTCCAACTTCATTTCCTATAAATTCTCTACCTTACTGATTTTAGACATTCCGTTTAAACTTTTCGGATTAAAACCCATACTTTAATAAAATATTTCATACTTTTACGCTTCAAAAAATGGGGAAATATTCTGTTCCATCATTTTTATAAAAAGGAGTTTAACAGCATTTTATATAAAATTATACTAGTTCATGGGATTTTTCAATAATTTTTTGACATCGTTTTTGGGTAATAAATCAGAACGAGATATTAAAGCATTAGCACCACTTGTAGAGAAAGTTAAAGAATTTGACAATCAACACGCCTCGCTTAGCAATGATCAACTTAGAGAAGTATCTTCTTCTCTAAAACAAAGAATCAAAGATGCTTATAAAACGCAACAAGATCAAATAGATGCAAGTAAAGCAAAATTAGATAGTGAAGATACGCTTCCATTAGAAGAAAGAGAGAAACTTTACAATTCTATTGAGAAACTAGAATCAGAAATAGATCTAATAATTGCTAGCACATTAGAAGAGTTATTGCCTGAAACATTCTCTTTGGTAAGAGAAACTGCAAAACGTTTCAAAGAAAATGAAACATTAAGAGTTACAGCATCAGATTTCGACCGTCAACTTGCAGTTAAGAAAAATCAAGTTGTAATAGAAGGCAGCGAAGCCGTGTGGAGCAATTCATGGATGGCTGGTGGAAGTATCGTAAAATGGGATATGGTACACTACGATGTGCAAATAATTGGAGGTGCAATTCTACACAGAGGCAACATTGCAGAAATGGCAACAGGTGAAGGAAAAACCTTGGTAGCGACCCTTCCGGTGTTTCTAAATGCACTTCCGGGCAGAGGCGTTCACATTGTAACCGTTAACGACTATTTGGCAAAAAGAGACTCGGAATGGATGGGTCCTATATTTGAATTCCACGGTCTTAAAGTAGATTGTATTGACAAATATCAACCAAACTCTGACGATAGACGCAAAGCCTACAATGCAGACATAACCTACGGTACAAATAATGAATACGGCTTTGACTACCTAAGAGACAACATGGCATCTAACCCACTCGATTTGGTACAAAGAATTCATAACTTTGCTATTGTAGATGAAGTTGACTCCGTTTTGATTGACGATGCTCGTACTCCTTTGATAATTTCCGGTCCGGTTCCTAAAGGTGGCGACCAACTATTTAACGACTACAAAGCAAAAGTTGACAGACTTTTCAACGCGCAAAAAGCTCTCATAAACAGAGTTTTTGTCGATGCTAAAAAATTCATAGAATCTGAAGATAAAAAACAACAAGAAGAGGGTGCTAAGCTTTTAGTTAGAGCTTTTAAAGGATTACCAAAAAACAAAGCTCTCATAAAATTCTTGAGCGAACAAGGTATGAAAGCCTTGATGCACAAGACAGAGAACTTCTACATGGCAGAAAATAATAAAAACATGCATCTGGTAACCGATGAATTGTTTTTTATTATTGATGAAAAACACAATTCCATTGAACTTACTGATAAAGGTATAGACTTTTTATCGTCTGACACAGGAGATAAGGACTTCTTTGTATTGCCCGATATAGGTGCTAAAATTGCCGATATTGAAAAGTCGTCTACTTCGCCCGAAGAAATTCTAAAACAAAAAGATCAGCTTTTGCTCGATTATGCAATAAAATCTGAAAGAGTACATACCGTAAACCAATTGCTTAAAGCCTACACTCTCTATGAAAAAGACATAGAATATGTGGTAATAGACAATAAGGTAAAAATTGTTGATGAACAAACCGGACGTATCATGGAGGGTAGAAGATATTCTGACGGTTTGCACCAAGCAATTGAAGCAAAAGAAAATGTAAAAGTAGAAGCTGCAACACAAACCTTTGCTACTGTTACCCTTCAGAACTATTTCAGAATGTATAAAAAGCTTGCGGGTATGACCGGTACTGCCGAAACCGAAGCTAAAGAATTTTCTGACATTTACAAACTCGACGTAATTGTAGCCCCTACTAACAGACAAATTGTAAGAAAAGATATGGAAGATCTGGTTTACAAAACCAGAAAAGAAAAATTCAAAGCAGTAATTGAACATATTGTAGATCTTCAAAATCTAGGCAGACCAGTTCTTGTTGGTACTACCAACGTAGAAGTGTCTGAGTTGCTCTCAAAAATGCTTACCATGCAAGGCATTAAACATAATGTTTTGAACGCGAAGCTACACCAAAAAGAAGCCGATATTGTTGCCGAAGCCGGACATCCGGGAAGGGTAACCATTGCAACCAACATGGCCGGTAGAGGTACCGACATTAAGCTAAGTGCTGAGGTAAAACAAAATGGTGGTTTAGCTATTGTAGGAACTGAAAGACATGACTCAAGACGAGTTGACCGCCAGTTAAGAGGTAGAGCCGGTAGACAAGGTGACCCAGGTACTTCGCAGTTTTTCGTTTGCTTAGAAGATGACCTTATGAGAATGTTCGGTTCCGACAGAATTGCAGGAATGATGGATAGACTTGGACTTAAAGAAGGTGAAGTTATTCAGCACTCTATGATATCAAAATCGATAGAACGTGCACAGAAAAAGGTTGAAGAAAATAACTTCGGTGTAAGAAAGAGACTTCTTGAGTATGACGATGTGATGAACTCTCAAAGGGAGGTTGTTTACAAACGTAGAAGACACGCATTGTACGGAGAACGTATTGGTCTTGATACTGTTGAAATACTTTTTGATACTTGCGAAAGCATTGTTTCTGCTGCTCATGGCAACATTGACTATGATGCTTTTTGTATTGAACTTATCAGACATCTTTCTATTGAATGTCCGTTTACTGCCGAAGAGTATCTGAAAAATAATGTAGAAAATCTTACCGAACAGGTATTCAAACGTGCGATGGAAATTTATGAAAGAAAAATAAATACCATTTCAGAACAAGCATGGCCGGTTGTAAAACATATTTACGAAACACAATCGGGCAAATATAAAAACATAGCAGTTCCTATTGCCGACGGATTTAGAGTTTTCAATGTCGTTACTGATTTAGAAAAAGCCTACAAATCTAAAGGTAAAGAAGTACTTCGTTCTTTCATTAAAACTTTAAGCTTGGTAACTATAGACGAGGCTTGGAAAGAGCACTTACGTGAGATGGATGAACTTAAACATTCGGTGCAAAATGCTCACCTTGAACAAAAAGACCCTTTAGTAATATACAAACTAGAATCTTTCCAACTATTCAGAACAATGCTTGATAAGGTGAATAAAGAAATTATTTCTACCTTTATGAAAGCACAAATTCCGGTTCAGGCAGAGGCTAAAGAAGCTGCAGAAGAAAGAAAAAAACTTGATTTATCGCGTTTGCAAACTCAGAAATCTGATTTCGGAAGTCAAAACACCCAAGAAAACAAGAAAGAAGTAAAAAAAGAACCTATAAAAGTAGAAAAGAAAATAGGAAGAAACGACCCTTGTCCTTGCGGAAGCGGCAAAAAATACAAACAATGTTGCGGTAAAGGCGAAGAATAAATATACTTGAGGCGAACTACTGGTTCGCCTCTTTTGTTACTTTTAATGCTTAAAATTTTATCAGAAATGAACACACTACTCCACTCAGCAAAACAAAAAAGATATTTCGTAAAAACAGATTTGATTATAAACTCTTGGGACGATATAAAAGAATATTTCATAAATCTAGAATCAAGAGAAATAAACTCCACCGATGCACTCCTTACTTGGTGGAAAGACAGAAGCGAACTAGAAGCAGTATTGGCCGAAGAAATGGCTTGGCGTTATATTAAAATGACCTGCAACACTACCGATACCACTATTGCAGAACACTTCAACACCTTTGTAGCTAGTATTGAACCGGAGATAAATTCTTTTTCGAACATTCTGAACAAAAAATTCATAGCTTCTCCCCTTTTAGATACTTTAGATAAAAACAAATATTTTGTTGCCATTCGTTCTATAAAAAGAGGCATAGAAATGTTTCGTGAAGAGAACATTCCAATACAAGCAGAAATACAACAAGAGCAACAGGAATACGGCTTATTGTCATCTCAAATGACTATAGAATATCAGGGCAAAACGCTCACCCTTCAGCAGGCTAGTAACTACTTGAAAGAGACTGATAGAGATGTTAGGAAAACTGTTTTTGAACTGATAAACCAAAGAAGAGCGCAAGACAATGACGCACTTGACACGCTTCTAAACAAACTGATTCAAAAAAGAAATCAGATTGCGCTGAATACCGGTTTTAGTAACTATCGTGATTATAAACATGAAGCTCTTGGTCGGTTCGACTATAGTGTAGATGATTGTTTGCAATTTCACGAAGCTATAAAAACTGCCGTTATGCCAATCATAAACTCCCTGCACAAGGAAAGAAAACAGGCATTACAACTTGATAGTCTTAAGCCCTACGATTTAGAAGTAGATACAGACAACAAGCCTCCTCTTATTCCATTCACTACTGCCGATGATCTGATAGATAAATCAATAGCTTGTTTTACAGAAATAAGAAACCGATTTGGTAAATTTCTTTCTATTATGAAAGAAAACAACTATTTAGATTTGGATTCAAGAATTGGCAAAGCTCCGGGCGGATACAATTACCCACTGTATGAAAGCAATGTGCCTTTCATTTTCATGAATGCAAGTGGCAATCTGCGCGATGTAGAAACGATGGTTCACGAAGGCGGACATGCAATACATTCTTTCCTAAGCAAAGATTTGGAATTGGTAGATTTCAAAGGCTTAACATCAGAGATTGCGGAACTGGCATCTATGTCTATGGAGCTGATCTCTATGGAACACTGGCATCATTTTTTCAGTTCGGCAGAGGAACTTAAGAGAGCAAAAAGAAGTCAGTTGGAAGGTGTAATAAAAGTATTGCCGTGGGTTGCAACCATAGACAAGTTTCAGCATTGGATTTATACAAATATAAACCACAGCAACCTAGAACGCATTGCCGCTTGGAATACTATTATTGATGAATATAGTACCAGCCTTGTTGATTGGTCGGAATACCAAACCGTAAAAGACTACTCATGGCAAAAACAACTGCACATATATGAAGTACCGTTTTACTATATAGAATATGCAATTTCTCAACTGGGAGCTATAGCAGTTTGGAGAAATTACAAACAAAATCCGGAGAAAGCACTCTATTAGACACAATTTTGAAAGACTTTTAGATCATTTAGCTACCCAGACTTTTGACTGTTTGGTTATTTCGGGCGACTTAGCTTTTCAATTTGGCAAAGAAGATATTTACGAATTCATAAGGAACCAATTACATAAATTTAAGCAACAAATTTTAATAATGGCAGGCAATCACGACTCTGTACCATTATTGAAAACCGTGTTTAAATGCGATTCTGAAAGCGAAACAGAGCTTTACTATTCAGAATATATTAAATATGATGAGATACTGTTTGTTGACACATCTACAAACACAATTTCTAATACGCAACTGGATTGGATAAAACAAAAAATAGAGCTTAATCAGAACCGATTGATAATTTTCTCGCACCATCCGGTACTGAAATCGGGTGTGAACTATATGGATTTCAATCACCCAATGAAGAATGCAGACGATTTATTATCGATACTAAGGAACTATAAAAACCAGGTCTATTTTTTTTGCGGACATTTTCATTCAGACACAACGACGGTTGACAAAAATATAATTCAATTTCTTTGTCCGTCGAACTTTTATCTTATAGACCCTAACGCTAATGCCTTTCAGAAAGAACAAAGCGGTGCGGCATATAGAACTATTGAAATATATTCTGATAAAATTATAACGAGAGTGAAATATCTTTAATATAATTGAGAATTGAAAATTGAGAATTAAAAAAGAACAATTTATAATAAGCGAAATAAGCGGTGAAAATAAGCGGATTTACCATGGCGAAAAACGCCTCGAAATTGTACTACCCAATAAAAGAAGCAATTGCTTCAATACTTCCTATCGTAGATGAATTTATAGTTGCCTTGGGCGACTGCGATGCTGACGATACAACGCTGGAAGAGATAAACTCATTACAATCGGACAAGATTCGGATAATACACACCAAATGGGATATTGCAAAATACTCCAGAGGTACCGAAAATGCGCACCAAACTGATATTGCAAAAAACGAATGCAAAGGCGACTGGTGTTTTTACCTTCAGGCAGATGAAGTGGTACATGAAAAATATCTGAAAAGCATTTACCAACAATGCAACGACTTAAAAAACAATCAAAACATAGAAGGCTTGCTATTTAAATACAAACATTTTTATGGCGATTACGACCATTTTATAAATTTCCACGGATGGTATCCGAATGAAATAAGACTGGTACGAAACCATCCGGATATACATTCATATATCTCAGCACAATCATTCAGACGAATACCCAATTTTGATGGAGTAGACTACCGACAAAAAGAGAACACCTTTAAGTTGAATGTAGCAAAATCAGACGCATATATCTATCATTACGGTTGGGTAAGACCACCAAAATTGATGTTCAAAAAGAATCTTTCCCTTAGTAAAATACATCATGGCAATGCCGTAGATGATAGACAAAAGAATACAGAAGATTTGTTTGACTACGGAAATTTATCAAAACTCCCCATATTCAAAGAAACACACCCCGAAGTGATGCACGATTTTGTAAAGAATTTCAACTGGAAAGAACAGCTACACTTCGACAAGAACTACAAGCCCCAAAGACCACTTATGAAGCACGAAAAGCTTCGTTCACGCATACTTACCTTTATAGAACAAGATTTGTTCAAAGGATCGGTGTATTTGGGTTACTCTAACTGGAATATAAAAGGATAAATTGACGGTACAACCGTAAATTAGCGAGAGGGCTGAATGCTGTTGTGAACCTTTCAGTTCCTAGCAAACAAAATACCATTAAAGTGGTGTTAAACATCATCTAAAAATATTTTTATTACTCTTCTGTTTTGTGTATTTTTCAAATGTCACATGTATTACATTAAAATAAGTTCTGATGACTAAAACGAACGATGAACTTTTAACAGAGTTGGAAGATTTAAAACAGAAGTATACCGCACTTGAGGAAAAGCATAAAGAAGAAATAAATATATATAAGAAGAATGAAGAAGATTTGCGCTTAAGATTATTATTTCTTGAAGGTATTGCAAATTCGGTTATTGATGGATATCTTGTTGTTAATCCTTATGGTCAGAAAATTCTTCAAAACCAACGAACCATAGATTTATGGAAAATACCGCAGAATGTAGCTGAAGATCCTAGTGGATTGAAACAGGTTGAACACGTAATGAAAATGGTTGTAAATCCGCAACAGTTTGTTGCCGAGATCGATTATCTACGAGAACATCCAAATGACAAAACCCGTGATGAAATTGAGCTTGTAGATGGTACTATACTTGATCGATATTCTTCTCCGGTGATAGGTCTTGATGGAAAAAATTATGGTCGAATTTGGACTTTTCATGATGTAACTGAGCGAAAAAAAGCAGAAACGCAATTAATACAGCTAAACACAGATAAAGAAAGATTTATTTCCATTCTAGCACACGATTTAAAAAATCCGTTTTCAAGTCTTTTGGGATTTTCAGAATTATTACTAAATAATTTAGAAAAATATCCTATACAAAAAACTAAAACTATGGTTGAGGCAATGCACAATATTGCAAATAAAACCTATAAATTACTTGAAGATACACTTTTGTGGGCAAATTTAAAGTCGAAGAATATACTATTTAATCGTTCCATTTTCGACATAAATGAAATAATTTCTGAGGTTGCCGACTTACTTGAACCTGTGGCTAAGTTGAAGAATATTAGTATAGAGCATAAATCAGATGATAAATTACCGATAAATGCTGATATATATATGATAAAAGCTATTATAAGAAATCTGGTTTCTAATGCAATAAAGTTTACTCGAGAAGGCGGAAAAATAGAAATATCAGCAATACAAAATACACCGAATATTATCATAGAGGTAACTGACAATGGTGTTGGTATGCCTCCCGAGGTTATTGATAAACTTTTTAATATCTCCTTAATTAAATCTACAATTGGGACTGCTCATGAAACCGGAACCGGTTTAGGTTTAATGTTATGTAAAGAATTTGTTGAGAATCATGATGGTGAAATATGGATTAATAGCAAAATAGATATTGGAACAACGGTTCGTTTTACTATACCTAACCAAGTATAAGAAACTAAAAATCATATTGCAACAATTCTTTATCCTGTTCTGATATTTGTAAGTTTGTCATTCCGGTTCGGCTCAGGCTGTGCACATAGCCATCAGGTTAAGCCTAAAGGGGACGATACTTACTGATTTATATGAAATGTTCCTATTTAATCAAAATTTGGCAAAGTTGAAAATCGTCAGTGAAGACACTGACGTTGGCGAAAGTTATGTAATGTCTTTTAGTTAGTAAAACCGCTTCGACTCCGCTCAACTAACCGGACTCTGAGCGAAGTCGAAGAGTAAAACAAAAAACTAAAGAATTTAAATTTATTTAACTATACGACATTAGATTAAGATGTCAGGACTACGTCCCTTATTCTTTTACCTCGTATTTATTCTACGAAGATTTCAGAGCTACGCTCCTTTTTGCATTATGAATGTTATTCTATTTATCTTCGTAGAATAGGTATAAATGATTTTTATTAGGGACGTTAGTCCTGCTATCTTCGTAGGATATTTACAAATAATAGTATTCTAGGGACGCTAGTCCTGAAATCTTACTATTTTTAGTCAGTAAACTATCTTTCGTTGGCAAAAATGAATTGAGATACTTAACAAATAATTAATAGATTAGCAACCTACCTTTATATAATTTTTAAGTGTGTTTATAATCTGATTTTATAAATTAAATAGAATAAATTCAATTTAATTTACACTCTTGAATATAAAAAATAAAAACATCTCAAGCTTATGAATAATCTAGGAAAGAAGGTCACAATTATAGGTGGTGGTGTAGCGGGTTTATCTGCCGGTATTTACTCAGCGATGAATGGTTTTGATACGCAAATAATCGAAATGCATTCAATAGCGGGCGGACAGTGTACTGCTTGGGATAGGAAAAATTATCGCTTCGATTATTGTTTACATTGGCTGGTTGGAACATCGAAAGGTGCATTTCACGATATTTGGAAAGAAACCAACGTAATTAATGATGAAACCGAAATCATAGACCATGAAATTCATTCACAATTATTTGATAAAGATAGAAATGAATTTATTATTTATTCAAATATTGATAGATGGGAAAAATATCTCATAGAAATTGCTCCCGAGGATGTAAAGACAATACAAAGGATGTGTAAAGATATGCGAAAGAGCGCACTTTTGGAACCGTTTGCCCTTCCTCCTGAATTACGAAGTCCGCTTGACTATATAAGAATTTTACCTAAGATGCTGCCAATTCTCAATTTGGTTAGAAAATTTGCACGTTTAACCTGTATTGAGTATTTCGATAAACTTGGTTTTAAAAGTGAAAAGATAAAATCGGCTCTCTATGCAATGTATGGAGAAAGAAATTTTTCGGCATTGGCATTTATTTTTATGTTGGGGTTTTTTAATCAGAAAAATGCCGGTTATATAAAAGGAGGTTCATTGCCTTTAGCTCAAAGAATGGTTGATAAATTTGAAAAACTCGGGGGCGAGATTTTATATAAAAAGAGAGTTGAAAAAATAATAGTTGAAAACAACCAAGCAAAAGGTGTTGTACTGACTGATGGAACACAAATTCTATCGGATTATGTAATAAGTGCTGCCGATGGGTCTAGTACCATTTTTAAAATGCTTGAAGGAAAGTATATTTCAAAAAAAGTTGATTTTGCATACAAAAACTGGGAGCTATTTACTCCACTTGTACAAGTTTCATTTGGAATAAATAAAATTATAAAATCAAAATCTCCCATTATAATAAACACCACAAAAGATTTAAAGATAGGCATGACGGTACTCAAATACGGATATTCATTTATGAACTATTCTTATGATACTACAATGGCACCGGAGGGTAAAACAACTATTGTGATGAGATACGAAAGTCCGTGGAAGCTTTGGGAGCATTTGGAAGGCGAAGATTACAAAAACGAGAAAAAACAGATAGAAAAAGATGCAATACAGTTTTTAGAAATGGAATACCCCGGCATTGCAGAGTTTATAGAAGTGACCGATGTAGCTACACCCAAAACCGATGTACGCTATACCGGAGTAAAAGACGGAGCTTATGAAGGTTTTTTGCCTGCAAGAGAAAATATGATGAAATCATTAGATATGACCCTTCCAAAACTGAAAAACTTCTATATGGCAGGACAATGGCTTTTCCCCGGTGGTGGTCTTCCTCCGTCAGCTCAAACAGGTAAGTGGGTAGTTCAACTAATGTGTAAGAAAGAAAAGAAGATGTTTATTTTAACGAAATAATTGTTTTTTATTTCTTAGTACATCCAAAACATTGAGTTAGCATTTGTTGCTGTTTTGATTAAAAGATGTCAGGACTAAGTCCCTTATTCTTTTACCTCATATTGCTACGAAGATTTCAGAGCTACGCTCCTTTTTGCATTATGGATGTTATTCCAATTTACTTTGTAGAATAGGTATAAATGTTTTTTATTAGGGACGTTAGTCCTGCTATCTTCGTAGGATATTTACAAATAATAGTATTCAAGGGACGCTAGTCCTGAAATCTTACTATTATTAAAATCTTACTTATTTAAATTTTGTAGTGCACTTCATTTGTCAAACTTTGGCAATATTGAAAACCTATATTACTTTACTAAATATTAGACAGTAATTCCTGCCGTGCAGTAATTAGCAAAACGAAATACGATTTGTTTATTAAAAATCAATAACACATCAAACATTTGCGGTCGGACAATCACCTATTTACATGATAGGAATCAATATGTATTTGAATAAAGGCTTCTAAAAAAACACTAAATTTAGTTATTAAGAAGTAACGAAACTTTATGACGGAAGATAGCAAAGTACTGAATTTTTGTGGGCGGTTTATTGATAAAGAAACGGAAAGAGAATTTCTTAATTCTACCTTGCACGAAACCATTAAATACCAACGTTATTCAATATTAATATCGGGCTTTTGCTATCTTTTAGTTTCCTTTGCCGACTACTACAAACTTGGAATTTGCAAAGAGATATTTTTTACGATCTCAGCTCGAATAGTTTTTTTCATTTACTGTGTTATCAGTTTTCTGGTTCTCTCAAAACATCAAAAAATTAATCATTTTACATTTCTTTCTTTTTTATTTGTCATTGGCAATACTCTTTTGTTGCTTTTTGTAATTTATATGCTTAATCCGGACAAACAAATAGATACCATTGATACGGTAACCCTTCCCACAATTACACTCATGATTACTTTCCTAGCGCGAATGCCAATAAAATATCATATATCAAATTCAATCTTGGTAATAATTGGGTACTTCATCTTGCTTTTCTTTCTCTTTGATACCTCTACCGATTTTATTATAAACATGCTTGGGTTAATTACCGTGCTTATAAGCGTTGGTATATACCTATCGATAACTCTTGATAAAAATAGAAGAAAAGATTTTATAAAATCTGTTGAAATAAAAAACCTAAATGAAGATTTAAAAAAGCAAATTTCTTACCGACAGTCTAGTCAAAATAAACTAGAGACATTGTTTGAAGAGCTTTCTGAAAGTATTCGATATGCACAAAAACTTCAGCTATCGCTACTCCCCTCCGATGAGAAATTCAAAACCTTAAGTGAAGATTTCTTTATTTACTACAAACCCAAAGACATTGTGAGTGGCGATTTTTACTGGATATCTCACTTTAATAACAAATCGATTATTGCTGTTGCCGATTGCACCGGACATGGTATACCGGGAGCTTTTATGAGTGTATTAAGTATAACGCTCCTTAATCAGTTAACAAAAGAAATTCAGTTAGCAAACTCGAACTACACAGCTTCTCTTATATTAGATTATCTGCGCAAAGAAATAATAAAATCGACCCAACACAATGAAAGAGAACAAACAAAAGATGGAATGGATATATCTCTCTGTATTCTTGACAAAGAAAATCAAACAATACAGTTTGCTGGGGCTTATAATAACCTCTGGATACTGAGAAAAGAAAACGACGAGAATAAAGTCATTATACTAAAAGGAGACAGAATGCCTATTGGCACACATACAAATGAAGATGTTCCATTTACAAATTACTTTTTGACATTGGAAAAAAACGATCTACTTGTTTTTGCTACCGATGGCTTTGGTGACCAATTTGGTGGTCCAAAATCAAAAAGATTTCAGAACAAACAACTAATTGAAATTCTATTAAATAATTGCAACGGCACACTAAACGACGTGAAGAAACTATTAGAAACTACGTTCACCAGCTGGAAAGGAAAAGAAATGCAAATAGACGATATTCTTATTTTAGGAATTAGGATTTAAACATTTCGTATTTTGTCTACGAAGATTTCAGAGCTACGCTCCTTTTTGTATTATAGATGTTATTCCAATTTACTTTGTTGAATAGGTATAAATGATTTTTATTAGGGACGTTAGTCCTGCTATCTTCGTAGGATATTTACAAATAATAGTATTCTAGGGACGCTAGTCCTGAAATCTTACTATTATTAAAATCTTACTTGTTTAAATATTGTAGAGCACTTCTTTTATCAAACTTTGGCAAAGTTGAAATTATTGGATAATATTTTTCAAGAATTGATCAAAAAGCATTATTTTTTTAAATCCTTTGTTTGTTAATCCTTTATAAAGTTTTTCATCTCTTGTTAATAATGTCAAATCGTATTCTAATGAAAGCGCCACAAACCAAACATCATTGAAATCAATATCTTTCGTTAAATCAACTGCTTTTTTTAAACTATTTTCATTAATAACATACCTGGGTAATACTGCAATCTTTGATAGGATATGGTTTGTAAATTCAACTAACTGACTCCGTTCAAGTTTAGATTTGCTAAAAATAGTTTCCTTATATTCTTCAATTTCCGAAAAAATATAATCAACAGTAACAAATTTATTAAACATTACAATTGGTTTGTAACTAGATTTGCCACTGATAAGGATACTCATCAATATATTTGTATCAAGAATATAATCAAACATTTGCATAAACTTTAATATACTGACTATATCTATCATTCAGAAAAGCATTTTTCTTAGAGTTTATCCAATTTTCATCCATGCTTATATTATCACTCTCATAGTCTTTGAGTACATCACTCGCTGCAACTTTCAAAATTGTTTGCGTGACAAATATTTGCAAATATTGTTCTATGTTTTGTTTTCCTAATGATTGAACGATATCATCTTCTATTTTTATTATAAATTCTGACATTTTCTATTGTTTTAAATTAATAATATCAAATTTAATCAATTTGCATCATAAATAGTTTCTATTGACACGGATTAATATTTAAAGAGAAAATGAAATGACAAACTAGTCTCTACTCCTATCTCTTAATTATCAAAAAGGCATGTCTTTATTATACTCAGCTTGCAAAATAACTTCAAAGATTCCGGCAGCACTGGTCATCTTTGCGGTATATTTTGGTACTACTACATATTTTTGTAATGCTTGATTGGTTTTCTTTCCAATGCTTACTACTTTAGAGCTATCAAGTCTCATATCATCTCCGAAGCCTTTGTAAAAATTATCTACCCCCGAAGCCGATGTAAATATTATATAATCATACATTTCTTTTAAAATTATCTTATGTGTAGGTCTACAAATAATATCAGGCAAGATTGTATTGTATATATTCACTCTACTAAATTGCAAATGCGGTTTAAGAATATCGCCAAAACTATCGTTTGCCAACAAACTGGTGGGCAATAATACTTTCTCGCCTTTTACCGTATATTCTAGTAATTCTTTGGCAAATGTCTCTCCCGATTCTCCTTCATGTACCAGTATTGCTTTGCATGAGTATTCGGGCAGTACTGATGCTGTCTTATTGCCAATTGCTGCAATTTTTACATTACTTGCAAGTTTCGTGCTTCCGGTACAACTCAAAAGCTGTTTGAAAAAAAATCTCACTCCGTTTATGCTTGTAAAAACAAGCCAATCAAAAGCATCGGTATTTTTCATTATATCTATTTCGGGTGCCGACAAAACAAGTTCTTCAATCTCTATGAGCGGAAATTCCAATAATATTCCGCCCTCGGCTTCTACATATCTGCGTAGTTCGTCGGAGCTGCCCTTTGGTCTAGTCGATAATATAACGATTCCTGATAGTTTCATGAGGTAATTTAATAATTTGAAAATATGAAAATGAGATAATTTGAAAATTTGGAAATTTGGAAATTAAAAGACTATCGACAAATACTATTTAAAATATCTCTTGCTCCAGATGTTTTCATTTCATCTGCCAGTAGAGTTCCGATTTTTTTGAAATCGTTCAGCGGTAGAGTCATTTTGCTACGCAAGGTTTTTTTTCCATCAACAGAAGCTACAAAACCATGCAAGGTAAAGGTTTCTTTGCTGATATTTGAATATGCCCCAATAGGCACTTGGCAACCACCTTCTAAACTTCTAAGAAAATCTCTTTCGGCTACAGCCATCATGTGGGTAGATTTATGATTTATAGCTGTAAATATTTCTTGAAATTCCGAATCATTTTCACGAGCCTCAATTCCAATTATACCCTGACTCACTGCGGGGGTAATAATTTCGGGGTCTATAATTTGAGATATGTAGCTATCTAACCCCAAGCGCTGAACTCCGGCGGCTGCCATAATTAAAGCATCGCAATAGCCATCGGACATTTTTTTTATTCGAGTTTCTACATTTCCTCTAATGTCTAGCAGGATAATTCCCGAACAAATACTTAACACCCCAGCTTGCCTTCTCAACGATGAAGTGGCAACTCTCGTACTTGAGGTAAATGTGTTGGTGGTTGTGTTATTAAGAGAAATTATTACATCTCTAAACTCAGCACGGGGCAATACCGCTGCAAGTGTCAATCCATATGGCAAGGTAGTAGGCAAATCTTTAAGACTATGTACTGCTATATCTATTTCTTTGCTCAATAAAGCCAACTCTAATTCTTTTGTAAATAAACCCTTATCGCCAATCTTCGACAATGCAACATCTAGAATTTTATCACCTTGGGTTTTATATATTTTTATTTCAACCGAATAATCTGGAAACTGTTCAACAATAGTATCTTTAACCAAATTAGCCTGAAAAAGTGCCAATTTACTGCCTCGGGTTCCAATGTTTATTTTTTTAAGCATGAACTTTTTAATATTTGTATTAAGTTGAATTATCGCTGTGGAACGTTCTGTCTTCTGTGCAAAATAGAATTTTAAAAACTATTGAATTTGTTTTTTTATAGTTTTATAATATCATTCCAATTTAAACAATTTATTAATCATTCTTAAAGAATCGGTATTCTTGCCATTTTCGGTTAAATCTTTCAAGTTTTTAATTAATGCCCGTTCGTATTTGGTAATTAATTTCTGACAGTAACTATCTATTATTTGTAAGTCCGCTAGTTTATAATTGTTAGCTTGATTTTTCATTTCCTCTCTGTGAATATTCTGCAGATTGAACTTTATAGCTCTCAGAACGGGTCTTAAAGCCCTAAAAGAAAGCCATTCCATAAATTCGGCAACAACCTCATCAATAATAACCTCTGCCGAACTCACACAATCTTTTCGCTTTTGAGTATTTGCTTCTATCACTTTCTGAATATCGTCTATAGTGATAATAGAAACACCAGTAGGCAATGATTCAATAGCTTCTATATTTCTGGGTACAGAAAGGTCTATGTATAATTGTTGGTTTCCGTTAAAAGTTGCAGAAATCATTTCTGATGTAACGAGAGGCGTTTTAGATGCTGTAGCAGTAATAATTACATCGGCCTGCGACAAATACATTGGGTATGAATCAAAACCAACAGATTTACCAGAATAGCGCTGCACCAATGCATCAGCTTTCTCCTGACTTCTATTACTGACAATAAAATTGCGAACCCCTTTCTCAAAAAACGCTTGCATAACCAGTGCAGCAGTTTCGCCTGCACCAATAAGAAGCACCGTTTTTTGCTGAATATTATTGATTATGCTATTGCAAAAATCTACTGCCACAAAACTCATAGATGTAGCACCACAATTTAATTTCGTTTCGGTTCGAACACGTTTCCCGGCTTCAAATGATTTTTGAAACAAACGCATCAAAACAGCATCGGTAAGAGCAGCCTCGGTGCAAAACAAATAAGCATCTTTAACTTGAGACAAGATCTGATCCTCGCCCAAAACCATTGAGTCTAAACCAGATGTTACACTAAACAGATGTTTTACTACATTTCCCTCAAATTTCACATAGAAATTTTCTAATAAAGCTTCATCAATGTGTTTGCATAAAACCAAAGCTTCTTTTACAAAACCAAGAGCAATGTTTTCGTTATATTTCTTTTGCGAAAAATAAATTTCTGTCCGGTTGCAAGTAGCCAAAACTACAATATCATTGAAATTAGCTATTTCAGATAAGGTTTCGGCAAACTGCACTATTTCATCATTGGTAAAAGAGAATTTTTCTCTTATTTCAAGAGGTGCAGTTGTATGATTAATTCCTAGAAGTCCTAACATAATAATAAAAGTTTTTTTGACGAGTCAATGAAGAATAACTTAACAACCTTTGGCAATAAACCACGGATTTAATAAATCTTCTTTATTATAAAGCAAAGACTCTTTTGTGTGGAAATTTTCTACCGTTCCACCAGCCGCTAACACTATAGCATGTCCGGCAGCTATATCCCATTCAGAAGTTGGCGATAAACGAGGGTAAATATGAGCATCGCCCTCGGCAATGAGGCACAATTTCAAAGAACTACCTTTGGAATTAAATAATAAATCTCCATGATTGGCTTTTAATTGATCTATATAGAGCTTCGTCTCTTCTGATAGATGTGATTTACTGGCAACAACCGTATAGGTGGTCTTGTTGGTAAAAAGCGGCATTCGCATAGATGCCGACTTTAAACTATCGAAAGAAAAATTATCGATAACCGTTCCGGCTTGCTCCAACTTATAAGCACCTTCGCCTAAAAGTGAAAAATAAAGCAAATCGAAAACCGGCACATATATAACTCCCAAAATAGGAACACCATGTTTTACCAAAGCAATATTCACCGTAAATTCATTGGTTCTATTTATAAATTCTTTGGTGCCATCAAGCGGATCTACAACCCAAACATAGTCCCACGATTTTCTTTTGCTGTAATCTTCATGAGCAGTTTCCTCTGATATGATTGGAATACCGGTTTTTGTAGTTTCTCTGTAATTATATTATTAGCATTGATATCGGCAATGGTCAAGGGCGACTGGTCGGCTTTATGTGTAGTGCCGAAATTATCTGAAGTATATATTTTCATTATTTCATTACCTGCTAATAATGCTGCATATACAGAAATTGAAAGAAGGTCATGTAGTTTTGATGTGTTTTCCATTTAAAGTTTTTGAAAAATTAACAATAAAAAGTCTGTCTTTGCTATTTAGAAAAACAGATAATACAATATAAAAACGGTAAAAAAACCATAAAGTAAAGTTATTGGCAACCCTACTCTAAAGAAATCTTTAAAACTATATCCGCCCACCTATAAACCATAAGATTGGTCTGATAGCCAATAGGAGTTATAAAATTTGCAGCCGAAGCATGGGCAACAACTAATATCAAAGGCAAGGGGTTTTCCAATTTTAAAAAGCGCTGTTGAAATAGCAATAGGGAAAATAAGTGCAGCAGCAGCTTTTGTAGTTATATATGAACTTAAAATTGATGTAATTATAAAAAAACCCGATAAAAGTGCAATAATACCATAAGGAAGTAGTGTGCCAATAAACAATTCGGCAATAATTTTGGCAACACCCGTTTTTACCATAGCTGTACCCAAAGCCAGAGCCATTGCAATAGTTATGGCAAGATTGAAATCAAGGCTTTTGGGAATATCTTTGGGCGATGCTATTTTAAATGCCAACAAGATAATAAGTAAAACAATAAGTGCCATAAACAAAGAGATAACCTCAAAAGCAGATAAGGTTATTGCTGCTAATGTACCAAGCAAGAGAATCCAAATTTTATAATTCTCTATTTTTCTATATTCTTTAATTTTTGAAATCATGTAGATATCAGTAGTATCAGCAACACACTGTTCAAAATCGGGACCTCCTAGAAGTACGAGAACGTCGCCTGATTTAAGTTTTATTTCTCCAATCTTCTCCGATAATTTTTCTCCATTTCTATGAATACCTACCACAGCAGAATCGAACCTTGCTCTGAAGTTAGCCTCTCTTATAGTTTTTGTAGATAATGTAGAGTTGTGAGATATAATTACCTCATGTACATCAAGATGTTTATGCTTAGTAAACATACCAACCATGGGCAATGTAAGTCCGGGATTTTCGGAAATAATCTCGGCAATACTCTCTGTTTCTCCGGCAAACAACAAGGTGTCATTTTCCATAAGAATAGTATCAGGACCAACGGCTTTAATTAAATCGGTATCGGTAATTATATCTACCAAAAACAGTCCCTTGAAACTACTCAAGCCAGTTTCTTTAAGCGTTTTGCCTATGAGTTTAGAACCTTTTCGCAATTCAGCTTCTACCAGATACTTCCTTGTATTCAAGGTAAAAGCATCTCTAGCAGATTCTTTTGATGGTAATAAATATTTACTAATAAAAACCAAATACAAATAACCAACGACCATCATTGGCAGCCCCACATAAGCAAAATCGAATAATCCTAAGCCTTTGACTGTTGGATATATTTTCTGTTCAAGATACATACTATTTACAATAAGGTTGGTAGATGTACCTATAAGTGTGGCACAACCACCAATTATAGTAGCATAAGAAAGAGGAATAAGTAATTTAGATGCCGGTATGCCCTTCTTTTTAGACCAACCTACTACAAAAGGCATCATTACAGCTACAAGAGGAGTATTATTCAAAAGAGCAGAAAAGGAAGACATCAGAGCAACCATTCGCGATGTAAAACCTCTGTATGATAATGTTGCTTTAAATAATTTATTGAATACAATTTCAACTACCGATGCTTTTCTTATTAAATCACCTATAACTAATAATAGCAAAATAACCATGATTTGCTCATTTGCAAAACCGGCCAAAATCTCACTTGGAGTAAGTATTTTAAAAAGCCCTAAAACAACTATAGCAATGATAAATGTAAATGGAGCACCTAATCTATCTGTATAAAGAACAAACAAGATAAAAGCTATAACTAGCAATACAATAAATCCATCAAAACCCATAGATTTTTTTTTTTCAAATATAAAACTTTTAAACGTCTTAAAACAGTAGTTTTATTTAATAAAATATAAAAAATTGCTATAGAAAAAATACTAATAAAACTTCCTTTATTTTATATAAAAACCACCAAATACAATATATACTCACCGTTAATATTTTCAAAAAAAACAATTAAAAAATTTCTAATTAACTTAATAAAACAATACTTTTGTTATGCGAAAAAATTAAAAAAAACAAATTATGGTAAAAAAGATTTTAATATCATTTGTGGTTATACTTCCACTTTTCTTTTCTTTTCATGCGGAGAAGCTACAGAAGTAGTAACGCCAGACAATTATCTGAAGATTGGAAGCAAAGAGTATGACTTGAAAGATGCAGAGTTAGAAGATTATGGTGTTTATGAAGGTGATTTTTCTTTCAGACAGTATAAGATAACTCTCAAAACAAGAACATCGTCGCCAGAAGCGTTTATTGAATTTTATCTTAATTCAAGTTCAACTTCTAAGATTGCTGATAAAGAGTATACTTACTCTTATTATTATTCAAATTCAGGTACATTTACTTCAATTAAAACAGCTATGAATGTAGAATGGGAAAACGAATTATCAGTTGGAGGTATCTTTTATTACGAAAACAAATTAGACCAAAATTACAACAATACCATCACCGTAACTACCGAAGGCGATAATAAAGCTTTTGATATTGACTTGAAATATATAAGTAATGGTGATACTGTAAATGTAAAAGCCTATTATGAAGGTACATTAACGCAAGTTAATTAGTAATGAAAATACAACTCAATTACTAATTTTTAATAAACAATTCTCTTTCGAATTATTTATTTTCAAATTCACTCATTTTCAAATTTTCAAATTATTTACACATGAAAAAACTATTAATTTCAATTTTCACAGCATCATTATTTATTAGTAGCCTATGGGCACAAAGACCAGATGATGCTATAATTGGTACCCACAATTATATTCAACTACCAATGGCTCCGCTACCTAAAGAATACAAAGCATTTCTTTTAGAAGCCAACTCACAATGGGACGATCCATATAGAAAAGACAAGATCTATTCGGAATTTTTTATGGCTGGATTCGAAAAAAAGAAAAGTGGCGAAACTCAATTCAAAGTAGTTTTCGAAGAGTATCCATTCAAAACTGGTAGTGCGCAAGAAGAAATAAAAGCAGAAAAAATAAAACAAGACGGCATTGAAAAAACTATTAATACATACGGATATTCATTTACAATTCAATACCGATGTAGAGTAGAGATGTTTGATGCCAACAATGAAATGTTTTATTCAAACGCTTGGGATGAAAACGGCAAACTATCTACTAAATTCTACAACAATAGAGATCAAGCTTTTTCAGAATACAAAAAACTTAGAGACAACACACGTGACCAAGCCCTTACAAGCTGCTTAAACCGTGCCAGTGCTGATATAAACAGCAAATATGGATATCCGAGCTATACATACTCTGTAATGCTATACAAAATAAAACCTAAGAAATTTGAATACGCAAACCACGATGAGGCTTTTGCATTAATTCAATCAAATTTCAACATTATTGGAAGTAACGAAAACGCAATAGAAGAAGCTAGAGTTAAATTTGCTCCTGCAATTGAAAAATGGAATGAAGAGTTGAAACAAGGAAATCCGAGCGATAAAAAAGCTAGAATCGATGCAGATGTTATGTGCGCAACATACCACAATTTAGCAATGACTAATTATTTATTGAAAGATTACGCTGCTGCTATTGATTTTATGAATAAAAGCATTGCTTTAATGCCTAACTTCAGAGGTGCTAAAAAATATAAGGAATACTATGAAGAAATGAAATTAAGAGCAGACGCTAATAAATAATATTTCTAAACCCATAAAAAAAGAGGCTGCCTAAATAGTATAGACAGCCTCTTTTTTGTTTCAAATAATTCAAGTTCCTAAAAATATTGTTTAGAAATACAAAAGTTTACTTTATAGTTCTATATTCCAAACGCATAATAATAGACTCCCGAATAGTTAGGGTAAACACCTTCTAATAATACTCCACCTTTTTTCTCAGAGATTATTTTTTGAAACTCTTCGGCATCTTTAATTGGAGTTTTATCAATCTTGGTCACAATAAAACCGGGTTTTATGTCGGTATACTTGCTTACTTTCCCTGGATTTATGGTCGTAATTTCTACACCACCCTCCAAATTAAATCGTTTCAAAACATCTTTAGGAGCATTTTTAATTTCAATACCTAAATTGTTAAGAATATCATTGTCTTTTTTACTGATTATCGCATTATCGCCGTTTCTGTTTTTCAAGACAACCTTAATTATCTCCACATCTCCCTTTCTATCAATTTTTACAGATACAATATCTCCGGGTTTATGTCTGCCAATTATTTCTTGTAGCTCCGGACTGCTTTTCACCGGAATCGACTCAATTTCTAATATCACATCGCCAATTTTAATTCCAGCCTCATCGGCAGAGCCATTCTTCACCAAACTATCTACATACACACCCTCAGAAACTTTCAACTCCTTTTCCTTAGCAAGTTGCGCATCTACACTTCTTATCATTACACCGATGAAACCTCTCTGAACAACACCAAATTCGCCTAAGTCATCTATTACCTTTT
Source organism: Bacteroidales bacterium (assembly GCA_016714605.1). Taxonomy (GTDB): domain Bacteria; phylum Bacteroidota; class Bacteroidia; order Bacteroidales; family UBA1715; genus JADKDL01. The sequence goes on along the minus strand of JADKDL010000002.1, from coordinate 183,658 downwards.
TTACAATATTAGAAGGAACAGCAAAACCATATCCAGAATATGCACCCGTAGGACTAGCTATTGCTGTGTTAATACCAACCAGTTCGCCGTTTAGATTGACCAAAGCACCGCCACTATTGCCCGGATTTATTGCAGCATCGGTCTGAATGAAAGATTCTATAGCATATTTATCTTTCAGTATATTTATATTTCTTGCCTTTGCGCTCACAATACCGGCGGTAACTGTAGAATTAAGGTTGAACGGATTGCCCACAGCCAAAACCCATTCTCCAACCAAAACATCATCAGAATTGGCAAACTCTACAAAAGGCAGATTTACCTCTTCTATTTTCAGCAAAGCTAAATCGGTAGAGGCATCTGTACCCAATACCGTTGCTTTGAATGTTCTATTGTCATGTAATGTAATTTCAATATCATCGGCTCCATCAATCACATGATTATTGGTTATGATATAGCCGTTCTCTTTAACAATTACCCCAGAGCCGGTACCAACCTGAACATCGGGTTTTTGTTTTTGCTGAGGTGTTTGTGGTCCGAAAAAATATTTAAAAATATCATCGTTCATATAATAATCAAACGGACTGGCCGAACGTCCGGCAGAACGATTTACCGTTTGTGTAGATTTAATATGTACCGCAGCCGGCATAACCTTTTGTGCAGCTGTAGTAAAATCGAAAAATGGCATTTTTGTACCATCTCCCATGAATGAAGCTTGCTTAGAATCAATCTCATTTTCATGTTCTATTTTTAATACTTGTTTATCATCACTGTCAAAATATTTAAAAACAGCTAATGAAATAAAAGAACCCAACAAAGCAGCTAAAATAAATGCTCCAAATCTTTTCATAATACCATGTTTTAAAAATTTATACTTTTATTATTGTTAATCTTTTTCGAAATAACATATTTTTATACACAATCAGTATGCTAATTTGACAAAGCATTTATTTTTTATGACGAATAGCCAAAATTAGCAGACTAAAGCAAATATTACTGAAAATTTGACATGCAAATATTTTAATTCATTTCAAAAATATTTACTAATAAAACCTTAAGCCTTGATGTGTATTATATAAACAGTGTATAATAAACGTCTGTAACTTTAAAAGTATTCTAGGAAAAAATTTTATTTTTAAAAGATATTAACGAACTTTACGTATCTAAAACAACATATGCAGTTTTTTGTAATTAATAAAGATCCAAAAGTTTTACAGTTTTTTATAAAAAGAGCTAATGTTACCTATTTGCTCTCAACTGGAGTGCATTTGTTTTTTACATTTTTCTTTTTTATTATGATATTCCGGCATTATTTATTTGGAATATACTTTCAACTTGTTTATACCTTTACCTGACCTACCTTAACAATAAAAACAAAATACTATTCCCTGCAAGCATTGCAATTTTAGAAATATACCTTTACAGCATTTTTGCAACACTCTGTATTGGCTGGGAAACATCTTTTCATTTCTATTTAATTGTTGCATTTCTTATCTATTCATTTGCATTTAGAGTAAAATTATATTTTAGATATAAATTAGCAGCGTTTTTATTACTCACCTATCTAGGTCTTTATTACTTTAAATTAAACTATTTACCAATTTATTATTTGCCGGAGAATATAATATTTCAGCTTACAATATTCAATATTTCTCTTTCTATTTTTGTTTTTACCATTATATCTCTAGGTTACAATCAAATAATTGATTTAATAGAATCTGAATTAAAAAACAGACAAAACAAACTTGAAGAATTAAATAAAGCAAAAGATAAATTTTTTTCACTCATATCTCATGACTTAAAAAGTCCAATTAGCACCTTGGTAGGCTTGTCGGACTTGATGACAGAGCGTTTCTCTACCTACAACTCAGAAAAACAATTGAAATTTCTAAAACAAATAAATTCATCGCACAAAGATATGTATAAACTTGTTACCAATTTACTCGATTGGTCAAGAACGCAACAAGGCAAAATAGTAACATTCTATATAGATTTTAATATTGCGAAAATCATAGAAGAAACCATTAGCCTAATTCAAAACAGTGCCGATGAAAAAAGAATAACTTTTAGAATATTACAATCAAAAAACCACATAGTAAATGCAGACATTCAGATGATTAAGACTGTTTTAAGAAATCTGATAACGAATGCTGTAAAATTTTCTTACCCGGGAAGTGTCATTGACATATCAACCTACAAAGAAGGCGAAACACTTCATGTAAAAATTACCGATTATGGAATTGGTATTGCCAAAGAACATATAGATCAAATATTTTCTATTGATAGAACCTTGTCTTCTAAAGGTACTAATAACGAACAAGGTACCGGCTTAGGTTTGATTATCTGTAAAGAATTTATAGAGAAAAACAAAGGCTCTATTTGGGTAGAAAGTTCAATTCAAAAAGGAAGTACTTTTAGTTTCTCGCTTCCATTATCTAAAAGCCAGACCGAAGCCGATTCTGTAAGCTAATTACCAAAACTCAATAAAAAAAAATGAAATTAATAATCAGTTCTTTGCTCCTATCTGTAATAGGAATTTTCGTGTCATGCTCAGGAAATGAGAAACAATACACGCAAATTCACGGATATGCTCAAGGAACCACCTACAACATAACCTATTCATCTGCTGAGGATTTAAAAGAGGAAATAGATTCATTACTTAACCTTTTTAACGAATCGCTTTCAAACTACTCTGAAGAGTCGGTAATAAGCAAAGTAAATAAAGCCAAGGATTCAATAACCGTTACCGATTCACTGTTTCTAGCATTTTTTGCATTATCCAATACAATATATACCCAATCAGACAGTCTGTTTGATATTTCTGTTGCGCACCTAGCAAATGCTTGGAAATTTGGCTTTAAACAAACCGAAAGCATGCCCGACTCAGCAAAAATTGACAGCATCCTTACATTTACTGGTCTCAATAAAATAAGCCTTCAAGGAACATTACTGGTTAAACAAGACAGCAGTATAGCTATTATTTCAAACGCAATAGCACAAGGCATGGCTGTTGACTATATTTCAATGTTTTTAGATTCAAAGCAAATAGAAAATTATTTGGTAGAAATAGGTGGCGAAGTACGCACAAAGGGGAAAAATGCTCAGGATGCAATTTGGAGAGTAGGGATAGATTTACCAATAGAAGATTCTACAAAAAGGGAAATAAAAGCAGTAGTATCGCTTACAAATAGTTCACTTGCAACATCGGGCAACTATAGAAAATTCTACATTTCCGGTTGCAAGAAGTACAGCCACACAATTAACCCCAAAACAGGTTTTCCGGTAAGACATAATTTACTGAGCGCTACAATAGTAACCAACAACTGTGGCAAAGCCGATGCTTATGCTACAACTTGTATGGTAAAAGGTTTGGAGGCTGCAAAATTGTTTATTCAAGAAATGAACATCAACGGGTATTTAATCTATGAAGAAGATGGAATTATGAAAACCTGGATGTCTAAGGAAACAGAAAAACTTGTAACACAAGAGTTTTAGTACGATTGCGTGCTGAAATTTCAGAACACAATCGTACTATTCTCCTATCCTATTTTTTAAATAAGTATCGCTAAACACTTAGCTCTTTTATTTACATCGGTAGTTACCGCATGTTGTATTTTTGAATCATAATAAATACTATCGCCTTCAGTAAGTTTAATTATCTCCTCACCAATATAAATTTGAAGATTTCCTTCAATAACAAACAAGAACTCATGTCCATCATGTTTGCTCAATTTTACTTGTTCATCTGCTGAGTCAACGGTTATTACAAATGGCTCTATGTGCTTGTTTTTAAAATCATTTGCCAAAGCCTGATATTTGTATTGAGCCTGTCTTTCAACACTTACACCGCTACCTTTACGGGTTACATCATAAGTATTTTTTGTAGGCTCCTGACCTGTTAATAATACATTTATGTCTATTCCAAAATAATGCGATAGTTCGAATAAGAAACTAATTGGAATATCATGCTCTCCTGCCTCATAATCTTCATACTCATATTTTGTAATTTTCAAATCTTTGGCTACCTGTTCAATAGTCATACTTTTTGAATTACGAACTTCCTTTATTCTTGAGGCAATTTCTCTAATCCTTTGTTTCATCTGTGTATTTTTTATTGTTTTTAATTTTCAGATGGAACATTCATTTCAAATAAAGATTCTCGTTTGGTGAGAGAACTGTTTTACTCATGAATGTTTCACTTTAAATTTATTAAGTTATTCTTTTTATTCTTATAAATAATTTTTCATTTTCAAATAAAAAATCATAAATGCTTGTATTCTTAATAATTCGGAATTATAAAATTACTTTTCTAAATTAACATTTTTTTTAATAGAAACATATCTAGTAAAAAATTATTTTACAATACCGGCAAAACCCATAAAAGCCATAGCTAAAATTCCGGCAGTAACGAGAGCTACCGGTATTCCTTTCATTCCTTTTGGAATTTTAAGTAATTCGAGCTGTTCTCTTAATCCGGCAAATACTACCAACGCTAAGCCAAAGCCAACTGCCTGAGCAACTGAAAATACAACAGCTTTGACCAAACTAGAATCTTCAAGCCCAATAGATAAAACGGCAACTCCTAAAATAGTGCAGTTGGTCGTAATCAAAGGTAAAAACACACCTAATGCTTCATATAAGGGAGGTGAAGTCTTTTTAAGAACTATTTCAACCATCTGAACCAACGATGCTATAACCAATATAAACGTAATAGTGCGTATGTAGGTAAGCGAAAAAGCAACCAAAACATATTCATGAATAATATAGGTTACAATGGTAGATACAACCATTACAAACATAACCGCTCCCGACATTCCCAGCGAAGTAGATATCCTATTTGATACTCCTAAAAACGGACAAACACCCAAAAATTGAGTAAGTACAATATTATTTACAAATACCGAAGATATGATTATCAGAATATATTCCATTTTTATACTTTCTTAAGTTTGTTTATTACTGCAATAATATACCCTAAAGCAATGAAAGCACCCGGAGGTAATATAAAAAGTAAAATTGTAGTTGCATTATCGGGTAAGAAAGAAATGCTAAATATAGTTCCGGAGCCAAGCATTTCTCTAATGCTACCCAACAAAGTGAGAGCAAAAGTAAAACCTATTCCCATACCCAAACCATCAAGAAAGGAATCAATCATGTTGTTTTTTGAAGCAAATGCCTCTGCCCGTCCTAAAATAATACAATTCACTACTATAAGGGGTATAAATAGTCCAAGCTGTTCATACAAAGCAGGTAGATAAGCCTCCAACAGCATCTCAACTATAGTTACAAATCCAGCAATTATGACTACAAAAGAAGGGATTCTTACCTTATCGGGGATTTTAGTTTTTACGAGCGAAATTACAATGTTTGACATAACTAAAACAAAAGTAGTAGCTATGCCCATGCCTAATCCATTCTGTGCAGACGATGTAACCCCTAATGTAGGACATATACCCAATAGCAGTGCAAAGATAGGATTCTCTTTTATAAATCCTTTTGTTAATATTTTTATGTTCGACATGTCTATTTACTATTATTTTTCACTGTTTTAAATTGTAAAAAAGCATTTTGAGCTGCTTCACAAAAAGCTCTTGAACTTATTGTTGATGCTGTTATTGCATCTACATCGCCACCATCTTTTTTTACGGATAGTTTATATAGTTCCGGATTCTTATCTTTAAATTGACTTAGAAAGCGCGGCTCTTGCATTTTTGTTCCCAAGCCCGGGGTTTCTTTTTGACTCAGTACAGAAATATCATAAATAGTACCATCAGGATAAAAACCAATCATAAGAACAACTCTACCACTAAATCCGTTGTCGGAAAAAGTAGTTAGCGCCCAACCTACAGGCTCACCAGCTTTACTGGCAGGAAAAACCTCAATAGAATCTGCCGTTCCATCTACAGGTAGCGCAAACCGCTCTGCTATAGGATTGTTGTCAAACTCAGGCAATACAGCACGCAAAGCTTCTTCTTGCTTTTTTATCCTCGTTTTCTCCTTAGGTAGTTTTGTAATATCGTTAATAAACGCTAAAGTAAATGCAGTTGTTGAACATATTACCAAAAGCGTAAGAATCATTTTAAAAAGTGACTGTTTTTTTTGATTCATATTGAAAATTATTTTTTATGACCGAAGCGTTGTGGTTTTATATATTTATTTATCAAAGGCACAAGTGCATTCATGAAAAGAATTGCAAATGAAATACCTTCCGGATAGGCTCCAAAATCTCTGATTATAATAGTTATCAGACCTATAAACACTCCATAAACCAACATTCCTGGTTTACTCATAGGAGAAGTAACCATATCGGTAGCCATAAAGAAAACAGCCAACATCGTACCTCCCGATAGCAAATGAAACAATGGGAAAACAAATGAATTTGGATCATATATATACAATATTCCAGAAAATAAAAACATTGTTGCCAATATAGAAATCGGAATATGCCAACTTATAATTTTTCTGTACAACATAAATGCACCGCCCATAAGTAACGCTAAGACTGACACTTCCCCCAAACTGCCTCCTTTCAAACCAAAAAACAAGGCACTATAAGAAGGTACTGATTTCATTATGGAAGATACACTCTCGCCACGCGCAAGACCTTCTTTCATGAGACTTAGTGGTGTGGCACCAGACTGTGCATCAATCAAATCGGACAAGTGTGGCATGGGCCAATTTGTCATCTGAACAGGAAACGAAATAAGCAGAAATACTCTACCTACCAAAGCCGGATTGAATGGATTGTTTCCAAGACCTCCAAAGGTCATTTTACCTACCCCAATTGCTATAAAACAACCCAAAACGAGCATCCAAACGGGCAATGAACTTGGCACATTGAATGCAAGCAAGACTCCGGTTATTGCAGCCGATCCATCGGTATAGGACTGTTTATCAGTTTTTAATAAAAATTTTTGTATTGCAAATTCAAAAAACATACATGAAACTATAGCAATTACAGTAAGTTGCAAAGCTGCTATTCCAAACACATACAATGAAACAACAAATGCAGGAATCAGTGCCAGTAAAACGCTGTACATGATTTGTTTTACCGATCTTCCTGAATGTATATGCGGCGAAGGAGATACTATAAGCATTTTTATTATTTTAAATTTTTTGAACGATTTATTTGTATCACAGAATTTTTTTCAACCTTAATGTAATCAAGTAAAGGTATGTTTGCCGGACAAGAATAACTACACGAACCACATTCAATACAATCGAGTATATAATTCTGCTGTGCATTTTCGTGCATACTGTGCTGTCCGTGGTACTTTAACAAATAAGGCTCTAGACCCATGGGGCAAACAGAAACACAGCTTGCGCATCTGATACAATTTTGTTCTTTAGCTCGTTTTGTTTCTTTTTCATCCAAAATAAGAATGCCCGAAGTTCCTTTTGAAACAACCGCATCAACACTTGCTACCGCTCGCCCCATCATTGGACCACCTGCAATTACTTTACACGCACTACTAGGCAAACCTCCCACTTGTTCGAGCAAATAAGAAAACCGTGTGCCTATTCTTACTTTCATATTAGATGGCGCTTCGAGTCTTTTACCTGTTACCGTTACAACTCTTTCTATCAAAGGTTTATTTTTCTGCAATGCTTCATAAATTGCAAAAGCAGTACTCACATTACTTACTACATAACCAATATCTAGTGGTAATTTACCAGAAGGAACTTCTTTACCTGAAATTGCTCTAATAAGCTGTTTTTCTCCACCTTGCGGATACTTAACCTTCAATGGCACTACCTCTATTCCGGAGTACTTGCTGCACAAAGGTGTAATTAATTTTATCGCATCTTTTTTATTTGATTCTATGCCAATAAAAGCTTTTTGAACCGCAAGTGCTTTCATCAACAATGCTATACCTACAAGTATTTCATCTGCTTTTTCTAGTAGTAAACTATGATCGGCGGTAAGATATGGTTCGCACTCAGCTGCGTTAATAAGCAAAGCTTTAGGGGATTTACCTTCTGGTACAAACAATTTTACATGTGTAGGAAAAGCTGCACCGCCCAAACCTACTATTCCGCTCTCTTTTACTCGGGCTACAATATCTTCTTTAGTATGACTCTCAATATCTCTATTTAAATCGGAATCTTTAATTATATAATCTTCCCAAATATCTTCTTGAACCTTGATATGAATCGTTTGCTGATAATAGCCAGATGCAGAGGGCGTATCTTCAATTTTCTCTATCAACCCCGAAACCGGAGAATGAATATTTGCAGAAACAAAACCATCTGCTTGCCCCAATAAAGTACCAACTTTTACAGAATCTCCCTTTTTCACAACTATTTTTGCAGGTGTGCCTATGTGCTGATTTACAGAAATGTAAACCATATCGGGCAATTGAGCAGATATAATGCTTTTTGTAGCAGTTATTTTGTTTTCAGGAGGATGAATACCTCCAAGAGAAAATGTTTTTTTAAATGATATTTTCACTCAACGTAATTTTTAAAAAATTCATTTGTTTTCAATATACTATTTTCAGTCAACCAAGCTTTGAAAATAAAGCAACTAAATCTATGACTACAAAACATCAAAAAGAATACTCAATATTTCTACAAAACAAAAACATTTTTAAATTTAGTTCCATTTATTATTTCATTATCAACAATATACTATTTAAAAAATAAATTGTTGTAAATATTATATTTATTGCACTTCTAATTCTTTGTTTCTGAGCGGGAAATTAGTTTCCAATATTGCATTTGTAGGATGCTACAACCAATACAAGCCACTTCACATGCTTTTCGGGCAACAGCACCTTTATCTTTACTCACACACGAAACGAAAATCTTCAAATCTTTTTTATTTGTATCTCGCAATTCTATAATCGTCTTCGGACAAGCCTTGATACATGCCCCGCAGGCAGTGCATTTGCTCGTAATCACTTCGGGCAATGAGGTAGCTTCATTGATATGAATTGCATCAAATTTGCAGACTTCAACACAATCGCCCAAGCCCAAACAGCCGTATGTACAACCGGTATCGCCACCGTAAAACCCTGACTGTATTTTTTACATGTTTTGGCTCCATCATATTCCGATGTTTTTTTTCTGTGACTCGGACTCCCACCACAACGAACTACGGCAACCTGAGCCTTTTTACTTTGAACCGATTTGCCCAGAAAATCGGCAATTTTGCTCATTACTTCAGAACCGGCTGGTGCACAAAAAAGATGATCGATAGAAGTCTGTGTAACCAATTCTGTTGCAAACTTTCTACAACCCGGAAATCCGCAACCGCCACAATTTGCTCCAGGCAACATTTTTTCTACTTCGTCAATTTTAGGATCTTCAATTACATTAAATTTCTTTGAAATGAAAAAAAGTAAAATAGCCGCACCAACACCGAGCGTACTCAAAACTATAATCGTCAATATAATTGTACTGTTCATCTGCTTTCTTAATAATAGTTTTCTCTCTGAATATCTTTTTTAGATTTGTAAAAAACCTCAGTCGGAAATTTTTTCAATCTGATAAGAAATCTTTTTCAGAAATTTCTTATTCATAAAATACAATGTAAGATAGTAAGGCAATAATATTACAATTGATACAATACCTGCAACCAGCTCACTAAACCAATATGAACTGGTGAATAATACAATTAGAACAATCAAAAGAGGTAAAATATAGGAGTAAAATAAAGCATAGTTAGCATTATTTACATCCAATAGAACGGCAACAGCATCACCAATTTTCAGTTCTGAATTAGCCAAATAAACCGTCACAAGTTTTTGATTTTCATCAGTCATTCCACAGACTCCGGAGGCTTGACAGCCCGAACATGCAGAAGTGGAACATACTAAAACTTCCACCTTAGTATCTGAAATATTTTTTATAATACCGTCTTTCTTATACCTTATTTGCTGTTTCAAAACCCTCTTAACATTCGTTCATATTAAAAAAATTATAAGAACAAAATTAAATATAATAACCATTTAAAAAAAATATAAATTTCTAAAAACACACATCGCTTCATTAACAAACGCAGAATATGATTGTTATAATCTTTGGTTATTTACAAACAAAAAAACATGATAAAATAGAATTAGAGCAATATCAACCATAGAGTAATGAAGTAAATCCACTCTATAAAACTCAATTTTAACACCGAACGGCGAAATTAAAGTACTCTAGGAAAAATTATAAAATTCGCTATATTTGCAAAAAAATCAAGCATACACGTGAAAAAATTAAGAAATGATATAGTTTTTGGTAGTCGCTCAATATTAGAAGCAATAAACAACGGAAAAGAAATAGACAAAGTACTTATAAAAAAAGGACAGTCGAATGAATTAACAGACGAATTGATTGATTCTCTTAAACAATTCAGAATACCTACGCAGTATGTTCCAATTGAAAAATTGAACAGTATTACCACTAAAAACCATCAAGGGTGCATAGCATTTATTTCACCAATTACCTACTTTAAGCTAGAAGAAATTGTAATGAAAGCATTTGAAGAAGGAAGAGATCCTTTTTGCTTGTGCTTGACGAAATAAGTGATGTGCGAAATTTTGGAGCAATAGCGCGTACTGCTGAATGTTTTGGCGTAGATGCTATAATTATCCCATCGAAAGGAGCAGCTCAAATAAACTCCGATTCAATAAAAACATCGGCCGGAGCATTGCTAAAAATTCCGGTTTGCCGAGAGCACAATTTAATGAACACACTTCATTTTCTTAAATCAAGCGGTATAAAAACATTGGCTTTGACCGAAAAAGCTGTGAAAAAAATACAAGATATTTCTTTTGAAGGACTTTTGGCAATAATTCTTGGCTCGGAAGACGAAGGTATCTCACCAGACTTCCTCAGAATTGCCGACGAACAAGTGGCTATACATATGGTTGGCTCAATAGAGTCTCTCAATGTTTCTGTTTCTGCAGGTATTATTATGCACGAAGCTTTAAAAGCTAGATTGTCTTAGTTTAACTCAAAGACAATCTAAGCCAAAGCCTTTTCAATTTCATTCTGCATGACTGGTTTTCTAAAGAACTTTTTAATAACGCTCTTAGATAAGGCATCGCTAATTTCTGGTGTCATTTCATTTCCTGATAGAATATAATAATTTTTATCAGGAAATTCATCTTTTGCTTTTTTTATAAAATCTATTCCATTCCAGCCAGGCATCCTAAAATCAGAAATTACAAACAACACGTCTCTGTGTGTCCTCAGAAATTCTAGACCTTCTCTACCTGAGTTTGCCGTAAACACAGTAAACCTACCATTAAAAATCTCTTCGAAGAGAATTAGATTTATCTCCTCATCATCTACATATAGTATAGTTTTTTCGCTGTCCATAATTTTAATTTTACAGATTACAGGTAATTTTTGTGCATCGTACAGATATCAAGTAATGAATACCCCAGCAGAAGTTAAAAATTATAGTTTTCTTATTTTCGTTCTTATACAATAATAAATATGACAAGGTTTTAATAAGACGAAGCTATTTATTAAAAATAAATTAAAATAAATCTCATTCCATTTGATTACTTTTAGTAATTTAGCCGCAGTAATTTAAAATAAACACAGTTATGAATATAAAAAAATCTTGGATAATAATTGCTGCAATTGCTTTGGTTGTAATTATCGCAGTTGTTAAGTATAATGGGATGGTTAAAAGTGAGCAACTAGTAGAAAAACAGTGGGCTAACGTTCAAAGTTCATATCAACGTAGAGCAGACCTTATTCCTAATTTGGTAAATACCGTAAAAGGATATGCTGCACACGAACAAAAAACGCTTACTGATATTATTGAAGCTCGTGCAAAAGCAACAAGCGTAAATATTTCTGCAAAAGATTTAACTCCTGATAAAATTCAACAATTTCAGGAAGCTCAAAATCAAATAAGCGGTGCGCTAGGCCGATTGATGGTTGTAGTAGAAAAATACCCCGATTTGAAAGCTAATCAAAACTTCCTAGAGCTACAAGCTCAATTGGAAGGAACCGAAAACAGAATCAATGTAGAACGTAACCGTTTCAACGAAGAGGTTCAAAAATACAATACAAAAATCAAAACTTTTCCTTCTAACCTACTCAACGCTATGTATGGTTTTCAGGAAAAAGGATATTTTGAAGCTCAAAGAGGTTCTGAATATGCACCTACAGTAACATTTTAAGCTATGTCTTTATTTAAATCTGAGCTGTTTTTTGACGAAAATCAGAAAAGCGAAATTCTTGAAGCTATAAAAACTGCTGAATGTAATACTTCAGGAGAAATAAGAGTTCATATAGAAGAGAATTGCAAAGAAGATGTACTTGACAGAGCAGCTTATATATTCAAAAAATTGGAAATCCACAAAACAGAACTCCGCAATGGGGTTCTGTTTTATTTAGCTGTAAAAGACAGAAAATTCGCTATTCTTGGCGATAGTGGTATAAACAGTTGTGTACCCGAAAATTTCTGGGACGATATAAAAACAGTTATGCTTAACCGCTTTAAAGAAGGGGCTTTTTCTAAAGGATTAACTGAAGGAATTCTAATGGCCGGCGTGCAACTTAAAGCGCACTTTCAATATTCAAATTCTGATATTAATGAACTTTCTGATGATATTTCTTTTGGATAAAAAGAGATATCTAAACTATAAGTTTTGAGAAGTTTTTTTAATATGCGCTATAGAGAAAATTCATGATTTTCTTTTAAACTCAATCAATTAAACTCAACAAGGGGAATAAAGCATTACAATAATACGCATTGACTTTCATTCTCTTTTAAGGCTAAACTAGTTTTTAGCAAAAATGAGACAATAATAAAACAAGACTATAATTATGCTTTTCAAGAAAATTCTATTCACATTACTTTCATTTCTGATCTTTCAGAATATTACTCTAGCGCAAGAATGCTTTCCGCCTAAGCCTCAAGGCTTGGTTGTAGATGTAGTTGGAGCGCTCGACAAAAATCAATTTCTAGAACTTAATAATAAGCTTGTTAAATTTTCTAATGAAACATCAACCCAGATTTTGGTTCTTATAATTGATGATCTTTGTGGAATGGACAAATCAATGTATGCTACCGAAATTGGTCAAAAATGGGGTGTAGGTACCGATGGAAAAGATAATGGCATAGTACTATTAGTAAAACCAACCGGCGGACAAGGACAGCGACAAGTTTTCATTGCAGTAGGTTACGGTTTAGAAGGTGTAATTCCCGATGCTATTGCCAAAAGAATAGTAGAAAAAGAACTCATTCCATATTTCAAATTAAACGACATAAATGGCGGTATAAATGCTGGCGTTCAGGTATTGATGAGTTTAGCACTTGGAGAATTCTCTGCCAAAGATTACCAAAAGAAAACAGAAAGTAGCAATTATATTATTTTTATAATTATATTGATAATTATAGCTTTCTATATATTTTCAAAAATAGGTGCAGCAAGAAAGTACTCATCAATAAACAACGTAGGTTTAATGACGTCGTTATTTTTACTTATGTCTAGCAGTAGCAGTCACTCGGGCAGCTTTGGCGGATTTAAGTCGGGCGGCGGTGGAAGCAGCTTTGGTGGTTTTGGTGGCGGTAGTTTTGGAGGCGGTGGCGCAGGCGGCAGTTGGTAAGCAATTGGGTTTAGTTTGCTTTCTGAAATCCAAAAGATAACTGAGTAAATTATTTTAATAAAGGATTTCATCAAAATCAAAAACAAAAGTGAAGCAGAGTATAAAAGACATATTCTCAAACATACAATTCAAAATCACCTTTGTTTTTTTACTGAAATGGATAATTTTAGTAACTCCCATTTCCATAGTAGTAGGTTCATTGGTGGCATTATTTCTCTATTTATTAGACAGTGCCACACACCTCAGATGGGCAAATGAATGGATTTTCTTTTTGCTTCCCCTTTCGGGGATTTTCATTGTTTGGATATATAAAAAGTATGGAAAGACAAGCGAAAAAGGCAACAATCTCATTATAGAAGAAATAGAATCGCCAAAGGCTGGCATTCCAATCATCATGGCTCCCTTGGTATTAATAACCTCTGTGCTTACCCATTTGTTTGGTGGTTCGGCAGGTAGAGAAGGCACCGCAGTACAAATAGGCGGTAGTTTAGCACATTTCTTTGGCAAGATATATAAAATCTCAAAAGCCGATGCCAACATTTTACTCCTTTCGGGAATAGCAGCAGGCTTTGGCGCTATATTTGGCACACCCATAGCAGGAGCAGTTTTTGCAATAGAAGTTGTAGCAATAGGAGCATTATCGTTTAGAGCTATTTACCCTTGCCTCGTTGCAGCAATTATTGCCGATGTAAGTTGCACATTATGGGGCATAAAACACACAAAATATATAATAAACTATACCTCTGTAACCGATTCGTCCGGATTTCATATAGATTACACAATAGTTCTTTGGGTATTGTTTGCCGGAGTACTTTTCGGATTGTCTTCCTTTCTATTTTCAAATCTCACCAGATTCTTAAAAGTCATTGCCAATAAATACATTACCAGATGGTACCTGATTCCTTTTTTTGGTGGTTTAGCAATTATAGCCCTCACCTATTTGCTGGGAACGAAAGACTATCTGGGCATAGGCGTCTATACAGAAACCGGATTGGGGAATAGTATAATAAACACCTTTACCAACCAAAACATAGATACCTTTTCATGGTTATGGAAAATTATCTTCACCGCAATAACCCTCAGCGTAGGCTTTAAAGGCGGCGAAGTGACACCCTTATTTTTCATAGGCGCATGTTTGGGCAATGTAATAGCCCAATATACCGGAATGCCAACCGATTTGTTTGCAGCACTAGGGTTTGTAGCCGTTTTCGGAGCAGCATCAAACACCCCATTAGCTTGTATGATAATGGGGGTAGAACTCTTTGGCGGTGAACATATTGTTTATTTAGCAATAGCCTGTTTTGTAGCGTACTTGTTTAGTGGTAATAAAGGCATCTATACTTCGCAGAAAATTCTTTTCTCTAAACCGGGCAATAAATAAAAGGCCTTTTTTGGGGGAGCCTTCAAGTCAACCCCTCATTAAAATAAAAGGAACGTAGTCCCGACATTGTAATCTATTAATTTCACAAAGGATAACTTTCTCCAACAGCAATGTCTTCACTTACTTTGGCAAAGTTTTCAACCACCCCACAATCAAAAAAAACACTGTCGGTTGTTTTTGATTTTTCTTTTTTTGTAATATTTGAAAAACCTTTTTGTTACTAAAACGGTACTTACGAAAGGGAATAACGCAAAAAAAAAATCATACAAAGTCAAATAATTATGGTTAGACGGCATAAGAAAATGGTTCACCGGCATGAAATTATGATAGAACGACAAGAAATTTTCGTTCAAGGGCACAAAAGTTTTCCACTTCGGGAGTATTAAATAGATTTTAATAAAAAATAATTATATTAGTTTTTCCTACATTTACCACAAAATAACAAACAAAATGACTCCAATATTTTTCCCATCTCAAAATGAATTTAGAAAATGGTTGGAAGAAAATCATGACAAAAAAACAGAATTGTTTGTTGGTTTTTATAAAGTGAATTCCGGCAAACCTTCCATGACTTGGTCGCAATCTGTAGATCAGGCTCTTTGCTTTGGGTGGATAGACAGTGTACGAAAGTCAATAGACCATGAGAGTTATCAAAATCGTTTCACCCCTAGAAAGAAGACAAGTATTTGGAGTGCTGTTAATATTAAAAAAGTAGAAGAGCTTATTAGGCTTGGACTCATGCAAAAAGCCGGACTTGCAAGTTTTAATTTGAGAACTGTCAACAAATCTAAAATTTATTCCTTCGAAAATGAAGAGATGAAATTTCCACCCGAATTTGAAGCACAGTTTAAAGCAAATAAACAAGCATGGGAATATTTTCAATCTCTTGCACCTTCATATAAAAAATCGTCATCGCATTGGGTTATGAGTGCAAAACAAGAAGCTACAAGGCTGAAAAGACTTAATGAACTCATAAAAAACTGCGAATTGGGAATAAACCAATGGAAACAAATCAAATACAAGAAGTAAATCTATTTTGGGGCATAATAAGAGTTTGTATTTCATCTGAAATAAAATGAGTATTTTTTATTACTTACATTTTTGGTTTTACTAATAAAATACATAGATTTGTATAGTAACTTCTCTTTTGTTAATTTATTTTCATAAGCTGACTGTGTTGAAAAATAAAGTAAAATAATGATTTAATACAGAAGCCGAAATCATTATAAAAATATAAAGAGAAGCTTGAGAATCAAATAAACAATAACCCCAAAAAAAATAAACTTATGGAAAACAATTGTCCGAGTGCAGAAAAATGCCCTATTTTCAATGGAATACTTTCAGATAAATTGACAACATCAAAATCGTACCGAAAACAATTCTGCGAAGCAGGAGAAGCAAGTTGGCAAACTTGCAAACGATTAATGACAAAAACACAGTATGGCAAATGTCCACCCGAATTATTGCCTAATTCGGCAATGACCGTTGATGAAATAGGAATTAAATTTAATTTAAAGTAATACGCTTTTGAGGATTGAAGCATTTTTCACTTGAATCTAGCCAATTAAACAATCTAATAATAATCAAATGAAAATAAAAATTTTAGTGCTTTTTGCACTTATTTCGATGAGGTGTTTGTCGCAATCAATTGGAGATTTAAAGATTAGTAGTGCGATAGCCGCAAATCCTATTAAAGTTCAATTTAATGTTTATAAAGAAGATACAGTTTCATTGAAATTGTTCAATAAATGGGGTTCTATTGTGGCAGAAATCTTACCTAAAGATTTGTATAAACCGGGAACATATAAACTAGAATACACTTTAGCGGCAAGTCAAGGAAACGAAACGCATATCTACCAATTAGCTAGTAGTGATAAGGAAATAAATGGTGAAGTGACATTCATTGATTTTCAAGGCAGTTTAAAACCTTCAGATATTTTAAGGATAAGCTACCTAGATACCATAAAAGTTTACGATACTACTAAAATTACCCTTGTAGACACCTCAAAAGTTTTAATTATAGACACCCTCAATTGCAACAAAACCACAAGCGTGTTGGTAGATAACCAGTCTTTCCCTGCAACAGAAAGTATAGTATTTCACGATAGCTTTTTCTTAAACGAACCTACTGCCGATAAACTTGAAATTTTTGATTTGAGCGGAAAGTTTATTCGTAGTCTTGCAATTACCGGTAATTCAATTAATCTACACAACCTAAATAATGGTATCTATATAGCCCTCATATATGAAGATATCGAGATGATTAATTGCATACGATTGGTAAAGGAATAGTTGAAGGTTTGGTTTGGGGAGTTTGAAATAAAGAGATAAAACTGATTATTGTTTAAATTATGCAAGTAAACCACCTTGGTATTTGGACCGTTGATTTAGAAAAGCTAAAGGATTTCTACGTCAAATACTTTGGTTGTAAGGCGAGCGAAAAGTATGAAAATAAAAGCAAACAGTTTTCTTCATATTTCTTAAGCTTTTCGTCGGGTTGTAGAATAGAACTCATGAAACGGAGTGATATTACAGAAGTGGCAAAAGTAAATTCGTTGGGATTGGCTCACATAGCAATTACTGTTGGCTCTAGAGATAAGGTTAACGAACTGACCAAAGTGCTTGAAAGCAACGCACTGAGAATACTGAGCCACCCCAGACTTACCGGCGACGGATATTATGAAAGTGTAATTGCAGACCCCGAAAACAATACCATAGAGTTGGTTGCTACCGATGATTTCCAAATTTTAAAGGCAGAGCAAGAAGATTTAGAAGAGATTCTTTATATTCAGAAATGCTGCTATTTGTCGGAAGCGGCAATATATAACGATTATACGATTCCGCCTTTGAAACAGAACCTGTCCGATATTGAGGCTGATTTCAGGAATCAGTCAATATTAAAACTTGTTCTTAATAATAAGATAGTGGGCTCAGTTCGTGGATATGTAAAAGAAGATACTTGCTATGTAGGGAAATTGATTGTTAATAAAGAGTATCAGAATATGGGTTTCGGAGCCAAACTAATCAGGGAAATTGAGAATATGTTTGCCGGAGTGAGTCGCTTCGAGTTGTTTACCGGTTTCAAAAGCGATAAGAATCTTTATCTATACAAGAAATTAGGATATCGGGAGTTTAAAAACGAAGAGCTGAACGATTTTACCTTAACGTATTTAGAAAAAAATGTCGGAAGCAATCGTTGAGAATCTATTCAATCTGATATTTTAAACATTCAACAAATTGTAACGTGTATAAATATCAATCAGTATTTAGATTTACAACCATTAGTTGTCAAATAACAACCAAAAGTAGTGCGTTTGCAACTAATTGTAGTTGTGTTTTAAATGATTCAGGAAATGATGCGAAATATCTTTGTTGTGTAAATTAATTTAAAAAAACACAGATGGAAACAAAGATGATAGGCAATAAAATTGCCGAAGCAAGAAAGAAACTAAATGTATCGCAAGCGCAACTTGCCGAAAATTTATTTATCAGTCCACAAGCAGTTGGAAAATGGGAGCGTGGTGAATCAATGCCGGATATTACAACCTTAATACGTCTGGCTAAAGTACTTGGTGTAGATCTTAACTATTTTTCGGAAGACTTCCAATCCATAAATCCTGACACCGAAATTAATACCGATACAGTTGAACAGCATCCCAAAATACAACAACCCAAATGGGATATGTCTGCCGGAAACTGGGCAAATGCCGACTTCTCGGGATTGAAAAATCTGCATGAGAAATTTAGTGCTTCCAATATGCAGAATTGTAAGTTTATTGGTTCAGAAATGTCGGGACTGCTTCTTAGAAGCAATAATATTGATGGTTGCGATTTCTCTAGTTCCGACTTCGCCGGTAGCAAGATAAAGAATTCATACTTATCAAAAAACGAATTTAAAGACTGCGCACTGAATGAAACCGAGTTTTCGGAAAGTTATTTTAGTGGATGCAATTTCAAGGGTGCCAATTTCACCAACGCAATTTTGAAATCGGGGGGCTTTGAGAAAAGCATCATGACCAATGCAATTCTAAACCACACCACTTTTGTTGCTATTTATTTTACCGATATTGTTTTTGAAGGAACAATTGAAAATTGTCATTTTGAAAACTGCACATTCAAAACAGTTACATTCCAGAATACAATCATCAGAAACACATTCTTTAAGTACAATAGAAAAATAAATCGGGTTACATTCATCAACTGTAAGGCTGATAATTTATCCTACGCATTTTTGAAAAATGACAAAGCCGATTTGACCGGAGTAACACTGATAACTTCGTAAAGTATTCTTTTCAAATTTAAATAGTTTGAGGTTAAGTAAAACAAGCAAATTTTTTTGGAAATGATTTTGTTTAAGATTATTTTAGATTGCTTCTGAAGAGACACAATTAACAAAACTATTTTTTTAATATAAAAGACACTTGAAGATACTTTCCCTTATTTCATTTTTTGTTTTATGTTGTGTATTGACTAGTCGCTCTCAGAACATAAACAACAGCAAAACAGATACTCTTACCGTGCCTTATACTTATTGGTGGCAAAGTGGAGGTCCTTTTATTGGATTGTGTGGAGACCCTTATTCCCTTGTATTTACAGGAACGGTAACTAAAATAAACAAGCCAGAAACTCCCGTAACCCTAAATGGCGATAGTTCAATAGTTTTATACACACCTCAATTCTGTATTATCGAAATAAATGATATTAAAATTAAAAATAACCCCAAAGAAGCTTATGAAAATTCTATCGATAAGAATTCAATGATTGAAAAGTATTTTAAATCAGACTGTTTTTACAGCCTTCGTTTAAATGAAGGTGACAAGGTAATTGTTTTTGTTTATTCTTACGAAAATGAGTATAGTATTCCGAGCAATTCCATTTTAAAGATTGATAATTTTGACGACCCAATTGTTTTATCTATTGAAGCATATATAAAGAATAATCAAGACCCTCTTTCTATTAAAGCAGATACAAGGATTTGGAGCAAATATGGACTTGACAATGCTTTGAAACAAATTATTGATTGTCGGTTATCGGTAAAGAATGAAAAATAATAAGATAAAATAATAGATTTTGAAAAATGGGTTTTGAATATAAAATAAAAACAACAATAACCGCCTGTCAAACCAAAGACATTCATGTTCTTTTGGAGCAAAACGTTTATTTTGAAAGAAAATATCATTTCGACAATAATGAGTTTTGGGATTTTCGTCATCCTGAAAACCCAGGGAAAATACCTAACGCAACAATTATTTTTGAACCAGATGGAATTTATATTTGTCAGTATGGCTCATCTTTTCTTTGGACATACTTTGATGCATTGAAAAACTATTTAGATATTGAAAAAATTGAATTTAAGATATTAGATTATTCCGATTAAATTGCGGAAATACAAGACAACGCATTCATAATACAAACTTTGCCCTGATAGAAAAAAGGAGAAGCTCGACTTAAAGATAATTTTTAAAAACATTTTTAAAATTCAACTCTACGGCTTGTTTGCGACATATTATTTAGGTATATTTGCTTAGCGGAATAATAAAAATAAGTAGCTAAGGTTTGAATAAAATATTTCCTTTAATAATAATTTTTGCGCTCAGTTTTGCAATGCAAGCCTTCTCTCAGAGGGTTGTAAGAGTTGGTGCGTTTAACTTTTATCCTGCCATTTTCCAAGACAAAGACCTTACTATAAAAGGTTTTTATGTTGATGCACTTTCAGAAATTGGTAAAAAAGAGAATATTGTTTTTGAGTATGTCTATGGAAGCTGGAGTCAAGGTCTGGAGCGACTTCAAAATGAAGAGATAGATATAATGCCGAGTGTAGCTTATTTTCCTGAAAGAGCGCAAGTCATGCACTTTGCAGAAGTGCCGTTGCTTACCGTGTGGGGCGAACTTTATACCCATTCTGAAACGAATATACATGGTATACTAGATATAAAAAATCACAGAATTGCTATAATGAAAAGCGATGCAAATGCATTGAATTTTATTGAGAAAATTAAAGATTTTGGTATGCAATGCAATTATGTTGAAATGAACTCTTTCGACGAAATATTTTCTGCAATAAAATCAAAAAAAGTTGATGCAGGAGTAGTAAATAATACATACGGAGCTGCCAAAAATTCAGAATATAAAGTTATTCCAACCGGAATTGTTTTCAACCCGTTCGACATCTATTTTGCATCAAAGAAAAACAAAAACGAAGATATCATTCAGCTACTTGATAAGTATTTGTTGAAATGGAAAAATCAGAAAGAATCAGTATATAATCTTTCCAGAAACAAATGGTCGCACGGAACGGTTGGACAAATAGAAGTTTTCCCTCAATGGCTAGAAACCTTTCTATGGGGCATAGCAGCAGCAATAATACTTGCATTAGCATTTATTATTCTACTAAAAATTCAAGTTGGAAAAGCCACAGCAAAAATATTAAAAAGTGAAGAGAAGTTCAGGATATATTTCAACAATTCAATTGACGGTATTTTTGTGGCAAATGCAGCGGGTAACTACGTTGAGGTAAATCCGGCAGCATGCACCGCTACAGGCTACACAAAGGAGGAACTTTTGACTATGAACATACATAAGCTTCATTCGGAAGAAACGCTAGAAACCATTAAATTACATTTTGATAATCTGAAGCTTCATGGTAAAATTAGTTTCGAGACCATATACAAAACAAAGTTAGGAGAACGCCGATGGTGGTCTTTGCAAGCACTTAAACTAAGCGAAGAGGCTTATATTGGCTTTGCTAAAGACATTACCGAAAGAAAAATTTCTGAAATCGCGCTCTTAAAAAAGACGATAGAAATAGAGAAACAGAATAGCGAATTGATTATTGCAAAATTGAAAGCAGAAGAAAGCGACCGACTTAAAACAGCATTTCTGCAAAATTTGAGTCACGAAATAAGAACTCCTCTCAATGCAATTATGGGGTTTTCTAGTCTGCTTTCTAATATGAGTGGCGATACCAAAAAAAAGAAAGAATTCGCAAAAATTATAAACGATAAGGGCGACGATCTTGTTCAAATTGTAAACGAAGTGCTTGAAATTGCAAAAATAGTTTCAAATCAGCTTATAGCTTGCTATGGCAAATTATCAGTCTGTTCGCTTTTGGCATATTCTGAAAAAGTATTTGAAAAATTGCAATTAAAAGAACCCAAGCCTCTCGTTAGATTTAATAATGTTGTGTCAGATGAATTATCTGTTTTCGAAATTTATACAGACAGTTCGAAACTACAGAGAATAATTTATAATTTATTGAACAACGCATATAAATTTACCGATTCGGGAACTATTGAATTACATTGTAGTGTTGAAAATAACACACAAATAAAATTTAAAATAACCGATACGGGTATTGGAATTCCAAAAGACAAGCAAAATGAAATATTCAAGAGTTTTGTGAAACTTGAGAGTGATGCAAAACAACATATTGGCTCAGGGCTTGGTTTATCTATAGTAGATGGATATTTGAGATTTTTATCGGGCACGTTAACGCTTGAATCGGAACCGGATAAAGGGAGCTCTTTTGAGTTTAGTATTCCGGTTGGTGATATTGAAAATCAAAATTCAATCTATCCTGAATCTTTCATGCAGCAACAGAATAGTTATAATGCAGAAAAATCACAAAAAACGGTACTCGTAGTAGAAGATGATTTAGCAAATCATAAATTTCTAGAAGAAGTTGTGCTTTCGCAAAACTATAATTGCCTCCATGCTTTCAGTGGTAGCGAAGCTGTTGCCGTTGCTCTAAGCCATAGCGACCTAGATCTGGTTTTAATGGACATACAACTACCAGGTCCTCAATGGTTTTGAAGCAACAAAAGAAATAAAAAAGAAGAAACCAAAACTTACCATAATTGTCCAAACAGCTTATGTTTCAGAACAGGATATTGAACAGGTATATCAATCGGGCTGCACACATCATATAGCAAAGCCCATAAATGCTAAGGATTTAGAAGCACTACTCCATCAATATTTGGATTAACAACTATTAGCTTAAAATAAAAAACAGCTCACTTTATTAGTTTTCGTCAATCTACTATTGGCATTCTATTTTTCTTGATAGAATATTTTTTAACTAAGAGAGATGAAAATTAATATGCTTTTGCTTGCGATTTATTAAAACTGATTGTGTAATATTAAAAATTTAATTTCAGTAAAAACTTAAAAAAAGAAAACCGTGAAGAATACTATTTTAGCATTTTACAAACGACTACTTTCATATTACAAAACAAAATGGGAATTGACAGATTACCCATTGCGATACAAAAAACATGCAGATTCCAATAATAATGAACTCAAACCTTGGGTTGTTCAAATCATAAACTGGTGGACTCTAACAGGACTTGGCAATACAAAAGAAGAAGCCTTTAATGTGCTAAAAGAGAATTTTGAGATTTACAAAAAGAATAATTGCAAACTACCAAGACCAGGTTGCAATGTTCCGCTTCAATACGCCGACACAACAAATATTGACAATCTTGAAGATGTTGCAGTTGATTTCTTTCGTGAGATTTTAGGATATAATTATTTTGAATGTTTTATCTCGGATCAGAGTAGCATAATTGATTTTGGCAAAGACGATGATGAGGTTTTGCAGAAAATAAATAAAACCTATAAGCTGAATTTATCAGAAATTGGCGACGGAAACATTGTTCGACTTTTGACCCTTATCAAGAAAAAAAACGATGAATAATGTTAAATTCCTATTGGAGTTTTCATAGTTAGATAAATTCAATTCTTGTGGTAAAAGTGCAGATAGCTTCTGTTAATACTATTAAGTTTTATTTAATCTTCATATTAAAAACCAAACATTCAATATATTTTTTTGAACAGCTGTCGTTTATAATACGCTCATAATCTTTTAAAACTTTCTTTTTTGTCCCCTTAGTTTCCCTAATGTTAATAAATGACTATGTATTAATGCAACTATAAACTATAAACATTGGTCTCGCATTAACAAAACAAATTGTTAATATAAACCCCGATGAAATTTAAAACATTATTATTATTGCATCTCGTTGCATTTTGGTTAACTACCCAAGCACAAACGTATAAAATTTCAATCAATCCTTCTAGTAACGTTGCTTCGTTGGTGATGTCTCAATCTGATTATAATAGTTGGAAACATAATGATGATTTTTCAACCAATAAAAGATTCGAGATAGTAAAACAACTGTACAAATCGTTTAATGATGATTTCGACTTTATAGTGTTTGTACTGAACAATTCAGACTCTGCTTTTATGCCTTACTTTGGAAAGTATGTTCGAGTATCGAACATTACCAGTGGTATTGGTGTTCCACTAATGAACGATGCAAAATTATATGGTTCGAAGGGTAAGTTACAAGCTACTATATCTCTATGGGGTAGTGACTTTGTATTGAGAGGACCGGCATTACACGAAATAATGCACCACTGGGGTAATTCTATTATTAATACAAGCAATCAAGGGCATTGGGGAGTAATGGGTGGTAGTAATAACGCACAGTTGGGTGGGTTCGCTCAAAGTACTTTAGAGACTAATATTCATGGTGTTGCAAATAAATATAGAGTAGGTAGCTTTGGTCTTAATGCAAATGGGGGAAACAGTGTTCCATATTCTGATTTTGAATTATACCTCATGGGTATGATTCCGGTTTCGAGCGTTGCCCCCTTCGATGTCTTTACTGGAATATCGTCATTCGAAGAAATTTACAGTTATTCTACTTTTGAAGCAAATACAAGAACCACGTACGATGGGGCGACAATTGTTTCTGAATTTGGAAATCGGATTCCATCATACCTCGATTCTCAAAAAGATTTTAATGTATTGTTTGTGGTGGTTTCCAATTCGGAGCTTACTTCTGACCAGTGGAAAATGTATAATAGTCATGTCACTGAGTTTTGCCAAAAATCGGAGGGAGATCCATTTTCCAATAATTTCTGGAAGGCAACGAGGGGAATAGGTTCACTTAACGGTGGAGATTTAGATAAATCATTACTGAACAAGGAGGCCGTGATTGTTAAAGCTCCCAATACGAATGAAATCTTATTCAGGAATTCTTCATCCACTATCAAATGGACTGATACCATTAAGGGTAATGTGAAAATAGACTTATATCAAGCAAATACGTTTAAGCAAACTATAATTGCCAGTACCGATTGCTCAAAAGGTGCATATACTTGGGTCATACCAAATGATTTGCCCATGGGCGATAATTATTATATAAAGATAACCAGCTTAGAATTTCCTAATTGTTACGATTATAGCGATGAATCGTTTTCTGTATTGATGAAAACAATATCAGTAAGCGGTAAAGTATTAGACCAGAATGGAATTGGTGTAAGTAAAGCTGCCGTCTCAATTGGTTCATCATTGGTAAAAGATCAAAGTCAAGAAGTTGCAAAAGATTTTATACCTGTGTATTCTACGCAATGGGAATCGTTCAAGCCCAAAAATTCTTCAGTTGGTAAAGTTGAATTTTATTTGAATAAAGTAGGTTCTCCCACCGAATTGGTAGTGACAATAAAAGATAAAAATAAAACACCTCTGTGGTCAACTATTGTTCCTAGCGATTCTATTTCTTCATCAACATCAGGTAGTTGGGTTAGTATACCTATTCTTCCATCATTATCGGTTGTTCCTGATCAAACATATTACATAGAACTTTCAAATACGGAAGCTAACTATACTAATAAATATAATTGGTTCTATGATCCTATTAAAGTCTCCAGTTCAAGTTCTAGGAATGGTTCGGGTGGTTATTGTTTCAGAGAATGGTCGGGTTACGGTCACACAACTTATACAAACAGCGAAGGATACTATTCTTTTAACGTATCACCTGGTTGGTCGGGCAGTATATCTGCCACATATACAGGGAAATTATTTTCATCAAACCTCATTGAAAACAATGTTTTTGCCGATAAATCAAATCAAAATATTACAGAAAACTCGGCAGTGTCTATAGCAAAAGAGGCAGGAAGTAACTCGACCGTAAATGTTGGAGTGCACTCAAGCTGGGAAGCAAGCGCAAACGTATCTTGGTTAACTATAAGACCTAGTACCTCGGCCAATGGTTTGGGTACGATAGCCATAACCGCAAATACAACGAACAATGAATTGCCACGAGATGCATTTGTAACCATCTCGGCTAAAGATGGCAGTATGTCGCAAACGTACATTGTAACACAAAATGGTGCCGTACCTCTAGTCTTTTCATTATCAGACACAATTGTATCTATTGCCAACGAGGACTATAACACAGCATCGGTTATTGTTAATTCAAACATTGAATGGATGGCTGTTTGCAATCAATCGTGGTTGACCATAAGCCCTGAGGGTGCCACAACAGGGAATGGAATAATAGGTTTCACAGCAATGTCAAATCCTAGAGCAGAAACCCGTTCGGCAACTGTTTTGATTTTAAGTGGTGGAAAAACTCGAAAAATCATCACAGTAACGCAAGTTGCAAGTATTCCTACCTTGTCACTTTCTTCTGGAATCATAATGTTTTCCAATAAAGGGAATGACTCTCCCAATTTTACAGTTTATTCCAATGCTTCATGGACGTTAACCTGCGATCAGTCGTGGTTAAAGGCAAGTATTACCCAAGGGTTGGGAGATGCAGATATAATTTTCACGGCCGAACATAACACTGGTTCATATCGTGAAGCAACGGTTACTATTTCTGCTCCAGGCTTACCTTCAGAGACGGTTTACGCCATACAAAAGGAATTTGTTGGAGCTATCATATCTAACACCGCTGGCAATTTGGCATCTAAACTAGGCGAAGATAAAGAGTCAATAACCAGTCTGGTTCTTACAGGTACAATTGATGTGCGAGATTTTGTTACTATGCGCGATAGTATGCCCAACCTTAATAGTATTGATCTGAGTGGGGCAACGATTGTTGCATACACCGGTTATGGAACTGATGGCACGGCTACTTATCCGGCAAATACAATTCCTAATTCTGCATTTTATAGTTTTAGTAGATCCAACTACTGGTTGACTTCATTTATACCTCCAAGTTCAATAGTAGCTATTGGTGATTACGCCTTCAAAGAATGTAGCTCTTTAGAAAGTATAACTATACCACCTTTGGTAACTAGCATTGGATTTGAAGCATTCTTTGGTTGTGCAGGTGTAAAAGGCGAATTAATAATACCATCATCAGTTGTTTATATTGGCACTGATGCCTTTAACTCGATTAAAGTAACATCAATAACCTCTAACGCTCTTGTTCCACCCAATACCGGAGGCATGAAGCTCTCGTATGATAATAGTTTATACCGAGTACCTCTGAATGTTCCCTGGGGAACTAAGGATGCATATATGAATACTGGTGATTGGGTGAATTTTTTTACAATTATTGCTGCACCAGAAGGGTTTTCCATTTCTAACTCGTCATTAACCCTGCAATACACAGCTAGTTTTTATTATAATTATACTGTGGTAAATTCAAATATCACGTGGGTTGCAGAAAGCGACCAGCCTTGGTTGACAGTGACCCCCTCCATTTCGACAGATAACACAACTAAATTGACTGTTATAGCTATTGCCAATACGGGGTTGTCGCGTATTGCTACGGTTACAGTTTCGGCTCCGGGAGTGCCTTCGCAAACCTTGAAGGTGACACAAAAGTCAAATCCTAAAATAAAGGTAACAAGTACCGCAGGTGGTTTATCGGCACTTTTAGGAGAGTCGAAGGATGCAATAACCCACTTAACTGTAGTGGGTACTATTGATGCTCGCGATTTTGTAACCATGCGCGATAGTATGCCGGGTCTTAGCTATATAGATTTAACTGGTGCTACTATTTCTGCATTTAGTGGTGTTGGGATTGATAAATTAGATCCAAATATTAAACTCAATTTTGCAGCAAATACAATTCCCTTTTCTGCATTTTTTGATGGATCTATTAATTTTGTTAGTCATTCATTAGACACTATATTATTGCCAGCATCAACCACTGCAATTGGAAATGGTGCTTTTTTAAACTGTAATTCGTTAACATATATAACTATTCCATCATTGGTTGCTTCAATTGGAGAAATTGTTTTTTCTAATTCTCCTATTTCCACTTTGCGGCTTCCAGCATCTCTCGATACTATTCATCAATTCGCATTTTCCTACTGCTCAAATATTACATCAATCTATTCGTATTCTACCACTCCTGCAACACTAGGTCAAGAAGTATTTAGTTATGTTCCAAAAGATATTCCGTTGTATGTTCCTTATGGCTCAAAGGCTGCTTACCAGAGTGCCGATCAATGGAAAGATTTCATGAATATCATAGAATTAAATATACAATCAATACCATTGGCAACGGGTTGGAATCTTATTTCTACCAATATCATGCAATCTGACAGTAGCATTGCTACCATCTTTTCAGGCTTAGATGTAGAAGTGATAAAAACAACAGATGTTTTTTGGAAGAAAGGTTTACCTGAAATGTTCAATAGTTTGAAAAAAATTGCATCGGGGAATGGATATTTAGTACAGATGAATAGGGCTGGCACATTGACATTGATGGGTGCACCTGCGAAGACGGGTCTCCAAACTATCTCTAGCACCACCGGTTGGCAATTAATCGGTTGCCCTTACCAGTCTGCCTTGCCTTTCTCCTCTAATTTCAACAATAGTAATTGTTCAACAATAAAAAATTTTGAAGGTTTCTGGATACCTAATGGATCAACCAACAGTATTATGAATATGGAACCTAATAAAGGATATTTTGTAAAGAGAAAGTAATTTTAATAGATACTTTGTAAATTGTAACTATTTAAAAGAATAGAGCTGTGGTTTAATATTTCACAGCTTTTATTTTTTAACTTCAACCCAGTATTCAGAATCATGCAACAAACCTCTTAATTAAATGCAGCAATTAATAAAATATTAAATAAGTTCACCCCTATCAGCGAACATTTAAAAACGGTACTTAGTCAAAATGTAACGAAAAAGGAGTTTCCTAAAGGACATGTTCTCTTACAGAAAGACAGTGTTTGCAAAAGTCTGTACTTAGTTGAACAAGGTTTTTTGCGTGGTTTTTATTTCCAAGATGGAAGCGACAAAACACTTTGGTTTGCTTCGGAAAACGACATTGCTACTTCAATGTATTCTTTTATTTCTCAAAAACCTAGTCTGGAAATTATTGAAGTTGTTGAAAAAAGTATTCTTTATTCTATCGATTATGAGCAATTACAGCATCTCTATGAAACATATCCAGAGTTAAATCTAATAGGTAGATTGTTGACCGAGAAATATTATATTGAAATGGAAGAGAGAGTCTCATCATTACAATTTCAAACTGCCGAAGAAAGATATAGAAATATCATTGAAAATAAGCCCAGTCTTCTACAAAAAGCATCATTGGGTCAAATTGCTTCATATTTAGGTATTACACAAGAAACATTAAGTCGTATTCGTAAAAAAATTTGAAGCGCTACGTGTTTTTTGATATTTGTCAAATAGTAATTCAGTCCAACAACAGAACTTTGCATCGGAAATTATCTCAAATCATTACCTATGCAAAAAAACTTTATAATTCTACTTATTCTTTTATTCGGTATCAATTCTTATTGTCAAAATCAAATTATTGGCAAGTGGCTTTCTGATGATGGAGAAGGCATTACCGAAATTTTCCGGCAAAACGATACGTATTTTGGTAAAATAACCTGGCTTAAACAGCCTAATGATGTGAATGGAATACCATTTACCGACACCAAAAATCCTGATATAAAAAAGAACAATCTGCCATTAATTGGTTTAGTTATTTTGAAAAATTTCGAATACAAGAATCATGAATGGATAAACGGAACAATCTACGACCCTGAAAGTGGAAAAACCTACACTTGTACAATGTGGCTTGTAGATGAAAATACGATAAAAGTAAGAGGATATTGGGGATTTTTTTTCGAAACTCAAAAATGGACAAAAACAAAATAAAAATTAACAGATGAAAACACAGAAATTATTCAAAGTACTATTGATAACTACAGCAATATTTATTGTTAGTTACTGGACAAGCGTTTTTACCCAGCTATTCCCCGTAAATGAAATTGTTTCCGGTTACAAAAATTGGTTTATGTCTTTCCCTATACCCGATTTTTACATTGCCATCTGTGCACTTTTGACCGTTTATTATATTTCCAAAAATATGAAATTAGCCGGGCTGTTTGGTGCCATGACTGGTTCCGGATTACTATTTCTCGGATTGTATGCAGTAGCTTATGGTCATAATACCGGACTATTATATGTCTTAACCACCGAAGAACTTATTGAGATTGGTATCAAAATATATTGCCTCGCTGCAGGAACTTATTTTATACTAAAATCATGGAAATTAATTAATCAATAACCTTCCCTTAGCATTCTTTACTTAAAAGTAAACAACAGAAAAACTAAATTCACCTCAACCAATGCCTTCCATCAAATAATAAGTCCATACTATAATTTGGTTTTTTAGATATTATATTTACATTTGAAACATAAAACTATGCTTAAAAAGAGCATTGCAAACACTGTAAAAAATATGAGTATGATTGCTGAATATATAATGGTTGACGAAGAGACGCTAGAATCTCTTATGGACTTGAATAATGATGAACTTACTGATAAACTTTTCGAAATAGAAGAGAGTGAAAAGTTCGAAAGTATTGGCATAGATAAAATATGGGACGCGCTACATTGTTTCCTGACAGGTGTATCGGCAGTATTTCCTATTGAAGGCGACAAATTAAGCGAAGCTATTGTAGGTACTCATGTTTTCATAGAAGATGATGATGTCGATTTTATCACTTGTATAGAAAATGAAGAGCTTGCTGAAATAATACAAGCCTTGGAGAAAATTGAGTTTAGCAAACTTGCCAGTGATTTTGACCCGAAAATTCTTAAGGAAAATGAAGTGTATCCGAATGGTATTTGGGATGATGATAAAACGCAACTTTTGACCGAGATGGAAACCGCAATTGCCGATTTACTTGACTTTTATAAATCGGCATTAGAAACCAAACATCATGTGGTGGTAAGTATTCTGTAAACGGAGACATGGTAACAGATGCTTTACGTCTTGTTTTTCGCCCCTAAGAGCACCATTAAACAATGCGAATTTAGGGTTGAAATGTAAGTAAGAATGAATCCTTTTCAAGGTTCTGTTTGATTAGAAACATATTTCATACCTCGAGTAAACCTCGGGGTATGAATCGGCAAGGAAAAGAACCCAGAATAGGGTTTATTATTAAAAATAACCTCCCTAATTTTCCTTTTTATTCCAAATCCTGACAAACAGCTTAAATATTTCATTTAATAGCAAAGGCGTAATTCCTAATGCAAAAATAATTCCCCATGCCTTGGCATCTGGCATTTGTAAATGAAAAGCGCTTTTTATTGCAGGTATTCCAATTACTACCAGTTGGAGTGCCAAGCCTAAAATAATTGCCCCCACTAGGTATTTATTAGAAAAGATTCCTATACTGAAAATTGATTTCCGTTCATTTCTAAATGCTAGTGAATAAACCAACTGGCAAACCACCAATACCATAAAAGCCATAGTTCGGGCATATTCTAAAGTGTTTTGCGGTACCTGCTTATCAAACGGGTTGTATCCATGCTCATAGTCCCCATAGAAATACGCTATAATGGTCAACGTACCTATAAGAAACCCACCGAGCAAAACATGCATTGCTGCGCCGTTTGCAAAGAAACTCTCATTTGCAGGTCGTGGCTTTTCTTTCATCACATCGGGGTTTCCGGGGTCCATTCCCAAAGCTATAGCAGGCAGGGAATCGGTGATGAGGTTTATCCACAAAAGCTGGGTGGCTATCAGTGGCGCTTTCCAGCCTATAATCAGTGCTGCCAATATGGTAACTACCTCTCCCAAATTGCAGGTGATAAGAAATATAACCGACTTTTTAATGTTTTTGTAAATATTTCTACCCTGTTCTATTGCCAAAACTATGGTAGAGAAATTGTCATCGGTGAGAATCATATCCGATGCACTTTTGGCAACATCGGTACCTGTAATACCCATAGCAACTCCAATGTCGGCAGTGTTTAATGAAGGGGCATCGTTAACGCCGTCGCCTGTCATGGAAACAATGTTGCCTTGCGATTTCAGGGCTCTCACAATTTTTACTTTATGTTCGGGCGATACTCGTGCAAAAACAGAATAATTGTCAATCTTTTCTGCAAATGCTTGGTCGGTTAGTTCATCTATTTCTTGTCCTGTAATAGATTGCTCTATCTTTTCTGCAATTCCCAACTGAGAGGCAATGGCGAAGGCAGTATTCTTATGGTCGCCGGTAATCATGAGCGTTGCGACTCCAGCATTTTTTGCTTTAAGTATTGATTCCTTAACTTCTACTCTCGGAGGGTCTATCATGCCCACCATGCCTATAAGAATAAGTTCTTTTTCCATTTCAGCGTTCTCAATTTCCCCATTTACCTGCTTAAAAGCTACTCCAAGGGTACGCAGAGCTTGGTCAGACATGGTAATTGCCACATCTAGATATGTCTTTTTATGAGCTTCGGTCAAAGGAATAGTCTTTCCGCCATCTAAAACCTGAGTGCAGATTTCTATAAGGTTTCCGATAGCTCCTTTGCAGTAAACCGTAACCTTACCGTTTTCTTCAACCTGTGTTGACATTAACTTACGGTCTGAGTCAAACGCCGCTTCGTCGATACGCTTATTGCTATTTAGTAATGTTTTTCGGTCAATATCCAGTTTGTCGCCCATTACGAGCAAGGCTATTTCGGTTGGGTCTCCGGTGCCTTCACCATTATCAAGGTTTGCGTCGGAGCTAAGAATCATGGCTTTCGCCAGAAATTTCAATTCGTCGGAGGATGTATTATCCGTTTCAATTTGCAAAACACCTTCAAGGGTGAAGCAAGTAGTTACGGTCATTTTGTTTTGTGTTAAAGTGCCGGTTTTGTCAGAACAGATAATGTTCAAAGATCCCAAGGTTTCAACAGCAGAAAGTTTTTTTATGATCGTGTTTTTTTTCGATAGATTGGTTACACCTATAGCAAGTACAACCGCCACTATAGCTGCAAGACCTTCGGGTATAGCGGCAACAGCGAGACTCACAGACATGAGAAACATTTCAGCCAAATCTCTTCCTTGTAGCATTGCAATGATAAAAATCAAAACACAAACAACAATTGCAATAATACCTAAGTTTTTCCCCAGTTTGTCTAATCGTATTTCCAAAGGGGTTTTTGATTTTACCTCTTTGTTTATGATAGATGCTATTTTGCCAATTTCAGTATTCATGCCTGTTCCCACTACCACACCAGAGCCTCTTCCGCTGGTTACTATAGATGACATGAACCCTAAGTTATTGCGGTCGCCCAGAGCCGTTTTCAGGTCTGAATGAATAAGAGAAGCGTCTTTTTCTGATGCAACCGATTCGCCGGTTAGCGATGATTCATCTACATGAAGGTTAACAGATTCGATCAAGCGAATATCTGCCGAAATGATTCTACCCGCATCAAGAATAAGAATGTCTCCGGGAACTAATTTTTCGGAATCAATCTCCTTAACCTCACCGTTTCTACGAACCAATGCTTTAGGGAATGTTAGTTTCTGCAATGCTTCTATCGCCTTTCCGGCTTTTACTTCTTGTATTACACCAAGAAATGCATTAATATTTATAACCAATAGAATTATTACAGCATCAACATATTCTCCCATGAAAATGGTAATAATCACTGCACTTAGTAGAATATAAATCAGCCAGTTTTTAAGCTGAGTCAAAAACATCAGCAATAAGCTTTTCTTTTTTTTAGCAAGTAATTTATTTGCCCCGTATTTGTTTAGTCTTGATAAGGCTTCAGCATCAGAAAGACCTATAGCCGGATCAACACTTTGTTCATTTAAAACTGCTTCTGCAGATTTTGAAAACCACATAATTTTTCGGTTAGGTAAATTGAAAATAAATTACAGTTTGGTAGATTAAACTATAGATTTTTAAAATCGCCAAACTATGCAATTTAGGCGCTCACCGAAAAAATACGTTGTGAAATAATTGTTGTGATTTGTATAATTCTTAGGTTACCTTCATTTTTCATTATTGAGTACGCGACTATAAGTCATACCCTCAATAATGAAAGATTTCGCCTACGTCAGTGAAGACACTGACGTAGGCGAAATCTTTCAAATTTTCTCATGTTTAAATTAACTTACAGAGACGGTAAATATTTTTTTGTGTAAACTCAATTTGAGCGATGTTGATTAAACAGAACTTTAATTCATATTCCCTCATAATTCAAAAAATCAATTTATTATCTCCATTTTTTCATTAGAAAAGAAGCATTTAGCTTCTGACTAATACTGTCTTTTAATTTGTAGTCGAATATCAACTGGTCGTTGGTAAGTTCTACTTCAAAACAATGGTTTGTAACCAGATCAGGATACTGTTTTTCCAATTCACCAATTACTAAATCGTGTGTGGCTATAATTACTATTGCTCCTAGGCTTATGAGCTTCTCTACAAGTCCTAGAGATCCTAATTGCTTGTCTTTTGTGTTTGTTCCACGTAGTATTTCGTCGAGCACAACAAGGGTTCTGGGGTTTGCTTTTACATGAGCTATGATTTCTTTTAGCCGTATTAGTTCTGCATAAAAATATGATACGTTGTTCGATAGTGAGTCTTGAATTTTTATGCTCGACATTATATCGCAGGGGGTAAATTGAAACTCTTTGGCGCATACCGGTGCTCCATTCATACCTAGAATTACATTTATGGAGAGTGTGCGCAAAAAGGTGCTTTTACCAGCCATATTTGCACCCGTTATAATTACTACCGATGGGTTGCCTTTGAAATGTATCGAATTATTAATCCTCTCTGTATGTGGCAACAGCGGATGGCCTATTTCATTTGCACTAAAAACAAATTCGGCATCCGCAATTGTTGGATATGAAATATGTGTTTTATTATTAAATGCAAATGTTGCAAAACTTATCAATGAATCTATTTCCGATATTACAGTAAACCATGTTGGTATGCTTTCTTTGTGTTTTTCTTTCCATTTTATTAATCGGTAAAGTATCTGTATGTCAAAAATCATGAGTGAATTCAAAATAAATGAGACTATTACATTATATCGAATATCAAAGTTATCAAGTAGCTTGAATAACGATGTCAACGTCTCACTAGCTTTTGTATCTCGAACAGACAATCGTTGCTTTAGGGTGGTTAAATGCGCGGTTTTAAAATCTTCATCTTCAATCAATCTGATGAGGTTGGTGTAATTCTCAAATATTTTAGCGGTTTTCCCTAATTTTACATGTGCACTATTTATTTTCTTTCTGTTGATATAGATTATAAATAAACTAATGAGTATAGGTATGATTTCTGAATTTAAAGGAAATGTACCTGCAATTATGAGCGCAATCCATACAAGGTTAAGTAGTGGAATAAGAATGTTAAGAATTTGCAATGTTTTTATTTTCGTAGTTTTTTCATTCAACCACGATTGTAAATCGGCTACCTCATTGCCATTTTCTGCGATAAATTTGCCGTAAGCTTGAAAGTTTTGAATGAAATCTATCTTTTCTGCTATCTCTTGTATAGCTTGTTGTTTGTTTATAATTTTATTGGCATCTAATTCCGATTGGCAAAGATTTTCTGCAATTTTTTTTCTTCCAATAGTTGTTGTGCATCGGTTTAGATATTGAAAAAGTGAACTTTTCCCAAAAATATCAAAATCGGCGGTGAGATGTGGGTTTATTGTATTGAACTCTTCGCCCGTGTCATGTTCCTGATAGTTATATTCTAAAAACTGTAATTCCGATTTATTTATAGATAATTTGTTTGAAAGAAATTTCTCTTTCACATCACGTTTTAGATTTATCTTAATTAAAATCAGAAATAGGAATATGCTTACTGATGAAAGAAAAATATAAAAATAGTTGTAGTTAAATTGAAAAAACAGGATTAAAAATAGGACAAATGATAAAAATGTTATGAGTCTTAAGAACCGAATAAATGAAATTTGTTTTCTTAATTTGTTCAGTGCCGATTCTAATTCTGAAACTTGATTGCTGTAATACTCATTTGCCGACATCTGCATGGATTTATGTGTTTTGTGAGGGATTGTGATTCTCGAAAAAAATAGTGAGCAAGCAAGAAAAAAAATCAGGCGGAATAATTTCGTATTCCGCCCGATTTTTATTATTTATTTTTGAGCACGTATTTGTTTTGCTTTGAATAGGAGCATAGAAACACGGCTGAGTATGCTCACATCGTTATCGCCACTGGTTTCTATTGAAAGAAAGTTCAGGTTCGGGTATTTGGTAGTTATTTTAGACATAACTCCGTCCGACACTCCCGAAGATGGCATACAACCAAAAGGTTTGGTAGAGATAAAACCATCTATTTCATTGTCTTTGGCAAGATATACCGCTTCTGCAATTTCAAGATTGCCTTCACCTCCAAATATTTCGGGGTTGTAATATTCCCGAGCCAATTCTGCCAAATAATCTAAATCATAAAGCTTCGTTCTTGCCCTGAATTGTTCAGGTTTCAGCGCTTTAGAGTACTTGTTGTAAAGAAGCGTTATTACTTTTGAACTGAGGCGTTGTTTTTTTATTGATTTTTTGTACAGCTTTTCCTCTTCTTTTGATTGGGCAAATTGCAAACCACGTGTTGCTTCCACGGTTCTTCTCCAGTTGTCGTAAAGGGTACGTTGGGTAAAGCTTCCGGGCATTACCTCACAGCCTTCTTTGGATATGAATCTTCTCAGATTATAATTAGCATCGTTGTGAGCAAGGTTTGAGAAAAATTCGCCAGTGACAAATATGAGTGGTTTTTGCAAAGTTTTATCAATTTCAACAGAACAGAATAGTTTGTTTACTTTTTTCAGAGCCTTAAATATTGCTATATGATAATGTGGTTTTTTCAGAGCCTGCATAACAATCTCTTCTCCTTTGGTAAGAGCTGCTTCCATCTCGGCTTTATTTTTTGCATAAGCACCCATAGAACATTCTACTGCGTGAAACATATCTGCTAAAATTAAAGCTATAGCCATATCAATCCGGAAAGAGAGCTCAAATCTAAGTGCATGATCTTTGGTGTCTTTGTTTTTCCCAATGTCAGAACCGAATATGAGTAATCTGAAATTTTCATAACCGGCATCGTTCAGTATTTTCAAGTATTCCTGCGGATACATACCATATCTGCAAGGCCCGCATTGTCCGCCACCGCACATAAATATGTACTTTTCAGTAATTTCTTTTTTAGACATTCCTGTTTCGCTTTCTATTTTTTGTAGATAGCGTAACAGCGATCCGGCAGTAAAATACATTGGGTTACACTCCATACGGTTGCCATAAAGTTTACCGTAACTCACATCTTCTTTCACATGGTCGCCCATGTCTATGAATTTCATTTTCTTTCTTATGAAGTATGCACTTAAGAATAATGATTTTCTTCTTTCAACGAAGCTGAACATTACCGTTACATCTTTCTTATGCTTTTTCAGCCAAGGCTGGTTCTCATATCCATCCCATTGTTTTGTTTTGATGAACTTTGGTTCTATTATTTTTTTTTCTGACATAGTCGCCCTGAAAATATTTTGTTTGTGTGAAAAAGAGTAATTAGTTATTTGCTTTAATCTTTTTTGTAAAATCTTTTGTTCCTCTTCAAGGAAATATTTTATAGACTGCACTCGTATTTTTATTGAAGCCGATGGTTTATTTTGATCTATATCATGAAACAAAAAGTGGTGTTTCTGATGCGTCAAGTATCTTATCAATATATGAATACGTAGGTGCATCGTGACCACATTTGAAACTACTTAAATCTATAACCGCCAGATTCGGATGACGAGCAGCTACTTTAGCAGCCCATATTTTTATATTCGTATTCCTGTTGAAATTTCGTACCCAAACGTCTTTAACATCTAGGTCTAGTTTTGAAGCATCGTGTCGGAATAATGGTTCTAAAAACTCATCATTGTCGGGAAGCGATTCTATGCCTATTACAGGGAAGTTTAGAATTTGAAACTCTTCGGGTATACCATGGTTTAGACCGGTGTCGTTATGGTAGTTGCGCCCAATTACTAGGACTCCTATTTTGTTATTCTCAACCAAATCGTTCAATACTTTTGCACCTTCATTTTTGAGCGTACTTGTATATAAGTTCATAGCAGCAAAACCTTCTTTTGTAGCAAAGTCGTTCTCCGCTTTTGTAAGGTTTAGAATGTCTTTGAAATATTCAAAAAGATGTCCGGCAGCGTCAATTTCTTTATCTAGTCGAACCAGTGGTTTCCAGTATTCCTTGTGAGCATCATTGAAATGATTTCGGTTCCTGGTAAATGCAGCTTCAACAACCTCGGGCGTACCCATCTGAATGACGCATGAACTACAGCCAAGTGTGTTTTTTAAACTAGATTCCATATAAGTAATCATTGGAAAACATATATGAGTTACTGCATTCTTTTCATCAGATTATAAACATGAGCCGGAGCTACTTTTGCAGGGAAACAAGGATCTATTGAACCCCAGTTATTGCCCTCGCTCCAAAGCTTCTTGCTCGTTGGGTCGCTATAAACCACATCATTTACCCCCAAAGCTCTAAAGTAAGCATTGAAAAAAGGAGCGTAATAAAACAATGTCAATAACCGAGGCATACCAACAACTATATGCGAACGTTTTTCTTTAGCCGATTTATTTACAATTCCCTCGGGCATTGCTGCCGGAATGAATGGAGCGAACACAAGCTCTTCTGCTTTGGCAACCAAGTTAGGACAGTTGTCTTTTTGTGCTTTGGCTTTTGCCTGATTAGCTTTCATCTCTTCCAAGCTTTCAGAAGCTCCTCTATCGCAGGCATATCCGGAGATATGTTTAAGAATATCGTTACTAGGAATGGTTATGTTTATAAAGTTTCGGGTACAGTGGTTCGAGCAAAATTTACAACGGGTGGTTTCATCGTTGCGGGAGGTGAATTCTACCTTTGCCGATTCTTCAAATCCATTAAAATGGGTGGTGCTATTTCCTATTTGTTCATAAGCTTCAATTGCTGCTCCAATAGCTCCTGCAACATCGGCATATTTATGAACAAAAACTTCTGCATTTTCTACCCGTTCTTTTATGTAATCTACTTGTGCTTTTACCGCAGCTAAGTTTTTTTGTGTTCCTCCTTGAAGCAAAAATCTGCTTCCTAATTTTTTCAAGTTTGACTCTTGAACTACATAATTCCATATATTTTGCGGAAGCACCAATGCCAAGCCTGCCATGATTTCATCTTTGGTCCAGCCTAGCTGTTGGAAGTTCACTTTGTCTTGTTCCATAAATACCGCACAGCCATAATTGAAACAAGGTGCTTTTCTTACAGAGAAAGCTCTTGAAGCATATTCTTGTATTGGTACTTGAAACTGGTTAGCCATCGATTGCAAGAAGTATCCGTTACCGGCACTACATTGAGTGTTTAGTTTAATATCTACAACTCTGCCGTGTTTGAGGAACATAACCTTGATGTCTTGTCCTCCAACGTCGCAAATTATATCAAGCGAACCGTAGAATTTCACCCCAGATTTGAGGTGAGCAATAGTTTCTACTACCGAATAATCGAGCGAGAATGCTTTCTTCAATATATCTGAAGCATATCCGGTAACGCCCGAAGCCACTACTTTAAATGTAACTTGATTGTCTTTTTGCCATTTAGCCAGTTTTTCAAACATGGCTTTTATGTCAATTATTGGGTTGCCTTTCGAAAGTTCATAATCCTTATAGAGAAGTTCGCCCGAGGCATTTATTAGTACCATTTTAGAACTGGTAGAACCACCGTCAATACCCAAAAAACAGTCGATAATCTTGTTTTTTTCAAATACAGGAGGTGTAAATTCAGGGATGCTATATATTTTGGCAAATGCAATGGCTTCTTCCTCAGACTTCACCAATCCTTCTCTAATACGACCTAATGTAATGTTTCTAGCAGTTTCCTTTTCAGACATGCTTTTTACAAGCACCTGCGAACCTAAATAACTATTTTTTTCATTTTTGTATGACTCTTTACCAAATAATACTGAGCCAATTGCAGCAAAGTATTGAGCATTATCCGGCACAAAAATCATCTCTTCTAATGGTAAATTTTTCGGAGTTAATTTGTGCAACTTCCAAAGTTCCGGAATTTCGCTTCTCCAAATATCGGTAAATGCTTTCAGGTAGGTGTGAGGCCCTCCCAATAAAAGCACTTGGTCGCAAAGTGAGTTTCCGTGTAGTAAAACTTCAATATTTTGTTTTACAATAGCAGCGCAGAGAGAAACAACAATTTCTGTTGATGAAACTCCCGATTTAATGAGCCCTACAACATCTGTTTCTGCAAACACACCACATTTTGCAGCAATGTGGTGTATAGTAGCACCGTTAGAACGAATGTTTTGCAACAGGTCGTCTTCAATATGAAGTTTTGAGAATATTTTATCGAGGGTAGCTCCGGTTCCTCCGGCGCATTTGTCGTTCATATAAGAAGTAGAAGTTTTTCTGCCTAAATCATCTTCTTTCCATAGAATAACTTTAGCATCTTGTCCACCGAGCTCTACAACCGAACCTACTTTTGGATATAGAAATTCTGACGCTACCGCTACTGCGTTAACCTCTTGTATATGATGACATTCTAATATACCGGCAATAGCCTTGCCTCCACTTCCGGTTACATAAATTGAAAATTCTGATGTCGGAAATTGTTTTTCAATAGCTTGTAAATATTCCAAAACCAATTGCTGCTGTTGCGCATTGTGTCTTTCATATTTTTTCCAAAGTATGGTATTGTTTTCATCCATTACCACTACCTTTGCCGTGGTTGAACCAACGTCTAAACCAATGAATCTTTTGTTTGTATAATTCATTATTTTTTTGTTTTTTGAATATTTTTTAATTCTTGTAATCCCTTTATATTTCAAAATCAGTTATCAATATTTGTAGAATTATAATTGCTTATTTTCTTTATAGTAGCTTTATATCCACAATGATACAGATGTTGTTGAAATATTCTCCTAAGCCATTTGTTTTTTATTATTACCAATTTTTTTTTGAAAAAACGGTGAGCAAAAGTACTTTTTTTTTATAAGTTTAAAGGTGTTTTTTTTATAAAAAATCTATAGTTATTGCTGATAAATGAGAATCTTTACTTGTTTTATTGATATTAAATGAATAAAAGTTCGTCAAAAAAAATAGTTGTAAAATAGTAATTTGATTGAGTAAGTGTTATGGAAGGTGTTTTGATATTGGGTGGTACAGGGATGATAGGTAGTAAACTTTCTATTGATTTGACAAATCAAGGTTATGATGTTAAAATTTTATCTACAAAACCATCTACAGCAGAAAATGTATTTTATTACAATTACAAAACAGAAAGTGTTGATATGAAGGCATTTGATAATGTTCAACATATTATTCATTTAGCTGGTGCTAATATTGGAGAGAAGCGTTGGTTCAGAAAGAGAAAACAAGAAATTGTTGAAAGTAGAGTGAAACCGATTCTTTTCATAAAAAAAGTACTCTCTAGAGAAAATATTACATTAAAAACATTTATATCAGCATCTGCTGTCGGATTTTACGGGTCGAATGAGAGTAAATCATCTTGGTTTAGTGAGTATTCACCTTCGGGTTCAGACTTCCTTTCAAATGTTTGTGTAGCATGGGAAAATGCTGCCAATAGCATGTCTGAAAATGCCGAAA
The DNA here is from genome assembly GCA_016714605.1 of Bacteroidales bacterium. GTDB lineage: Bacteria > Bacteroidota > Bacteroidia > Bacteroidales > UBA1715 > JADKDL01. The sequence continues at coordinate 142,051 of JADKDL010000002.1, read as the reverse complement.
GAATTGTAATACTCAGAACTGGAATTGTTTTATCTGAAAAAGGGGGAGTTTATACCAAGCTATATAAATTTGTTTCTTTAGGTTTGGGTACAGTAATAGGTAGCGGAAATCAATATATGCCATGGATTCATATAGACGATTTGAGCCGGTTGTATTTAACAGTATTGGAGCAACCCGATATGCTAGGTGTATATAATGCAGTAGCTCCCGATGTTATTGACAACAGTGAGTTTATGCATGTTTTTGCTAAGTCGCTTAATAGGGGGGTGTTTCCTATCTACGTACCCAAAATATTACTTAAAGTAGTAATTGGTAGACGCTCAATCTTACTCACAAAAGGAGTTCATTGTGTTTCTAATAGATTGCAAAAATCTGATTTCAAATTTTTATATCCAAACCTGAAAGATGCAATACTAAATATAAGTAAAAGAGAGTCTAAATAAAATTGTGAAGACCGTTATTTAAACTGTTCTTCTTCTATACTAGGTTCTTTTAGATAGACCGTTGAGAAGTCAATTTTGTCAAGATAGTTAGTGTGCAAATTTCTTACAAATGAGTGATATAAGTTGTACTGTCCTCTTTTTTGTTGAATAGTTCCTTCTTGAACCTTTGATAGTATGTAAACCGGAGGTTTTGCTTCAAATTGTTCAATATATTCACTTAAAAAATCTACAATATAGTCGTTGGGCAGACCAAAAACAGCATCAATCTCATTATCTACGAACATTCTGAGTTCAGTTTTTGTAGATCCGATAAAGCTTATTTTTATTGAATCCAAATAAGGTAATTTATTGATATTATTGTCTGTAAGATAGAAATTTTCGTTTTTTAATAGAACTATTGAAGTAGCATTAGGAGTGTAATTATCAATGTAGAATGGACCTGCACCTACATGTTCTATTCCCTTGTCCACAGCTTCTTTGGCAAGAACAGATGCTGCTGCATTGGCTATGTTTTGCAAAAATCTTTGAGATGGTTCATCCAAGGTAAGTTGAAGGGTAGAGTCGTCTAATATTTTTATGCCGTCTATTTCAGTAAGTGCTGAATCTGTTGCACTTGCTTTATAATATTCTTTTGCTCCTTTAATCTTATCAACCGTTCCAAAGAAGTTTTTATTCTTATCGTTTTGAGTTGCTAAGTAGGTAAATGTGTATTTGAAATCTTGAGCAGTTATTTTTCTGCCTTTTCCGTCTGGAAAACAGTTATTATCATGAAAATATGCTTCAGGGTTGAGGTGAAATGTGTACACCATTCCGCTGTTGTCTAGTTCCCAATCTGTAGCTATTGAAGGAAGTATTGCCAATGTTTTGGTGTCAAACTTTACCAAACCTGCATGTATCTGACTTATAACATGCGATGATGCAATGTCTTTATACGTTGGAGGAAATAAGGTTGTTACTTGCTTGTTCTCGTTTACTCTGAGTGTTCCTCCATAGAGTGAATTCTTGTCTTTGTCGTTCTTGTTTATAGAAGAGCACGCTACAAGAAGTAGTATTATTGGTATTATAAACAGATTTCTCATATTGGGTATTCCGTCTTTAGTTTTTTCTTAACTGGTATGCAAAATAGTTTTCTTTTTTTTAAATTCAAACGCTTTTCAATGTTTTGTTTCTCATACATGTAATTATTATTAATTTTAATCATTAAAATGTAGAGAATACGGTAAAAAATTTTTTATGTTGTGTATTTGGGAGTAGTTCTTTGGTAAGTACATATGCTATCATGATGCCTTCAGTGTTTTTTATAGCCGACACTATTTCATTTTCTTCATTATCATATATTTCACCGCTTATTTTAAGAAAAAAATCTATATTTGGTAAGTCCCTCAATAGTAACCCATTTTCTGATTTATTAGCAACTAATACATATCTTAATCCGTTGCTGTTTTCACAACATCTGTATAGGGAAAAGGCTTTCTTTTCTTTGCTATTTTCCAATTCTACGAGCAACTCTTCATCTCTTTGCAACGAAATATCTAGACTTTTGTTTATTTTCCAACTCAGATTATAATCGTTCATACTAGTTGCAATGGCAATGAGTCTGAAATCTAGGTCGGGTTCTATGTTGAGTTTTATTATTTTGGGTTTGTTAATCATCCTTGTAGAGGTATTCGTTTATCTTTTATAAAAAGATTTTATTTTTTAAGATATTGATGTTGAAATTTTATATCATTTCTCAAGGCGATGCTGTTGGTTTTGGTTAGAATGGCTACTAGCTCTTTACAAGATATTGAAATTTTGTATATATTTTTACAATGTAATTTTTTAAAGTAATGTAAAAGACTTGATTTTGTGGTTATTAAATGCTTTGAAAATAATTTTTTAGTTAATTTAACATTATTAGAAATCTTTAAGAAAAAATAAAAGAGCCAACCAGTATTCATTTCTTGTTGACGATTCCCACCAGAGCGTTTTTGAACCATGAAGGCCATCGCCTCTTTCAGGTTTGAATAGTGTGAGTTTAGATTGATCTACCCGCGAGGTTAATGTTTGTACATAATTGAATTCGGTTTGTTGGCAAGCTACAAACATTGGGATGTTCAATCCTGAAATATCATCTTTTATTAAAGTAATATTTTCAAAATATTCTCCCGGACTAAATGCAATAACTGCATTAATATCTTTTCTCTCGTTTGCTATTTTCAAGCAAAGAGATGCTGAATAAGAACTCCCGAAAAGAAAAATTTCAGCATCAGAGTCTATTGATTTTATGTATTCAATAGAAGCAGTAATATCTTTTTCTGAGTCGTAATAGGTTGTTTTGAATCCTTTTTTTTTAGCTTCGTAGGCTGTTTCATTGCGCACGTAGTTAACTTCGTTACCCATTCGTAAGTCTACTGCCAAGCAATTATAACCGAGTTTTATAAGTCTTTGGGCGCTTTCTTTATGTTCGCCTCTGCTATAATCTGCTTGATGAAATAGTAGCATATATTTATTACTTTCTTTTTCTGTTTCATAATAATCTGCTGTAATTACAAGTTTGTCGGAAGATGGGTACTGCACTAACTTTTGACCATAGCCTTTAGTAGTAATTATTAAAAGATAAAAGATAAGTAAATATATATGTCTCATTAAATAATTCTTTTTTTGTTACTGTTTTTTAATAAATTATCTTGGTCAAATATAGTAATAATACTGTAAAAATCAATATCTCAAAAGAGTATAAAAGGTTGATTTTCCTCATTCAGAGAATGTATTTGCAACATTGTTTAGTGTATTAAATCTACAGCTCTGTTATTCTTCAGAAAAATTATTTTATCAAGAAAAGCATGTGAGGCTTGATTTGATTTTTGTTCGGATGGCAAATCATATCTACTTTCAAAAAGTTACCAAGTAATTCATGAATTGAATTAAAAGATAAAAAAACGACTCAAGAAATTCCTTTTATAAACCTAGAATTGTTTATAAAAGGTTTTGACATACATAAAAGAAAAAGAGCCTACTATTTATATTATAGTAGGCTCTTTTCTTTATTCTGCCAAAACAATTATTTTATTTTCCAGTAGCTCAATTACGCCACCATTTATTTCAAAAGTGAGAATTTTTCCTTCCTTGTCAATGAGTTTCAATGTTCCCTTTGCCAATGTGGAAATTATGGGTGCATGGTTATTTAGTAACTCAAATGATCCAGAAGTGCCTGGAAAGTTTGCCTGTTTAATTTCCCCGGAAAAAAGATTTTTGTCGGGGGTTATTATTTCTATTTGCATAATTTTATTTTATGTCTTTAAGCATTTTTTCTCCTTTAGCAATCGCCTCTTCTATTGTACCTACAAGGTTAAAAGCTGCTTCCGGATATTTATCTACCTCGCCATCTAATATCATATTAAAGCCTTTGATTGTATCTTCGATAGACACGAATGCTCCCGGTATGCCGGTAAATTGTTCAGCAACATGAAACGGTTGTGATAAAAATCTTTGAACACGTCTAGCTCTATGTACAACCAATTTATCTTCTTCCGATAATTCATCCATACCAAGAATTGCAATAATGTCTTGTAATTCTTTGTTTCTTTGTAATATTTGAATTACTCGCTGAGCTGTATTGTAATGTGCATCTCCAACAACCGAAGGGGATAGGATTCTAGAAGTAGAATCTAGCGGATCTACTGCCGGATATATTCCTAACTCAACAATTTTACGACTCAATACTGTAGTTGCATCAAGGTGAGAGAATGTTGTAGCAGGAGCAGGGTCGGTAAGGTCATCTGCGGGAACGTAGATAGCTTGAACCGAAGTGATTGAACCTCTTTTGGTAGAAGTAATACGCTCTTGCATGAATCCCATTTCTGAAGCTAAAGTAGGTTGGTAACCCACTGCCGATGGCATCCTGCCTAATAATGCAGATACTTCTGAACCTGCTTGTGTAAACCTGAATATATTATCAACAAAGAGAAGAATATTTCTACCACCTGATTTTTCGTCGCCATCTCTAAAATTCTCAGCTACAGTAAGTCCTGAAAGGGCAACTCTCGCTCTAGCACCAGGAGGCTCGTTCATTTGTCCGAATACCATGGTTAAGCTAGACTCTTCAAGTTGTTTAGTATCTACTTTTGATAGATCCCAGCCACCTTTTTCCATACTCTCTTTGAATTCGTCGCCATATTTTACAATATTCGACTCAATCATTTCTCTCAGTAGATCGTTTCCTTCTCTTGTTCGTTCACCTACACCGGCAAATACTGAAAGTCCTGAATGTGCTTTTGCAATATTATTTATAAGTTCTTGAATAAGAACTGTTTTTCCTACTCCTGCGCCACCAAATAGACCAATTTTACCACCTTTTGCATAAGGTTCTATGAGGTCAATGACTTTAATACCTGTAAAAAGTATTTCAATATCGGTTGATAAGTCTTCGTATCGAGGAGGCGCATTATGTATCTGGTATCCACCTTCTTTAGAGATTTCTCCAATACCATCAATAGCATCACCAACTACATTTAGCAGTCGTCCTCTTACTTTATCTCCAACAGGCATAGTGATCTGCGAACCGGTATCGACAACTTCCATTCCGCGGTACATACCATCTGTAGATTCCATAGCAACAGTACGTATGGAGTTTTCTCCAATATGTTGTTGGCACTCTAGAATTACTTTTTGTCCGTTTTCTTTTGTAACTACCATAGCATCAAGTATGTTAGGCAGCGAGCTGTTTTCTAAATCGAAACTAACATCTACTACCGGCCCAATTACCTGCGATACCTTACCAATATTTTTTGACATACAAATCGGTATTTTAAGTTAAATAAATTGTTTGGCTTTATACAAATTTAATATTTTTTATGAAATAGCAATATTTTTTATTTTGTTTCTTTCTTAATGAAATAAAAAAATATCTTAATTGTATTTTTTTGAAAGGTTATTGCATGAATTTTAGAGAAACTGATATGAGTTGGCTTTTTCATTTCAAGCATCAATTCCTCCTTTTTTTATGAGATAGTGGAGCCAATATTAAAACAAGGAAATGCCCCTAGAGAGCCTAATATCTCAAACTAGAATAATTGTTTTCATTAAAGTTCTGAAAAAGTGGTTTTTTGAGAACTTTAATTTGTGTTTAGATCGGTAGTTAATATCAAAAAAAAATTATTTTTTTCTACACTGCAAAGATTCAATGAATGAACGGAATATTTCTTTTTTATCTGGTTCAATTTTAAGCTCTTGCAGTAATTCAATAGCTTTGATAATATAACTGTCTATTGTTTTTTCTGTTTCAGCTTTAGCCCCAACATTGTCATACAATTCTTTTATTTTTTGTATTCTCAAATCTTGATGCATGGAGTTTGTAGAAATGGTATTTAAAAAATCGTTCCAAATAAAACTATCAGCTAGTTCTTTTGTTTTAGTAGTCAAGAATGTTTTTTTGCCTTCAATTATATCGCCGCCAATTTTTTTGCCAAAGCTAGCCATATCGCCAAAACTGTCGAGGTAGTCATCTTGAATTTGGAATGCTAAGCCAATGTTTAGTCCTATTTGGTAAAGTGTTTCAGTATCTGTTTCATTAGCACCACCTATTATTGCACCTATTTTTAAACTTGAAGCTAATAGAACAGAAGTTTTAAGTCTAATCATTTCCAGATAGTTAGGCACACTAACCATATCGTCGTCAAAGAAGGCACTTTCTAAATCCATATCCATCTGTTGTCCATGGCAAACTTCAATAGATACTTTATTAAATTCGTCTATAACTTTTTTAAGATGTTTTTCTTCAGTTTCTGCAATATACTGCCAAGCAAGTATCATCATAGCATCGCCCGAAAGTATTGCGGTGTTATTATCCCATTTCTTATGCACGGTTGCTTTGCCTCTTCTTATAAGAGCATTGTCCATTATGTCATCGTGCATGAGGGTGAAGTTGTGAAATATCTCAACACCTATGGCAGGGCCTATAACTTTTGAAATATCATCGGTATATAGATTAGAAGCCATAAGCGCCAGTACTGCTCTTACTCTTTTCCCACCCGATTCTAATACATATTCTATGGGTTTATATAAATTTCTTGGTGTTTTCTGTGCAGAAATAATGCGGGTTACTAGTTCCTCATTTATTATTTTTATATACTCTTCAATTGCTGGCACGATTATAAATTATTAAGTGAATAAAAACTAGTGATTGATATATGTTTTTAGTTGTTAATTATCATCATCATTATCAAGATTATACCCTTTTTCTATCGTTATTTTTAGACCTTCTTCCAACGAAATAAGCTCTCTTTTAAGAAGCTCTTCTTTCATTATTGTATTATCAGGGCATCGTCTAGACATGTCGCCATCTTGCAAAGGTGGGAGGTGTGTTATTTTTGATTTTGAGTTAGTGAGTTTCAATATGATTTTAGCAAGCTCAAGTATGGTAACTTCTTTCTCACCACCAATATTTACTACATCATTTATTATTTTATTTTCATAAAAAGCAGCTAAGCAAGCGCTTATGTTATCTTCTACAAAACAAAACGTTCTAGTTTGTAGGCCATCGCCATATACACCTATGCTTTTTCCTGTAAGTGCTTTGTTTATAAACTTACTTATTACAAAGTCTTTACTTTGTTTTGGGCCGTAGGTGTTGAAGAATCTAAAAATGGTAAATTCTAAACCAAATTCTTTGTTATATGAACGCAGGTATGCTTCTCCTACATTTTTAACTATTGCATAAGGCAACCTAGAATTAAGTGGGGTTGTGTAGGCGTGTTGCGGTATTTCTACCGGTTCTCCGTATATTTCGCTTGATGAAGAGTAGTAAATACGCTTTACTCCGGTGTTTTTTGATAAAGAACAGATATTTCTAATTCCATCAATATCTTGTAAAACTTTAACCGGATTTTTTTGGGTGCGATTTACGCCTACAACGGCAGCATAATGAAAAACAAAATCAAATTTGTAAGATGTCATTACCGATGCAATGTCTTTATAATCATTGCAGCTACATTTAATAAATTTCCAATTGTCTGATTTTATTTTAGGTAATTTATGTTCATCTCCGGTAGATAGGTCGTCAATAATAACTACATAATTTTCATAATTTTCTATCAATTTCTCTGCAAGACAGCTGGCTATAAAACCTGCTCCCCCTGTTATCAAAATTTTTCTCATCGTTATGTTCGGTAATTTTTGTGGGTTATTTGTAATATTGAGTGATTAGTGCTTTGAGTTCTTTTCTTCTAGTATTTTCTCTTCTAATTCTATTTCTTCATCATCGTCATAAACATGCAGATATGGATCTTCAAGTTCTTTTCTGGTAATAATTTTGTCTAAAGTGAGTAGTAAACTCGGTAACAAAATAATGTTTGAAACCATTGCTATTAATAATGTTGTAGATACTAATGCTCCTAGTGCTATGGTGCCTCCAAAACTTGAGAATATAAATATTCCAAATCCTGAAAATAAAATTATTGAAGTATATATCATACTTGTACCGGTTTCTTTGAGCGATTTGAGAACGGTTAGTTTTATATTCCAGTCTAAGTGAGGCAACTCTTGTCTGTATTTTGATAAGAAATGGATGGTATCATCAACAGAAATACCAAAAGCTATACTAAATACGAGTATAGTAGAGGGTTTTATTGGTACTCCAAGGTAACCCATGAGCGATGCTGCTAAGATTTGAGGTAGAAGGTTAGGAATGAGTGATACTATAACCATTTTCCACGATCTGAACATAATTATCATAATCACAGAGATTAATAAAACAGCCAACAGAATGCTTTGCATAAGATTTTCTTTGAGGTAGTTGGTTCCTCTAAAAAATATTATACTAGAACCAGTTACAACTATATCATATTGAGATTTGTCGAAAATTCCATAAATGTCTTCAAGCACTCTTTTTTCTAGAAGTGCCATATTTACCGTTCCTATGTCTTTTACATTACAACTAATCCTAATTTTTTGATGAGTGCTGTCAATAAGGGAATATTGAATTTTACTTGTCTCTTTTGTAATATAACTGAAAATAAAGTTTTTATCAAATTCATTTGGTATACTGTAGTATTTTTCATTGCCGTTGTAATAAGATTGTCTGGCAAATTTTACAACATCCAGGAGTGATAATGGTCTTGATATCTCATCAATCGTTGCTAAAGAATCATAAAATTGCTGCACTTTATTAAGAGTAGAAAGTTTAAGAGCTCCTTTGGGTTTTTTTGTATCTATAGTTATTTCTAATGGAAGTGCTCCATTAAAGTTTTTTTCTAAAAATTTCAAATCAACCATGATTTTATTGTCATGCGGCAAATCATCTACCACATATCCGGTGCTTTTCATTAACGTTATTCCATAAACCCCGGCAACTAAAAACAAACCAGATATGATATAAACCACTCTTCTATGATATTGAACAATATGAATTATTTTATCAATAATTCTGTTCATTATTTTATTATCTAAGTGCTTCAAGTGTTTTTCAGTTGGGGCTTGTGCAAAACTAAAGATTATAGGTATAAGTATAATACTAAAAAAGAATACTCCTAAAATACCTAAGCTAGCTGTTAATCCAAACTCACGTAATATTTGGCTAGAAGTAAGTATAAATGTTGCAAAACCACAAGCTGTAGTTAAATTTGTAAGAAATGAAGCTACTCCTATTTTTCTAATGACACGTTGGAGTGCAAGATTTTTATTCCCTAGATTGCGATATTCCATTTGATATCTGTACAGCAGAAATACACAGTTGGGAACACAGATAACTATAATTAGTGTTGGGACTAAAGAAGTTAATAACGTTATCTGATAACCCAAAATACCCATACAGCCCATTACGAAAATTACAGATACGCCCACAATTATCATGGAAAAAAGCATAACTCTGAACGACCTAAAAAACAGATAGAGTATTAATGCACAAACCAAACCAGCAAATATTATAAACAATAACACTTCTTTTCTGAGCAAAAGAGAAGTGGCCGTTCTAATATATGGCAGACCTGAATAGTATGTTTTTACGTTGTGTTTATTCGAGAAGTCATCTACCTTTCCAATTATTCTTTGTATCAGTTCTTCTCTTTCCGGAGTATTTAATACATCGCGTTTAATGGTAAGTACAATCAAATAAACATCGGTTTCTGGGTTGTATAAAGCATTTTTGTAAAACGACAATTGTTTTACCGAGTCGGAAATCATATCGGCCGATTTTTGATCGGGTAAATCGGAGTTGAAGAATTTTAAAGGTGTGAATTTTTTATTTTCTGAATCCTTTTTCAAATATATAGCTTCAGAAATAGATGCAACACTGTTTATTTCTTCAAATGCTCGCAAAGTATCACATAGAGCATTAAACTCGTTGAATTTTTTATATTCAAAAAAGTTTGAGTCTTCAATACCTATTATTACAGCATTTGCATCTTCACCAAACTCATTAATAAAAGCTCTGTAGTGTTTGAAAGCTGAATCGTTTTCGGGAAGTAATTTTGCATATTCATATGAAAGTCCAACGCCTTTTGCAAATAAAACATTACAGCAGTAATCAATCCCATTAAAATAAGTATTGCTACTCTGTTTTTTAAAATAAATCGAGCTATAAGTGTGCCCATAATTTCTTTATAATTTATATATTTTAGGTTTGCAAAATTACTTTTTTATTGAATAAAACCCTTATTTGCAGCAATGTTTTTTGTATAAATGTTTGTTAGGATTATATTAAGTAAAACTATTTAAAAAAAAAATCTTTCTACAGCGTTTGTATCAGTATTTAAAACTATTTTTATTTGCTTCAAGACATAAGTTGAATTGATTTATATTACTTTAATATACCGCATTTTAGCACATAAACTAATCTGTATTTATAGATTAGTTTATGTGTGATTTGTAAACAATAGGAGCAATTTTATATTTTAATTGGGTTTGTATGTTTTTAAGTATCATTATTATTGTTTTTTGCTTCTATTCCATTCTTATGGTGTTGTTTTTCTTTGGATTGAGAAATGTTTCGAAAAAAAATGCTTCTATTCCAAAGTCTGGTATTTTGGTTTCTATTATTGTAGCATATAAAAATGAAGTTGCAAATTTACCGAGTTTGTTAGAAGATTTGCAGTCTCAGGATTATCCGGCTCAACAGGTAGAGATTATTTTTATTGATGATAATTCCACTGATTCAGGTAGTTTATTATTGGAGAACCAGAATTTAATTACTTCTCTGAAATTGAATAATGCTTATGGTAAAAAAAAGGCAATAGCATTAGGAATAGCTCATGCTACTCATGAACTTATTATTTGTACCGATGCCGATTGTAGACTAGGTAAAGGTTGGGTTAGCTCTATTGTGAATCATTATGAAATGAGAGGTGCGCAATTGATTCTTTCTCCTGTTTTTTTTACTCACAAAAATTCTTTTTGGCATAATGTTTTGGAACTAGAGTTTGCTAGCCTCATAGCGTCTACTGCCGGAGCTGCCGGACTGAATATGAGTATAATGGCTAATGGTGCAAATATAGCTTTTACACGAAGCAGTGTGAATGATTACGTGCAGCTTTCAAATCAGAAATCGGTGTCGGGCGATGATGTTTTTTTGCTTCATGCTTTCAAGAAACAACAGATGGGCATCAGTTTCAATGCTCAAACTGATGCATTAGTTGAAACTGCTGCTCCATCAAGTTTATCTGCATTTTTAAGGCAACGTTTTCGCTGGTCTTCCAAAAGCATTTACTATAAAGATAAGGCTACGATTGTAGTTGCTTTACTTGTTTTCCTCACTTCTCTTTTGCAATTAGCCTTGTTGGTTTTGAGTTTTTTTTCAAACTATTATTTAATCCTCTTTTTATGCTCCATCGTTCTTAAAACGGTATTTGACGCTCTTGTGCTTATTCCGTTTTTAAAGAAGTTCAACAGACAATATCTTTTGAAATATATAGTGGTGGTCGAATTTATTTATTACATTTATATCGTCTTTGTTGCGGTATTTTCTTTTATAGTTCCGAGCAAATGGAAAAATTGAAATTATAATCTAATTAGGAATTTAAAATTTAAAAGTTAGAAATGGTATTGAATTACATCTGGGTTAGTTTTTTCCTTGTTTCGTTTATAATAGCTCTCATCAGGTTGTTTTTTTTTGGTGATTTAGATATTTTTCAAAGTTTGGTAACCAGCACTTTTGATAATGCCAAAACCGGATTTGAAATTTCTCTGTTTCTGACCGGCGTTTTGTCACTTTGGTTAGGTATAATGAAGATAGGCGAACGAGCTGGAATTATTTCTGTATTTTCAAGACTCATAAGTCCTTTGTTTGTGAAATTATTTCCAGGTTTGCCTAAGAACGATAAAGCTTATGGTTCAATAGTTATGAATATTGCCGCTAATATGCTTGGTTTAGACAATGCCGCTACACCAATGGGCTTGAAGGCTATGGAACAAATGCAGGAGGTAAATGACAAGAAGGATACTGCTTCTAATGCCCAAATTATGTTTTTGGTACTCAACACTTCCGGACTGACACTCATTCCGGTAAGTATAATGGTTTACCGAGCACAACTTGGTGCTGCCAATCCGGCTGATATATTTATTCCAATATTATTAGCTACCTATGTTTCTACAATGGTTGGGCTTCTTGCAGTTGCCATAAAGCAGAGAATAAATATTTTCGACCGAACTATTATGCTTTATTTGGGTGGTGTGAGTTTGCTTGTTGGTGCTATGGTGTACTATTTTTCGGGTATGGAGCAGTCGAAAATTGCTGTAGTTTCTGGACTGATGAGTAATATTATTTTGTTCTCTATTATCATTGGTTTTATTATTTTGGGGGTGTATAGAAAAATTAATCTCTACGATGCCTTTATCGACGGAGCCAAAGAAGGTTTTTCTATAGCGATAAAAATCATTCCTTACTTGATTGCAATACTTGTTGGTGTTGGATTATTTAGGGTTTCTGGTGCTATGGATTATTTTACTGGTGCTATTGCTTATGTTATTGGTTTTTTTGGTGTAAATACCGAATTTGTAAATGCACTGCCAACTGCCCTCATGAAACCTTTAAGTGGCGGTGGTGCTCGGGGTATGATGATAGATACCATGAAAACCTATGGGGTAGATTCCTTTGCCGGAAGACTAAGTTGTGTTTTTCAGGGTGCTTGCGATACTACTTTTTATATTGTAGCTGTTTATTTTGGTGCGGTTGGTATTAAGAATACCCGTTATGCTATAAGTTTTGGCTTATTGGCCGATTTTGCCGGAGTTGTGGCTGCTATTTTTATTGCATATTATTTCTTCTATTAATTTATTTTTTGATAATGTTATTTTATTTACATGCTGTTTGAAGAATTAAAATTTAAAATCATCGGCTCTATTAAACCAGAGGCGTTTATATATTTTATTTCAAACGATAAAATTTTTTGTAAATAAAATGTGCTTAGAAATTGCTTCCGAATCTGGTCACTATATCGTTAGTAATAATAGCGGTGAGGAGTTTTTTAAAGAAATAACGTTCAATCCGCCTCCCAAACATGTTCTCCCTATTGCCATTGTCGATACGTTTTCTCCTATGGTCGATGCCGAGATAAAGCATAAAAGTGGTATTGAACTGGTAAATGAAATAAAGCAAAATTACCCGGATTTTGCAGTTGTTTTTTTGTATGAAAAAAAGCAAAAAAAAGATAAAAATACTGCGCTTAAAAATGGAGCTGATATGAGTATTGAAAAAAACGACAATACCGCTATCAGATTAATGCACTTTATATTGAATTATCTCAATATCCATCATGTTAAGTTAGAGAAGCTGCTAACCAAAACCGTTTTCGTTTTCTTAGGAATTGTATACCTCCTTTTTCTTTCTATATTCATTGTAAATTGGTTTTGGAATTAGAAAATTGAATTCCTGATTTTGAAATTTTTGTACCTATTGGCTAATTTAGGTGCAGTTCCCCAATGCAACATCTTTCCTTTTGTTTTCTAGTAACTTACGTGAGTTTTCTGTACTCATTCTTGACTTTATGCCTTAACGTTACTTTCATAAGTACTTAATCTTTAGGTTACTTATCTATGTATAAAATTAATAATTAAATAACAGTAATTAATTATTGTTAATCGAGTGTTTTTATTATTTTTGCCTCGTTTTTAAAATTATTGTATGATTTTAAACAGTTTTTTATATGAGGAAAACCATCATAAGAGAAAATTCTTTCGCGAAAAGAATAATTATTTCATGCTTTTTCCGACTGACTAATTTAGTAAACAATTAAAAAATAAAATGATGAATCGCTTGCTTATTACTTCTATTTTTTTATGTTTTTTTATAAATATAAATGCGCAGTATTCTAGTAAATATCTTAACAATCCTGATTTGGCTAAGGAAGTTGTTCTTAACGAAGTTGACTTTTGGGCAAATTATATTGATGTTCAGAATGGAGGTTTTATAAATGAGGTTAGTGGTAGCGGAAGCTATAGCGCAACTTCTCAAAAGAGCTTTTGTTCTAATTCGCGTATTGCTTATGCGTTTGTAAGAGCTTTTATGCTTACAGGAAATACCGATTATTTAGATAAGGCTAGACATGCCTTAAATTTTATTTATGATTTTGCTTGGGATAGCGAATTTGGCGGATGGTATTATGCTGCTGATTATGATGGTGAAAATCCGAAGCATAATATGTATAATAATGGGAAGTGGAGTTATACACAGCATTATGCACTTCTAGGTGTAACAGCTATGAATGAGGCTACCGATGGTATGATGACTTGGAGCGATGGCAGAGAATCTGATAAAACATGGCTCAATAGAGGACTGGGTAAGCTCAATGAAAAATTGTGGGACAATACTCCCGGAATTCAAGGTTATTTTGATATTGCTAATAATGATTGGACAAACCCTCACAACAAAGGCTTTACGCCAACAGCCGATGCATTAACCACACATGCTACTGTTATGGCTCTGAGGGATATCAATCCCTTGTATGAAAACAACTATTTTACTCTTGTAGATAGAATTGCTTATGATATAATTCCTGAGCAATATACTGCTAGTTCGCCGCTGATTTATGAATATTCAAATAGCAATTGGGAACCTTTTGGTCAGGAGTTGTTTAACGGTCATGCGGTGAAATGTGCTTGGAATTTATCGAGAGCATATTTAATTGACCCATCTAGAACTATATATAAAGAAAAAGCCGAACAAGTTATTGATGAATTATTGGCTAGAGGGTATTATGATAATGCAAATGGTGGAATTCATTATTTTCAAACCGGTGGTCAGAAATCTCATTGGACTCAAGAGCAGGGAATTCTTGCCGGCATTCTTATGTCGGTAAATGCAACCGATGAAGCTAAGAAGCAAAAATATATTTCTATGGCCGATGGCTGTTGGAAATTTATGGAAGATCACATGATTGATTTCACCAATGGTGGCTCTTATACCGATGTAAATACCGATGGTTCAGTATCTGGTTCTTTTGGAAAAGGCGATTATTGGGAGGCTGCATATCATACTTCCGAAACCGCTTACTATACATATTTATATGGGAACGTATATCTTTACAATAAACCAGTAGAACTTTATTACATGTTTGAACCGAGAACGGTTGCTCATGTTCAAAAACTCACTCCTTTTTCTATTGAGAATAACAGATTAGTTATTGAAAGTGTGACTTTAAACGGTCTGCCATTTACAAGATTCAATGCTCAAACAAGAGAGCTTGAAATTGCAGCCAATCAAGGTGGTAAATTTAAGGTTACATTCAAACACAATCCAGATTTCTTTATTTGTCCTACACTAAATTTAGGTGCAGACCAAAGTATCTGTGGAATGTCGTCGACTATCATAGATTCCAAAATTCCAAATACTGGAGATGTGAAGTTTTCTTGGTTTAAAGATGGTAGTTTACTCATGCCACCCAATTATCAAACTGCATCTATAGCGGTTTCTAGTCCGGGTTTGTATGTGCTTGAAATTGAAGGCGAGAATTGCTTTAAGACCGATGAGATTGTTATTAGCAATGAAATTCCTGTGTTTGATTTGGGTGAATCATTTGTATTTACCGCAGCACAAAGCATTACTACAAATTTAAGTTCATTATATTCTCATAAATGGTTTAAGAATAATTCAGAAATTGCAAATAATAATTCTAATACATTATTAGTTGACGGTCCTGGCGAATATAAGGTTGAAGTTTCTTCAGAAAGCTGCGGAAGTAGAACAGATGTGATTGTGGTATCAGAATCTCCTTTTGTTCCTTTTACCTACAATAGTATAACTGTTGATGGAGTAAAAGATTCTGATTATGATGCGAATAATTCAATAAGTAATTATGTTGTAAATCCAACGAATGCTACCGATTTATCTGCAACTTGGTCGGCTGTGTGGGATAATGCTAAGCTTTATGTTTTTATTGAAGTTGCTGATGATAATTTATCTAACGATGGTGGCAACTGGTGGGAAAACGACGGTATAGAAATATTTATTGATGGAAATAATAGTAAAAAAACTGCTTATGATAAAGTAAATGATTTCCAGTGGGGATTTCTGTGGAATGGCACAGCAGTTCAAACAGGAGGTTCGAACCCAACAGGATCTACTGCCGGAATTGTTTATACAACTAAAAAATCTGCTCTGGGTTATATTTGTGAAGTATCTATTCCTTGGACAACAATAGGCGTAACACCGCAAGACGGACATCTATTGGGTATTGAGATAGGTGTAAACGATGACGATTTAGGCGGAGGAAGAGATTCTAAAATAATGTGGAATGGCACCAATGATAATGCTTGGCAGAATCCATCTCTTTTTGGAGAAGTTTTGTTGAAGGTTGAAGATGCGAATTTAATTCCAGTAGTATCGGCAGGAGCTGCAAGAACGGTACAAATGCCAATTGAATCAACCACCCTATCAGGAACAATTACCTCGGGCAATCCGCCTTATACAATTCAATGGACAGCACCTGAACCACTGCAATTATTGAGCGCAGGTACCGTTTCACCAATTGTAACTAATATAGTACAAGCCGGAATTTATGAAATAGTAATGCAAGTTACCGATGCCGATGGCGATGTTGCTTCAGCAAGTATGTTGCTTACCGTGTTGGCTGCTCCGGTTGCTGTTACTGGTGTTACCATAGCTCAAGGCGACTTGCTAGAAGTTGAAGTTGGCAAAACAGCTTCTTTAACTGCAACTGTATTACCTACAAATGCTGCAAATAAAGCAGTGGTTTGGGCTAGTGTAAATAGTTTGGTTGCTACCGTTTCTCAAACAGGCTTAGTTACAGCAAATGCAATAGGTGAAACTCAAATAGTAGTAACTACGGTTGATGGTTCATTTACCGACGAGATAACTGTAAAAGTTATACCTGCAGATTTATTACCAATAGTATCGGCAGGAGCTGCAAGAACGGTACAAATGCCAATTGAATCAACCACTCTATCAGGAACTATTACTTCGGGCAATCCACCTTATACAATTCAGTGGACAGCTCCTGAACCGCTGCAATTATTAAGTGCAGGTACCGTTTCACCAATTGTAACTAATATAGTTCAAGCTGGAGTATACGAAATACTAATGACCGTAACCGATACCGATGGCGATGTAGCATCTTCAAGTATGTTGCTTACCGTGTTGGCTGCTCCGGTTGCTGTTACTGGTGTTACCATAGCTCAAGGCGATTTGCTAGAAGTTGAAGTAGGTAAAACAGCTTCTTTAACTGCAAATGTTTTACCTGCAAACGCTGCAAATAAAGCAGTGGTTTGGAGTAGTGTAAATAGTTTGGTTGCTACCGTTTCTCAAACAGGCGTGGTTACTGCCAATGCAATAGGTGAAACTCAAATAGTAGTAACTACGGTTGATGGTGCATTTACCGATGAGATTACCATAAAAGTTATACCTGCTGATTTAGTTCCAATAGTATCGGCAGGAGCTGCAAGAACGGTACAAATGCCAATTGAATCAACCACCCTGTCAGGAACTATTACCTCGGGCAATCCACCTTATACAATACAGTGGACAGCACTTGAGCCTTTACAATTATTGAGTGCAGGTACCGTTTCTCCAATTGTAACAAATATAGTACAAGCCGGAATTTATGAAATAGTAATGCAGGTTACCGATGCCGATGGCGATGTAGCATCTTCAAGTATGTTGCTTACCGTATTGGCTGCTCCGGTTGCTGTTACTGGTGTTACCATAGCTCAAGGCGACTTGCTAGAAGTTGAAGTAGGTAAAACAGCTTCGTTAACTGCAACTGTATTACCTACAAATGCTGCAAATAAAGCAGTGGTTTGGAGTAGTGTAAATAGTTTGTTTGCTACCGTTTCTCAAACAGGCGTGGTTACTGCCAATGCAATAGGTGAAACTCAAATAGTAGTAACTACGGTTGATGGTTCATTTACCGACGAGATAACTGTAAATGTTATACCTGCAGATTTATTACCAATAGTATCGGCAGGAGCTGCAAGAACGGTACAAATGCCAATTGAATCAACCACCCTGTCAGGAACTATTACTTCGGGCAATCCACCTTATACAATTCAGTGGACAGCGCCTGAACCGCTGCAATTGTTAAGCGCAGGAACAGTTTCACCAATTGTAACAAATATAGTACAAGCTGGAATCTATGAAATAGTAATGCAGGTTACCGATGCCGATGGCGATGTAGCATCTTCAAGTATGTTGCTTACCGTGTTGGCTGCTCCGGTTGCTGTTACTGGTGTTACCATAGCTCAAGGCGACTTGCTAGAAGTTGAAGTTGGTAAAACTGCTTCGTTAACTGCAACTGTATTACCTACAAATGCTGCAAATAAAGCAGTAGTTTGGAGTAGTAGCAATTCTAGTATAGTGAGTGTAAATGCTCTTGGAAGTATAACTGCCGTTACTGAAGGCTCAGCAACAATTACCGTTACAACTGCCGATGGTGGTTTTGTAGATAATATCATTGTTGATGTATTTGTACCTGAAAACGATTGTAATACCATTCCAAAGCCATTATTCAACCAGTGGGTTGCCTTGAACGATTGGAATGACCAGTCTGCCGGAGCTGTATTTACAAATACCGAAAGCGAATTGAAATTCACTCAAAGAGCTTGGGGTAAGAATGATGTTTATTTGATGCAGACTGCTGTGCCGTATCAAATTGTTGCTGGACAAAAATACAGCGTTTCTTTAGATATTAAAGATTTACAGTCGCGCGTTACTTCTATGAAGGTTGGTTTTGCGACATCAAGAAGTTGGAATGCGCCAACAAATTATGTTGTGCCGTTGACCTCGTTACCAGCAGGATACTCTTCAAGTACATTTACCAACAAAAGCGTAGAAGTTACCGCTACAGCAACTTCAAATACTGCTTATTTGGTTATTTATTTGGTTATGAATACTCAGAATATATCAACGAATTACTTATTGAAGAATATTGCAGTCTGTAAGTCTAGTTTATTGAAAAGTTCATATTCAATTATAGAAGAAGAAAGACTCGCGTCTGAAAGTTCTGTGAATGTTACGGTTTATCCATCACCAGCATCTGAGTTTATAAATGTGAGAGTAGAAAACACCGAGAATGTTATCAATAAAAATGTGATAATTTCTAGTTTGTTAGGAATTAAAATTGCCGAATATGAATTGTCAGATAATGATGAAATTGAAATAAACATTTCAGAATTATCGAGTGGAATATATTATGTATTATTTGGAGAAGAAAAGATACCTTTTATTGTTACTAAATAATAGAGGGTAGTTTATTTTAGATATTGTAACTTCCAAAGTGTTTTTTTTCTGTGTAAGAAAAAGATACTTTGGAAGTTTTTTTTTTGAGTATAAGTGGAGCAAGATATTTTTTTTTGCTATTTTGATTTAAAGATGACAGGACGACGTCCCTTATTCTTTTATCTCATATTTCTTCTACGAAGATTTCAGAGCTACGCTCCTTTTTGTATAATGGATGTTATTCCATTTATCTTCGTAGCATAATTTCAAATAATCTTTATTAGGGACGTTAGTCCTGAAATCTTAATAACTATAAAATGTTACTTATTTAAATTTTATGGTACACTTCTTTTGTCAAACTTTGCCAAAGTTGAAAGCTTAGACTTCGTTTGTACGAAGATTTTTTATCATAGTGAAGTGAACCGCGAAAGCTATGGAGAAAACGTCAGTGAAGACACTCACGTAGGCTGAAGATATAAATAGACAGTGTCTAATACTACGTTGCTAATCATGTTTATTTTATTATCAGATTTAAGAAAGGTATAATCTTCTCTTGTCTCTTTATCCCAAAAATATTTAAATCCTCTTTAATGAAATCAGAGAAAGAATACGAAATTCCATTTTTAGCTATTATTCTTGTCCAGTTGTAAAAGCTTGATGGTATTATATTATTATCAAAAGATTTTGCATTTTTGCTTCCCTTAAATCTCTGTATAAGCTGAATATCCTCAAATTTAATATATATTTCAACAGAATTATTACTGAATTTAATAATCCTATTTCCATAATCAACAATCATTTTAGTGTTTTTATCATGCTGATAATATTGAAATTGCAATACCATTTGAAAAACTATCAATATACTGAACATTCCCAAAATAATCATTAAAGCTAATAATCCTAAGAAATAAAAATTAATTAAAAAACCAAAAATCAAAAAAGAATAAAACCATTTTGATTTTTTAATAGGTTCAAGCATTTTTGTTTTATCAATTGAGTATTCTGTATTCATTATCATTCATTTTTATCAAACTGCGTTAAAAGTAGCATTTTTATATATGTGCCAATACCCTTTATTGGTAAAAGTTACAAATTCAAGTGTACTACAAACTTACAAATAGCTCGATTCTTCAATTTGTTTGTTCATGTTTCTTTTTTTAATTAATAACAGTGATAGTTTATTTGTCTACCCTTTCAGTTATTTGTCTTATGACCCATAATTTGTGGACTTGTGCCAAATATTTTGGCTCATGGGCCATTGAAAATGACTTCACCGAGCGGTTTTGTCATTTCTTTGTGCGGTGGAATGAAAACTTTGTGCCCTTGAACGAAAATTTCTTGCCCTTGAACGAAAATCTCCTGCCTTTTTTCTAAAATTTCATGCCCTTGAACGAAAATTTCCTGCCTAGTTGCTAAAATCTCCTGCCTAGTTTTCATTTTATAGTGCCGTTGAACGAAAATTTCTTGCCGTTTTATCATTATTTCATGCCGGTGAACCATTTTCTTATGCCGTCTAACCATAATTATTTGACTTTGTATGATTTTTTTTGCATTTTTCCCTTTCGTCAGCGCCGTTTTAGTAACAAAAAGGTTTTTCAAATATTACAAAAAAAAGAAATATCAAAAACAACTGGCGGTTTATTTTTTATTATGGGGTGGGTGAAAACTTTGCCAAAGTTTTAAAACGTAAGTGAAGAAATTGACGTTGGTGAAGAAATAAATTGACGGTACAACCGTCAATTAGCAGATTTTTATTCATCCCCTTTTTTAATCAACATTTCAAGATTAACCCCAACTTTTTTTGCTCTATTATCTCTCGGTCCACCAGTAATATCTTGGGTTATCCTACTTTTTATATAAATCTGAGTCTTATTTTGTATCGAATCAATTTTGTAATACACACCTGTTCTTGTATTCCATTCGTTGGCTCTCAATCCGCGTTTTCCTATGATATACTGACTATCTTGATCAGAAATAAATATTCTATATCCATTATTTTTTAATGCATTTGTAATTAACCCAATTAACTTAATTTTCTCTAAAGTAAAGTTCTCTTCAATGTAATATTCATAAGAAGTTTCCAATGTCCAAAACGGTTCTTTATTATCCATTCTTTCTTTCGAATACTGGTCAAAATCTATACTTTCCGATGTGGTTGGGAAATCACTAATTCGGGCTACAGACAAACAGCTTTGCAAAAAAACAGTTAGAATTATCAAATATAATATCCGATTCATTTTTAAATATTTATTAATTCGTTCATATGATTCTAATCTATAATAATAAGGAGCTTGTTAAGTAACCCTATAAAGTTCCAATACAACATCTCCCCTTTTCTATTTCGAAAATATCTGC
Source organism: Bacteroidales bacterium (assembly GCA_016714605.1). Taxonomy (GTDB): domain Bacteria; phylum Bacteroidota; class Bacteroidia; order Bacteroidales; family UBA1715; genus JADKDL01. The sequence continues at coordinate 120,613 of JADKDL010000002.1, read as the reverse complement.
TTTGTTTATTTAGCCTTCTAAAGTAATTTTTTTCATTAATATATCCAAAATATTCCGTTATCGTTTATTGCTATTTTAATTATTAAGATGTCAGGACTACGTCCCTTATTCTTTTATCTCATATTGCTAAGAAGATTTCAGAGCTATGCTCCTTTATAAAAATCATACAAATCAATAGAATCAGAATAATCGTGGTTCAGGCAGTTTTAGAATGATTTCCTAATGCTCTTGATTCTCCCAAATAAATTTATAGCCCGAATCAAGTATTTCTATTTCAAAGTCTCTATTAATTGTGTAAATATTATCGGGGTTACTGCCAATAAAAATCATTCCGGCAGATAATAGTCCGGCTACAGTCAAGAGAAAAATGGTAAGAAATTTATGCAACTTTATTTTTATTACAAATCGGTTTACAATAAGTGTTAGAATTGACCAAAAGGCAAAATAGGTCAGGAAGTCAATAATCAATCCTGAAACAAAAATTTGTAATGAGAGCGAGGTGTGCCAACCCGGACACATATAAGGCAGTGGAAATCCGGTTAATATTTCTGGTGGTCCGTCAACAACTTCAACATACCACCACTTTGTAAAAATCACAAACGAGATAATTGTCAAGGGCAAAACTAATTTCCAATGGAATTTCATTTTCTTGGCTTTTCAATTCTTTAAAGGAAGCTGAGAGTTGCAGCTTTGTGCTTTCTACTAATCTATTCGTTTCTCAAATACAACCCTATCATTCTTCACTCCGGAATAATTTTTTATAATATTTATTCCATCTTCATTTGGTTTGCCGAGCATGTTCATACCAATCTGATTTTCGTGAAATGAAATTGAACTTGTATTTGAAGGTGTTGTAATTGCTTTAATCTTAGCAATTCCTTTTGATTTGGCTATGTTTATAAAATGCTCGTATAATTTCAAACCTAATCCTTCTCTTTGATTTTGTTCTCTTACTGCTACCAGATGTACATATGCCACACTTTCTGTTTGCGAAAAAAATCCAAACAGATAGGCTATTACTTTTCCCTTTTCCTTTATTACAAAAGCAGTATTACCAAACTCATGAATCAAATACGGTTGATGCAAATGTAATGTTCTATTACTGCCCCAAAACTCAACTATTTCATTGACTATTTGATTATAGTCGGTCATTGTACAATTTTCAATTTTCATATAACAAATAAAGAATAAAAGAATTTGCTCTTGATAATAAAACTACAAAAAAATTTCATACTATCTAAAAATTGAGTAATGATATGTATTTTTTATACTGAAAAAGGTTTGAAAACACACTCCATTTACTTGCTTTCACTTTTTTGTTGGTAATTGGTTTTGCTTTATCCATTCTTTGTTGATAAACTTATTTTTGGTTTCATAGGGCAACAACGAGCGGGTAGAAATACATGCCCATGATAGGTTTGGGTTGATATAAATTCCGCTATTGGCAAATGAAAAGTCAAGATATTCATAAGGCAAATCCCAATCGGTACAACCATCAAGCGTAAATTGCTCGGCAAATGTAATGAACTCGGCAGAATCAGTTTTACTTTGCAAACGGAAAACATCATTGAATCTAATTGGCTTATGCTTTTTCAAATCATAATTAAAAGTGTGGCGTGTATAATTGTGGTGGTTTCCGCCTTTATAATAAGTGTCTATAATATTTGAGATACTTATTATTTGTCCGTTCGAATATATTTCTGTAGGTCTTAGTATATAAGAATATATAATCTCATCTGGCAAATCTTCTTCATACGGCTCAACAAACTGTTGTTCATGTATAATTTGATTTTTCACTTCTTGCAGAATTACTTGATTGAAACCCACATTCTCTATTTCTTTTGATTGTAGATAATAGGCAATATATCCTGCTCTTGATAAAGAATCGTAGACGGCGATGCTGTCTAAATACATGCCTTTGGGTATTTCTAAAGGTGGAAATTTATAGGCTGTAGAAATACCAATATGATTAATCGCCGAATCGGTTTTGTAACTTCCAACTTCCTTTATTGGCTTGCAACTAGAGGAGAAAACAAGCAACATTATAAATATTTGTATTGTATTCGCGTTCATATTTCAATTACCTCAAACATATCTAAAATCGACTTCACCAAACCTTCGTATTCTTTTTCTAAAATAGTTTTATTCACCAATATAACCAAAGCAATCATTATCTTTTATTGATATTGAATAAAAACAAAAGCCGTAGTCCTTTAGTGGTTGCCCACGTATAGACTACGGCTAACTGCTGTGCTTAATTTAATCAGGTATCCCTAGAAATACCAATTTCCTTTGATGTATATTTTAAAACTCATCAACCAATTCTTTTAATTTTTTATTATCAACAACTCGTTTGTAGAGTGGAGTTTTATCCTGTTTGTAAGCATCTAGATAATCTACAAATGTTGGAACTTCTTCTCTTTTATATAAAATTCCCATTGGCAGTTTTTCGATTTCAAATAATTTTGCCGAGGCTGCATTAAAATCGGCAACATCATATCCGGCTTCAACATAATATGTGTTTGCCTTGAACCACTGGTGCGTGTTTATCTTATTGAAGGTAACACAGGGCGGAAAAATATCTATTATTGCATAGCCTTTATATTTGATTGCTGCTTCCAAAATCTCTTGGAGTTTCTCTCTATCTCCCGAATATACTCGTGCTATAAATCCTGCTCCATAAGCCAAAGCAACAGCAAGCGGATTTGCAGGTTCCAAACTCACGCCATTCAGTTGTATTGGAGTTACATGTCCGCGGCGACTCGTTGGCGATGCCTGACCTTTGGTAAGTCCATAAATCATATTATTGTGCACCAGATGCCAATATCAATATTACGCCTTACTGCGTGCATGAAATGATTACCCCCCTCGCCATACATATCGCCATCGCCACCCTCAGCAAAGACAAGCAGTTCGGGGTTCGATGCCTTTATGGCAGTTGCGGTTGGCACTGCTCTTCCATGCAATCCGTTGAAATAATTGGTTTGCACATACTGAGGTAACTTAGCTGCCTGACCAATTCCTGAACTAAACACCACTTTCTGCGGCGGGATTTTCATCTCATCGAGAGTTTTCTTTATCACATCGAGAATACTAAAATTTCCACATCCCGGACACCATCCGTTATCTACTTTAAATTGTGGTTCATATATCGATTGTATCATACTATTTCTATTTTGTATTTTAATTTACTTATTTGCTTGAACATTCTCTTTTTCTATGAGTTCCTGAATTCTTTCTACCGAAAACGGAAATCCGTTATATTGTAAAACCTTTTCATGCACCTTAACAGCAAGTTCCATTTGGAGCAGTTTAGAGAACTGTCCGGTAGCATTGTTTTCTACCACTACAATTCGCTTTGCTTTATCCAAAAGCGCTTGTGTTTGTGGCGGAAGCGGGTAAACTTGAGTGAAATGTGCATACGCTACCGACTTCGGTTTCACGGTTTCAAACACCTCAGAAATAACCCCATAGGTAGAACCCCAACTTATGATAAGTGTATGAAAATCATCATCGCCCAAAACCGTTGGCGGTATTGAACCTTCGGCAATACGATCATATTTTCTTAATCGTTTGTCCATCATTTTCACTCGCACTTCATCGCTTTCGGTCAATCGCCCCAGTTCATCATGTTCATCGCTATCTACACACACAAAGCCTTTACCAAAGCCCGGTACACCATGTTTACTAATGCCCGATTCAGAATATTGGTAGGTTTTAAAATCTTCATCGGTTTCTACAATATCACTTTTTGCAATATTATTGCTAAAATCGGGTTTCAGAGCAAGTCCGTATGATTCGAGCAAATACTGATCGGTCAAAATAATTACCGGAACTCTGAACGCATCTGCCATATCAAAGCTTTTTTAGCAATGTCGATACACTGTTCCAAGGTACCCGGAGCAAGAACTATTTTAGGAAACTCACCATGTCCGGCAAAAACAGAGAACAGCAAATCGCCCTGCTCGGTTCGGGTAGGCAATCCGGTAGCCGGCCCGGGACGCATTCCAATATGGGCAACTACCGGCACTTCAATTATTCCAGAAAGACTAATGCCCTCTTCCATGAGTGCAAATCCGCCCCCGCTAGTAGTTGTCATTCCTCTTGCACCTGCATACCACGAACCTATTGCCATATTTATAGCAGCAATCTCATCTTCTGCCTGCTCTACCACAACGCCAAACTTTGCAGCTCTATTGGCTAGAAACTCCAAAACTCCCGTACCGGGCGACATAGGGTAGGCAGCCATAAAATTACAACCACCACTCAAGGCTCCTATACTAATAGCATCAGTTCCGGAGAGAATTGCCTTGCTTTTCACCTCTTCGTAAACAGGCAATTGCAATGGCAAAATATTCTCTTTACCTATTTTTACACCTGCATGAAAAGCAGAAATATTATTAGCTATAACCTCCGCTTTTTTCTGTTCAAAGACCTTATTCAGCTCTGTATTTCCGTAATCGGTTTCAAAGCCTAAGCATCCGAATAAATACCCTAGTACAATGGTGTTGACAAGGATAATCCCGCCTTCTTGCTCAGCCAATTGCATAAATGGCACAAAAACTACTTTATTGGACTTTGCAAAATCTGCCGATACAAAACGTTCCTCTCCAACAATTACGGTATTAGCATCGATTCTCTTTTCCAATCGCTCTGTTGCATTTTTTCCTAATACAACGAGCAAATCAATTTTCTCTGAATATGCTTTAATGTTTTTGTCTCCAATTCTTATTTCGGTGGTGTTATTACCGCCACGAACTCTAGACATAAGTTCGCTGGTGGAAAAAAAATGATAACCCGCATTTCTGAGCGAATAAATCAGGAGCTTTTCGACCGTCTTTATTCCCTGACCGGCCTCTCCTGATAAAACTATAGATATTTGTTTCTTCATAGAACTTTTTTATATAAGGATTTGTGTGTTTGAAAACTGCATATAGCCGAATTAAGGTAATGTAAGACTAATCAACCAACAAACACTATACTAATGAATGTATTTACAGTTTTTTAGACAAATAAGTAATTCCAAAATTACAGATTGAGATTATTTTCGATTGAGATTATTAATTTTTGATAAACAACAGATATTTAATGACATTTCCATGAATTTTAAGTTTCTGTCGATAAAATTGAGGATTACAAAGATTTTTTATAGATAATATTAACACAATTACTAAATTTGGCAACTTTACATATTGTAACATAGAAGTAGAACTAAATCAAAAACAAAAGAATTTCACTTAAAGTGAACGAAGTATGAATCTGAAATTCAATATAAGACGCATGGTTGCAGCAATTTTATTTTAAAACTTATTCATAAAGGTAATGATTGCAAGCCTTTAATACTCTAATAGAAAAAAAGATTACCTCACCTAAACAAAGAAATTAATTTTCAAATAATTTACATATGAAAATCAGACAATTAATCATTATTTTTTCCGCATTAGGCATTATAACCCTAGGCTTTGTATTCATGAAATTCCTTTCGGCACAAAAACCGGTAAAAGAACCCTTGAACCAGAAAAAAATAGCACGTACGGTTAAAGCTGAAAAAATAAAATATGATGTAATTCATTCGTCAATAACAGCAACAGGAAGACTGGCAGCTTCTTCGGAAATTGAATTGGTAGCTCAGGCTTCGGGTATAATTCTAGAACAAAAAATTCGCTTAAAAAGTGGTGAATCTTTTTCTAAAGGCGAAATATTGTTTGAAATTGACAAAGAACAACAAAGTCTGGCTCTTAAAGCTCAGAAAAGTAACTTCCTCAACACTTTGGTAAACGTACTGCCCGATATAAAAATTGATTTCAATAATCATTATACCGAATTTGATAATTTTCTTAAAAACATTGAATTAAACAAATCCCTACCCGAATTTCCAAGCATAACCAATCAAAAGCTGAAAATATTCTTAGCATCGAGAGGCGTATTAGCAGCATACTATTCCATAAAGCAACAAGAAGTAGCACTTTCTAGGCATGTGGTAACAGCACCATTTAACGGAAGCTTCACGCAAGTAACTATGGAGGCTGGGTCATATACAAACATTGGCGGACGAATTGCCAAAATAATAAAAACAGACGATCTAGAAATGGAAGTTGCTGTAGATAATTCGAACTCTAAATGGCTTAAGAAAAATCAGGAAATAGAAATCTTTTCAAATTCTCGAAATCTGAAATGGACTGGTACAATTGTCAGAATATCTGACTTTGTAAACGCTCAAACCCAATCAAGAGCTGTTTATATTAAAGTGAAAAACAAAACCGGTCAGCAACTGCTCAGTGGCGAATATCTAACTGCTAATCTAGGTGGTATTACTATAAAAAACAGTTTCGAAATACCGAGAAATGCCGTTTTCAACACCAACGAAGTATATATTGTGGTTGATGGTAAACTAAAAATCAAAACCATAAATATTTTGAAAATAAATGACAAAACTCTTTTGTTTAATGGACTCGAAAATGGTGATGTGATTGTAACAGAACCACTAATTAATGCGAATGAAAACACTGAGGTTTCGGTATTAAAAGAAGACAAGTAATGAGAAATATAATTGAAAAATTTATAAAATACCCATTTTATACCAATCTTATTATTATAATATTGCTTGTTGGTGGTGTATTAGCTGCATTAGGCCTTAAAAAATCTTTTTTCCCCGAAAACACACCACGTTTTATTGTTGTATCGGTATATTATCCGGGAGCCTCACCTAAAGAAATGGAAGAGGGAGTTACCACACTTATTGAAGAATCGGTTAGAAGTATTGTTGGTATAAAAGAGATAGTTTCCAACTCATCAGAAGATCGATGTACGGTAACCATAGAATCAACAGGGGAATATGATCTTGATGAGATTCTTATGGAAGTAAAAAATTCTGTTGATGGAATTGCATCTTTCCCTTCGGCTGCCGAACGACCACTGGTGTTCAAGGTTAGACCTACTACACCTGCAATAAAAATGGCGCTTTATGGCGAGACAGATTATCTAGCACTTAAGAATTATGCAAATATAATAGAAGAAGACTTACTAAACTCCGGCAAAATTTCGCAGGTCAAAATTGAAAACCCTCCAACTCCCGAAATAGCAATTGAAGTTACAGAAGAACAACTACTCAGATACGGACTTACTTTCCAAGACATTGCAACTGCTATAGCTTCAGAAAATAAAGACATTTCGGTAGGGCAAATAAAAAACGACGAGGAAGAATTGCTCATGCGTATTAACTCTCGCTCTGCTAAACCATCAGACATAGGTAATATAATCATAAAAACAACCCCTCAAGGTGCTGTAGTAAGAGTTAGAGATGTTGCTTTGGTAAAGAAAAAAGCTAATGAAAACTTTTATCCTACAAAGATTAACGGCAAAAATGCAATTACTATCGATGTCAACAAATTAAAATCAGAAGACCTTCAAGTCATAAACGATTATTGCGTTGAATATGTTGAAAATTTCAACATAGCAAATGAAGGTGTTGAACTTAAAATAACCAGAAAATTTATAGACAGACTGCAAGAGCGATTAGATTTGTTATTAAGCAATGGTGGTATGGGTCTAATATTGGTAGTAATAACACTTGCACTGTTTCTCAATTTCAGACTTGCACTATGGGTAGCTTGGGGAATTCCATCGGCATTTTTGGCTATGTTTATTGCTGCAAACCTTATGGGTATTACTATTAATATGCTCTCCCTTTTCGGAATGATACTGGTTATTGGTATTTTAGTTGATGATGGAATTGTAATTGCCGAAAATATTTACACACATTTTGAAAAAGGCAAATCGCCAATGCACGCAGCAATTGACGGCACCATGGAGGTATTACCATCTGTTATTACCTCTGTGAGCACCACAATAATTGCCTTTATACCTCTTGTCTTTCTCAAAGGCAGTCAGATGGAGATGATGGTAGAAGTTGCACTCGTTGTAATACTAAGCTTAGGTTTTTCATTATTAGAAGCATTCTTCGTTTTACCAATACACCTTTCTAATCCGCACATACTATCTAAAAAAAGTCTTGAAATTAGAAATACAAGTATGCGTGGTCGCATTGAAAAGATGTTTACCTTCTTGCGAGAGAAAGTATATGACCGCTATCTAAAATGGGGACTCAGATGGAGATATCCGGTAGCAATCGCTTTACCTATATTCTTATTTCTAATTACAATAGGATTATTTAAAGGAGAATTTATAAAAACGACCATTTTCCCATCAATACAATTCGACGATTTTACAATAAGCGTAGCATTTACACCCGGTAATGGAGAAAAACAGACCTACGAATATCTGGAAAAGTTTGAACAAGCGGTAAATGAAGTAAACATAGAACTCACGGAAGAACACCGCGAAGAAATAATAGCCAAATATGACACATTACTGAACATTATAGACCATTACTCAACGAGTGTTGGTAGTGCTTTTAGTGGTGAAGAAATTGGAGCTCATGCCGGTGAACTTAGAGTATTCCCGATAGAACTTGAAGGTATAAATATTTCTTCAAACGACATTTCTAGCAGAGTTAGCGAACGTATAGGTGATATAAGTGCTGCAAAAAAATTCTCTATTGGAGGCACTAACCGTTGGGGTGCACCAGTTTCTATAAGTGTAATGAGTAGAAACGACGAGTTGATTGAAGGTGCTAAAGAATTACTTTTGCAAGAACTCAAAAAACTTCCCGAACTTAAAAATGTTAAAGAAAACAATGCGCTTGGTAAACAAGAAATTAAAATGACTCTTAAACCACAAGCCCAATTGCTTGGATTTACCAATACTAGTATTTCAAACCAAATACGTCAGGGTTTTTATGGTGCTCAGATTCAAAGAATTCAAGAAGGTAGAAATGAACTAAGAATCTGGGTTCGTTATCCGGAAAACAACAGAGCTTTCATAGGTCAACTAGAATCTATGAAAATAAAAACAGCACAAGGCGAATTTCCACTTTCTCAACTAGTGGACTACAAACTAGAACGAGGTCCAGTAAGTATAAAACATCTTAACGGCAAACGAGAAATAAGAGTTGAAGCAGAAACAGCAGATTTTGATGCTTCAGTAACTACAATTTTGAGTAGAGTATCAAGTGAGGTTATTCCTATAGTCAAAGCTCAATATCCTTCTGTGTCATTTGAATTCCAAGGACAAGCAAAATTTGGTAAAGAAACAGGTTCAACTATCGGTGTGTATTTTATATATGCACTTATTGCAATATTCTTAATACTTATGATACATTTTAGGTCGTGGGAGGAAGCACTTATTATATTTATGATGATACCTATAGCAATGCTTGGAGTATTCTGGGGGCATGGCATTCACGACAAAATGGTATCTATGATGAGTATGCAAGGTATGATTGCCCTAGCAGGTGTGGTAATAAATGACTCTGTTGTTTTTCTTTCAAAATATAAAGATAATATGCTTAGTGGGATGAAAATAAATGATGCAATTATTGATGCAGGGAAATCACGATTAAGAGCAATTTTACTAACTTCTCTCACCACTATTTTAGGATTAGGTCCTTTAATTTTTGAAAAAAGCTTTCAAGCTCAATTTCTAATTCCAATGGCTATTTCATTGGCTTATGGAATTCTTTTTGGAACTCTTTTCATATTGCTATTCTTCCCTTTACTGATAAGAATACTAAACGATTTAAGACGACTCGGTAATTATTTCTGGACAGGCAAACTTAAAGAACCTGAAGCTGTTGATGTAGCAGTAAAAAATGAAAATTACACTAAAATTATTCTTGAAGAATAAATAGTTGAAAAAAGAATTAGAACCTAACGAGCACGATCTTGGAACACAAAAAATAGTAATGTAAAAAAAATTATAATGAACAAACTAACATTTTCAATAATAATATATTTTTCTATCATAACATTTTCTTTAAAAGCGCAAGATAACCTCTCGCTCGACAAAGCTCTTAGTTATGCACTAGACAATAATTTTGAAATAGCAATTACAAAACTAAACGATTCAATAGCAAAAACAAATAATTCTTGGGCAGCAGCCGGAGCATTACCTATTATAAGCTTTTCGGGTGTTTCATCAAATACTAGAAATTTTGATATTGACCAAACAACAACACCAAACCAACCAGCAGGAAACAATACCGTTGCAGCATTATCGGCAGGTGTAAATCTAAACTGGGTACTGTTTGATGGTTTTAAGGTAAGAATTAGAAAAGAGAAATTTGAGCAACTTGAAGCAATTTCAAACGGTAATTCATTAGCTGTGATTGAAGCAACCTTACAATCTACCATACGCGCATACTATCAAACGCTTATTGAAAAGGAAAAACTTAAAGTATATGAATTTATTCAAAAAATATCGGCAGACCGTTATGAGTATGAGAAAATAAAAAAAGAATATGGCAACAGTACTAGTTTCGATGAATCACGCGCCAAGACGGTATTTATGAGCGATAAAGCGAATTACATAAATCAAAAGGCTGTTTACAACAATTCTATTAGAAACCTTAAATACACACTTAATCTGCCCGATAGTATTTCTATAAATCTTACAGATAGTCTATCAGCTCCAAATGCAGATTTCGACTCAGTTCAACTAGTCAATGATTTTATTGCCAACAATAGCAATTTGAAAACGATGTATATAAATTTGGAATTGCAGAAGAATGAAATAAAAATGGCTAAAGCCGACTACTACCCTACCCTCACATTATCTGCAGGATCAGACTACACACATACTTATATAGGATATGAAGAAATAAAGTCAACCAACACCGGTGCCGATGCTTATGCAAAATTAGCTCTTAACTATACCATTTTCAAAGCCGGATACAGAAAACGTGCTGTTGCTATAGCTCAAATATCTGAAACTATTACCACAATAGAAATTGAAGACATGAAACGCAGCTTAAGCAATCATCTTTACAATACATTAGATTTATATAAAACACAAAAAGAAATGCTTTCTGCTACCCAGGAATCTTTTAAGGCAGCTGCTCTTAATTTAGAATTGGCAGATGAGAAATTTAAGAATGGAACAATCAATTCTTTCAATTACAGAGATATACAATTAAACTATCAACAAGCTGCATTAAGCATATTAAATACCGAAGGAAATCTCATAAACAGCTACACAGAGCTTCTTCGTTTGAGTGGCAAAATTGTTTCTGAAAGTAAAAATTAAAAAACCGTTATAGATTCTATGTAAAGAATACAATATTTTTTGATCTATTACGATTAAAATTGAAAGTCAAAAAAAACAATAAAAGTTAATTTTAATTCACAAAGATATACTTGATAAAACCAAAAAAATCTCAGAAAACCGTGTTTAAAAAGTGTCTTCACTAATGGAAAATCTTTATAAACATTGATTTAATCTAAGGATTATATGCGTTATTAATTTTTCTCCTTCATGCTCGTAGGGTAAACACCCTAAAAATAAATTTGCATTTATATTAAACAAAAAAGGAGACTTTCGTCTCCTATATCAAGCAACTACTTAAAAGACCATTTTACCAATCCTATATCAGCTACTTGCATTTCAATTACAAGCACCAGCAGACTGTTTTCAAGAACTTTATAAGCTGTAAGATCATCCAATATCAGAGTCGTTGCATCATTATTCAATGACCACACTCCGGTTTTTGTTTCATCACAAGAATCATAAATTGCATAAGTTCCATCAGTTTTAAAGTTCCATTTCGCACTTTTCTCACAATCAGTTGCAACATCAATGCCAGCAATGGTTTTAGACTCTAAAATCCAATTTCTTACAATCATGTTGGTCTCAGTTTGTTCTTTCTCACATGAAGTAAAAAAAAGTCCGATAAAAGCAACAAATAAAGTAAAAAACACATAATTAATTTTTTTCATATAAAATGTTTTAAATGATATTAAATAACTATGCAAATAGAACGAAAATATTTCAAACAATAATTACACAATTATTTGTATATATTTAAACATTCATACTAAAACCGAAATATTGTTCTAATTTTAAATGATTATATTCATGAGTTACTTTTTACAGACATAAAAACAATTAATCTTCTACTAAGATTTTGAAGCTAAGAATTTTTAAATTATCAGCAGTCAGTTAATATATAATATTCTATTCACAAACATTTTACCTATAGTATAGACACAAAAAAAGGCAAGCTTTCGCTTGCCTTAAAATATTTATAATAGCATTAACTATTTAACTTTTTTGTAACCATAAATTGCAGAATCGCCCAATTCTTCTTCGATTCTTAATAATTGGTTATATTTAGCCATTCTATCAGATCTACTCATTGAACCAGTTTTGATTTGACCTGAATTTGTAGCTACTGCAATATCAGCAATAGTAGAATCTTCAGTTTCACCAGATCTATGAGAAGTTACAGATGTGTAACCAGCTCTATGAGCCATTTCAATAGCATTTAATGTTTCTGTAAGCGTACCTATTTGGTTTACTTTAATTAATATTGAATTAGCACAACCAATTTCAATACCTTTTTGTAAAAACTCAACATTAGTAACAAATAAATCGTCACCAACAAGTTGACATTTGCTACCAATTTTATCTGTCAACAATTTCCAACCATCCCAATCATTCTCATCACAACCATCTTCAATAGAATCAATAGGATATTTAGAGATTAATTCAGCTAGATAATCAGCTTGTTGAGCTGAAGTTCTTTTAGCACCATTAGCTCCTTCAAATAAAGAATAATCATAAATACCACCTTTAAAAAACTCAGAAGCAGCACAATCTAAAGCAATAGTTACATCAGAACCTGGTTTGTAACCAGCTTTTTCAATTGCAGTCATTATAGAATTAAGAGCTTCTTCAGTACCACCGCTGAAATTTGGTGCAAAACCGCCTTCGTCACCTACAGCTGTAGATAAACCTTTATCATGCAATATTTTTTTCAAAGAATGAAATACTTCAGCACCCATTCTAAGACCTTCTCTAAAGCAACAAGCTCCAACAGGTCTAATCATAAATTCTTGAAAAGCAATAGGAGCATCAGAATGAGAACCACCATTAATAATGTTCATCATTGGAACAGGTAACGTTTTAGCATTAGCTCCACCTATGTATCTGTAAAGTGGTAGGCCATGAAATTCAGCAGCAGCTTTAGCAACTGCTAAAGAAACTCCTAGCATAGCATTAGCACCAAGATTTTTTTTAGTTTTAGTACCATCAAGTTCAATCATTTTCTGATCAATAGCAACTTGATCCATTGCATCCATGCCTATAAGTTCTTTTGCTATAATGCTATTAACATTATCAACAGCTTTAAGAACACCTCTTCCTAAATAACGACTTTTGTCACCATCTCTTAATTCAAGTGCTTCATTTTCTCCAGTAGATGCTCCAGAAGGAACCGCTGCTCTACCTACAAAACCAGATGCTAAGGTAACTTCACATTCAATTGTTGGATTTCCTCTTGAATCAATAATCTCACGTGCATGCACATTCACAATTTGTCCCATAATTATTATTTTAATTTGAAAGTTTATACTAATATAAAAAATAAAAAAAGGGATAAAGTTAAAAACTTTATCCCTTACATCAAGATTTTTAATCAATTTTTTATTTAAAATTTATATAAATTCTAAACATTTTCTGTATTTCCTTCAGAAGAATTTGCAGTAGCTGGTTTAACTTTTGCACGGCTTCTTCTTGTAGTTTTAGTTGATTTAACTTTTACTTCTTTTGTGTAAACAGTATTATAATCAACTAATTCAATCATACAAGTTTCTGCATTATCACCTTGTCTTGCACCTAATTTGATTATTCTAGTATAACCTCCAGGTCTGTCACTGATTTTTTCAGAAATATTTCTAAACAATTCAGTAACACCTTCTTTACTCTGCAAATAACTAAATACAATTCTTCTCGAATGAGTAGAATCATCTTTTGATTTTGTAATCAAAGGCTCTACATATTTTCTCAAAGATTTAGCTTTTGCTGTTGTAGTAATAATTCTTTTATTCAAGATAAGAGAAGTAGCCATATTTGACAACATCGCCTTTCTATGAGAACTAGTTCTACCTAGATGATTTATTTTCTTTCCGTGTCTCATTATTATATCTTTTTCAATTCTTAATCTTTTTCTAACTTATATTTACCTATATCCATCCCAAAATTAAGATTCAGAGATGATAATAATTCATCCAATTCAGTCAGAGATTTTTTACCAAAATTTCTGAATTTCAACAAATCATTTTTATTGAAAGTAACAAGTTCTCCTAGAGTTTCAACATCTGCAGCTTTTAAGCAATTAAGAGCTCTTACCGATAAATCCATATCTACAAGCTTAGTTTTCAACAACTGACGCATATGTAATATCTCTTCATCAAACTCGTCATTATTCATCTTATCTTCTGTGTCAATTGTAATTTTTTCGTCAGAAAATAACATGAAATGATAAATAAGAATTTTCGCAGCTTCTTTCAGAGCATCTTTAGGATGTATAGAACCATCAGTTGTAATTTCGAATATTAACTTTTCGAAATCGGTCTTTTGTTCTACCCTGAAATTTTCAACTTCATACTTAACATTTTTAATAGGGGTATAAATAGAATCTATAGCTATTACACCAAATTCACTTTCATGTGCTTTATTCTCTTCTGATGGCACATATCCCCTACCTTTACCAATCCACATATCAATTGTGAGTTTAATTGAACTCTCCATGTGGCAAAGTAATAAATCTTCATTTAATACTTTAAAATTGGTTAGAAAATTATTAATATCACCTGCAACAAACTGGTCTTTGGCAGATATTACTACTGTAACCTTCTCAGATTCTAATTCTTCAGAAATTCTTTTGAATCGAATTTGTTTAAGATTTAGAATAATTTCAGTTACATCCTCAACTACACCTTTAATAGTTGAAAATTCATGATCTACACCTTCAATTTTTATATTTGTTATAGCATAACCTTCAAGAGATGATAATAAAACTCTCCTTAAAGCGTTGCCTACAGTTATTCCATAACCAGGTTCTAATGGACGAAATTCGAATTTACCGAATTTATCATCAGAACTAAGCATAATTACCTTATCAGGTTTTTGAAATGCTAAAATTGCCATATTAAGCTCCTAGTATTTATTATTTAGAATACAATTCTACTATTAATTGTTCTTTTATATTCTCAGGAATTTCTGATCTTTCTGGTACATTCATAAATTTACCTATTAAATTTGATGAATCTAATTCTAACCAAGAATATTTAGATACTTTATTTGAAGCTACAGAATTTGCAATAACTTCTAGAGCTTTTGATTTTTCTCTTATTTCAATTACATCACCTGGTTTTACAGAGAATGATGGTATATTTACCAATTCACTGTTTACCATTACATGCTTGTGGGATACTAATTGTCTAGCTCCACTTCTTGTTGGTGATAAACCTAATCTAAAAACAACATTATCTAATCTTTGCTCAAGTAATTGAAGCAATATTTCACCGGTAATACCTTTTTTACGAGTTGCTTGGTGAAACAGATTTCTGAACTGCTTCTCAAGAACACCATAAGTATATTTAGCTTTTTGTTTTTCTTGAAGCTGAACACCATAGACAGATTTTTTGCCTCTTCTTTTAGAAGCACCATGTTGTCCTGGCGCATAATTTTTTTTATCTAGAACTTTATCCGGTCCATAAATTGGATCTCCAAACTTTCTAGCAATCTTTGATTTTGGTCCTGTATATCTAGCCATTTATAAAATATTTCAAATTATACTCTTCTTCTTTTTGGTGGACGACATCCATTATGTGGTAGAGGTGTAACGTCTACTATTTCTGTTACTTCAATCCCAGCATTATGTATAGTTCTAATTGCAGACTCTCTGCCTGACCCTGGACCTTTTACATAAACTTTTACTTTTCTTAAACCTAAGTCAAAAGCTTCTTTAGAACACTCAGTAGCTGCAACTTGCGCTGCGTAAGGTGTATTCTTTTTTGAACCTCTAAAACCTTTCTTCCCTGCAGATGCCCACGATATAACTTGACCTTCTCCATTTGTTAATGTAACAATGATATTGTTAAAAGAAGCATGTATATGCGCCTGTCCAATAGATTCTACCTTAACAATTTTTTTAGTACTTTTTGCTTTTTTTGCCATATTAAAATTTCAATTATTTAGTAGCTTTTTTCTTATTAGCAACAGTTTTCTTTTTACCTTTTCTTGTACGAGAATTATTCTTTGTTGACTGTCCTCTAACAGGTAAGCCTACTCTATGTCTTACGCCTCTGTAACAACCAATATCCATTAATCTTTTGATATTCAATTGTACTTCAGATCGTAACTCTCCTTCAACTTTAAGCTCAGTACTAATGATTGTTCTAATCTTTGTAATCTGCTCATCATTCCACTCACTAACTTTTACGTTACGATCAATATTAGCTTTATCTAATATTCTTTGAGATGTTTTTTTCCCTATACCAAATATATAAGTTAAACCGATCTCGCCTCTTTTGTTTTTTGGTAAATCAATACCTGATATTCTAGCCATAATAATACTTTAAAAATTGGTGCAAAATTAATAAAATTATCCTTGTCTTTGCTTATATTTTGGATTTTTTTTATTGATAACGTAAATTTTTCCTTTACGTCTAACAATTTTACACTCGCTACTTCTTTTCTTTACTGATGCTCTTACTTTCATTTCCTTACATTATTATTTATATCGAAAAGTAATTCTTCCTTTGGTTAAATCATAAGGAGACATTTCCACTTTAATTTTATCTCCAGGTAAAATTTTAATATAATGCATTCTCATTTTCCCAGAGATGTGAGCTGTAATTACATGCCCATTTTCTAACTCTACTCTAAACATTGCGTTTGATAGAGCTTCAACTATTTTACCATCCTGTTCTATTGATGCTTGTTTTGCCATTTAATTATATTGAAGTTGATCCGTAATTCACTGTTCTTCCTTTTATTCTTCCTGTCTTCAGTAAACCGTCATAATGTCTATTAAGCAAATGTGTTTCAATTTGCTGTAAAGTATCTAAAACAACTCCAACTAAGATAAGCAATGAAGTTCCACCAAAAAATTGTGCGAACTGATTATTAACACCTATCAACATTGCTATTGAAGGTAAAATTGCCACAATTGCTAGAAAAATTGAACCTGGCAATGTTATTCTAGACATCACATTATCAATAAATTCTGCTGTTTTCTTACCTGGCTTTATACCAGGAATAAAACCTTCATTTCTTTTTAAATCGTCAGCAATTTGCTGAGGATTCATAGTAATTGCGGTATAAAAATATGTAAATAATATTATTAGAATTGCAAATGTCATGTTATATGCAAACCCAGTATAATCTGAAAATGATGACACAAACCACGATACATTATCGCCTCCAGTAAAACCAGCTAAAGTAATTGGAATAAACATAATTGCCTGTGCGAATATAATTGGCATTACACCTGCAGAATTCACTTTGAAAGGCAAATATTGTCTTACACCTCCATATTGTTTATTACCAACAATTCTCTTTGCATACTGTACAGGAATTCTTCTGGTACCTTGTATTAAAAGTATTGAGAATGTAATTATTATAAGTAGAATTGCTATTTCAACTAAAAACATTATTAATCCACCAGCACCATCAAGTCGGGTACCAAATTCAAGAGCTATAGATTGAGGTAATCTTGCTATAATCCCTATCATTATTATCAATGAAATACCATTTCCTAATCCTTTATCAGTAATTCTTTCACCTAACCACATAACAAACATTGTTCCTGCAATTAAGATAATAATTGATGATGTCCAAAATAAAGCACTAGAAGTAACAAATGCTTCAGGAGGCAATTGTGTTTTAAGATTAGAAAGATAACCTGGCGCTTGAGCTGCTGTTATCAATACTGTTAAAAATCTTGTAATTTGGGTAATCTTTTTTCTGCCACTTTCACCTTCCTTTTGTAATCTTTGGAAATATGGTATAGCAATACCTAATAACTGGATTACAATTGAAGCAGAGATATATGGCATAATTCCAAGTGCAAACACCGAAGCATTAGCAAAAGCACCACCCGAGAACATATTTATCAAACCTAATAAACCATCAGATGTTTGACTTTTTAAATTGGTCAATTGAGAAGGGTCAACTCCAGGTAAAACTACTACTGATCCTAATCTATAAATAAGTATTAGAGATAATGTAGTAAGAATTCTTGTTCTTAGCTCTTCAATCTTCCAAATATTTTTAATAGTATTAATAAAATTTTCCATTTACTTAAATTTTTTCTACTGTTCCTCCATTAGATTCAATAGCTGTTTGTGCACTTTTTGAAAATGCATGAGCTATAACATTTAATTTAACAGACAAAGCTCCATCACCAAGGATTTTTACTTTATCATTTTTTGAAGCTAAACCAGTTTCAATAAATGTTTTAATATTAAAACTATCAATACTCAAATTTTTAGAAATATCTTCTAAAGAAGAAAGATTAATAACTTTATACTCTACTCTATTTATATTTTTGAAACCAAATTTAGGTAATCTTCTTTGGATAGGCATCTGTCCACCTTCAAAACCTATTTTTCTTTTATATCCAGATCTTGATTTAGCACCTTTGTGTCCTCTAGTTGAAGTTCCACCTCTTCCAGAGCCTTGTCCTCTACCAATTCTTTTCTCCCTTTTTATCGAACCTTCTGCAGGTCTTAATGAACTCAAATCCATATCTAATTATAATTCTTTTGTTTCTACAAGATGATTAACTTTTCTGACCATACCAAGTATCTGAGGAGTAGCTTCAAATTCACTTATTGAACCTATTTTTCTAAGTCCTAACGCTATCATAGTTTTCTTTTGGTCAGAAGGTCTATTAATAACACTTTTTACTTGTTTTACAATAATCTTAGTCATAAATAACAGTATAATATTTATCCATTAAAAACTTTTGAAACTTCAATTCCTCTTAGCTGTGCTACAGAACTGGCATCTCTTAATTCAACTAAAGCTTTCATTGTAGCTTTAACTACGTTATGCGGATTTGATGATCCTTTTGATTTTGCTAATACATCAGTAATACCAACACTTTCTAAAACAAATCTCATAGCTCCTCCAGCTTTAACGCCAGTACCGTGAGATGCAGGTTTCATGAAAATTTCAGAACCTCCAAATTTAGATGTTTGAGCATGAGGAATTGTTCCTTTATAAATTGGTATTTTAACTAGATTTTTCTTTGCATCTTCAACACCTTTAGCAATAGCAGCAGTAACTTCATTAGCTTTTCCGAGTCCGTATCCTACAATACCATTCTCATCGCCTACTACTACAATAGCTGAAAAACTAAATGTTCTACCACCTTTAGTTACTTTAGTAACTCTATTTATAGCAACTAATCTATCTTTAAGTTCGATATCAGTTGTTCTAACTTTTCTTACGTTTATATCTGCCATAATTACTTAAAATTTTAAACCTGCATTTCTTGCTGCTTCAGCTAAAGACTTAACTCTTCCATGATATAGATATCCATTTCTATCAAATACAACTGAAGTAATTCCTTTTGCAATCGCATTTTTACCGATTTCTTCTCCAACCACTGCAGCTTGTGCAACACCTGATACATTTTGTACTTTAGCAACAACATCTTTATTTAAAGATGACATGCTTAAGAGTGTTATTCCATTTAAATCATCTATAAGTTGAACAGAAATTTGTTTATTACTTCTGTAAACAGACATTCTTGGTCTTTCTGAAGAACCTAAAATAACTTTTTTAATTCTTCTCTTAATTCTGATTCTTCTCTCTGATTTTGTAAGTGCCATAATTCCTTTACTCTAATTAAAATTATTTACCAGCTGATTTACCAGCTTTTCTACGAACCACTTCTCCTCTATATCTAATACCTTTTCCTTTATATGGTTCAGGAGGTCTTATGGCTCTAATTTTGGCAGCTATTTGGCCAACTAACTGTTTATCAACAGAAGTTAACTTCAAACTAGGATTGCTACCTCTTTCTGTTTTGGCTTCACATTTAATCTCGCTTGGTAATTGAAATATTATAGCATGTGAAAAACCTAAAGCTAATTCTAAATTTTGACCTTGGCATGTTACTCTATAACCAACACCTACAAGCTCTTGTTCAATAGAAAATCCCTTAGACACACCTTCAACCATATTATTAATAAGTGCTCTATATAAACCATGAAGAGATTTATGACGTTTTTGTTCTGTTGGACGTTCAACTAAAATTGAATTATCCTCAATTTTAATCGATATATCTGAATCAACTTTTCTTTTTAGTTGCCCTAAAGGTCCTGTAACGATTACAGTATTATCCTTTTCTATATTTACCGAAACTTTATCAGGTAACACTATCGGTAATTTTCCTACTCTTGACATTTATTCTACTGTTTAATATACGTAACACAATACTTCACCACCAATGTTCAGATTTCTTGCTTCTTTATCGGTAACAATACCTTTTGAAGTAGACAATATTGCAACACCTAAACCATTAAGTACCCTAGGAAGTTCATCAAAACTTGAGTATTTTCTCAAACCAGGTTTTGATATTCTAGTAATTGATTTAATAGCAGGAGTTTTATGGACTGGATGATATTTTAATGCAATCAATATTTTTCCTTGAGGTAATGCATCTTCAAATTTGTAACTCAAGATATAACCTTTTTCATGTAAAACTTTGGTTATCTCTTTTTTAATTTTGATGCAGGAATCTCAACAACTCTTTTATGAGCTTTTTGAGCATTTCTTATTCTTGTTAATAAATCTGCAATTGGATCAGTCATAACTATATTATTAATAAATCTTTAAATTACCAACTAGCTTTTTTAACACCTGGGATTAAACCAGCTGACGCCATTTCTCTAAACTGTATTCTACTTAAACCAAAGTGTCTAATATATCCTCTTGGTCTTCCAGTCAAACTACATCTATTATGCAATCTATTAGGATTAGAATTTTTAGGTAATTTCTGTAATCCAACATAATCACCTTTTTCTTTCAATTCTGCTCTTTTTTTAGCATATTTTACAACAAGCTTTTGTCTCTTTACCTCGCGGGCTTTCATTGATTCCTTTGCCATCCTATATTATTTTTTAAAAGGTAGTCCAAACTGTTTTAATAAAGCTAAACCTTCTTCATCTGTATTAGCAGATGTTACAAAAGTTATATCCATTCCTAATATTTGATTAATTTTATCAATATCAATTTCTGGAAATATAATTTGTTCTGTAATACCTAAAGTATAGTTTCCTTTTTTATCCATTTTACTTTTAATCCCTTGAAAATCACGTATTCTAGGTAAAGAAGCATTGATTAATCTTTCAAGGAACTCATACATTCTTTCATTTCTCAAAGTTACCTTTATTCCTATCGGCATACCTTTTCTTAATTTGAAGTTTGAAATATCCTTTTTAGAATATGTAGGTATTGCTTTTTGACCAGCAATAGTTGATAATTCCTCAACGGCAACTTCTATCATTTTCTTATCAGATACGGCTTTACCAATACCTTGATTTATAACGATTTTCTGCAATTTTGGTACTTGCATACAAGAAGTATAACCAAATTCTTTAATAAGATTTTGTGTAATCTCTCCTTTAAATTTTGTTTTTAATGTTGGTATATATTCCATTACTTAATCTCCTCTCCAGACTTTTTAGAATATCTTACATTTTTACCTTCTGTATTTTTTCTTCTACCTATTCTAGTAGGTTTTCCATTAGAAGGATCTATAACCATCAAGTTTGAAACATGAATTGGAGCTTCAACCTTTAATATTCCACCTTGTGGACTTTTTGCAGATGGTTTAGTATGTTTTGTAATTATATTAACTCCTTCTACTACAGCTCTATCTTTTGCAAAGATGACATCTAATACTTTACCTTGAAGACCTTTATTCTCTCCCGAAAGCACAAGAACATTATCTCCCTTTTTAATATGAAATTTTCTTTTCATTATCAATTTTATTTATATTATAATACTTCAGGAGCTAAAGAAACTATTTTCATATATTGCTTTTCTCTTAATTCTCTCCCAACAGGTCCAAATATACGAGTAGCTTTCATTTCACCAGCTTCATTTAATAAGACAACTGCATTATCATCAAAACGGATATAAGAACCATCTGATCTTCTTATTTCTTTTTTTGTTCTAACGACTACACCTTTAGCTACTTGTCCTTTTCTAACATTTCCATTAGGTATAGCACTTTTTATACTCACTACAATTATATCTCCAATGGAAGCATATCTTCTTCCAGTACCCCCGAGAACTCTGATACACAAAGCTTCTTTTGCCCCACTGTTATCAGCCACTGTTAATCTAGACTCTTGCTGTATCATAATTATTTAGCTCTTTCAATAATTTCAACTAATCTCCAACATTTATTTTTACTTAATGGTCTTGTTTCCATTATTCTAACGGTATCACCTTCACCACATTCATTCTTTTCATCATGTGCTACAAGTTTTGTAGTTTTCTTTAAGAATTTACCATAAATAGGGTGTTTTTCTCTTCTGTGAATTGCAACAGTAACAGACTTATCCATTTTATTACTCACAACCACTCCTACTCTCTCTTTTCTCAAATTTCTTTCCATCGATTCTTAATTAATGTGGTTTTCTAATTCGCGTTTTCTAACTTCTGTATTCAATCTTGCAATTAATCTTCTAGTTTCCTTAATTTTACAAGGATTTTCTAGTGGTGAAATCGCATGATTCAATTTCATTTTATTAATTGCTATTTTTTGCTCATTTACCTTATCAATTATTTCTTGAGTAGATAAATCTCTAATTTCTGATGCTTTCATATTAAATAATTTTATTCCTGAACGTAATCACGTCTAACGATAAACTTCGTAGTAATAGGTAATTTTTGAGCTGCTAATCTAAGTGCTTCTTTTGCAATTTCAAGAGATACACCTTCAGCTTCAAATAAAATTCTACCTGGAGTAACAGGGGCAACCCAATGTGAAGGAGCTCCTTTACCTTTACCCATCCTAACCTCTGCAGGCTTCATGGTTACCGGTTTATCAGGAAATATTCTAATCCAAATCTGTCCTTCTCTCTTCATATATCTCGTTACAGCTATCCTCGCAGCTTCAATCTGCCTAGCTGTAATCCAAGTAGTCTCCAATGATTTTATTCCAAAAGAACCAAATGCAAGCTGATTTCCTCTTTGAGAAATCCCTTTCATTTTCCCTTTCTTTTGTCTTCTAAATTTTGTCTTTTTAGGCTGTAACATCTGATTATAAATTTTTAATCTCTATTTATTTCTTTTTTTCTTGAAAGTAGTAGTTTTTTTTGTAGGAGGTAATGAAGTCCTTGAATTTGGTGTCAAATCAACTTTTCCATATAATTCTCCTTTAAAAATCCAAACTTTAATACCCAACAAACCATAAGTTGTTTGAGCTTCCCCTAAGGCATAATCAATATCAGCTCTAAAAGTATGCAAAGGAATTCTACCTTCTTTATAAATCTCAGCACGTGCCATTTCAGCTCCATTAAGACGACCAGAAATTTGAACTTTAATACCTTCAGCACCCATTCTTACAGCAGAAGCTATTGCCATTTTCAAAGCTCTTCTGTATGCAACTCTACCTTCAATTTGTCTAGCTATACCATTTGCAACAAGAGTAGCATCAAGTTCAGGTCTTTTTATTTCAAATATATTAATCTGAACCTCTTTTTTAGTTATCTTCTTTAACTCTTCTTTAAGTTTATCAACCTCTTGACCACCTTTTCCAATTATAATTCCTGGTCTAGCGGTGTTAACAGTAACTGTTATCAACTTAAGAGTTCTTTCAATTATTATTTTTGATACACTGGCTTTTGATAAACGAGCATTTAGATATTGTCTAATCTTTTGATCTTCAACAATTTTATCACCATACTTTTTCCCACCGAACCAATTGGAATCCCAACCTTTAATTATTCCTAATCTGTTTCCTATCGGATTGACTTTCTGACCCATCTGTTATAAATTTACCCGTTTACAGTTTCTTTTAATGTATCAACAACCAATGTCACATGATTAGATCTTTTTCTAACTCTATGAGCACGCCCTTGAGGTGCTGGTTGTATTCTTTTAAGAGTTCTTCCTTGATCAACAAAAACTTTTGATACATATAATAAATTATCTTCTAATCGAACTCCTTCATTTTTACTTTGCCAATTAGATATAGCAGATAAAAGAAGTTTCTCTACATCCTTAGAAGCATTCTTTGGAGAAAATCTTAATAAATCCAAAGCTCTATTAACTTCTATTCCTCTTATTGTATCAACTACAAGTCTCATTTTTCTAGGAGAAGAAGGAACATTATTTAATTTTGCAATAGCTAATTGTTTCTTCTCTTCTTTAAAACTTTCAGCTCTAAGTCTTTTTTTTGCACCCATTTTTTTAAAGAATTAACTTATTTCTTTTTATTTTTCTTACCAGCATGTCCTCTAAAATTCCTAGTTGGAGAGAACTCACCAAATTTATGTCCTACCATATTTTCAGTAACAAAAACTGGTATAAATTTATTTCCATTATGAACTGCTACAGTATGTCCAACAAAGTCTGGTGATATCATACATGCTCTAGACCAAGTCTTAATTACACTTTTTTTTCCAGAATCATTCATTCCAAGAATTTTTCTTTCCAAATTATGGTCTATATATGGTCCTTTTTTAAGAGATCTACTCATTATCTAAATTATTTTCTTCTAACAACAATAAATTTATTTGAATATTTCTTTGGAGTTCTAGTTTTGTAACCTTTAGCCGGTAAACCTTTTCTAGAACGTGGATGTCCTCCTGATGCTTTTCCTTCACCACCACCCATTGGGTGATCGACAGGGTTCATTGATACACCTCTGTTTCTAGGTCTTCTACCTAACCAACGAGTTCTTCCAGCTTTACCTGATCTTACTAATGCATTATCAGAATTTGAAACAGAACCTATTGTTGCTTTACAAGTTATTAAAACCATTCTTGTTTCTCCAGAAGGTAACTTTATGATTGCATAACTACCATCTTTAGAAAGTAGTTGAGCATAAGTTCCTGCACTTCTAGACAATATTCCACCTTGACCAGGTTTTAATTCTATATTATGGATAATTGTACCTAATGGAATTTCTCCCAAATACAATGTATTTCCAATTTCAGGTTGAACACCTTTACCAGATACAATTGTTTGTCCAACTTTCAAACCATTAGGACAAATTATATATCTTTTTTCTCCATCTTCATATTTTACTAAAGAAATTCTAGCACTTCTATTTGGATCATATTCAATAGATATAACCTCAGCTTGAACGCCATCTCTTTCTCTACAAAAATCTATGATTCTGTATTTTCTCTTATGTCCCCCGCCTATATATCTCATTGTCATTTTACCGGTATTATTTCTACCACCGGTTCTTTTAATTGGAACCAACAATGATTTTTCAGGTTTATTAGTTGTAATATCATCAAAAGATGATGCAACTTTGTGTCTTTGACCAGGTGTTACTGGTTTAAGTTTTCTAACTGCCATTTTTAAATATTGCTATAAAAATCTATTAAATCACCACTTTTCAATGTAACAATAGCTTTTTTATAGCTACTTGTTCTGCCAGTTAAAACACCAGTCTTCGTAAATCTTGTTTTCGAAATTGATGCGTATCTCATTGTATTAACCGACTCAACTGTTACTCCATACATTTTCTCAACCGCTTCTTTAATTTGAAATTTATCAGCTATTTTATTAACTATAAATCCATACTGTCTAAGTGATTCTCCCTTAGAGTTCATTTTTTCAGTTACTATAGGTCTTTGTAGTATTTCCATCCTAATAATTATTTCAAATTTTTCTCTATTTCTGCCACCGAACTCTCTAATATTAATACATTTTTAGCCTTTAAAATAGCATATGTATTTAATTCTGAGGCAACTACAACTTCGAAATCCTGCAAATTTCGAGATGACAAATATATATTTTTATTTTCTTTTGGTAAAATTAAAATAGACTTTTTATCATTTAATTTCAAATTATTTTTCAAAGTGCAGATTTCCTTGGTTTTAGGACTTTCAAAATTGAAGTCTTCTAAAACTGTAATATTGTTTTCTTGAAATTTATAAGTTAAAGCCGATCTTCTAGCAAGCTGTTTTAGCTTCTTATTCAACTTAAAACTATAATCTCTAGGTCTAGGACCAAAAACTCTACCACCACCTTTGTAAAGTGGGTTCTTCATACTTCCTGCTCTTGCTCCACCAGTACCTTTTTGTTTTTTAAGCTTTCTAGTACTTTTTCTTACTTCGCCTTTTTCTTTAGCTTTGTGAGTTCCCTGTCTATTATTAGCTAAATACTGTTTTACATCTAAGTAAATTGCATGATCATTGGGTTCTATTCCAAAAATAGTTTCATCAAGATTAATTTTCCTTGAGGTTTCTACTCCACTTATATTTTTTACAACTACTTCCATTATTTCGACAATATTAAATACCCACCTATAGCACCCGGTACTGCACCTTTTACTATAATTAAATTAGTTTCAGGTATAAGTTTAAGAATTTTTATATTTTGCACTTTTACACTATCTCCACCAGTTCTACCAGCCATTCTCATGCCTTTAAAAACTCTTGAAGGAGTTGAACATGCACCGATTGAACCAGGAGCTCTCAATCTATTATGCTGACCATGAGTACTTTGACCTACACCAGCAAAATTATGTCTTTTAACAACACCTTGAAAACCTTTTCCTTTTGAAGTTCCAGATACACTAATCTTCTCTCCAACGGTAAAGATATCTCCTGCAACAATACTTTCTCCTAAACCAAGTTCTTTTTTGAAATCTCTAAATTCAACAACTTTTCTAGCAGGAGCAATTTTAACTTTATTAAAATGTCCTATTTCTGCTTTTGTTGTATTTTTCTCTTTCTTACTTCCAAAACCTAATTGAACAGCACTGTAGCCTTCTTTTTCAAAAGTTCTGATTTGAGTTACAGTACAAGGTCCTGCTTCTATTACGGTACAAGCTACATTTTTACCATCTTCGGTAAAAATTGAGGTCATACCTACTTTTTTTCCAATTAATCCTAGCATTTTTTTCACAAAATTACGTTATACTTTAATCTCAACTTCAACTCCACTTGGCAACTCTAATTTCATCAGGGCATCTACAGTTTTAGAAGTAGAACTGTAAATATCAAGGAGTCTTTTATGACTCGTTAGTTGAAACTGTTCTCGAGATTTCTTGTTTACGTGAGTTGCACGCAATACCGTAAAAATCTTTTTGTGAGTTGGCAGCGGAATCGGACCAGATACAATTGCACCGGTTGTCTTAACGGTCTTAACAATCTTTTCAGCAGATTTATCTACTAAATTATGATCATAAGACTTTAACTTGATTCTTATTTTTTGACTCATGCCTGATTTATTTATATTAATTAATAATTATTAACTATTTGCTTGTTTAATCACTTCTTCAGCTAAGCTATTTGGACCTTGTTCAAAATGGCCAAATTCCATTGCTGAAGTTGCTCTTCCTGAGGTTATTGTTCTTAAATCTGTAACATAACCAAACATTGCAGATAAAGGAACTTTAGCTTTACCGATCCTTGCATTATTTCTAGCGTCCATACCTTGAATTTGTCCTCTTCTTTATTTAAATCTCCTACAACATCACCCATATTCTCTTCAGGAGTAACAACTTCTATTTTCATTATTGGCTCAAGAAGTACAGGTTTAGCTTTTCGTGAAGCTTCTTTAAAAGCTAATTTTGCACATATTTCAAACGATAATGAATCAGAATCCACATCATGGTATGAACCATCTTTAAGAACTACTTTAAGTGAGTCTAACTGAAATCCAGCAAGCACACCATTATTCATAGCTTCTTTAAATCCTTTTTGAACTGAAGGAATAAATTCTCTTGGAATGTTACCACCTTTAACCTCATCAATAAATTGTAATCCAACAACATCTGGATCAGCTGGCCCTACAGTTACTAATATATCTGCAAACTTACCTCTACCACCAGATTGTTTCTTAAATGTCTCTCTGTGATCAACAGTTGCAGTGATACATTCTTTATAATTTACTTGCGGAGCCCTTGATTACATTCAACTTTAAATTCTCTTTTCATACGATCAAGTAGAATTTCCAAATGTAATTCACCCATTCCACTGATAACCGTTTGACCAGTATCTTGATCTGTTTTAACTCTAAATGTTGGATCTTCTTCTGCCAATTTTGCCAAAGCAGTTCCTAATTTATCAACATCTGCTTTTGTTTTTGGTTCAATTGCCAAACCAATAACTGGGTCTGGAAATTTCATTGATTCTAACACAATTGGATTTGCTTCAGCACATAAAGTATCACCTGTTCTAATATCTTTGAAACCAACAACAGCACCAATATCACCACCTTCAACAAAATCAATAGGATTTTGTTTATTAGCATGCATTTGATAAAGTCTAGAGATTCTTTCTTTATTACCAGTTCTAGCATTTAAAATATAAGAACCAGCATCTAAACGTCCTGAGTACGCTCTAAAGAAACACAAACGACCTACATAAGGGTCTGTTGCTATTTTAAATGCAAGTGCAGTAAACGGATCATCAGACCCTGGTTTTCTAACCTCTTGCTTTTCTGTTTTAGGATTAATTCCTACAATATTATCTTTATCAAGTGGAGAAGGTAATAATTCCATTACATAATCCAACATTGTTTGTACACCTTTGTTTTTAAATGAAGATCCACATAACATAGGAACTACCATATTTGCAACACAGGCTTTTCTTAAAGCAGTAAGAATTTCTTGAGCAGTTATTGTACTAGAATCTTCAAAGAATTTTTCCATTAACTTATCATCAAATTCAGCAATTGATTCAAGTAATTTACCTCTCCACTCTTCAACTTCTGCAAGCATATTGTCTGGAATTGGTACTTCGGTAAATGTCATTCCTTGATCTGCATCATTCCAAATAATTCCTCTATTGTATACAAGATCTACCACACCTTTAAATTCATCTTCATCACCGATAGGAAGTTGCAATGGAATAGCATTTCCACCTAGCATTTTTCTAACCTGACGAACAACGTTTAAAAAGTCAGAACCTTGTCTGTCCATTTTATTAACGAACCCAAGTCTTGTAACTTTATAATTATCAGCTAATCTCCAGTTTGTTTCTGATTGAGGTTCAACACCATCAACAGCAGAAAAAAGGAATACTAAACCATCAAGAACTCTTAAAGATCGGTTAACCTCAACTGTAAAATCAACGTGACCTGGAGTATCAATAATGTTTACTTTATAGTCTTCTCCTTTATACTTCCAATGACAAGTAGTTGCAGCAGAAGTGATTGTAATACCTCTTTCTTGCTCTTGCTCCATCCAGTCCATTGTTGCAGCACCATCATGTACTTCACCAATTTTGTGGTTTACACCTGCATAATACAATATACGCTCGGTAGTTGTAGTTTTTCCTGCATCAATATGAGCTGCTATACCAATATTTCGGGTATATGTTAAGTCTCTCTTAGCCATTTTTAGTATTCAATAATATATTTTTACTTCTTTAATTCAATATTAAAATCTGAAGTGTGAAAAAGCTTTATTTGCTTCAGCCATTCTATGAGTATCCTCTTTCTTTTTGTAAGCGGCACCCTCTTCATTATATGCAGAAAGTATTTCAGCAGCAAGTTTATCTCTCATAGATTTACCGCCTCTTTTCTTAGCATACATTATCAAATTTTTCATTCCGATAGATTGTCTTCTATCTGGTCTGATTTCTGAAGGAATTTGAAATGTAGCTCCACCAACTCTTCTACTTCTTACTTCAACTAGTGGTGTTACATTTTCAAGTGCTTTTTTCCAAACATCAAGAGCGGTAACATTCTCAGCTGATTTTTTATTTTCAACTATTTCAATAGCTCCATAGAATATATCATAAGCGGTTGATTTTTTCCCGTGAAGCATTATATTATTTACAAATTTAGATACAACAACTTCTTTGAATTTTGGATCTGGAAGAACAATTCTCTTCTTAGGATTAGCCTTTCTCATTTCTTATATATTTAATCTATAGAATTTTATTTACTTTTTGGTCTTTTTGTTCCGTATTTTGATCTTCTTTGTTTTCTACCATCTACACCAGATGCATCTAATGCGCCTCTAACTAAGTGATATCTAACTCCAGGTAAATCTTTCACTCTACCTCCTCTTACTAAAACAATCGAGTGCTCTTGTAGATTATGACCTTCTCCTGGTATATAAGCATTCACTTCTTTGCCATTAGTCAGTCTTACCCTTGCAACTTTTCTCATTGCAGAGTTTGGTTTTTTAGGTGTTGTTGTGTAAACTCTCACACAAACTCCTCTTCTTTGAGGACACTGATCTAGAGAAGGAGATTTACTTTTATCTACTAACTTAACTCTACCTTTTCTTACTAATTGTTGAATAGTTGGCATATTCTTTATATCATTATTTTTTAAATCATTTACTTAACATATTCTAAATCGGGTTGCAAAGGTAAAAATTATTTTTTCATTTTCACACTGTATTTATTATTTTTTTATTTTTTTTTGAATAATTAATTTATTGTTTACAAATTTAACAATTGAGTAACAGTGATTCAACCCTTTAGCGAGGCTAAATCAACTATCATTAAAATTACAAATTATATTATAATAGAAATATTGTTTCTCTAAAGGAATTATATTTGCAAAAAAAAGATGCAATGATAGAATTATTAGAAGGTTTAAATACTCAGCAAAAAGAAGCAACACTGAAAATTGACGGTCCATCATTAATTATTGCAGGCGCAGGTTCGGGAAAGACAAGAGTTCTTACTTATAGAATAGCTTATCTATTATCAAAAGGTGTTTATTCCTCTAAAATTTTGTCTTTAACCTTTACAAATAAGGCTGCGTCAGAAATGAAAGATAGAATTGACTTAATAGTGGGAAAGGAGTCAACCACACAATTGTGGATGGGAACTTTTCATTCAATTTTTTCAAGAATACTAAGGATTGAAGCCGAAGCAATAGGATTTTCATCAAACTTTACAATTTATGATTCACAAGACAGTAAAAATCTATTAAAGAAAATAATAAGTGATTTGCATTTAGATGTTGAAAAATATAAAGCAAACGAAATATTATCAATAATATCGAAAGCAAAAAATAATTTAATTACTGCTGATATTTACGCTTCAAATCCGGCATACTTTAAGAAAGATAATCAATCAGGTAAAAGTCAGATTGGGCAAATCTATAAAATATACACTAACCGATGTAAAAGATCGGATGCTATGGATTTTGATGATTTACTTCTGAATACAAACATTTTATTCAGGGACAACCCTGAGATTTTAGAAAAATACAAAAAAAGATTTCAATATATACTTGTAGATGAGTATCAAGATACGAATTTCTCTCAATACCTTATTATTAAAAAATTATCAGAACAACATAGAAATTTATGTGTTGTTGGCGATGATGCTCAAAGTATCTACTCTTTTAGAGGTGCAAAAATTGAGAATATTTTAAATTTCAGAACAGACTACCCAGACTTTTCATTATTTAAACTTGAACAAAATTATAGATCGACGCAAACAATTGTAGATGCAGCAAATAGCCTGATTAAAAAAAACTTAGAACAAATTCCAAAAAATTCATTTTCAAGCAATTCAATAGGAGAGAAAATTAAGCTTAAAAAATCGATGACTGATACGGAAGAAGGGTATCTCATTGCAAATATGATATCTAAACAAGTAGAAAATGGAAACTTAAACTCCGACTTTGCTATTTTATATCGCACCAATGCACAATCTATGATTTTTGAAGAAGCGCTAAATAGACTGCGAATTCCGTGCAAAATATATGGAGGCATCTCATTTTTCCAAAGAAAAGAAATTAAGGATACTCTAGCTTATTTCAGAATGGCTATAAATCTTAGAGATGAAGAAGCGCTTGAGAGAATAATTAATTATCCGGCAAGAGGAATTGGCGAAACTACTTTTGACAGACTAAGATTAATTGCTCAAGAAAACGAGATAAATATTTGGGATGTAATTATAAATATTGAAAACGCGCAAAATATATTCAATACTGGAACAATAAAAAAAAATAATATCATTTCGTAATCTTATTTTTCATTCCATAATGAAATAGAGACACTTGACGCATATAATTTATCAAACAGAATTTTTAATGAATCAGGAATAATTCAAACCCTAAAAAGCGATAATACAATAGAAGGTAAAACAAGGCTGGAAAACATTGAGGAACTTCTCAATGGTATTAAAGAATTTTCTGAGAATGAGGAGAATACAAAACTATACAATTACTTAGAGAAAATTGCATTGTTGACTGATATAGATACAAATGAGAAAGAAAACACAAACAAGGTTACGCTAATGACCATTCACTCTGCAAAAGGGTTGGAATTTAAGCATTGTTTTATTGTTGGTCTTGAGGAAAATCTATTCCCTTCACTAATGAGTTTGGATTCTGAAAAAAATGTAGAAGAGGAGCGTCGGTTATTCTATGTAGCACTTACTAGGGCAGAAGAAACAGTAACACTGAGCTATGCTGTTTCAAGAAGAAAATGGGGAAAATTGGTGAATAACAATCCTAGTCGATTTATAAATGAAATAGATAGTGCATATATAGAATCGGAGGTGCCAAAGTCAACAAGAATAGGGATTTTTACCGAAAAAAAGGGATTTATGCGACCTGTAAATAATACTAGTGGATTCTCGAAATTTATAAATAATCAAAATGAAAATTTCATACCCGATTCATCCGATAAATTAAAAACAGGAATGTATGTAGAGCATCAAGCATTTGGAAAAGGTAAAATACTTGACATAGAAGGTGATATGCCAAATACTAAAGCAACAATACATTTTGAAATTGCAGGACAAAAAAAATTACTTCTAAAATTTGCAAAACTAAAAATTGTATCAGAATAGGAAATGTGAAATAAAATATCGAATAACAAACTACTTTTACCATAAATAAAATTTCATTTATTCTAATTTTTATTTACATTTGCAACGTAAACATTGAATATAGAAAACATTAGCAATTATTAATTTTAATTCCCTCGTACTTCATTTCCATGCTGATGAGTTTGAATATTATTGTCAATCAAGACAATTCAATGGATAAAGTGTGATTCAAAAACAAAACAAATTTTCAACATAATGAGATATAACACAGTAGAAAATAAACTTATTCTACCTGAATACGGCAGAAACATACAAAAAATGGCAGAACATCTGCTCACCATTGAAGATAAAGAAAAAAGAACAAGAGCCGCAAATGAACTCATAGCAATTATGGGCAATATGTTTCCCCACTTAAGAGACATAAAAGATTTCAAACACAAACTTTGGGATCACTTGGCTGCAATGACAAATTATAAATTAGATATTGAATACCCATACAAAATAAAAAGAGTTGATGAGCTTGCTAAGCCCGACAAACTCCCTTACAACAATAACCATATTAGATTCAGACATTATGGTAGAATACTTCAGAAATTAATAGCAAAATCGGCAGAAATTGAGAGCGAAGAAGAACGCCAAATCTTAATTCAACTTATTGCAAATCACATGAAAAAACTTTATGTGACTTGGAACTTGAAATCGGTATCTGATGAAATAGTCTTTGCAGATTTAGCAACTCTTTCAAACGGGAAACTAATACCAAACAACAATTTAAGACTTGCTAATGTTCAAATAGTTCAAAAAGCACCTATTTTATCAAATAACAATAACAGAAATAATAACAATAACAACAACAATAATAATAATAACAATAACAAGAAAAGAAACCTCAACCAAACTAATATTAAAGGGCAAATCAAAAAAAGGAGATAATGAGCGTCTTTAAAATAAATGGAGGTAAGTGCCTAAAAGGAGAAATTGTACCTCAAGGAGCCAAAAATGAAGCACTTGAAGTACTTTGTGCTGTTTTATTAACATCGCAAACGGTAACAATAAAAAATATCCCAAACATTAGAGATGTGAATAAACTCATTGAACTACTAATGAGTTTAGGAGTACAAGTACACCAAATTAACGAATCTACATACGTATTCAAAGCTGAAAACATAAATCTTGATTATCTATACACAGAAAATTTCAAGGAAAAGTCGACCAGCCTGAGAGGTTCAATTATGATAATAGGACCTCTTTTAGCTCGGTTTGGAATAGGAATTATACCCACACCCGGAGGTGATAAAATAGGAAGACGAAGATTAGATACTCACTTTATAGGTTTTGAAAAATTAGGCGCAACGTTTACATACAACAGCCAGGAACTGCTATACAAAGTAGAAAGCAAAAAACTCAAGGGTTGCTATATGTTGCTTGATGAAGCTTCGGTAACAGGAACTGCAAATTTAGTTATGGCAGCTGTACTTGCAGAAGGCAAAACAACAATATATAATGCTGCTTGCGAACCATACATACAGCAACTTTGCACCATGCTCAATAAAATGGGAGCAAAAATATCGGGAATTGCATCAAATTTACTAGAAATAGAAGGCGTTGGCGAACTCAATGGTTGTGAGCACGCAATACTACCTGATATGATTGAAGTAGGCAGCTTTATAGGCTTGGCTGCGATGACCGGTTCAGAAATAACTATTAAAAATTCCGGATATGAACATTTAGGTGTTATTCCAGATGCATTTAGAAAATTAGGGATCGAAATAATAAAGAAAAATGATGATATAATAATTCCGCAACAAAACATTTATAAAATACCAACATTTATTGATGGGTCTATTATGACCATTGCAGACGCCCCTTGGCCAGGGCTTACACCCGACTTATTAAGTGTATTTTTGGTAGTTGCAACTCAAGCAAAAGGAAGTGTACTTATACACCAGAAGATGTTTGAAAGCAGATTGTTTTTTGTAGATAAATTAATAGATATGGGTTGCAGAATAATACTTTGCGATCCGCATAGAGCAACTGTTATAGGACTAGGTGGCGAACAGAAACTACGAGCTACAAACATGACTTCTCCTGATATTAGAGCCGAGTAGCACTCCTTATTGCAGCATTATCGGCAGAGGAACGAGTACTATCCACAATATAGAACAAATAGACAGAGGTTACAAGACATTGACAAACGTCTCAACGCTATTGGTGGAGATATCATTAGAATATAGAAAAAAAATCAGCTTATCGGAAAGTGACTTCAGGCATGTTTAATAATTTTATAAAATAAACAGCTGACTGAAAATTGACAATAGGTAAATCGCCCTTGATTTCGCGTTCTTTCCTTTCATTTGGCAATGTTGTAGGCAATCGGTTTTTAGAGTACGCTGTACTCCTCCTATGTTAATCACAATATCGGCCTTTCCTTTAAAAGAAACCTCTTTGGTCGATTTATTCTCTACAACTAAGTAAGGTATATAATTCATTATAGGACTTCCACCTGTTTGCGAAAGTTCAGCAACTCTTATTTTCTTATAATACACAAAAAATTCTATATCGTAAAAATTACCACAAGCAACAGGTTTTTCAGTTAAAGCAATTTTTTCAGGATTTGCTACAGCTTCTAAGGTTACTATTTTATCTTCTATAATGTTTCCACTAATAGAGACTATTTTATAAACAGCATCAACATCAAGCTTTTCTGAAATAAAAAAAGATATATCAGTCTTAACATCTAAAATAAAATCAGATATTTTTTTCTTTTCAGACTTAATAACTGTTTTTGAAACACCGCTACTGTTAGTCGTTGTTTTTGAATACTCAACATATATTTCAGTCTCTGCAATATGCTTACTCACACCGCTATTACTCACAAATGCTTTTACAAGCAAAATTGACGAAGCAATTTCTGCATTCATATTAATTGATACTTCTCCTTTCTGATAAACAAGACCACTCAATTTAACAGAATCTTTTATAGGAATAATCACAGATTTTGTGACACTCTGAGCTTGAATAATATTAGATATTCCAATAACTAAAAACAATAAAACTATTCTCATGGTTATTTTATTTTTTGTTTATATCGCAATATAAGATAAAAAAATTCAATTTAATATGATAAAACTCAAATTCGTTGTTTCAAAGTATCATAGGCTTTATTGTGAAAAGGAACATTCAAGCTTAATTCACGCGATTTTTCAACTACAAATCCGGTAAAAACGTCTATTTCAGGATAAATGCCATTCTGAAAATCTAACTGCATGGAAGTAGCAGTATCATAAGGAATTGTCTTAGCTCTTTCCAAAGCAGCATCAAAAATATTATCTTCAAGCTCAACGCCCATAGACTTGGACAAAATAACTAGTTCGGCAAATAATCCTTTCCAATAATCAAAAGCTTCTACATTTTCTAAAACAGCTCCAATAGGCATTTGGTATAATGACGTAACAGTGGCAAACGGACATATAAAAAAATATTTCTTCCAGACTTCTAAAGTAATATTCTCAGTGAGTTCGCATTTAATGCCTGCTTCTTTGAAAAAATACTCGACAAAAGTATAGTTAGAAACATCAAAAACATCTGATCCAAAATAGAGCAACCCTGCCCCACCCTTTTGCACTACAACCCCTGGAGAATCGATGCTTGCACTTACATAAATACAACCATTAAGAATAATATTTTCAGGAAATATTTCTTGTAATAATTTGGCATTATTTACTCCATTTAACGTTGATAATAAAATGGTTTCAGCGTGAATTGCTCCTTTTAATGATTGAGCTGTCGAAATAAAATCTTTGGCTTTAACAGAAAATATTACTAAATCAAAAAGGGGTAAATCTTTAACAGAATCATATATAGCATTAGGTCTTGCTGTTATTCGTTCTTTGGCAATATAACTAAGACCGTTAGTTTCTATAGCATTTTTATGATTACCTCTCTGCATAAAAGAAATGGTATGAATACCTGAATTGGCATATTTTAAAGATAATTTAGCCCCGAGATAACCACCAATACCACCAATACCTACAACCAAAACATTCATAATTATATACTTAAAAGATTAAAATAATATTTAATTCAGAAACTCTGATACATCACAATAATGCGCCTTCGTAACGAAAAAAAACAAGTTAATGGCAATATCAGAACTATTAATA
This sequence comes from Bacteroidales bacterium, assembly GCA_016714605.1. Lineage (GTDB taxonomy): Bacteria > Bacteroidota > Bacteroidia > Bacteroidales > UBA1715 > JADKDL01. The sequence goes on along the minus strand of JADKDL010000002.1, from coordinate 83,589 downwards.
GCATAGACCACAAAATTAGTAATAAAATATTACTTTTGCAGAACTATTAGAAATGATGTCAAAATGTCTTATCGCAAAGTGTTGGCAATACATTTGTAGAAATCAGAAAGAAAAATGAAAATGTTCAGAAAAATGAATAAGAAAAAAAGTACAGAAGAAAATACTATTGAAGAGGTAAGCAGCTCAAACAACCAAGAAAATGAGTTGATAGAGGAGGCAAATTCACAATCAGAAACTGAATATGCAGACAATAACGAAGTAACAAATGAGCAATCTTCCGAAAAAAGTACCAAGTCTGAATTAGAAGAGATGTCGGAAAAATTGTCAGCTATGCAAGATAAACACATACGTTTAATTGCAGAATTTGACAATTATAAGAAAAGAACGTTTAAAGAAAAAACAGACCTAATAAAATCTGCAGGCGAGAGCATTCTTGTAGGTATATTACCAATAGTAGATGATTTTGAAAGAGCTATGCAAGCTATGCAAACCTCTGATGATATAGCAATTACAAAAGAAGGAACATTGCTTATATATAATAAAATGAAAGCATTCCTTACTCAGAATGGTGTAAAAGAAATAGAAGCAAAAGACAAACCTTTTGACACAGATTTGCACGAAGCAATAACCAAATTTCCTGCGCCAAGCGACGATATGAAAGGTAAAGTTGTTGAAGTTGTTGAGAAAGGATACCTTTTAAACGAAAAAATTATTCGCTATTCAAAAGTAGTAATAGGAGAATAACAAAGCAAGACAAAATTGTAACTATGGCAAAAAGAGATTATTACGAAATATTAGGAGTATCTAAAGGTGCACCGAAAGAAGAAATAAAGAAGGCATACAGAAAACTTGCTATTCAACTTCACCCTGATAAAAATCCGGGCGATAAAGCTTCTGAAGAAAAATTTAAAGAAGCAGCCGAGGCTTATGAAATATTAAGCAACGACGATAAACGCAGGAAGTATGATCAATTTGGTCATGCCGGCTTAGGAAATTCGGGCGGATATAGCGGTAACGGTATGTCAATGGACGACATATTTTCGCATTTTGGTGATGTATTTGGAGATATGGGTTTTGGAGGATTTGGAGGATTTGGCAACCGAAGAAAAAGTTCTCAGAGAGTAAATAAAGGCTCCAATATTAGAATTAAAGTTACGCTCGATCTTACTGAAGTAATAAATGGAGCAGAAAAAACTATAAAAGTTAAAAAGAAAGCACCATGTAAAGAATGTAATGGACTAGGTGCAGAAAGCCCAAGTGACATTATAAACTGCTCCACCTGCCATGGAAGTGGATATGTAACTAGAGTATCTAATACCTTTTTAGGACAAATGCAACAAACCGCGCCTTGCCCTTCTTGCGGCGGCGAAGGTAAAACAATAGCTAAAAAATGCACTCATTGCTACGGCGAAGGTGTTGTTGATACAGAAGAAAAATTGCAATTCCACATACCGGCAGGCGTAGGCGAAGGAATGCAACTTACCGTTTCGGGAAAAGGAAATACCGGCAGACATGGCGGAATAAACGGCGATTTACTTGTAGTGATTCAAGAAGAAAAGCACCCTGAACTTGAAAGAGATGGTAACGACCTGATTTATAATCTAAACATAAGTATTCCTGATGCAATTTTAGGTAATACCACCGAAATACCTACCGCAGAAGGAAGAGCAAAAATTAAAATTGATCCGGGTACTTATTCCGGGAAAGTATTAAGACTACGAAACAAAGGTATTCCTGATGTGAACGGCTATGGAAGAGGCGATTTATTAGTACATATCTATATTTATATACCTAAAGAAGTAAGCAAAGAAGATAGAAAAACACTAGAAAAATTGCAAACTTCAAGTAGCTTTATTCCAAAAGACAATAATAAACCTGAGGGTTTTTTTGATAGAATGAAAAGTTATTTCGAATAATAAAACACTTAAAAAAGTCCGGAAATATCCGGACTTTTTTATTTATACCTAATTAAGTGCGGGTAATAATTCAAATTTATAGCAAATAAAAAGCAATAAACAAAAGAGATAAAATTGAAATAAAGAAAAAATAATTAATTTAGTACAAATTAATACTTCAAAAGAAAACTTCAAATACAATTTATAAATGAGGCAAATAATTATATTATCACTATTTATTTTTCTTTGCATTCATTTATCTGCAAATGAAAATATTTATACATTTTCGCTACCCGATTATAAGATTACATACAAAGAAAATGACACCTTAAAATACACAATAGTTTCATCTACAAAAGGAGTACATCCGAATGAAGAAGGTGTTCCTGATCTTCCACTGTATACAGAAAAAATAATTCTCAACACTAATGAAGAGATTTATTTTGAGATAATTAATATTATTTACAAAGACAGCCTGATAAATGAAATATTACCAACACTGAAAAATAATAAAGGTACAAAACGAGAAATTAGCGACAAATCAAAAATATACACATTTAATAGTTTTTTCCCTGAACAAATAATTGAATATTCACACCAATTCAAAATAGACTCATCGTATTGTACAATATTCAAAATAAGACCATTTCAATACAACCCAATAACAAAAAAATTTAAGAATAATTAAAAAAATAGAATATAAAATTATCAGCAAGACTAGCGAATTTCCAGAAAAATTTAAACACACATTCTTAAAAGACAATAATTTTTTAAATTATAAAAAATCATTATTAAAAAGTGAATCTTCTGATAATTCATTCAATCACAAACTATTGATTTTGGGTCCCGAAACTTTTCTTAATTCTCTAGATGCGTTTATAAGATGGAAAAGACAAAAAGGATTTTACACAAAATCGATAATTACAACCGAAAACGCATCAGATTCAGAAATTAAAGCAATTATAAAAGAGGAATACACAAAAAACAACTTTAGATATGTTTTACTTGTTGGTGATCATGAACATATACCAGCAATTTCATTGCCTACAGGCATGTTCTGACCAAGCGTATGCTTACCTTGATGGTGAAGACTCATATCCTGAAATAGCAATAGGAAGATTTTCAGGTAAAACAGCAGAAGATATTAAAATACAAGCTGATAAGGTTTTGAAATATGAAAAATTGTCAGTTTCAGAATCGAAATCATATAACAGATATTTAATGGTGGGTTCTGGTTCTGAAAATGGCGTAGGCGATAATGCAGAATATGACTACGAACATCTTATAAACATAAAAAACAAGCTCAAAACAGTTAGCTATAAAGAGGTCTTGAGCTTATGACGGAAGTCACGGAGGTGAAGATAAGGTTGGAAATCCAACAAATATAGACTTTACAAATGCAATAAATCAGCGTGTAGGTCTTTGATGTATACCGGTCATGGCACAACAAACTCATTAACAACAACAAACTTTTCAATTCCAAACATATCATTATTAAAGAATAAGACGCTTCCCTGTGGAATTTTTTTGCCGGTTGTGAATTAGGAAATTTTGACAACGAAAATTGTTTGGCAGAATCATTTCTAGTAGCGCAAGACACAATAGGATTTATTGCTTGTCTTGCTTCAACAGAAGAACAAAATTGGGAACCACCAATGTATACTCAAGACTTATATAACTGATTGGATAATTCAAACTGAAATATAACTAGAACATGCTATTTTAGGAATAATAATTAATGCTCTTCTTGAGATGAATAATGCTTATATGGAAAAGGGATTTGAAACTACAGACACATGGGTGCTTTTTGGAGACCCAACGCTTCAACTTATAACCGATACACTCAGTAATATTGAATTCACTACAGCATCATCTACTACATTAGGAACTAATTATTTAGAAATAGAAACTTCTCTTGAAGATGCTGTAATATGTATAACTCAAAATGATTCAATTCTAGTTGCTTCTCACATCTATAAAGGGAACAACAAATTAGAATTTAACAAAATTGGCTATTCAGACACACTTCTTATAACTGCTACTGCAAAAAATAAAACAGTACTTATCAAGAAAATTGCAGTTAATGAAGGGAATACACCATTTGTAAATATACAAGAGTGTACGTTTACAAACGAAGTTAAAAACACACATATTACGTATAACGACACCATTTACAATTCATTACAAATAAAAAACACTTCGAATAAAGATTTAAGTAACGTAACAATAAAAAAATAGAATCAGCAAATCAAAATTTACCATTTATAAAACCACAAATCTGGTTTTAAACATTTCAGCACAAGAAATAAAATCTATAAATGATTTATTTACCTTTACCCTAGCTGAATATCAATCTCAATTAAAAACGATTGAAATTAAAATTTCAATCTATTCAAACGAAATGAGTTGGGATTTTTTATATACTATTCCATTAGAAATACCAAGCGTACAAATAAAAGATATAAAATTCACCCCAAGCATTTACAGAAATCAAAATAATTATCCGGAAAAACGGTGAAATTATTCAAATGAATGTACAATTACTAAATAACTCATTGGGAACGACAAGCATTGATAAAATTGAAATAGAAGGTTTTTCTTACACTTCTATAATAGAACCCAAACTCCCATATAAATTGAATGGAAACCAAACCGAAATTTCTCTTTTCTAGTAGCAATACCAACAGATTACAGCATTGATACGATTAAGAGTCAATTCAAAATTTATCATAATAAAATTCTATCAGACACAGTCGCTTTGATAAAAATAAATAAACAAATTGAAGACTGGGAAAGCGGAACAACTTAAATTTGATTGAAGATTGAAAATCAAACTTGGGCGATAGATTCAAATATGTATGAGGGTGATTATTCCATAAAATCGCAAAAAATAGAAAACGATGACACTGCTACCTTAAGCATAGAAATTTTGGTTGAAGAAACTAACAATCTTTCATTTTATTACAAAACAGAAACAGAAGCGACATATGATGAATTGAAATTCTATATTGATGATAGTTTGTATGTTTCATTTAGTGGAATTTTCGACTGGAAATTGTATAATACAATGGTTTCAACCGGATTACATACATTAAAATGGCAATACATTAAAGACTTTCAAGATTCCGACTCTCATCCTGGTTGTGTATGGTTAGATTTTATAGAATTACCAAAATTCAACGCAACAATACTGAATGGAATTTCTTTCACAAATTGTATAGACACAATTTTAACTACAGAGGAGGTATTTAATTATACTCTTGAAACCAGCGAACCGAATCAAATCTACAATTTTCAAAACATAAATTTGCCTACTTGGCTCACAGCCAAAATAGCGACAAAACATTTCATTGTCAGAATTCCTCCAAAACTATAATAGACACAATGTACCAGTTTTGTTTGTGGCAAACAAAGCAGATTCTTTTACACACTGAGTGAATAAAATTAAAATAAAAAATGAAACAAATGATATTTTAAATCACCTTAAACATAGGATTAATGTACATCCGAACCCTGCATCAGATTACATAATTTGTATATCTTTAACGACGAAAATGAATACTTTTATCAAATAATGAGTATTCATGAGTCTCCTACTAAACAAGGAAAAGTTTCAAGTAAAAAACTATAGATGTATCTGATTTATCTAATGGAATTTACAATATAAAAATTCAAAAGGAAAATGAATTCATTTACAAAAAGCTTTATTATAAAGAAATAATTAATAAATTAGATAGAAACATTCGTGAGCGTAAGAACTCCCGAGATAAAACCATGATTAATTCATGGATGTTCCATCTGACAATAAAAAACAATTAAAAGAAACAGATGAAGTTTACAATATCAATAAGTCAAAAATTTGGAATTTCTTTTGGAATATTAACTCTTTTTTGCAATTTTAGCTATACAGATTACAAATCAACAAATAAATGATATTGATGAAAAACTAATTCTATAATACACGAACAAAAAAACACTGAGAAGTTGCTTGTGCAATTATCAAATATTGTAAACGAATCTACACACCTCACAAAAAACTGGGCATACATAGATTTTGAAGATAACTCACCCGAAAAAAACAGACTAAAATACATTTATGCCTCACAATATCCATTGATAAAAAACCAATTAGTTAAACACAAAAACAATTGGGAAAAAAATGATATTGAAACCTTTAAAAGAATCACATTATTAATAGAAGATACTTTATTCAAATATCAAAAATTCTTATTACCGCATTGCCTAATTACGATTCGTATTTAGATCAAAGAAATAAAATTTGATTAAAAATATGTTTCTCCTAGAGGTCTTATTACTAATTGTAACAATAAGATTTTAAAAAGAGTTAATCTACTTCAAACCAATTTTGAATCAAGCACAACTTATGCAATTCAAACATTGGAAACTGCAAATCAACAGGTTGAAAAATACACTTGTAATTTCGGTTATAATCTTAATATTAAGCTCATTAATTCTCACTTATACAATTATCACACTCTTTGTATTTCCAATAAGTAAAATAAAACACTCATTAGATGAACTTTCATTGGGAATACTGCCTCCAAATATCAGTAACCAAAGGAGAGATGAAATAGGTGAAATAGTTAACAAGCTGAATGAGCTGACAACGAATTTGAAAAAAACAGCAGAGTTTTCGTTAGAACTTGGTAAAGGAAATTATAACGCCGAACTCAAAACGCTTAGCACCGACGATGTTTTAAGAAACTCTTTGCTTGAACTAAGAGATAGCTTAGAATCGGCAACGAAAGAAGCAGAACAAAGAAGACAAAAAGAAGAGATTCAGAACTGGATAACCAACGGTTTAGCAAATTTCGCAGACATATTGAGACAAAATACCGATGATTTTAGTACTGTAGGAAACAACATACTGAGGTATTTAGTAGACTACGCGAAAACTAAATCAAGGTGGAATATTTGTCTACAACGATGACAAAACCAAGAAAATCCATATTTAAAACTAATTGCGGTTTACGCATACAACAGAATTAAATTTGCCGACAAGCAAATACTTCCGGGCGAGGGTCTTGTAGGCACTTGTTTATTAGAAAAATACGATCTATTTAAAAGAAGTACCCAATGGTTACTTAGAAATAACATCAGGATTGGGCAAAGCAAACCCAAGAAATATACTTATCGTTCCATTAAAATTGACAATAATGTACTTGGGGTAATAGAGCTTGCATCGTTCAATGATATTGAATTGCACGAGATTGAATCTATTGAAAAAATCGCAGAAAGTATTGCTTCTGCCTTGCAGACAGTTAGGATTAATGAAGGCACCCAAAACTATTGGAACGTTCTAAAGAACAAGCAGAAGCAACAGTAAATCTCAGGAAGAAGAAATGAGACAAAACATAGAGGAATTGCAAGCCACACAAGAGGAAGCTTCAAGAAAAGAAGAAAATCTAGAAAGAGCTCACTCAAGCCCATGACGAGATAAGTTCCCTCAGGAAAAAAAATAGAAGAGCTTGAAAGAAATGCTGTGATTTCATTATCTCCTCAAAAAGAACCTATATCAAAAGTAACATTTACAGAAGAGAAGAAAATCAATGAAGATAGACTCAATAATTTCAGAATTAATACAGAAAACCCCACGAACTTGAATATATTCAAGCTGTTACAGAAGTACTTGAATCTGTTAAAGACGTTTATGAAGCTAATAAGAATTTTGTAAAGCTAATATTTTAGAAAGACTCATAAATCCTGAAGAGTTTTTTTTTTAAAGTTTCTTGGATGAACGATTCAGGAGAAATAAAAGTAAATACCGGTTTAGAGTTCAATTCTAACAACGCTATAAATCATACAAAGGAGGTTACGTTTTCACCCAAGTGTAAACCTGAGCATAGAAGTTTTGGGATTTGAACAAATATTCAAAAACAGCCTCACTACATTGCCAATGGGCGGTGCCAAAGGCGGTTTTGACTTTGACCCCAAAGGAAAATCAGACAATGAGATAATGCGCTTTGCCAGTCTTTTATGCTCGAACTTTGGAAACATATTGGATAAATACCGACATCCTTACGGCGATATAGGCGTTGGGAAAAAGAAATTGGTTATCTGTATGGAAATGTATAAGAAACTAGCATCAGAAAACTCAGGAGTACTTACAGGAAAAGCACTAGAATGGGGCGGCAGTAGAATAAGACCCGAAGCAACAGGCTATGGAGTAATATATTTTACCCATGAAATGCTAGCAACCAGAAATGAAACCATAAAAGATAAAACTATTTGCATTTTCAGGTTTTGGAAATGTAGCTTGGGAGCTGTAAAAGCTAACGAACTAGGGGCTAAAGTAATTACGCTATCATGAATTGACGGATATATTTTAGATATGGAAGGCGTTTCGGGAGAAAATAGATTTCATGACCGAGCTACGAGCTACAAATAAGGATATTATAAAACCTTATGCAGAAAAATATAATGTTCCATTCTTTCCAAACAAACGACCTTGGGAAGTTCCTTGCACATAGCATTCCTTGTGCAACACAAAATGAATTGGACGAAGCCGATGCTGAAAATTTGGTAAAAAATAAATGTTTGTGTTTGTGCGAAGGAGCTAATATGCCTTGTACGCAAAAAGCTATTGAGATAATTAAAAACAGTAAAATGCTGTATTCGCCCGGAAAAGCATCAAATGCAGGTGGTGTTGCTGTTTCGGGTCTGGAAATGACTCAAAATTCAGTTCGTTATACTTGGGCAGAACAGGGCGTTGACGACAAATTGAGAAGAATAATGATAGAAATACACGAAGCATGTGTTACCTACGGCAAAACTCCCGATGGAACAATTGACTATGTGAAAGGTGCCAACATTGCCGGATTTCTGAAGGTAGCTCAAGCTATGTATGACCAAGGTATTATGTAGAAAAATAATAAAACAGAATTGCTTTTTTGATTATTCACTTGTCTAAAAAACAAACGTTTAACTATGAAGTTTTTTATTAAAATAATATTCACCTTGGCTGTATTTCTCATTTGCAATATTGCTTTTCGCAAACTAATAATGATTCCGAAAAGGTAAGCAATGTGCCAAAACTCAATAAAAAAATGAGAAATATATAAACTTTCTCCAACAAAATATGCTTTACCTGCCCTTAGCTCATAAGCAGAATATACAGGAGAAGTAGAAGTTCAGTTTACCGTAGCCAAAGATGGTAGTATAAGAGATATAATTATTAAAAGCCATGTCATCCGATACTAGACTCGACAGCAATGATTGTAATGAGAAGTATGCCCAAATGGAAACCTGCAAAATTGAATGGAAAAAAGGTTGACGTTGTCTATTCTATTCCAATCAACTTCGCCATTCCCCAAGCTAAAAACAAAGAAACAACGATAGAACAATAATATCGCAATTTAAAGCACTATTTATCACTTAATTCTTTCATAAGTGCGTAATCAACAGCATCTCTAATAAGAACTACCGCTTGTTTCAATTGTTCAATAAGCTCAAATCCGTAAGAAATTCGCAGTTGATAATTTCCTAATGAGCGTTTTAAATCTTCATTTTGAATGCATATAGCACCCGGAATATAAATAAGTCGGGGTAGTTTCTCTCCTTGCCATCAATTTCAAACATTGCCTGTGGTTCGGCTAAGAAACTTATAAAAAAGAAGATTCCTATGAGTAGGCACACAAAGCGTCATATAGAAATAAAAACCGGCATCGCCACCATACATATTTATTAAACGGTGTTCTAAGGTAGCATTCAAAAACTCAGACAATACAAAAGCCTTTTCACGGTATGCACTATTTACAAATTGCAATTGCGTTTTTATGTAATGCGTAAGCAACCAAGCTGTAATTTCCTGATTTATTAACGGAGCAGAAAAACCAATATCAGAAACAACTTGATCAAGCAAGTTCAGTATTTTAATATTCTTCGATAATACATAACCAATTCTAAGAGCTGGAGCAATAATTTTTGAGAAAGTACCTACCTCAAACACCACATTATTATCATCGAAAGAAAGAGCACTAATTCTAGGTTCAAGCTCCTGATTGTGAATTATATCTTCATAAGCTCTGATCAAAAATAACCGGAATAGAAACATTATATTTAATTTTATTTCTGCAATTAATTTTACAATTTCTTTTCTTGCATTTGACAAAATTGTACAAGAAGGATTGTTAACAGTAACGATATACAAAAATCGCAAACGACTAATGTCTATCTTTTCAAGAAGTTCTTTGAGCAAATCGGTCTGAATGCCATCATTATCCTCGGGAACGGTTACAACATCAAAACCCTTTCTAACTAATGTATTGCAATAGATATAATACATTGGATCGGCAGTGATTACAATACCCGGAGAAAAAATATCGGCAAAAGCATTAAGGATACTTGTAGCTCCATTGGCACCAATAGAGATTGCAATCTTAGTAAAATCTACTTCGGTGAGTCCGCCAATAGCATTATCAATGTAATATTTTTTTATAGCCGTTTTGAGAGCCGGTGAACCATCGGCACCACCATAATTGAGAGCATTTCTGTAGGTTAACGGATCATTTATAACCTCCTTAAAAGCAGTTGCAATGAGTTCTGCAGGAATTGTATCATCATTTACATACCCAACACCCAAATTTATATCTATACCCTCACGAAAATCGGAAGCAAAGCCCTTTGTCATTTCATTTACCGGAGACGGTTTGCCACACTGCTGAGCGTATTTAGATAAAAAAGTATCACACATGATTATATAGTATCAATAAAATAAATTAAGATTTACTTTCCAGTAATTTTTCAAGCGCATATATCTCATCCCTAAGTCGGGCAGCTTCAATAAAATCGAGAGCTTTGGCAGCTTTTTCCATTTCTTTATGGTTTTTGATAATGGTTTTTTCCAAAGCAGGTTTGCTCATATACTTCACCACCGGATCGGCAGCAATATCGGGCTTATCGGTTTCCAAATAACTATCGCCATATATTTTATTTAGTATCGTATTATTACCCTTAATTATCTGGGTTGGAGTAATATTATTTACCCTATTATATTCCATCTGCTTTATGCGTCTTCTATTGGTCTCGTCAATAGTCAATTGCATACTTCTGGTTATGGTATCTGCATACATTATAACCATACCATTAATATTTCTTGCAGCTCTACCGGCAGTTTGGGTTAAAGAACGCGCACTACGCAAAAAGCCTTCCTATCGGCATCAAGAATTGCTACCAACGACAACTTCAGGCAAATCAAGACCTTCTCGCAATAAATTCACCCCAACGAGTACATCAATAGTACCTTTGCGTAAATTTTCAAGAATTTTTATCCGTTCAAGCGTATCTACATCAGAGTGGATATACGCGCTTTTTATACTCAACTTATCAAAATATTTCTGGAGTTCCTCAGCCATTCTTTTGGTGAGGGTTGTAACTAATACCCGTTCATTTATGTCAACCCGTTTGAAAATCTCAGCTACAAGATCATCTATCTGGTTTAGAGACGGCCTTACATCAATTATAGGGTCTATAAGTCCGGTAGGCCTAATAATCTGTTCTACGATAACACCCTCGCATTTTTCGAGCTCATAATCGGCAGGAGTGGCACTCACAAAAATCATAGTATTTATAATTTCCTCAAACTCATCGAACATAAGCGGTCTGTTATCCATAGCAGCAGGCAGACGAAACCCATGTTCAACCAAATTTTGTTTACGAGAACGGTCGCCGCCATACATAGCTCTAATTTGTGGAATGGTAACATGACTTTCATCTATGACCATCAAAAAATCATCAGGAAAATAATCTATAAGGCAAAATGGACGAGTACCAGACTCGCGCCCGTCAAAATATCTGGAATAATTTTCTATACCAGAACAATGCCCCAGTTCTTTAATCATCTCCAAATCATACTCAACACGCTCTTCTATTCGTTTGGCTTCAATATGCTTACCCTGTTCTTTAAAAACAGCTATCTGAGCAACCAAATCGTCTTGTATTTGTCTTATAGCCGGCCACATATTATCTTTTGCAGTGATAAATAGATTTGCCGGAAAAATAGTAACCTGATTTTGTGTTTCCATAACCTTACCCGTTAGTGGGTCAATTATAGCAATACGTTCAATCTCATCGCCCCAAAATTCTATACGCAAACCAGTATCGCCATAAGCAGGGAAAACATCAATAGTATCGCCTTTTACTCTAAAATTGCCACGCTGAAAATCTATCTCATTTCTAGAATACAAGCCATCTACCAGCTTACGCAAAAACACATTTCTATCTATAACCAATCCCTTAGAAACAAGCAAAGCGGTTTTGCTAAACTCCTCAGGATTGCCAATACCATAAATACATGAAACCGATGAAACAACAATAACATCAGAGCGACCCGAAAGCAAAGCAGAGGTAGCACTCAATCGTAGTTTTTCAATATCTTGATTTATTGATAAATCTTTCTCTATATAGGTGTTGGTAACGGGCAGATATGCTTCCGGTTGATAATAATCGTAATAAGAAACATAATATTCTACCAAATTTTCCGGAAAGAAATTCTTAAACTCGCCATACAACTGTGCAGCAAGGGTTTTATTATGGCTCAGAATTAAGGTAGGTTTTTGAATTTGCTGTATGACATTGGCAATAGTAAACGTTTTGCCCGAACCGGTAACCCCCAAAAGGGTTTGATGCGTTTTTCCTTTATGCAAAGCCTCAACCAACTCGGCTATTGCGGTAGGCTGATCGCCGGTAGGTTTAAAGTCTGATTGTAATTTGAAACTCACTTTTTTATTGCAAAAATAAGAAATCATTTTGATTGTTCATAATCAGTTGATAAATCAATACATTAAAAAAAATGTTATTGTTATTATTTAACTACTTTTGGAATGAATTGCGTTAGGTTTGACTTAAGTAACAATTGCAGATATGGTAAAGAAGAAAGTAAACAAAAAGAAGGTAACCGCTAAGGAAAAAATGAAACGTGTTCATAAAGTTACGGCTATGCTTAACGATAAAGAACATGATGCAATAACCAGATATTGTAAAGACTATAAAGTAAAGAATAAGTCTAAATTCATTAGAGAAATGGTATTTACCGCCATTCTTCAAACCTATGAAAGAGACTATCCTACCCTATTCAGCAAACAAGTAATGGCAGACCTAGTCGTTGAGCCAAGATAGAGAAACACAACATGCTAGACTGGAATAAACTAATTTCTGCAAAACGCTTAGGTCACGAAGACGAACATATAGACAATGCAGATTTTGAAAGGTCGCAGTTTCAAAGAGATTATGACAGAATCATATTCTCATCGCCATTTAGAAGATTACAAAATAAAACACAAGTATTTCCGCTTCCGGGCAGTGTATTTGTTCACAACAGACTCACCCACAGTCTAGAGGTTGCTTCGGTAGGTAGATCGTTAGGTATTAAGATTGCTTCGGGGCTTAGAAAATTGAATGTAATAGAAAACATTGATTTACTCAGCGAATTAGGAACTATAGTTTCGACCGCTTGCTTAGCTCATGATTTGGGCAACCCGCCATTCGGTCATTCGGGAGAGAGTGCGATTTCTAGATATTTCATTGAGTTCGACAACAATAAATTGCATGAGAAACTTACCCCTGCGAACTAGAAGATTTCAGAAATTTCGAAGGCAATGCCAACGCACTAAGATTACTTACCAACCAATTTACAGGCAGACGCAAAGGTGGTTTTGCTCTTACTTATGCAACGCTGGCTACCGTTATTAAATACCCTTGCACATCTACTACGCGCAAACTGGGGCTTTCTCCTTTTGAAAAATATGGAGTGTTCCAATCGGAAGTATCTATACTAAAAACAATAGCTTCGGAACTGGGATTGAAACAAATATCTGATACCGTTTTTGCCAGACACCCACTTGTTTATCTGATGGAGGCTGCCGATGATATTTGCTACCAAATAGTTGATATTGAAGATGCTCACCGACTGAATATACTTTCTACTGCCGATGCCAGAGATTTACTTTTGGCTTTTTTCGATAGCTCAGAAAACAAAAAACAAAGAGATGATTTACTAAACACGCTCAAATATATTGTTGATGAAAATGAGCAGATAAACATAATTAGATCAAGAGTTATCAATAAATTAATTGACGACTGTGCCGAAATATTTTGGGAAAATTACACTAAAATCATGAACTGCGAGTATACTTCGAGTTTGATGAATAATTTGACCGGAACCAGCAAAATAGCTCTAGAACAGGTAAGAAAAATTGCTTACACGAAAATATATAATGCCAAATCGGTTACAGAAATTCAAATAGCCGGACACCGTATTTTAGCCGAATTACTACAAGAGTTTGTAAATGCAGTACTCGACAATAAATCTCTGTACACCTTTCAGCTCCTACAACTAAGACCTACACAGTTGGTTTATGATGGCGACGATACCTATAAAAAAATAATGTCGGTAGTAGATTTCATATCGGGCATGACCGATATTTATGCACTTGAAATTTACAGAAAAATAAAAGGTATTTCATTCGATGTAGTTCGGTAGTAAAAACGATTGCCCCTACCCTATTTCACTCAGTTTTTCCAGCAAATTATCTTTAATAAGAGTAATTTTCTTTCCTTCAAGTTTTATGATACCGTCATGGTTCAGTTCAGACAAGAGTCTTATAGCACTTTCGGTTGATATACCTGCCAATTCGCCAAGTTCTTTTCTGGTTATAGACAGTTCAAGAACTTTACTTTGCGCAATTTCTTTCGACAGATAGAGTATAGCATCGGCAAATCTGCCATGCAATTGTTTATTACCCAGACCGGCAATTTTCTTAAAATAATGTTCAGCCTTCACACAGAAGTACTCTATTATATTTTTAGAAATAATATTATTACCCTCAGTTATATCGGCAAATATTTTTTTTCCTATAAAACAAACATTCGTTTCGGTAATAGAAGCCAAAGAAAGATGAAACACATTCTCTTTAAACAAAGAAGTAAGCCCAAATAACTCGAATGGACGGACAATTTCAATAATCAAATTTTTATCGTTAGAGCCCTCAATATAATTTTTCCCTAAGCCATCGGTAAGAAATACAATATGATTAGCAAAACTACCTTGTTTGCAGATAGTTTCTCCTTTTTTGTATTTTATTATTGTACAATTTTCAGCCAATCTAGCTTTTTCTTCATCTGTTAAAAATTTAAACAAACTAACATTCTCCAAATATTGCAACATAACCGTTTTCGACATATATATTCAAATAAAACTATTTTAAAAATACGTAATTTTTGAACAATATTAAATTATATATTCAATATTTTCAACTAAATCGACAAAAGAATTATTTTTTTTTCAATAAACAGAAGGCATTGGGGTAAATAAAAAATAAAGAATTCTTTTTTAGTCAGAGCATATAGGTTTTTCAAGACGGTTTTCAATGGCAGTGCTTAATAGTGTAAAGATTAAAATGTACAAGTTTGCTATATTAACCACCCCGGCTTTCAGCCACCCCTCCAAAGGAGGGGAATTTAAAAACGTTTCCTCTTTCTCTATTTTATCAATTTCCTTCATCAACCTAATAGTTTCCATAATTGCAACAATTGTTTGGTAATCCTAAATTCCCCTCCTTTGGAGGGGTGCCCAACGGGCGGGGTGGCTCTTTACCATATTCTTGTACTATATAGTTTTCTAATTCTTGCATTAATAAGTTCCTCAAAACCTGTTGAACGTATCTTTGTAAAATTAGTATGTTTCTCTTCTACTATTAAAAGCTTATCTATAATAATTTGTTCTTTTTGTCTAATTGCCGACAACGGTTGGCAGCTACCCGAAGGGCGGGACTTTTACCACAAAACTTGATTTGAAAAACAAATGTTTGATTAACCACAAAACTGACTTTGGAACACGAAACCCCGCCTTTTGGGTAGGTGCTGTGTGTGGCTGCCCTTCTGTTTATCATCATTGTTTAACTGTATTTTCTCTTTTGTACAACACTTGTTTGCTCGTCAGTTGTTGAGTATTTTCCGTTCCTGTCAGGTGTGAGAATTTTGTATGGTTCTCTGCCCTTGTTTTGTTCTGAACGTGTTTCGTAAAACAAAGTCATGTTGCCACGTAAAAACGTGTCTGCATATTTTAATAATTCTTTGTTAGCGTTTAAAACACTCAATTTCACTTTATCGCCAAACGGAAATTCGTATTCTTTTGCTTTCACTGTCGGGTCAATTTTATTCTTAAGTCGCCATAATACAGTTGAATTCCAGTCCCACTCTGTAAAATCTTCACTATCACCATCACCTAGAACAATGTTGTATGAATATGGGTAGTCTGTCGGATAAGTCGAACCGCTGACTTTTATATATTGTTTATTTTTGCGAAAAATAATAGTCGTAAAATGTGTTTCGAGTTCAGTTCTGTGTTTTACAAAACCAAATTGTTCAACTGTCGGGCTAATAATTTCTAAAACTGTGTCCGCAAACAAAGTCTGTTCAGGTGAAGGCTTACTTGTCTTTACCGTTTCAGTCTTTGATTTTCTATTTCGTTTAAAAAAATCTAAAATCCCCATTGTTTTCCGTTTTCTGTGTTGTTTTTAGGGTTGCCACTAAAATTCCTATATCCTGCCACTTCCCCCATTATTACAGATATATCAGATATATCAGATATATTCATGCTTGTTTTTTATATTTTCTAAGGAATATACGATTTCCATCCCTCTAGCAATTTCCTAAACTAAAAATAAATAAAATAATTCAGAATGAAGAATTTATAATCGAGTTTACACAATCTTTTTTATACTCCCTTCAGAATGTATGCGAATTCCTGTAGAGACGCACGGCCGTGCGTCTCTACGACGAAAATGTGCCAAATTTGGTTGTGCAAATCACTATTAAAAACAGACATCACCAAATAGACTCCAGTTGCTTCCAAATGAACTCCGCGTGCTCCCAAATGAACGTCAGGTGTCGCCAAATGAACTCCAGTTATTTCCAAATGAACTTCAGGTGTTCCCAAATGAACTCCAGTTGCTTCCAAATGAACCTCAGGTATTCCAAAATGAACTCCGCGTGCTTCCAAATGAACGTCAGGTGTTCCCAAATGAACTCCAGCTGTTCCTAAATGAACTCCGCGTGCTCCCAAATGAACTCCGAGTGTTCCCAAATGAACTCCGCGTGTCGCCAAATGAACATCATCTGTCGCTAAATTTACTACAGCTGTCGCAATATTGACAAAATATGTCGCAAATACGCAATAATTTTATTCCCTTTTCGTATTATATATATAACAATTATTATATTTGTGTAATAAATTTTAAAACAAAAGAGAAAATGAACAAACAAGAAGGAAGTTATTTTAAAATGTTCTTGAACGTACAGGATTCACTAGACAATTATTCATCTATTTGGTCTACTATTCCAATTCTATTGCAGTACAAGAACGAACTCGATGAATTGATTTCAAGAATTGTCTACATTTCGCAAGATGCCCAGACCTATTTGGGCGTGAGCGAACACAAGAAAAAGATGAAGTTGACCATTGCACTCAAACTATCAACCTTATCGGGAACCATACAAGCCTATGCTGCCGGAACGGACAATGCCGATTTGGCAAACTCGGTAAAAATGAGCAAATCGACCATTGAAGCCATCAAAGACCTTGACCTAGATGCCGTAACCCGAAACATAGTGAAGATAGCTCAAGAGCGTTTGAAAGACCTTGCCAACTATGGCGTAACCGAAAATATGCTTACCGAGATACTCACCTCACTTGAAGAGTTCAACGGCATGATAGGAAAGCCACGAAGCATAAGAAACAGTAAATTTGTAGCCCTCGAAACCGCAGCACAACTGTTTGACGAGTGCAACAACCTCCTGCGCAACAAGACCGACAAAGTAATGCTCATGTTCCGTGACTCGAACCCCGACTTCTACAGCAGCTATGAGAGAGCTAGGAAAATTGTAGAAAAGTAATTTTCAGAGAAGCTCACCGAAAGGTGGGCTTTTTTTGTGGGGTATTCTTGTTTGAAATAAAATAATTGGTAGCTTTATAAATACTAAATGAAATAAGAAAACATGAGTAACGATTTTAAGATAATTGCTATTAGACCGTTGGAAGATTGTGATTCAAGATTTTTGAAAGTTTTAACTGAAGGTGAAATTTATCAATTTTATAATCAATATAAGTTTATTAAAAGCGATGAAAATGATATACACTCTGAAATTATTGAAATAAAAAAGATTTCTGATGATTACAATATTTACAGCTTTGATAAAAATTTGGAAATTAATGTTTCTGCTATCGTTGGGAAAAATGGTTCAGGGAAAAGTTCATTGATTGAATTATTATTTGCAACCGTTTATGTTATTGGTATAAATGAAAAGATCCTGCCCAAAAATCAAGACTATTATAAGAAAAAGATTAAAGCGCAAGATGAAAAAATTAAAACACTTTCTGATTCCTCCGAAATTCAAGGAGTAAAATTAACAATAAATGCGTATGAAAAAAAAATAGAACAAATCAATGAATTTATTGATAAATTGAAAGTAGAGTTATTTTTTTTGTTAAATGAAGATGTTTATTGTTTAGTTCTTAATAAAATACAAGATCAAAATTTAATCAGCAATTATACTCCAAGTGTAAAAAATGATAAAGAAAAAAAGATTAAACAATATAATCTTTTAAATAAAAACCAAACAAATAAATTTGATTTAAATAAATTGTTTTATACAATCGCACTGAATTATTCAACCTATGGTTTAAATTCGAGATCCATTGGTTATTGGATTGAAGAGCTGTTTCATAAAAATGATGGTTATTTAACTCCTTTAGTAATAAACCCAATGAGGAAAGATGGCGATTTTAGCGTAAATAGGGAAACTCATTTAACACAAACAAGGATTTTAGCAAATCTAATAAATGATGATTATGAAGATAAAGTTTTGTTAGAAGGTAAAAGAGTAAACAAAATACGATTTATTCTTGAAGAAGAAAAATATTCAAGTTTTGATGGATTTGAAATTAATAATATTATTGATAATCTTTTAAAGAAGGAAAATCTTACTATAGATAAATTAGAAGAAAAAATTTTAATAAAAATATTAACTTTTTCCAATGAATCCGAAGATATAAGTTCAATTATTGAAAATGTTAAATGGAAACATTATATTATTAAATATACTATAAGAAAATTATTCAAAATTGCCAAAACTTATGATGAATATAAAATTCATTATCAGGAAAGCAAAGCACCTTCTTATTTGCCTGAACTGAATGATTTCAATATATATTTAGATAAACTAAGCAACGACAAAAGCCATAAAACATTAAAATTAAGACAAGTCTTAAATACTTTAAGATATGATATTTTAAAAGGGATTAACAATTTTGCTACTGTAATAGAATTGTCGTTGGCTGAACTAAAATTAAGAATATTAGGAAAACCTGAACCGATTGAAGAATTAATGCCTGCTGCAATGTTTGAAATAGAATTATCTATTGAAAATAATGCAGCTTTTGAACTGTTAAGTTCTGGAGAACAGCAACTCGTTAATGTATTGCAAACAATATATTATCATTTACTAAATCTTAATTCAGTAGAAAAAAACAAAAATTTAAAGCAAGATCACCCAAAATATGAAAACATTAATATTATTTTCGATGAAATCGAATTATACTTTCATCCTGAAATGCAGCGTAAATTTATTAGCGAATTCATCGGTGGATTAACAAGAATTAAATTGAATAATATTAAAAATATTAATATCATTTTTTCAACCCATTCTCCATTTATCCTTTCCGATATACCATCTTCAAACATTCTCTTCTTAAAAGTTGAAAATGCTAAAAGTATTCCTCAAAAAGTTGAAATGAATACATTCGGAGCAAATATTCACGATTTACTTGCTCATGGATTCTTTCTAGAGAATGGTTTTATGGGAGAGTTTGCAAAGAATAAGATTGAGGAGACAATTCGGTTTTTGAATTTTAATTCAATTACGAAACGAATCGCAGAAATTAAATCAAAACTTGAAGAAGCATTAACAGAGAAAGATAGAAATAATCTAAAAGAAGAAAGAACGAACTTAGAAAATAAAAAAGAAGAACTAATACAAAAAGGATTCAATAACGATAATGAATATCATTTGAAGCTAATAAGGACAATCGGTGAACCGATAATTCGAACCAAGTTACAAGGAATGTATGATAAAATCTTTCTAACAGATGATGAGAAGAAAAAAGAAGCTTTAGTAAAATATGCAAATGAACTTGGTTTTGATATTAACCCATTAAAGAAAGATAAATAATGCAATTCTTAGATATAGACAGTAGTAATCAAGAAAAATTTGTGAATGAACATTTTAATCGAATTTCTTGTTATTTATACCGTAAAATTGACAAAGCTTTATGTCCACAGAAATGCTCTAATTGTTCTCCAAAAGGAGTAAAACCAGTGAGAATAGATGTTAAACTTAAATCAATATTATTAAAAGACAAAAGAATAGAAAATATCGTGTCTGGTAAACCAGAAGAACTAATAAAGATAAATAATGAAATTTGGAAAGAAATAACCTCGCTGGAATATAAAGAAATTTTATCTATACTAGAAAAAAAAAGACTAGACCCTTCTCAGATAAAGAAAAAAAAGAAAATAGATAGTACTTTTAAAAAGTTTATGGAAGTTATAAATTATAATTGGTTTGTTGATCAAGAACCTAATAATACCTACAGCACCTACCATTTATCAGAAAATCTTAATAGACGAACTTGCACATACTGCAATAGAATATATACAACAACAAAAAAGTCAAAATCTGGTGGCAAACTAATGCGACCTCAATTTGACCATTGGTTTCCTAAAGAAAAATATCCATTACTTGCATTATCGTTTTATAATCTAATTCCAAGTTGTAGTATCTGTAATAGTTCATCAAAAGGGCGTAAGGAATTTGAATTAGAAAATTATGTTCATCCATACTTAGAGCGAGATAAAAATCAAACAAATGATTTTCAATTCAATTACAAATACGATTCATGTTTAAATAAGTATGAAGTTTCTATTGAACCCACAACATCAAGTGATGGAAGTAAAAGAATAATCAAGACTTTAAAAGATTTACATATTGATACAATGTACAATGCACATCATTCAGAACTAGCAGATTTAATAAAAATAAAACAGGCATATTCTGATTCATATATAGAAAAAATACAACAGTTTTTTCCTAGTACCACATTGTCTAAAGATGAAGTGTTTCGTTTACTTTTTGGAACAGAGCTAAATTCACCAGATTTTCATAAACGTCCGCTTAGCAAGTTTAAACATGATATATTAAAGGATTTAGGAATTATTTAGGGTAGGAAACGTGTAATCTAATTTATGTCTTTATTACAAATGCCTTAATGATGGTGGTGTAGTTCAGAATGTAGACGAATTTCCCTGTAGAGACGCACGGACGTGCGTCTGTCAAAATAGCATTTGCAATTTAAAAATACTCTTATGAGACGCACGTCCGTGCGTCTCTACGGTATGTAACTACTAAAACAGGATATTCAATTGCAAAATGAAATTGTGTACTTAATTTTCTAATACTATTGATGCCTTATTGAGAGTGTGACTTTGAGTCACGCCCTCAATAGGATATAGACGAAAGCAAAGCAAACGGGTTGTGCAATTCATTTATAAAAACGGCTAAGATTAAAGTCAATAAAGACACACGTCGGCAAAGAGATTCTAATTGCAAAAACCTGAGTTAAAACAGTTAAAATCTATTTTCAATTAGTTTATAGGCATTCTCATTCAGCTATTTAGGAATCTAGGTAAAGCACTTTTACCATTCAGCTCTTCTCTTTGCATATCAGCTTCGATTTTCAACCACTCAGTTACTTTTCAACGAAATCTTCATCGGACTACTGTAATTTTGACTCAGTAAATAGTTAAATATTATTTGATATGAAGAAAATCGTTTTATACTTATTATTCGGAGTGTTTTCCGGATTAACAATAGCAGCTCAACCGTCTACGGGAGAAGTATTAAGCTTGTCTTTAGTTGATTGTATTGAATTGGCTTACAAAAACAATTACAACCGACAATCGGTGATATTGAATGAATCGGCAAATCAAGAGGTTTACAAACAGTCTAAAATGGAGCGACTGCCCTACCTTAATGCTACTATCGGGGAAACATACACTCATTCTAACAACACCGGTAGCAATTGGAGTGGCAATTATTCCCTGAACACCGGGGTAACCGTATACCAAGGTGGTTATATAAACAATACTATAGAAAAAAAGAAACTCTCTGCTGAACAATCGAAGTTCCGCACTTCACAATTTGAGAATGACCTGACCATACAGGTACTCCAAGCATTTCTTACTGCCCTAGGTAATGAAGAACTCCTCCGGTATCAGAATGCTGTTCTGAAAGCGAGCGATGCTCAAGTGAAGCAGGGTAAGGTTCGGTTTGAAACGGGTGATATTCTCAAAAGCGATTATCTGTTGCTCGAATCGCAATTTGCTAATGACCAAAACAATACTTTGGAAACAACAATAAGTCGAGATAATAGTTTGAATATACTCAAAAACCTTATGTCTTTAGATTTATCGCAAGCTATAGAGATAACCTATCCTCACGATTCTGTCTTGGAACAAATGGGTATAATACCTTCAGAAGCCGAGGTGGTTTCGCGTTCTATCGAAACATTGCCCGATTTGCGTATCAGCGATTATAATGTTGAGATTGCCAAAGCTGGTGTTCTCATTTCTCGTTCGGCTTACTCGCCATCGCTTAGTTTGAAAGCTGGTATAGGTTCTGGTCATATAAATGATTTTGACCAATATGGTACGCAGTTATCTGACAAATTAAACGAACAAATAGGTTTTACCCTAAGTATTCCAATATTCAATAATGGCAGGACAAAGTCAAATGTTGCCCAAAGTCGTATTGCATTACAACAAGCTGAACTGGAACGCAAACAAACAGAACTGGATGTACGGCAGACACTCATACAGGAATACCGAAGTGTGGTTTTGGCAGAAAGTAAATTCAAGTCATCGGAAATTAGACAAAATGCCTACTTTGAATCATTTCAAGTATATCAAACGAAATTTGAACAAGGTTCTATTACAGCCGTGGAATTATTGCAACAGCAAAACAATTACATCAATGTAATGAACGATTATATACAAAGCAAATATGGCTTTATGCTCAAACGCAAGGTATTGGATGTGTATATGGGCAATCCGGTTACATTATAAAATTCATAAAGTGTAAAATTCCAAAATATAAATAAGATGAAAAGAAAAAAAATTGTAGGAATCCTCATCGCTCTATTTGTAATTATAATTGCAGGTGCGATAGTACTATTTACAAGAGGAAAAGAAAGTGTAACTTATAATACCGCAATTATAAGCGAAGATACACTAGAAACAACCGTAATGGCAACCGGATATGTACAACCTGTAGAGGTTGTGGAAGTAGGAACGCAGGTTTCTGGTGTGATTGAGAAGATTTATGTAGACTATAACTCTCATGTAAAAAAGGGTCAGTTGCTTGCTCAACTCGAAACAAATACGCTCATGGAAAAGATAAATAAGGCTAAAGCTTCTGTAAGAGCTGCACAGAGCGACCTCTCTTACGCTACTCAAAACTATGAGAGAATTAAAACTTTATTTGATGCAAATGCTTCGACACAGGCTTCTATCGAAGATGCTATAAACAGGCAAAATCAGGCTCAAACAACTTATGAAAATGCAAAAGCAACACTTAATCAGGCTGAGCTTGATCTCTCTTATGCTTTCATTTACTCTCCTATAGATGGTGTGGTTCTAGACCGAGCTGTAAACACCGGACAAACCGTTGCTGCAGCCTTTTCTACTCCAACTTTATTTACCATAGCTGAAGACTTGAAAAAAATGCAGGTAGAAGTAGATGTTGATGAAGCTGATATAGGTCAGGTGCAAGTCGGACAACTGGTTAACTTTACCGTAGATTCATATCCTCGCGATACGTTTTCGGGCGTAGTAAGTCAGCTAAGACTTCAACCTGTCATTACTGCCAATGTAGTAACCTATACGGTAGTTGTAAATGCTCCCAATCCGGAAGAGAAGTTGCTACCAGGCATGACTGCTAATATTACCATCATTGTTGCTTCTGAAAGTGGTTTGCTCGTTCCTGTGGAAGCTTTGAATTTCAAAATGGATGAAGAACTTTCAAAATATTTAGAATTAGCCGCGGACTCAATCTACGATAATAAAGGTGTCTGGCTAAAATCAGGCGACAAAGTTGAGAGAAAACAGATAGTTACAGGTCTGGGTGATGGTATATTTTTCATAGTAAAATCAGGACTATCGAAGGGGCAAGAGGTAATATTGTCTGCATCAATTGGTGAAAAACAAGCGGTTAAGAAAAGTAAAGGCTTTCTGCCAACTCCCCCAAAAGGAGGTCCGCATGGTGGTCCTAACGGAGGAATGTAATCAAAAAACACTGAGAATTATGGAAACAATTATTAAGATAGAAAAACTGCACAGGGAGTTTAAGATGGGCAGCGAAACCGTTCGGGCACTGAAAGGCATATCGTTCGAAATACATAAAGGCGAATTTGTGAGCATAATGGGAACAAGCGGTAGCGGCAAGTCCACCCTGCTTAATATTCTCGGATGTCTTGACAAACCCAGCGCAGGAGATTATTTCATAGATGGTATTTCTGTCAGCAAACTATCTAGAGACGAACTGTCCACAATAAGAAACCGAAAGATTGGATTTGTATTCCAATCCTATAACCTATTACCAAGAACTTCAGCACTTGAAAATGTAGAGTTGCCTTTATTGTATAATAATACTGTTTCTAGTGACGAAAGGCGAGAAAGAGCAATCAATGCTTTGACACAGGTAGGCTTAGCCGATCGTATGCATCACACTCCCAATCAACTTTCGGGAGGGCAACAACAGCGTGTGGCTATAGCCCGTGCACTTGTCAACGATCCGGTTATGCTACTCGCCGATGAAGCTACAGGGAACCTTGATACAAGAACATCTTATGAAATAATGAGTCTTTTTCAGGAGCTTAATTCCAAAGGTAAGACAATAGCCTTTGTAACTCACGAACCAGATATAGCCATTTTTACAAGTCGTACTATAATGTTGCGTGATGGTAATATAGTAAAGGATGAAGGAATAAAAACGCTTTCGGCAAGAGCAGCACTAGATAAACTTCCCGTAAGTGAAGATTATGATATTACAGTTGGCATTCAAAACGAAATCGAAAACTAAACAGATATACAATGAAATTTAGAAATCATATAAAAATTGCATGGCAGGCACTCCTTCGCAATAAGACCAGGGCATTGTTGACAATGCTCGGGATAATTATCGGTATAGGTTCCGTAATAGCTATGGTGAGCCTTGGTCAGAGTTCTACGAAAGGCATTTCCTCAGAAATATCTTCAATGGGAACCAATGCTGTAATGGTAATGCGTGCAAGTCAAACAGAAGGTGGTGTAAATATAGGTTCGGGAAATGTACAGACACTCAAAGCAACCGATGTAGAGGCTATACTAGCCGGGTCTTCTAATATAAGCATGGCTTCTCCTGTAGTAAAAGCCTCGAAGCAAATTGTCTATGGAGCTAATAACTGGCCGGGAGCTATTAGCGGTGTAAATGAGGCATATCTTGAGATAAATAAATATGAAATTGCCTCGGGCTCTAATATAACAGCTGATGATGTAAGAAACTCGGCAAAGGTTTGTGTAATAGGTAAGACTGTTGTCGATAATCTTTTTAAAAATGGAGAAAATCCACTGGGAACTGTTATCAGACTTGGCCGAATACCTGTTAAGATAATTGGCATACTCGAAAGCAAAGGACAAAACATGATGGGCATGGATCAAGATGACATTGTCATATTGCCCTATACCACCGTTCAGAAACGTATGCTTGCAATTAATTACCTCCACATGATATCGGCTTCTGCGGTGTCGGAAAATGTGTCGGACTTGGCGGTTGCCGATATTGAGTCAATCTTGAGGCGTACACATAAAATTATGGAAGGTAATGATGACGATTTCGAAGTTCGTACGCAACAACAAATTCTTGATATGTTAAGCACAGTAACTGATATGCTTACCATTTTATTGGCTGCCATAGCTGCTATCTCTTTGCTTGTAGGGGGCATCGGTATTATGAACATAATGTATGTTACCGTTACCGAGCGAACAAGAGAAATAGGTTTACGTATGGCTGTGGGTGCAAAAAACAAAGATATTCTAACCCAATTTTTGTTCGAGAGTACCATTTTGAGCATTGCCGGGGGAATTATAGGAATGTTTTTCGGTGTTGGACTTTCTTTTACAGTTTCAACTTTGCTCGATTGGGCTTTTGTTCTTAATATTCCTACAATTGCTGTTTCATTTATTGTCTGTGCCGCTATAGGTATGTTCTTTGGCTGGTATCCGGCAAGAAAAGCTGCAAACCTCGACCCTATTAATGCACTGCGTTACGAATAAATAGTTCGTTTGATATTATTTATTACTTTTGCCATATTTATTCATTACCTGATAATTGCTATCTATGAAAAATATACATTTTACATACAAAGAAGCTGCAAAATATGCTACTATTACGTTTCTAATAGTAACAATAATGTTGGGGATATTTTTTTATTTTGGCCATTCAGCGTTCGTTCCAACTGAGAAAAGACCTCCTTTTATTAAAGATTTTAATTCGTGGGCATTTGTTATTGGAATTTTAGGAACATATCTTTATCTTTTTGTTCAATTTGCTATTAATTTAAAAATACTTGAACGCAAAACAACTGAAAGAAGAAAAATTGTTATTGCAGTTGTAGCCTCCATTGCTACAGTATTTCTTTTTAATTACATCACATCGCTTTTAATGCAAACGGTAGTAAATGTCGACAATATTCCGCCAAGTGCACGAATTGGTCCACTAATCAAAGATTTTGTTCTTGCAATTATAGCATTCTCATTTTCACTTATTATTTATTTATCAAGTCAAAAACAAAAAATGATACTTGAGTTTGAAGCAATGAAAGCAGAAAACGCACGTTCCAGATTCGAAGCTCTCAAAAATCAACTCGACCCGCATTTTTTATTTAATACATTCAACACTCTCGACTCGCTCATACAAGAAGAACCAGACAGAGCACGCAATTATTTGCAGCAACTATCATCGGTTTTTAGATATGTAATATCAAACAAAGAATCTACAACACTAGAAAATGAATTGAAATTTGCTCGTAGCTACAATGAGCTGATGCAACTGCGATATGAAAACAGTCTGGTGTTCGATTTCAATATTGACGAAAACTATCTCCGCTATGAAATTATGCCATTGAGCATACAAACACTTATAGAAAACGCAATAAAGCATAATGTAATATCTACCGAATCTCCATTAGTTATAAGTATTACAGTGGGACCAGATCCGCTTGTAATCGTATTCAATTAGATTAGACCAAAAAAGACAGCTCAAAGCGGAAGCGGAATAGGATTATCTAATCTTGCAGAACGATTCAGGCTGAAACTTCAAAAAGAAATCGTAATTTCCGATACTGATGGTGTATTTTCCGTTATACTTCCGCTGCATTCACCAAAAGATACTATTTCGTAAACAAATTAGTAAACAAACTAGTACCTGTAAGTTATGAAAGCTATTGTAATAGAAGATGAAAAAAGAGCAGCAACCCATCTCATTCGCTTGATTCTAGAAGTAGATGCCAGCATAGAAATCGTTGCCGAATTGCAGACAATTAGCCAAAGTGTTGATTGGTTTAGAAAAAACCCCATGCCCGATATGGTATCCTTGACATTCATTTAGCCGACGGTTCTTCTTTTGAAATCTTCAAGGAAATAAATATAGAATCGCCAATTATATTTACAACAGCTTATGACGAGTATGCACTGAAAGCTTTTGAAGTAAATAGCATAGATTATCTTTTGAAACCAATAAACAAAGACGACCTCAAACGTGCGCTTACAAAAATAAAAACCTTATCACATGCTCAGGAATCTGATAATTCTAAACTTATAAAAGAATTATTGGAAAAGCTCGGTCGAGAATCTACCTATAAAAAAGCATTTTTAGTGGCACATTTAGATAAATTAATCCCATTAGCCACAAAAGACATAGCATATTTTTATACTGAATACAAAACCGTTAAAGCTGCTACTTTTAATAATGCAAATTATATAATTGACGACTCTTTAGAAAACATTTCGCTGCAATTAGTACCGAATGATTTTTTCCGTATCAACCGGCAATTCATTGTATCTCGCAACGCAATAAAAGATGCATCTATTTGGTTTTCGGGTCGATTAGCACTAAATCTCACTGTTTCTACACCAGAACGACTCTATGTAAGTAGGTCAAATAATAATGACTTTAAGCAATGGTTGGCTGGTTAATGGTAATTTATAAAGATTGAAAACAGAACAACGTCAGAAAGTTGCTTCATTATTGTAAAGACAATCAACACACAGTATGTAGGGGAAAATAAACATAACAGATATTTTTTTTATGATCTATATGGGGTACTTTTGCAATTAGTTGTCATAAGGGTATAAAATATTATCGATATTATTTTTGAAAATAACTTATCCAGTAACCTATTTAAAAATTTAAAAAATGAAAAAAATGAAATCATTACTTTTAGCAGTAGGATTTGTGCTGCTCAGTTTTTGCAGTTGGGCTTATGCCTATATGAGTGTAAACGACCCTAGAAACGGTGGTTTATGGTCGCAAGGAGTCATTACCGCAGCAACAGTTACCGTTACCCCCGATGGCGACTATGTGTTCTATGAATTAGAAATGTCGGTAAATTCTTCCGAGTTAAATTCAGAAAAGTTTTATGACTCTCTCGAATTTGTTTGCAATTTCGATATGCCTACAGGTGCTATTGTTAAATCTGCCTCATTGCTTATAGATAATGAGTGGATAAATGCAGAGCTTTTACCAAGAAAAGAAGCTACTGCCATATACGAAGGACTTGTAAAGCGCAGAATTGATCCGCTTATTATGTACAAAAACAGTGGCGATAATTATCAGTTTAAGATTTTCCCGCTAAATCCAACGAATGGTCGTACCATGAAAATGACATACATGGTTCCGGCTCAAGTAAGTGGTGAGGTTAAATCGCTTGCCTTACCTACAGAGTTATTTAAAGCATCGGCTACACCGGTTAATTATTCAGTACTATTGAAAAAAAGTAGTAGTTTCGAAAATCCACAGTTTGCCGGTGGCGATGTTGAGTTTACTCAGTCAGAAAACCCCGACTATCTAACTGCAAAAATAACTTCCGATACTGATACAAAAATCGTAAGTTCAACTTTGGCTACTGTATCAAGTTTCAAAGCATCAAAAGCAGACGATGCTATAGCTTACCGCCTTTCTCTGAATCTTAAAGATGAATTTGCACTGGTAGATGCTAAAAAAATCCTTTTCATTATAGACAACGACCCTACCGTGAAGGAAGATTCGACCTATGAGTGGATATATACAACCGATGAAAATGGAACTACCTATAGCAATAGAATTTATAAGCCTATACAAGTTATTCCTATGAAAAATGAAGAACTTTATAAAGAAGTGTTGCACATGCTTTCTTCATTATCATCGGAGAATATGTTTAATGTAATACTTAAAAACAATGGAGTTTACAAATATTCAAGCGATTGGAAAAATGTAACACCAGAGAATTTAAGTGCACTTTATCAGAACCTTGTTGGTAATGACGATAGCTATACTTCCGATTTGAAAACGCTATTGACAGAGAGTACTCCTTTGGTAAACGAAGAGGGCGTTTTTAGTTATTTATTGACCAACAGTAAAGAAAATTATGGTGTTAATTATAATATTGCAGATTCTGTAGCTAGAGATTTGAAAAAAGCTAGTGGCTTTAATAATGCAGTAGTTTTGCTTACTACCTCTTATATTGAGACCGGTTATATTAATACTTATTACTATAGTAATTATTTTTTAAGGTCTTTGTCTAATTTGTTGAATAAGAATGGAAATTACTATTATTACTATGGAAGTGTAATCTATTCAAAAGAAGATCTTCTGAATAGATTTAGTAGTTATATAAGTAACAACGCTTCAAAATTGATTTTATTAAATATAAATACTTATACAAATGAAGGTACGGTGTATGATAAGGTTGTAACCATGCCGCAATTATTGAAGCCTGAAAACAATTACATTGAATTGGGAAGAGTAAGTGCAGGAACAAAATTCTTTGCTGATGTAAGTTTTAGATATAAAGGACAACTTTATATGAAAAAAATAGAATTTACCATCAATCAAGAAACCGATTCTCTAATGGAATATGCTCTCACTTCGGCTATTATTGATCAGTTAAATTCGCAATATTACAGCAAAGAAAGTATTGCTCTGGCAGAAAAGATGAGTTTGGAATATGGTCTTCTAACTAAGAATACTTCATTCCTTGCATTAGAGCCGGGAATTGAAATTACTTATTGCGAAGATTGTCCTGACTGGCAAGGTGGTCTAATTTTCTTGAATGATGTAAGAATTGGTGGACTAGATTTGATGACTACCAATGGTCTGAAATTAACTACTACCAGCGAAACAGCTACAACAGAAGGTGGTGTTGTAGAGACTAATACCGGCACCGGTACAGAAATAGTAAATACAGGAGTCGATTATTTCGATTTAGGTTTCGATTTAGGTATTAAAGAAGGTGAAGCTACCTGTTCAGACTCGCAAGAGACTGCCTACCAGCAAGGATATGAAACTGCTAAACAAGAGTTTTTAACCTCATTGAATGAGCAATTTTCTAATGCTCTTGCAGTATATCCTAATCCGTTTACGAGCGAACTTATCATTACACTAGATTACGACAAAGCGGTAACGGTTGAGATTTATGATGTGTTGGGTAATCTTATTGAATCGCATTTGGTATTGAAGTCAATTACTTTAAATGCCGAAAATTCTAAAATTGCCAGTTTAACACCAGGTATATATACCATAAAAGTAGATTTAGATGGTACTTTTGTAAGCAAAAGTGCTATAAAAAATAAATTCCATAGCTTTCGTTGATGCCGGAAAGCTCATAATTTTAGGTGTCAATAAATTATTTGTGTTTTTTACACCCAAGTTTGCAAGTGATATTGCTACATGGGTGTTTTTTCTTTTGTGGTTGCTGGCTTTTTACTATGGTGACGTTAAGTAATCTAAGGTTTTTATTATTTCAGAAAGCAATTTTGCGAATGAAGTGTCAATGAAGTTAGTAAAAATACTTTCTTATCCTTTTTAATAGTAGTAGTTTGAAATAAGAGTTGAATTTTCTCTGTGAACCTCTGTGCCCTTCTCCGTGGCTCTCTGTGAAATAATAATATATTACACAAAGATTCACAGAGAAGACACAGAGAACCACTGTGTTCGTTTAT
Organism: Bacteroidales bacterium; assembly: GCA_016714605.1. Taxonomy (GTDB): domain Bacteria; phylum Bacteroidota; class Bacteroidia; order Bacteroidales; family UBA1715; genus JADKDL01. The sequence continues at coordinate 52,328 of JADKDL010000002.1, read as the reverse complement.
AAATAGGTTATACCATTTTTCAGAAAGTAATTTTTAAACTTAATGAACAATCCGATTCTTCTACTTCTAAAATTTCAAATCAGAACAGACTCTATTAGTCCTGAAATTAGTCTTTTATGAATTTTCAAAGTCACAAAATATTATAGTTTCTGTAATTTGAATTATCTCCATAAGATTATGCTAGGTTTCAACTCTTAATTCGCATTAGTAGTTTTTGTGCATTTTTTATGATCTATTCAATAAATTAACTCAGAAATATATTTAGCACCTAAAAAAACTACATTTCAATAAATATTTGTACTTTTATTTTCTCAAGACAATCTTTTTAATAACCGAATTATACTTTAATTATAAAAATATTACGCCTATAATGACACAACCTATCAATATCTATCAAGTATTTACCCGTTTGTTCAGAAATGATAATGCAACAAATAAAAAATTTGGTACACTAGCCGAGAACGGCTGTAGCAAATTTGCCCATTTTACCGATGATGCCTTACAAGCTATTAAGCAGTTTGGAATAACCCATGTTTGGTTTACCGGTGTTATTCGTCATGCTTGTACTACCGATTATACTGAGTTTGGTTTAGAGAAAGAAAATCCGAGAATTATAAAAGGTAGAGCAGGGTCGCCTTATGCTATAAAAGATTATTTTGATGTAGCTCCCGATTTGGCTGTGAATTTTTTTTCCAGAATGAGCGAGTTCGAAGCTATGATTGAGCGAACGCACAATAATGGTTTGAAAGCTATAATTGACTTTGTGCCAAATCATGTAGCTCGGGAATATAAATGCAAAAACCTGCCTGGTGGCTATCTTGAATTGGGTGGCTATGACGACAAAACGAAGGCTTTTGATGTGAATAATAATTTTTATTATATCTTAAACGAAGGTTTTCACGTGCCTGAGGGCGTGAGTTTCCCTTATACCGTAGGTTCACCCGAATATATAGAATTTCCTGCAAAAGTAACCGGAAACGATGCTTTTACCGCCCATCCGTCTATAAACGATTGGTATGAAACAATAAAACTGAATTACGGAATAGACTACCAAAATCTATGGGAAGAGCATTTCGAGAAAATACCCGATACTTGGGTGCGTATGTATGAAGTGCTTGAGTTTTGGACAAAAAAAGGCGTTGACGGCTTTCGTTGCGATATGGCAGAAATGGTTCCGGTTGAGTTTTGGGCTTGGGTCATTCCACAGATTAAGGCTCTAAACCCAGCGATTATTTTCGTTGCCGAAGTATACAACCCGCAAGAATATAAGTCATATATACAGCGTGGTAAGTTTGACTATTTGTATGATAAAGTAGGTTTGTATGATATTCTGCGTTTAATTATAGAAGGTCATGGATCTGCAAAATACATAAGTGATTGTTGGAAAATGCAAGCAGGAGTATCAGACCACATGGTGCGTTTCTTGGAAAACCACGACGAACAGCGTATTGCGTCGCCATATTTTGGTAAACATGCTTTTTCTGCGTATGCATCTATGATTCTTTGTGCTACGATGAACAAAGGTCCACTTATGATTTACTTCGGACAAGAAATAGGCGAAGCCGGAACCGATGAGGAAGGCTACAGTGGTACAGGTGGCAGAACTACAATATTTGATTATTGGTCTTTTACCGAATATCAGAAGTGGGTAAACAAAGGTGCTTTCGATGGAGCATTGCTGAGTCAGAAACAGAGAGAAACACGAGCGTTTTATGAGAAGTTAAACAAGTTACGGTTCCAAAATCCTGCAATTACCGAAGGCGGATTTTATGATTTAATGTATGTAAACTACAAAGGAAATCTCGATGCCGACAGTATTTTTGCATTCTTTAGGTTTTGTAATGAGCAAATTCTGCTGATTGTGGTAAATTTCGATTTCAATTCAAACCATGATGTTTATCTTAAAATACCCGAACATGCAATGACGCTAATAGGTTTGCCAAAAGATAAAATGTGGAAAGCCGAAGAGATTTATAATAATTTTGGAGCAATAGAAATAGACCCTGTTGAAGCTTTAGAAAACGGATCGCATCTTAAAGTTCCGCTCAATAGTGCTTGTGTGTTTGAAATAAAGAAAAACTAATGTTTGTAAAAGTGAAGGTATGGATTAATGCTTTTTTAAATAAACAAACGAAAGAAGCATCCTCATCGGTATAGACCGCTGCCGATGCTTCTCAATATATACCAATTATAAATCATTTATCACTCCCCATTCTGTTGCAAAATAACCTTCTCGTTTAAAGCTGTCAATGGTTGGTATTGTTAAATTATCTTTTAATTGATTACTTCCTTCTACTACATAAAAAAGTCTCAAGATGTTCTCCGGTTGTTTTGAAAAATCTAATTGAATTACTTCCTCTATAAGACTTTGGGTTTGAGGATAAATAGAGTATGAGGTGTAATCATTAAGTCTTGGAATCCAATACTCAATAAAATCTTCAATTTCTCTGCCTTTGAATCCATAATCGGTCATGTTTTGTCTGAAGAAGGATTCTAATTTATCAGTCTGTACATTCCATCCATAACTTCTTTGCCAAATGTCTGGTTGTTTGCTCTCATAAAACAAAAAAGAATAGGTATTATTTATCATTCCAGAAGTATCTACTGTAATATTCCACCCTTTTCCATAATCGGGAATTGAAGCAACAACCTTACCGCCCATAGGGAAATTAAGTTTTACGGTCAAGTCAATTTGTTCACTAGGATAAATGTAAATGTTTGGTTTTTTTACCGTAGTGCAATCATCACAATCATCATCATCTTTGCAACTTTGAAAAGGAACTATAAAAATCAGACAAAGGGAAAGGAGCAATGGGAATGCTAGAAATTTAATTGTCTTCATAATTTTATTTATTTGTTTTATTACGATTTATTTATTTGTTTTATAATTGATTTAAATTATTCAATATCACTTGTTCATATATATTCCAAATATCTACACCTCATTATTCACAAGAAATTTATCATCTACGCCAGATGGTCTGAGCTTGAATTTTCTCTACACACAAATAGTTGGAGTTTGTAATTCGGACTTTGCGAAGTAAATGGAATATATGGTTTTAAAAGGTACTGGCTACAAGCTTGCGCCATCGGTGACAATAGAATTATTGATATTCGTAAGTATATAAAACTGTTTTTTTTTCATACCTGTAAATAATTTCAACCTTATCAATATTACCGCTTTTATTTTCAATTTTTTTCCATTCAACCATTGGTTTTAATTTTTTCCCCATAATCCTTTCGTATTGAGCATACCCATTTAATCTGCAGAAATCATTGTATTCATAAACTTGTTTACGAGTAGGTTTATTGCGTTTATTGTATTCTGTAATATTTAATAATTTACCGCCAGGTTCATAAGAATAAGTCTCATAATTTTCTATTGCAGAATCATTCCTGATCCATGTCTTTTTTACGACTCTATCCAAGCTGTCATATTGAAATTCGATGAAATGATATGCCAGAGTATTCTCATCAGAAATGTTCCTTGACACGATATGAGTCTTACCAAAAAACTCCAAACAGTAACTTTAGGAGGGTAGTACTTGATTCTATTTAATTTCCCAGCAGTATCATATATCATTTTATCTATATATACAAGACTGTCGTTTTTAAATTCCTTTTCCTCAATTAAACGATTTAAGGAATCATATTTATATTTCAATTCACACAATACATTATCCTGCTTGTTGTGTTTAGTGAAAGTCTCAATCAAAGTATCATTAATATAACTATAAGACCATATATCAGTTACTTCTTGCTTGAAGTTATACCTTACTTCTTCTATTAATTTTCCATTTTTAAATAACCAATGATGTCTGATTTTATTATATTCATTCAACATTGTAATTTCTTCAAGGTTAATTTGGGAATAGTTAAATATATATTTTGCTTCAATATTACCAGTTGTTGTATTGTAATTAATAATCTCAGACTTTCTGTGATTATCATCTAAAACAATGTGATAAAGTAATTTCCCTTTTGACGCTGGAGTCTTTGGGGAAGAGGTGAAATATGCTTCATATTTGTAAACATCTACCGAATTGATCGAATCAGGGTATGATATCTCTAAGTGGGGATAATCGTATCTTTTGAAATCATAATACAAAATTTGTCCAAAGGAATTTAACGTAGCCCAAAGGAGCATTGAAATAAAAATTTGTCTCATATTATCTAGTTTGTTTAGTATTAATATTGCCAACATCCACACCTAACCATCCCCCTCAATTCCATCAATATCTCTTATGTTTACAACTGTTTTTTTCCAGCTTCCAAATTACTTTTATTTACTTACATATCCAAAGAAATTGCAGGTGAATTATGATAGCTTTGACAATTTAGACTAGCACATGTGCCGGCTCTTGAAGCGGGAGAATATACTTTGCAGATAGTTACCAAGTTTTCTAATGGTAGTACTTTCTTAAAAGAAACAGGAGTTATAGAATACAGCAAATTGCTTGTTATTGCTTGAACCTGAGAGTAATACTAAAGCGTACTTGCACTAAACAGTACGCTTTACCTCGACGTACCGTTACGTTGCACCTCGACGCACCGTTACGTCTAGTCACGACGTAACGTTATACAGCACCTCGACGTACCGTTACGTAGCGACACTACGCAACACAATACATATTAAATATAAAATATAAAAAGCTTGTCAATTTGATTAATCATTGACAAGCTTTTTTTGTGTGTATAAAGTAAGGTGAAGAGAAGTATCTGTTTATTGAAATAATCAATACATAAGCCGAACTGTATTTGTCTTTTATCTATTACTAAAGGTATATCTCATATTTTCGGTAAAGACACTGACGAAGGCGAAGAGAATAAATTGACGGTACAACCGTCAATTAGCGGAGGCCTGCGGCAAGGCTTGCAATTGACCGTATATAGCGTGTTAGCGGCATCTTTCTATTTTTTCATTCCATTGAAAAGTCTTTCAATCGTTTCTCTGTCAAGTTTTGTGTATTTTATTATTTTTTCAATGGGTTCATTATCTATTAACATTTCTTTTGCTATTTCAAAGGTCTTGTTTTCAACAGCTCGTTCTTCCGCTAATTCAATTTCTCCTTTTTCGTCTTGTTCTCTCATTTGTGCGTATTCATACTCTTCTAATTCTTCTTTTGTCCAGTTGTGTTTTTCAGCGTCCTTATAAGCTGTCAGCAATCCTGAATCATTAATGTTTTCAGGGATTACTTCTAAATTTTCGGCGTTTTTTATGAAATAAATCCATTTATCAACCAAATTGTCTATTTGTTTTATTCCTTTCGTAAACTTCTGTAATTCAATGAAGTTAAATTCTAAATCTTTGAATTTTCTTTCACCAGTTTCGCTGTCCATAATTAAATGGCGTGAAATATAATTCGGACTGTCAAAATATTCAAAGTCAAGAATACCAATAAAAATCATTGGTTTTAATTTCAGGTATTCGTCACCGCTGTCAATTTGTGAGGAGTATCCTTTTGCCCCATAGTATTGAATTCGTTTATCTAGTCTTTTTTTGTCGGTCAGCTGCATTTCGATTATGAAAATGTTGCCTTTTTCATCAGTTGCTTTTACATCTATTACCGTTACTTTTAATCCTTGTATTTTTGGCAGTTGGAATGGATTTAATAGGGTAATTGTTTTGATTTTGTTTTGGTTTTCCAATTTCAAAACAGCATTAAGGAAAGATATAAGAATTTCCTTTTTATTCTCATTTCCAAATATTTTGCGAAATGCTATATCGTTCTTTATATCAACAAATTTCATAATAGCTAAATTTTTTTCTGAGATACAAAGTTACGATTTTCTGATTTACTTTTTCTGATTTGTTTTTATTTTAACTATCCTGTCAGATTTGAGTCAGCCAACCCAATGCTTATTCAATATTGAGTGATTTTTCACCAAGTTGCCGCTAACGTTTGGCGAATTTGATTAGTTGCGGAGTGCGTGGCACTTTCCTGTCAAGGTACACATGAGTTGTTGCGGGCTGTGAACTCCGCAATCAGCACCGAAACGGCAATTATTATATATTTTTTTTGTTATAGGTTGATATTTTTAATTTGTCCATTTTCAAGTGTCACAATTACTGCTTTTGCACTATCCGTCTCAAAACATATTTTCGAATTGTCTAACGGAAATGGAACGGCATTTTCTCCATCTTTGGAATTGTCAATATATAGCCAGTTTCCAAATTGGGGACTACTCTTGATAATGTGATTCCATCTTAACCAAGAATTTATTGGCCTAACTCTCACCTGTCGATGTGAATAAATTGAACCACTTATTTCCAAACTTTGAAATATGTATTGTTCTGATTTGTCTATCGGATTAATTAGCATAGAAATGTCTGTCCAATTTTTGCATCTCAAACCACTTCTTTCTGGTATAGGAAAATTGTAAATCATAAGGAATGAAAAAACAATAACAGTCAAAAAATTTGAAACATGAACAATCTTCTTGTGTCTGCCGACAGTTTTGATAAACTGAAAATTCAAAATACATAAGCCCAGTCCGACAATTGAAATGATAAAAGGTATCAAATATGCCAGAAAACTGTCCGTAATTTCCAAAGGCAAGTCAACAAAAGCATATATCAATAAAAATACGATAATAATGGTCGGTTTCATTCGCGATTTTGCTTTTTATAATAACCCATAACGAAAAACAATATGCGTATGTTGCGGGATTTCAAGGCTCTATCGTTTCAAAGTTGCACAAATGTTTCTTTCTTGCACAACGTTTCAACCTACCACAAAAGCCCGCAATTATCGCATATTGTATGTTAGCGGTTTATGCTTTTATTTTCTCTATCATTCCATTTATTGTTTTAATACATTGTCAGCAAGTAGTTTGTTAATTTTGGCAATTTGTGTCCAATGGTAAATTACTAATATCATTCCTAAAATTCCTGCTATTTGTCCTACAATGTTTGGGACAAATGATAAAACTTGTGCAATACTCCAACCTATTCCTGAAATCATTCCAAAATCCGAAACGTTTTTTAATTTGGCGTTTGATTTTTTCTCTTCTTCTATCGAATTGGCAACATTAACAACTATGAAAAAATCTTCCACAAAATTGAAAGGAACTGCAAACATATACCAAACAGAAGTTGGCTTTGTCTTTCTGTTTTCAGGTTTTATTAATGTCAAACACCTTTGCAAAGTCCTGCAATAAAACCCGACCATAATAAAGAACGCTCCAATTATTAGAATAGATGGTAGAATACCTATTCTGAATATTTCATTTATCACACTGTCGTTTGTCGAGTTGTCGAAATAAGGCATTACAGCCCATGCAACTAAAAGTCCTGTTAGAATAATTCGAATTAAAAAATTTAAAGTTGTTTTCATATCATTTCTCTTTTTTATATTGTATTCGTTTTTTAGCCTAACCGCTAACGGATGGCAATATGAAATCGTTGGGGATTGCGGGCTACTTTCCTGTCCAGTTATACCAAACTTGATGCGTGGTAGAATGCTTGCATAACCACTTAAACCCCAATGTTTTATACCGCGTGTTGTATGCTGGTGTTTATTCATTCCAGTCTATTAATCAATTATTTAGCTCTAAAGTAATCACTTTTTCAAACCCAACCAAACTATCCACGAAGCACAAATTTATTTTGTTTTTTTGAGCGGTGGACAAAAAGCCCTGTGGGCTACTTGGGATGGCTTTGGAAGCTCTTTGACAAAGCTTTGGATTTAGCGCTAGCTCGTGGGGCTTTGGCAATGTGCTTACAAATTGGGCTGGCTCTTTCATCATGCTAGTAAGTTCTCTAATTTAGATTTCCATTTTTCCCAATCTGGCATTTCTTTGGTTTGTAAATCAATGAATTTTTGCGTGTGGTCATGATGAATTAAATGACACAACTCATGAATGATTACATACTCAATACAACCTTTAGGTGCTTTTATTAATTCAGGATTTAATATTATTTTGCCTTTCGGAGTGCAGCTTCCCCAACGTGTTGGCATTTCTCTGAATACAATTGAATCAGGTTCAACTTTGTGTTTCTTAAATTTATCAATTAGCGGTTGAGCTATCCCCTTAAACTTTGATTTTGCATGAAGCAAATACCATTCTTTTACTAAGCCTTTTACTTTCGATTTATCAGTTGTATGTACTTCAATGAATTTACCTTTCAGTTTTACGGAATCCTTTTTACTCGATTCAATTTTTAAAAGGTATTGCCTACCCAAATACAAATAAGTTTCACCGCCAATGTATTTGCGTGCTGGTGTCTTTGGCTGAAATGACAAAAAGAAACTTTGCTGTTTTATTATCCAAGCCGCTTTTTTAAAAATCTTTTCTTTGATTTTGTCAAGCGAACTCTCAATTGGAGCTTTCACCAAAACTTCTGAATCAGGAGTAACAGTAATACCAAGAGTTTTCCTAGCGGAATATTCTACTAGAAAATCAATCTTTTTGCTGCCGAATTGAATAGATGTTGTCATTATTTGTAACGTAATTTTGCAACTTCAATACACTTGTTGGCTATTTCATCCATCTCACCGAATGAAAGACTGATATTGTATTTATCTCTTACTTCATCAATTAGGTAATCCCCAATTTCGATTTGAAGTTTACCCGTAATATTTGTTTTAAACTGCCAGTCAATTATTGGATGATTGTTTTCTAATACTGCATGTTTGATTAGTTCATCAATTTGTAAAGCAGTTTGTACTGATATTTGAATCTTCACCACTTTATCTTGTACCTTATCATCCAACGATTCAAGAGTTAAGCCGTAGAATGCCTTTGCAATATCTTTTTCTCGAAGTGCTTCTGGTATATCATTATCGGTATGAGCTAATACATTGTTCATAATATCCTGAACTTTGCTTAAATATTGAGCTTCATCTATACGCTTTGCTTCGTAATCGGCAATGGTTTCTTTCAGCATTTGCGAGAATTTCTTGTAAAATGCAGGGTCTTCCTCCATTTTTTCTGAAATATGTTTAGCGGTACGACTTGCGATTTTATCTGCTCTAGCAGCTTTCCCTGTTGTATTTTCTACTTCTTGTTGAAATTTGTCTTTATCGAAAATGTTTACCAATTCGGTTATTACTTCAACCTTTTCGGTGGTAATGTGAGTATCAATAAGTTTCTGAATTTGTCCTTCATATTGTTTGTAATCTACAGCATCTGAATACCGTTCAACAACTGCCATACGTAGCTTCATAAACATAGCTAAATCCTCTTTGTAGCGATTTATAGTAAGTTCTTCCACTTGTTTATGAAAATCCATTGAAGAAAGAGCCAGTTTAAGGCCTTTTGCAAAAGCTGCTAGCTTATCATAAAACACTGCACGAATTGCTTCATCTTTTAAAAGGATTTGGTAGGCTTCTGCATCTCGTTTATTTGCAATGGATTTGAATATATCCCAAAGTTCGGAGTGTTTTTGTGGTAATTTTTTTATTTCTTCCTTGATGTTTACAAGCGTACCTTCCAAATCGTCCGCATCAAAATCTTCAAAAGAAGAATACAAAAGGAGGGCATCATCTAAGTTTTCAATTACACCATAGTAGTCGATGATATAACCAAATTCTTTATCGGGATAAATTCGGTTTACCCTAGCAATAGCTTGCAAAAGTTTATGGCTTTGCAAATTACGTGTGAGGTATAAAACCGTGTTCTTTGGCTCGTCAAAACCTGTAAGTAATTTATCAACTACGATAATTATTTCAGGGTCTTTCTGATTTTTAAAACGGCTGATAAGATTTTTTTCATAGCTTCTTGAATTACCATGCTCATCCATCATTTTCTTCCAGAAACGGTTTTCTTTCTCGTTTGATTTTTCATAAGCACTGTCTTCGCCTTCTCGCTCGTCAATTGATGAAATTAAAACTTCACTGCTTACAATTCCTATTTCGTCTAAAAATGCTTTATAACGAATGGCATTTATTTTTTTATCGCACACCAATTGGGCTTTAAAGGGTGTGCCTTGCCAATTGTCCCTGAAATGTAAACTTATATTCCATGAAATGGCATATATTTTCTGTTCAGCACTATTTAATTGGTCTGCTCGGCTAAATTTCTTTTTAAAATCTGCTTTTTGATATTCGGTTAAAGGTTCGGAAACCATTTCAAAGAAGGTATCTAAAGGACTAGCATTTACAATTTGCCGAGCTAATCTTCCTTCATACAATAATGGAACTACTGCTTTATCGTTTACCGCCTGGTCAACGGTATAAGCATCGATAATTCCTCCGAATTTGGCTGCGGTACTTTTATCTTTCTTAAAAAGGGGTGTTCCTGTTAATGCAATGAAGCAAGCATTGGGTAAGGTTTTTTGCATTTCAATGTTGAAAGTACCGTTTTGTGAGCGGTGTCCTTCATCAACCAAAACAAAAATATCGTGACTATCCAAAGGTTTTTTAATCTTTTTCATAGCAGCCACAAACTTGTTGATAATGGTAGTTACTATTGAATCGCCTTTGTTTTCGAGCAATTCAACTAAACGCTGCCCTGTTGTTGCATTTTGAACAAATCTGCCGCATTTCTTAAATGTACCTGTTATTTGCCTATCTAAATCGGTACGGTCGGTAACTAATATTATTTTAGGATTGCGAATTGACTTATCCATGGCAATAGCTTGTGCTAACATAACCATGGTAAGTGATTTTCCGCTGCCCTGTGTATGCCAAATTACTCCCCCTTTACGTTTTCCGCCTTCCATTACAGAAATGCGTTTCATCGATTTTTTGATGGCAAAATATTGCTGATAACGAGCCACTTTTTTAGCTCCATTATCAAATAGAATAAAGCTAAAAACAATATCTAATAAGCGTTTAGGACTGCATAAGCCATAAAGATATTCGTCTTGTTCAGTTGGAAGTATGTCTGCGTTTTCAAGAGCATCAAAATATTGGCGTACATATTTGAATCGGTCTGAAAACAGTTTGTTTTTTTGCTCTAATGGTAATGGAGTATTCTTTAACTCAAAGAGCTTGCTTTTATAGGTTTTTTCTTCGGTTTCCGTCTCGAATTTCTCTTGCCATTTCGACCAAAACTTTTCGGGAGTTGAATTGGTGGCATAACTGGCTTGCTGTGTGGCTATGCTCAAAGTCAGCTGAGAATACACATATAAATGTCGAATGCCATCTTCTTGTTGATTCCTTAAATGTTGACTTATTGCCTGTTTTAAAGGCTCTTTCATATCGGGTCTTTTGCACTCGATAATGCAAAGCGGAATTCCGTTTACAAACAAAACCAAATCGGGGCGATAATGCTCTTTGCTGGTGCTTCGCATTACGCTATATTCTTCGCTTACATGAAATACATTGTTCTCCCAGTTTTTCCAGTCAATGTATTGAAGGGTAAAACTTTTTTTATCCCCATCAATACTTTGTTCCAGAGCCTTTCCTAAAGTAATTAAGTTATAAGCTGATTCACTGGCATGGATATACCCTTCATTCATGGGCAAGTCCTTCAATGCAAGAATACCTCGCTCAATATTGTCAGCTGTAAAAATGCTTGTTTTGTTTGCACTTACCCGAATGCTATTAATCTCTTTTAGCTGTTTGCGTAAAACATCTTCTAAAATAACATTGGTTGTTTTACCGCCACGAAATTGCAAAGCATCTTCGGGTGTGAGATATTGATAACCTAAATTCTGCAACAATTGTAAAGCAGGTATCTGACTGATATGGTCTTCTTTAAAACTTGGTGTTTCCATAATTAGCTTGCGTTTTCAATTACCCATTCAATAAAAAGAGTTTTCGCTTTTATTAATTCTTTATCCGAAAGTTTTTTCGCAACAAAACCACCAATATTTGTAGTTTTTGATGACTGTATATTAGTTTTCTTTGCAATAAAATTGAACAAACCACCTGTTTTTGCTTCCACTTCAAACTGGTATGAGTATTTTTTACCAAAACCTACTAAGTTTGAACTACTATCAGTAGTCCAGTACCCTGGGAAATTTAGCTTTTCTAATTTTCGTCTCATTTCGAGTGCCGAGCTATATCTTGCGCTTGGGTCAATATTTAAGGCTTTGTTTATTATCGTTTTTAAACGAGTAGGTACAAATGGTTGATAAAAATTTTTATCAGGAATTTTACCTTTTGCTTTTTTGTCTTCGTAATCAACAGGACCAAGAGTAATAAACTCGTTTTTCAAATTGCTAATTCCATTGAGCAATCGAAATGCAGTACAACCCACTTGATAAATGTCAGAATGAATGCTTATTTGAGGTTTTTGGCCACAAGTTTCTGGTGCTCTGTGTACTTTGTATGAATTTTTAGGGGTAACAGGTGAAATACTAGCAGAAAAACCTGCGATTCCATAATCAGCTAAAACCGCATTTAATTGGTCGTCTAGCAAAATATTGCCTGGTTTTATATCATTATGATAAAAACCACTATTATGCAAATATTCTAACCCAAATAGAATATCCTGTAAAACTTTCATAGCCTGCGGTAATGGCAGAAAATTATGAGAATTTAAATGATTTGTAATTGCACCATTTTTATAATATTCCTGTGAGATAAGTGTATATGTCTTACCCCCAAAGGAAGCTATATCAGCATAATGAATTGGTAGTAAATTTTTATGATTAAATTTATTTCCAATACGAGCTTCATCCAAAAGTTTAGCAATTGGTTCAAAATTAGGTTCGAGAATTTTAAGTGCTACTTCCCTGCTAATGCTATTGTCATTTGCATGCCAAACTTCACCAAAATTTCCACCTAATTTTTCAATAAGTGTGAATTTATATACATTATCTCCTTTTTTAAAGCTCATTAGTTAAGGTTTTTAATTGCAGCAGCTACCGCATCTGCTATTTGACTATCCCAATGAACATTCGTTTTTTGTGTATGAGATTCAACAAATGAAACTACTTCTTTACTTTTGGTACCAATGTTTGTGTACAGGTTTGATGAGAAAGGAGTGTTGTTTTCAATAGAAACAAGGGTGGCAATGCAATCTAAAAACATAACAGGTTTTACACTGCTGTATCTGGTTGGTACATTTTCGTTTTGCTTTATCGCCATATGTTCGAAAGGTCCATATTTATCAAAAATTCTATTAAATTCATTTTTCACCCACTCATATGTTTCAGCTTCTGTTTTTAAGGACTTGGGTAAATCAATTTTGTGTTCACCCTCTTTATTTGTAAAAGCAAAGTTTGTTTTGTCACCGTCGAGTATGCAAAACCTTATTTTTTTTTGGAGAATTTCTAATGCCAAGTATTTTCATATTAGTTAATTTTTAATCGTTTTTTTCCTGTTAATAAAACCTGCATCATTCCCTTTTTCTGTTTCCGCAATTTTTCGGTTTTAGCTTTGAGTAATTCTATTTCTTTATCGGCTGCTTGTAGAACTTTGACTATGGCGGTTTGTTCTTCAATAGATGGTACAGGCATTTGAAGTTTCATAAATTCAGATTTCCCTAATGTTTTGTTTCGTCCTGCACCTCCAGGCGATGCAAGACCAAGTAAGTATTTACCCATTGGTGATTTGAAATAATAGAGTAGATAATCTAAAGTTAAAATACTTTCCTTTGGTTTATACATAGGGAAACGATGAGAAGCTATCATTCCAACTTCTTGTTCTGTTGTTTTTGCAATTGCATGTTCCCATGCAAAAACGATATTTACTACAAAACAATCTGGTTCAATCCAGAAAACCCTTTTTTCACCTAAGCTTGCACCTGTAACTCTCTCTTTATAGAATATTCCCTTTGTATGCGACCGAATTCCAATTTGAGTATAGAGTTTTTCCTTTTCAGGGATAAATGGCTTACCTGCAATAGTTAAAATATTTTTTAAGGTTTTAGTTTTCCATACTCCACTATATCCCTTCAACCGTTTCTTCCTCGTTAATAAATTTTGCATGAGCCATTTTTTGCGGAGTTCTTTTTGGGCAATGAGTTGGTTGTTTTTGTTTATGGCGGTGTCCATTAAACTAAGGAGGTGGGCTATGGCGCGTTGTTCGGGGAGAGGGGGTAGTGCAATCTTTAAACTTTTTAATGCAACCTGATTAATATTTGTGTTCGCGCTTATCGTACTTTTTTTCAAAAGCCTATTTCTGAAATTACTTTCATAAAAACAATGTGCTTTGAATTCAAAATCGAATTTTCCATTTGCTCTAAAACGGATTAAGAAACCGCTAAATGTAGTTTCAGGCATATCTTGACAAACTAGTGTTGTCAATCCAACGCCTATTGGTTTAACAGAAGAACGAACAAATAACACATCACCTTTTTGTAAATCAAAATCTTTTCTTTCGTTTTCAGTAGAATTAACTAATGAGAAATCTCCATTATATACTTTAGGAATATCAAAAACATCCATCAATCCGACAAAAGGATAACCATATCCAAATTCTTCTTTATCCTTATTTATTCCGTTTTTGAATTCGCCTATATTTCCAAGTTTTAATATTTCCCAATCACTCGGAATAGTAGTATTATAAAACGGTTTTGTATTGTTTGCGTTATGTTTCATTTATTTGCGGAGTCCGTTTTTTTTAGTGAAGTAATCAATATGCTCAAAAATTGCATTGCCCAACATGGTGTTTATTTTTTTAATTTCGTCATTAGTGAGTGGCTGATGTAATAATTTCTCATACACCTTGGTTTCTTTTCGGTTTTCGGCATTAAATTCATCTACATAAACCTCATACTTAATGTTTTCAAATTTTATTTTAAAACCATAATTGCAGCCAAAAGCATTTAAACCACCTTTCTTAAATGAACCATAAAAAGTACCCACCTCAATGGTGCAATCGTGTTCCCTGAATTGGGCTTCTTGCTCCTTATTTTTTTTGTAAATATCTTCCAATAACTCAGCTACAGGCTCATTTACAAACGATAACCAAACATTACTGCCCCTGTAATTATGCTTTGTTTCAGTAAACAAATGGTTAAATTTCTGTATGGTAGGTACAACAGCTTTTATTAAATCGCTTGCCCAAGAGTGCAATATTTTTTCGAACACTTCCTTTTTAAAATGGGTTTGAATCTGCTGGTCTTCATCAATTGTGTCGAGTTCTTTTTCAAGCAGGGCTAGTTTTTTATCAATATCCTCTGGGTCTTCTATATTCTCTCCTTTGGCGCCTTTAATCATTAGTCGGAGCGAGTTGTTTACCTGTTCGCAGATGTAATTAAAGAAGAATTCTAATTGTCCGGCATCGGCTTGTTGCAAGGCGGTGAAATAGGCATTTTTTTCCTCGGTTTTGATTATTGCAGGTGGGTAGCCTTTTTGCATTAAAATAAAATTCATTAGCAAACGGGCAATGCGACCATTTCCATCATCAAACGGATGTATGCAAATAAATTTATAATGAAATTCGGTGGCAAAAAGTACGGGGTGCAAGTCATTATTCTGAATATTATCTGCGTACCATTTCATTAAGTCATTCATTTTGGCAGGAGTTTCCTCGGGAGTAGCAAAGTAGAATATTTCCCCTGTTTTAGTTTTCACATGATTAGGAACTGATTTGTATTCGCCAATTTTAATCGTTCGTTTGGTTGGTTTACCATCAGTAGTAATCGCATCTACTTCATAAGGTTCTTTTAGTATTAATTGGTGAAGCTCCCTAATAAAATTTTCGGTTAACGGACGCTCTTGTTTAATAACATCTTCAATGTATTTTATGGCCTCATTATGCCCTGTCATTTCCACATGGTCTTTGAGCGGTTTTGCCTGTGCCGTATGTCCAAATAGCAATAGAGCTTTGGTTTCGCCATAAGTCAATTGGTTTCCTTCAATATGCGATGAATGATAGTTCCAATCGAGTCGGAATTTTTGCATTATTCTCTTTTCCATTTCTGGAGTAAGTGGTCTAAAGCTATCCAATTCCTGTTTTAGCGTTGTTGCTTTTTTTAAATTGTCTTTGTATGGCATATGGCAAATGTTTTATATTCCTAATTCGGTTAAGTACGTTTTTAGTTCAGCCTGAACAACTTTTAATTCGTTCTCTAAATTTTCAATTTCTTTATGAACTTTTGCGATATCTACTTCGGTTTCTTCTTCAAAAGTATCAACATAACGAGGAATGTTCAGGTTAAAATCATTTTCTTGTATTTCTTCAAAAGTAGCTACGTAGCTGAATTTATCTTCCACAATTCCAGCTTCCAATTTTCCCTCGTTAAACTTTCGGTAGGTTTCAACAATGCGGTCAATATGTTTGTCATTCAGCTTGTTTTGGTTTTTGGCAGAATCGTAATGCTGGCTTGCATCAATAAACAACACATTGGTGTTTTCTGCTTTTCCACGGTTAAAAATAAGAATGGCAGCAGGTATTCCTGTTCCAAAAAAAAGGTTGGATGGCAATCCAATAACAGCTTCCAATATATTTTCTTCAATAGTTTTCTGGCGTATTTTTCCTTCACTTGCTCCACGGAACAGAACACCATGAGGCACAACTACGCCCACTTTTCCTGTCCCCTCGTAGGTGGTTTCAATCATGTGGGTAATAAAAGCCCAGTCGCCTTTGCTCTTTGGCGGAACTCCACGCCAAAAACGATTGTATTGGTCAGTTTCGGGGTCGAATGATATGGTGGTTTTGTCTCCGTCTTTATCTTCTACCTTGCCCCATTTGTCTAAGGAAAATGGCGGATTTGCCACAACGGTATCAAACTTCATTAAGGAATCACCTTCTTTTAGCTTCGGGTTTCGTATGGTATCGCCCCAACGAATGGTTGCATCGTCAAAACCATGTAAAAACATATTCATTACGGCTAACGCCCATGTACTTCCGTTTGCTTCTTGTCCGTATAAAGAAAAGTTGTCTGAATCTACTTCTTCACCCGCTTTAATCAATAGCGAGGCTGAACCACAAGTGGGGTCACAAATACGAGAACCTGATTTTGATTTGGTCAATTTTGCAATTAAAGTCGAAACTTCTTTGGGAGTAAAGAACTCCCCAGCTTTCTTGCCTGCATCACTTGCAAAACGTTCTATCAAGAACATATAAGCACCACCAATAATATCGTTCCCATCCAAATGCGAGGGGCGTAAGTTCAATTTATCCTGATTAAAATCAAGCAATAGGTTTTTTAGTCGTGTATTCTTATCCTTTGGCTCACCAAGTTTACTGTTGTTAAAGTCAATATTTTGGAAAATCCCTGCACCATCTTCGCTATACAACTTTTCACGGTTGGCTTCTTCTAAATCTGTCAACGCAATATTTATCAATTCGCCAATATTGGCTTCGTTACGGCTGTCAAATAAAAACTTAAAGTGGCTGTGTTCAGGAACAACAAAGCGTTCGTGTTGCATGGCTCTTTTGGCTCTTTCGTGTTCCTGATTATATTTTTTTAAATAAGCTTCGTATTTGTCATCGTGTACATCGCTCAAATATTTAATAAAAAGCATTGTAAGTACATAATCCTTATAAACACTTGGGTCAATACTACCGCGAAAGGTGTCGCAAGCTTTCCAAACTGCGTTATTAATGTCGATTTGTGTTATTTTTATAGCCATGATATTTATATAATTGCGTTGATTAATAAATGTTGAATCTCTCTCTCTCTGAGTATTTCAAGTTGTTGTTTTAGGTTCTTCTCCCTGTTTCGGAGTTTGAATATTCTTAAAATCAATTCTTGCTTTTGAATATTTGGTATAGGAATTTCCAATTCCGACAAAACAGCTTTTGAGATTGAAGCAATTGAAGAGCCTCTTGCTTGTCCCTTTAATAAAATCTGTGTGTTTGGATGGTTAAGAAACCATGTCAAATAACCAGGTAAAATATTTCTGTCATGTAATCTAATAACAAAAAAAGAGGTGGAGGCTACGGCTGGTGTAACTTCATTCTCATACCAAGCAGCAAAATTTTTTGTCCCTTTGGCAGCAAACAAAACGTCTCCTTTTTTTAGAAGATGATTTTGTATTTTACTGTCTGCATCTAAGTCAGGATATAAAGTTTCTGCAAGTTCACCATTTTCATCAAAGTGCTTGGCTTGTAAATAGACAATCTCACCTTTTTGTATTGGCTTTGCAAAAACTCCTGTTTGTATGCTTGTAATATGTTTTAATGCTGTTTTCAAATCTTATATTTAAGTAATACGTCTACAAAAGTAAGTTATCTATTTGAAACTACCAAATAAAAATGTATTTTATTTTTAAGTATGCGTTCTACAAATTATTAAACTGGATTCCTATTGCTGTCTTTCCGTGGGTTAGGGAAATTGTACTCTTTTGCAAATTTTGGGTTGTGGGTCTGCCTTGTGTGATTTGCAAATGTGTGCAATGTGGGTTGGCTTTTTTTTTGAGGGGAGGAGAAAAAACAAAATAAATTCCTTCAAGTTTGCACCTACTTATCTATCGTGAGTCTTTTTTACACTTGCATACAACATACCTATATACATAACTCTCTCTTCCTATTCCGTATATATTGGTTATGTCTTTAACTATAATATTATTTTGACTTCCAAATTAGCTTTATTTATTTGTATATCCAAAAGAAAAGACAGAGGAATTTAGAACAAAAATCTAGATTCTAAATGCTACAAACTAGCAGAGAGGGTTTAAACCTTAGCTAATTCTATTACTCTTACCTTCTTATTTCAAATAGTTTATGTTCTATTTCATTCTGTTTTACAAAAACTATGTATATTCCTTCGGGCAACTGGTCTAGCTGAAAGGTATGTTTTTTATGAGCTTTTGTTTGCAATACTACTCTGCCTAAAATATCGGTAACTATGAGTAGGGCTTCTCCTTGAAACTCTACATGTATCTCATTTTGTGCATTTATCGGATATACTGTTATTCTGTCACTATCATTTTCTTTCAATCCGGTTACAATCATTTTTACATTCAATGTAACTATACTATCGCAACCTGCTTGGGTGTAAAACTGTTCGGTATAGGTGCCTGCTTTGGTTATTTCTTGCATACCAAATTGAATGCTTTGGTCGCTCATAAGTGTGGTGTCTTTGCTCAGACTATATGCCTTGTTTATTGTAAGATTTAGAACAATGGTACTATCGGCTCCTTGATACGTTTTCTGTACATCTTTATAGATACCTGTTTGTGTTAAGCGTTTTCCGGCAAAAAGTAAACTCCTCGCATGCAAGCTGGGTGAGATAGGTGGTTTTTTCCTCGGGGGCTAACACATTCAATGTAAGTTCTACTATGCTATCGCAACCGCCAACAGTCTGAAAAAGTGAAGCGTAGTAACCCGACTCGGTAAGTGTATCTTTGCCAAAAATAAAGCTCTCGCCATAGCCTACGGTCTTCAAGAGCGACTCAAAATAGCTTGGCAAAATGGTTAGTGTCAATACAACAACACTGTCGGCACCGTACATAGTTTTCAAACTATCGCGGTATATGCCACTCTCATAAATATCTTTACCTCCAAAATAATACGAATTACATGCGTTCAAGGTAATTTCTATAAGTTTTGATTCTGGTTCTAATACCTGCAACGTAAGCGTAACCACACTATCACATCCATACACGGAAGTGAAATTTTCTATGTAAATTCCCGTTTCTGTAATTGTTTTATTTCCTAACACATAACCTGCTCCATAAGCAATGGTGTCGCTTATTTGAATATTAAATTTGGGCAAAATGGTAAGATTCAAAATAATGATACTATCGGCACCCTGTATTGTTTTTAAACTGTCGGTATAAATTCCAGATTGGGTGAGAATGTTTTCGCCAAATGTATAAGATACACATGCGGTATGAAATAGTTCTTCGGTAACCGTTTCGGGCTCTAATATGGTAAACACAAGCGTTACCAAGCTATCGCAGCCTTGTTGTGTTGCTAATGTTTTACTATACGTGCCTGAATTTGATAAAACCTCATCGGCAAATGTATAGGTCTGTCCCCAAGCTACTGTAACTGAATCGGTAAGTACATAGGTAGGATTTACCTTTATGGTAATTTCGGTAAATGAAGAGCAGCCGTCTTTGGTTCCTTTTATCTGATAAGTGGTTGTAGAACGGGCAGAGCAATTTACTACGGCTCCGGTTGTGGCATCTAAGCCCAATGCCGGATTCCACGCGTAACTATCGGCACCTTGAGCTGTAATTTCTGTTGTGCTTCCTTTACATATAACCAAATTATTACTTGTAACCGTTATATCGGGTGCACCTATTTCATTTACCACTGTTTGAGCTGAAACACTACAAAAACCATCGGTCAGGGTGAGTGAGTATATTCCAGCACTTAAACTCTCTAAATTGGCTGCAGATGAGCCATCTGTCCATTGATAAATATAATCTCCCGAACCACCAGTTGCAAGAGCAGAAACACTGCCGTTGTTGAGTCCGCAACTAGCATTTTCCTTAGTCAAACTAACTACCGGAAGGTCTTTTACAAGCAAGGTAAGCGTAACCACCGAATCGCAACCATGCACAGAATTGAATGTTTGGGAATAGGTATTGGCGGAAGTTAATTTTTGATTGCCAAACTGGTACACCTCTCCTTCACAAATTTTCGCTTCTAAAAATGTATTGATAATAGGATTAATTCGAATTACAGATATATCACTACTTACATCAGCCCCACATTCACTGCCTACAACGCAATAATAAGATTCTGAAAAAGCAGAATTGGTATAAACAGTAAATTTAGGATTCAGAGCGTTTTCAATTGCTCCTGATTGCGAATACCATTGGTAAGTAATAGTTCCTGTTCCGATTGCTAAAACTGAAAGTTCAATCTCAGGTTCTTGTTCACAGGTAATAGCATCTAAACTTACTTGAGAAACAATTTTAGTTGCCTGATTTATTGTAAACACAAGGGTATCGCTCACCATAGCACAAAATTCTGTTGCAACGGTCTGCAACACAAGCACTGCCTTGCCTGCCTGTTTATCGGTAGCACTTGGTGTATAAGTCGTTTTCAAAGCAGCGGAGTTTTCAAAAACACCATTGCTCTGGGTTTTCCATAGTACAGCACTTGGCTCTGATACGGTGCCAGATAAAGCAACAGATTCAGTAACACAAATAGTTTGACTAGAACCGGCATCTGCCACCAGAGAGCATTTAATAGTCTGAAGAACTGTAACATCGGTATAAAACTCAGCTTTAACGCTTATTGTATATTCACCTTGATTAGCAAACGCTGACTCGTTAAATACTATACTTGAATCTGTTACGGTATAGAGCGTTTGGGCAATAACCGAATTATTAATTACTATCTGCTCAATTGCTGTAACCCAGTCATTATTTGACTCAAAACGTATTGTAATAGTTTGATTTGTAGTATTATTTATACTATCGCTTACTAACAAGGGCGATTGTTTATAGTTTTTAATTGCTTGTACTACAACCGCATCAGTATAATTATTTGCCTGAATGGTAATAGTATATGTTTCTGTAAGGGCAAACAGACTACCAACCAATTCAATACGTCCGGCTGAAATGGTATAATTTTCTGAAGCTAGTACAAGGTTGTTCAGTTTTACAGAACTAATTTTTTCTCTCCACAATATATCTTCATCAAAAAGAATGGTAACAGCTTCGTGCACAAAATTATCTGTTTCATCTGCCTGCAATAAAGGAGCTGTAATAGTTCCCCTAATAACCTGATTAACACTAGAAGGATTGAATTTTGGTGCTAATACAATTACCGAATAGTTGCCTGAATGGGTAAACAATGCCGATTTAATTACAATTGCACTATCAAGAATTGAATAGTCTGCTGCATTAAGTATCTGTTCGTTTAGCTTTACTTGTGCAACAGCATTTCTCCACAAAACATCATTGGCAAAAGAAATCTGAATGTCATTTCCCAAGCTGTTATCAAGTGTATCGGCAATGAGCTGATGAGCAATAACCTTTCTTTCAATCCAGTTTATCGGGTCGTTTGCATACTCATTTTCTTTTGCTCTAGCTAGTGCATATCCTGCACCATCAGGATTTTGAGGCCAAGGTAATTTATCGTTGTATTTAACTGCCTCTACAAGAATATCTTCATATACCCACATATTATCTTTAATATACTGGGTTGCAGGTTTCTTAAGCTCAAGCAGTTCGCCACCATTGCTCAAAGCACTGTTCATATTTAAAACCTGAACATCAACTGATAGTGAATAACGGGTTTTAAAATCGGTCGGTGAAATTCCTTGTTGAATAATAAAGATAGATTCTCCGCTTTTTATCTTACAATCTTTAGGAAAAGAAAACCCTAGTCCGCTTATTTTCCAAGTATTCTCGGCATTATCATCGGCATATAAATTGACCGTAGCATTAGAGATATTCTTAATTTCTACATATTCATAATTGCCATCATTAGGATGATACATAATGTCGTTGAAGATTATCGGACCAACTTTGGGATAGGCATTAGCTAAACCAAAACTAAGAGCCGACTGTGCTACAAAATGAGTATCTTTTATACTGGTAATATATGTTCCAAAACTCACATTAGGAAGCTCTTCGCCTACTTCAATTAGAGTTCCATATCCGGTAAGAGCCGAATCAGCATTGGCAGATAAAAGATAGATGGTTTCACCGTGAGAACTGATACCGAAAGCAGAACCAAACTCAGTAGCACTCGAACTTAATTCAGTACCGGTATAGTGCCCCTCACTAAAGGTTTTATATCCTTTTGCAGGAATTGATGTTCCGGCAGGAATTCTCCATTTTTTTAGATTTTTCTTATCATCAGACATAAACCAGTAAGAAATATTCACACTAGCACTAGAAGGGTTGTAGAGTTCTATTCTATCTGTTTCAGGGTACTCAGAATTTGAGAGAATCTCATTGAAAAGTATAGGCACAATGCTCGGATTAGGATCATCTTTGCCCGGCGAACCTCCTATGTTCGATGAAGCTCTCCAATAAGCATATTCGGCAGGAGAACCCTCCGGATTAGGATTTACTGGAACTAGCGAATTCCCTAACCCATCAGCAGATGCTGGCCACGAGTCGCCATCTTTGTACTCAAAAGAAATAATGGTATCGCAAGTTGCACTTACCAAAGTTAATTTTTCACCACTATTATCAAGACTTCCGGTATATTCACCATCGGGCATAAATCCATAAACTTTATTAAAAGCCAAAGCATTAGACGACAAAACAATAAAAGCTCCAGGCGCAATGCTTTCAGTAAAAAACTGAAAATCTATTCCATTAACAAATGAAACTCCGGTAAGATTGATTGTTTCTGTACCGGTATTTTTTAATTCTATAAATTCCATTTCACTGCCATTTACATTGGGCTGATCTAAAGGACTGTAATGCACCTCTGTAATTCTGAGCTTTCCAAGCGGATTATTAATAATGAACATCATTTCTTTCAGAGCACTCCACTCACCATTGTTGAAAATCCGAGCTTTCAATTCAATTGTAGTATTTAGATTAAGCATAAGAGTGTCATTCCCTGTTTTGGCGGTATTTCCAACTCCACCACCCACTGCTCTAGGGTCGGTTCCATCGGTTGTATAATAAATATCGCCAAGGCTTCCGTTGGCATTATATATTGAGATAATATCTCCTAAGTCTGATATTTTCGATTCACCAATAAGCATTTCATTGTTGAATACAAACTCAGGAGCTTCGGTTAAAGGGTATCCTAATCGGTCTTTGAACTGTTGCAAAACAACATCAGTTCTATATGGTACATATTGGTTTAAAAGCCTATTTATAGCAGCCAACCAAGTAAGTTTTGTCTTTGGAACAGTAACCTGAGCATCGCCCCAACGAGCCGATTCTGCTATAATTGCAACATCAAACTGCTCCATTCGGTTCACAAACGCAGCACGCAAGGAATCAGGCGTAAGCTGTCCGCCGGCAGTAAGATTTTTAAATGCTCTCTCGGCAAACCTCATCTTCTACTCTTCATTCTTCATGAGCTTAAGATGAATAAAATACGGATTGAAAAAATTAAAATCAGTAGTCAAATTGGTTAATGTTTTGGTTATTAACCACTGGTTATTTACTCCAATATTTGTTTCATTATTCTTAGTATTCATGGTATGTTCAAAATCATGAACATACCATTTAAAACCATCTGGGTTAACCCTATTATAAATACCAAAATAATTATTTGGTCTTATTGGATTGTTGGTCCAAGAGCCTAGAGGAGAATCGTATCCATCGCCATAAAGTGCCAATTGAGGTAGTCGATAAGGTTGTCAATATCAAGCAGTCTTTCATATTCAGGATTTTTAGAACCATCGGTGTTTAATCCCTGAACCTTATAATAACTTACAGCATCAGGAAAACCAGTAATAGCCATATTCCAAAGTCGTAAAGCAGCCTCAGAATTTCCATCAGTAGCAATTACTTTCTTATCTTCTGCAGCAATTAGCAAATTGGTTTCAGGTTTCATTACATCATAATCTTCTTCATTGCCCCCCATATAATCAGAGGCCGAACGAGCATCGGGTCTTTCTTGTGTATGAAAAAGTCCCCAATACATACCATTTATATAAAGATGTATATACCTACTTCTTGTGTAGGGATGATTCATTTTTCCATGTATATCACTAAATACCATATCTTTAACAAAATTATTCTGGTTTGAACCTTCTTTACTCCAAGAGTAATTCTGTGCTGTAGATATATCAATTTTATCATAAGAATCGGTTCCTTCTTCACCAAACAGAGGAAAGTCGAGCTTAGCATCGCCATATTTGTTTCTGAAAAAAGACGGAATGAATGTTTCGGATTCTCATTGTGTCTGCTATATCCACCCCTAATTCTTATCCCACCATTAATATGAAAGCCTTCTGTACTATCAGGGTTTATTAGCTCAATAGAAACTGGTCTTTCCCACTCACTTCCTTGTGCTATGGCATTGAAATAAATACCCGAAGTTGTATCAAACAAATGAGCATTATCGGTAACTATAGATATTGTTGGTATCTGCAAAAGAGCCATGTTTATAGAATCACGATAAGCTGGAGCATTTACAATATCAGGATCCATATCATAATCAATTTCTTGATCAGTATTAAAAAGTTATTTACATACGGCGGCGGCCATATTCCGCCCGGATTGGTTTGTTTTTTTACATTCTCTAAAAATATGTAACTGTGCGTAACTACTTCGCTGGTTTCGTAATTGGCTTTCGCTGCTAAAGCTCTAACTACAACGCTTGGTGTAAGACCACCACGGTTGATATCAATAGCGGGATTTATTTCTACAGTAAGCGGACTCATTCCTCGTATTGCAGTTGGTGAGTAGCGAGGGTCGCTTCCGTCTAGGGTGTAGATAATTTCGGTTTCTTCTTTTGAGCTACTCAATGTGAGCATAAAAGGCGCGTTACAAAATCCTCTTTTCTGTGAAAATTGGGGCTCAGTCATTATTCCCAAAGAGGGCTTGCCAGAGAGTAAAACAGTGCCAAAAAGCGATGGATTATCAATAGAATTACTTGTTACATACCAAGCTATTTTACCTTCTCGCTCTGCTTCTTCATCGTCTTCATCATTATCATTTACATGAATATCGAAACCTATTTCCTCGTTATTTCTAATATTAGCTTGACCTATAACGTTCCAAGGTATCTGAATTTCATAGATAACAGTATTAGCTATTACAGTCTGAGCAAATACAACTCCTACAACAGTATCTTTTGAATATTCATAAACCTTCTGATCATTTGCCCTAAAAGCGAACCTAAAATCATCTTCCTCAAAAAGGTAGGGTTTGTCATTATTGCCATCTATGAAAACTTCAATACCATCGTCTAAACTTATATCATCAGCATTGCTTGAATGAATAACATCATCATTAACAACGACTAGCAAATACAAAAAACCTTCATTCCAAAGCATTTTAAAAGTGCCATCTAAATCGGTAAGCGATAAAACTTCGCCTTCAATAATATTGCTGATTGTTTTTGACTCAAAGTCGACCCATTCGCTATCTATAACACCATCAATTACGGGGGCTTTGAATGTATAGTTAACATTGTTGGACTGCGAAAATGCTGCTAATACAGATAGTACGAACAATAAACTTATAAGTACCAATCTTCTTTGAAATGTAACCATACCTTTAAATTTTTATAGCAAAGCTGAAGTTTGCTAGTGAATTTTTAAAAAAAGGCAACAATAAATCTTTTAATTACAGAACATTATGCCTTTTGAAACTGCTGTCTCTAGTAAAGTTACAAAATAAAATTAACATTCTTAATATTGAAACAAATAAATATTTCGTGAAAATCAATACATTATCAAAAGCGAAGCGAGTAGAGAATTGGTGCAGGTAACAATTATTTAACATAGTGAGAAAATTCTGTAGTTCATGTTTAGAGACGCACACAAAAAATAAGTCATAAAATATTCTATAGAAAATAGCAGCTTCGATATTTTTTGTAACATGCGTTACAAGAATTAATGATTTTTAACATTATTTTTAATTTTCTAATTTATTTTAATAAATTTGTAAGCACTAACTTGACCATAAAAACCAATGATGAATATAATTAGGCATATCATGCCTCCAAATTCATGGCTATTTCCGGTTATTCTCATTATATCAATACTTACCGGATTGTTTATTTTCCTGTTTTACATCTCAAAAGCATCATCATACCTTTCAGATGACCCAAAAACTTGTGTCAATTGTCACATTATGGCACCACAGTATGCTACCTGGCAACATAGTTCGCACAGAGAACGGGCAAACTGTAACGATTGCCATGTGCCTCACGATAATGTCTTTAATAAATACCTTTTTAAAGCTAAAGACGGTATGCGACATGCTACATTGTTTACTTTGAAAATGGAACGACAGGTAATTCATATAGAAAATGCCGGTGCCGAAGTGGTTCAGCAGAATTGCATTCGATGCCATAGTCACCTTATTACAGATTATAAACTTAATACCATAAATACCGAAACGCACCACGCTCGCACTGATAGAAAATGCTGGGAATGCCACCGAGAAGTGCCTCATGGTAGAGTAAACAGCTTGTCGAGTACTCCTAACGCAAAGATACCCCTGCCTGAAAGTCCTGTACCTGAATGGCTCAAAGAAATATCAAACAAAGATTGATGCAAGTAAATGCCTGTACATCAAGCAGAAAGCAATATATTAATAAAAAAACAACCTAACAAAATAAAAACAATTTAAAATTAAAGACATGAAATCATTTAGCGAACAAATCAAAGAAAAACCATGGAAAGGTTGGATACTATTTATTGGAACAGTACTATTTGTATTTATGTTGGGTTTGCTGGCATCGCTCATAATTGAAAGACGTTCTGAGGCAGTTTTTGCATACGCTCCGCAGAATAATTTTGAGGGAATAGAATCTGACAATTCTAAATGGGGTAAAAATTTTCCAAGAGAATACGAATCTTATTTGGAAACGCTTGATACCTCTTTTAGAAGTAAACATAACGGTTCGCAAACTATAGACGAACTACAAGACAATCCGAGACTTGTAGTTTTATGGGCAGGATACGCATTCTCAAAAGACTATAAGCAAGGTAGAGGGCACTATTACGCTATAGATGACATTTATAATACCCTACGCACCGGTGCACCAAACGACAGTGTAAAAAGTCCGATGCCAAGCACCTGCTGGACATGCAAAAGTCCGGATGTACCTAGAATGATGCAAAAGTTAAGCAAAGATTCAGCTAACGGAATTGCAGAATTCTACACCGGAAATTGGGAACGTTGGGGCAAAGAGGTAGTAAACCCAATAGGTTGCGCCGACTGTCATGATGCAAAAACAATGCAACTTACCATTACCCGTCCGGCTCTGATTGAAGCTTTTGAACGCCAAGGCAAAGATATTACCAAAGCTACTCATCAAGAAATGCGATCGCTTGTGTGCGCACAATGCCATGTGGAATATTACTTTGATAAGCACAAACATAAAGATGCTAATTATCTGACCTTTCCTTGGGATAAAGGGATGACCGTAGAAGCTGCGGAAGCATATTATGATTCTATTAGTTTCTCAGACTGGACACACTCTCTGAGCAAAACTCCAATGATTAAAGCTCAACATCCAGACTATGAGACATTCTTACTCGGTACCCATGCAAAAAGAGGTGTGAGTTGCGCAGATTGCCACATGCCGTATAAAAGTCAGGGAGGTGTAAAGTTTACCGATCACCACATTCAAAGTCCACTCAACAATGTTGCAAACTCATGCCAAGTATGTCATAGAGAAGATGCAAAAATGCTCATGACAGATGTGTATGAAAGACAAGACAAAATAAAAGAAAACGTTACCATACTTGAAGACCTACTGGTTAAAGCACACGTTGAAGCAAAATATGCTTGGGATAAAGGAGCAACAGAAGAACAAATGAAAGAAATACTACAAGATATTAGACACGCTCAGTGGCGATGGGATTATTCTGTGGCCGCACATGGTGCATCGTTCCACGCCTCTGTAGAAATATCTAGAATTGTAGCTAGTGGAATAAATTTGGCTCACGAAGCTCGCTTGAAACTCTCTAAACTACATGGTAAAATGGGAATAGATGAAACTATTGCTATGCCCGATATTTCTACAAAAGAAAAAGCTCAAGCCTATGTTGGTTTAAATATGGATAAACTAAGAAGCGATAAGAATGAATTTCTTCAAAAAACTGTTCCACAATGGAAAGCAAAAAACTAAAGAAAATATCTTTCTACGTAAATGAACAACATAAATGCTGATAAAAAGCCTCTGTGGACATTACCTTGGAGTTATAAAGAAAGTTTTCTGATAAGTATTGCCTTACTTTTAGGTTCGGTTCTATTTGAAGAAACAAGCCATTTGAAAGTAGAAAAAATTTCTTGGCCGCTTAATCTTTATTTTCTTATTACATTGGCTCTCATTTCGGTAGTAGTTTATCTGAAATCAAGAAAAAGCAAGTTTTTCAAATGGTTCATTAGTGTTGAGGCATCGGTTAGTGCTATCGTATATTTTCTTGTAGCATCTTTGGTCATGGCACTAGTACCGCAAAACCCTGATGCTCAGAGATTGCACTATATTTTCAATATAACGCAAAGTTGGGTATATTTTACCGCTGTGGCATTTCTTCTTATTGTACTTGGAGCTGTTTGCTGCTATAGATTAAGCGGTTTTACAAAGAAAAATATAGGTTTCTTTTTAAACCATTTTGGTCTGTGGCTTATAATTGCTACCGCCAGCTTGGGAGCAGGTGATATTCAGAAATATACCATGTATTTAACTACCGAAAAGGCTGTTTGGTATGCATATGATGAGAATGAAAAAGAAATTCCGCTCGACTTTGCCATAAAGCTAAACCATTTCGAACTCGAAGAATATCCTGCTAAAATAGGAGTTTTTGATTTTCGCACCGGAATATTATTTAACCATAACGCGAAACAAGCTATTTATGAAATAGATACCAATAAAACCATTTCATTTGCCAACATAAAATTTTCAAAAAGATACATAGAAAACGGATTCTATTTCAACAATACCGTTCATTCAGTAAACGAACGGGGAGCATCTCAATCTGCATTTATCGAAATTAGAAATCAAAACAAGAGCCTGATAGACAGTAGTTGGGTCACTACCGGATCATTCATACAAGAATCAGAAAATATAATAATTCAAGACACAATAGTTATAGCTCTCCTGAAACCAGAACCGAAACGTTTTGTTTCTGATATTACAATTTATACACCCGATAAAGAGGCTAAAAATTTCAGCATAGAGGTAAATAAACCACAATCTTTCAAGAAGTGGAAATTATACCAAACCTCTTACGATGAATCTAAAGGCAAATGGTCTGATACAAGCATAATTGAACTGGTAAACGACCTGTGGTTACCTGCTGTTTATACAGGTATATTTTTTCTCGTTTTTGGTTCGGTATATCTTATATGGTTTGGGCAAGGAAATAAACTGAAAAATTAACGATACTATGTGGATTCATTTTGAAATATATGCTATAATTTCATTTATCTGTTGGACAGCCGCGATATTCATTGGGTTTCTCAAAAATAAATTCGCAGCAAGAACAATGGAATTTTTATCAATAATAGGAATCCTTTCGTTGCTTGGTTTCATTATAGAATTATGGATAAGCTTAGAACGCCCTCCCCTACGCACTTTGGGAGAAACCAGACTCTGGTATTCTTTCTTTATGGCACTCATTGGCTTTGTAATATACAAACACTGGAAACTAAAGTTGTTCAATGTATATTCTCTCTCAATGTCGTTGCTCTTTCTGCTTTTGAATTATCTAAATCCCGACATTCACAATAAAGCCCTGATGCCAGCATTGCAAAGCTACTGGTTTATACCTCACGTTATTGTATACATGGTAGCGTATGCGTTTATCGGTATTTCATTTTTAATTGGAATTATAGGTTTATATCAGACTGCTAAAAACAAACCTTTGCTCAATTTACTTGAAATTGGCATAAACCAAATCTATATCGGATTCGGATTTCTAACTCTCGGTCTACTGTTTGGAGCACTCTGGGCAAAAGAAGCTTGGGGGCACTACTGGACTTGGGATCCTAAAGAAACGTGGGCTTTACTCACTTGGGGCGTCTATTTGGTTTTTATACATATCAAAAAACATAAAAATTACTCTTCTACATTTTATTTTACCTTTATGATGCTCAGCTTCATAATATTGCTAATCTGTTGGTTTGGAATAAATTATCTGCCAAGTGCGCAAAATAGTGTGCATGTATATTCTAACTAATGTATTGCTATTGTTTCAAAAATGACTTTATTCCTTAAACGCCACTTGCTGTCTATTGCTACGTTTTTATTTGTTTTTACTATTCTATCTTTCATACAAGTAAAACTGGAAAAACCTATGCTTCTGGCAGAAAGATTTATAGAACATGCCGGTTGGATTGAAATATTTGTAATAAGTATCTATGCCGCATTTATAGTTTCTAAGATGAAAGATACGGCAAAAGCACCTATTTGGCGATTACGAATTTGGATTCTTTTCTCAATCGTTTTTTTCTTACAACTCATACTCGGACTATTGGGAGTTGAACAATGCCTCATGAAAGGTATTGAACATTTGCATTTGCCTATACCTGCATTAATCGTGTGTGGGTATATTTATAGAGCTGAAATAGGGTTTATGTTTATTTTTTTCCTATCTACCATACTATTGTCGGGCCGTGGTGCAGCCATTTGTGCTATTTTGGTGCAATAGATGCATGGCTGAGCAAAGGCAAGAAATCAAAAAACAGTATAAGCAATAAATGGCACTGGAAAATTGGAATACTCGTACTTGTTATCGGCATGGCAATTCTTTTCAGAATATTTCAAATAGCAGTTATCTATGCTATTCTTTTCTCCGTACTATTTGGTTTACTGGGCATTGCAGTAATGCTGTTTCTCACCCGAAAACACAAACAAATGTGGCATTGTGCAATGTTTTGTCCGATAGGTACATTAGTTTCAATGCTTAAATTTGCATCTCCATTCAGAATGAGTATAGCAAACAACTGCACACAATGTATGAAATGTCTGCCATCTTGCAAATACGATGCGCTAACTGTACAAGACGTTAAAAATGGTAAACCCGGACTTACCTGCACTTATTGTGGAGATTGTCTCAATAGCTGTTCATCTGTTTCTATACAATATCACTTTTTAGGCTCATCGGGCAAAAATGCTCGTTATTTGTTTCTTTTTCTTTCAGTCAGTCTTCATGCTATATCATTGGCATTGGCACGGATATAGATTATTTCAGTAATTGCTCCAATTTAATGTTTACAGCATCGAAACCAAATTGTGAAAAATAGGTCTTAAACTTTCTAACTATCTTATCGTTACCCACGCTCGTTGGGTTTAGCTTCGCTGAGCACATCGTGGTTGCAACCCAAACGCTTTCATTTTATTTATAAAGTAAGGCTTGTAGCCCGACCACATAGCATTAAAAGCTAAGGCTACACTTCAAACATATTCCAAACCATTTTCTCTCTTATAAAACAAATATAATCTTTCATTATAAATTTTCACATCCTGTATTCTGCTGGGCTATAAACCCTATTTTAGTTGTAAACCTAAATTAACGGCGTATTGTGGTGTTATCGTATATTCTGGTGTTATCGTGTAGAGACGTTGCATGCAACGTCTCTACGTGGGAATCACATTTGTGCCTAAAATTTTCGTCATTTTTGCTATTCAATATCAATATTATAAAACAAATATAATCTTTCATTATAAATCTTCTACATCCTTTATTCTGCCGGACTATAAACCCTATTTTAGTTGTAAACCTAAATTAACGGCGTATTGTGGTTTTATCGTGTATTCTGGTTTATCGTGTAGAGACGTTGCATGCAACGTCTCTACGTGGGAATCACATTTGTGCTTAAAAATTTCGTCATTTTTGCCATTCAATATCAATATTATAAAACAAATATAATCTTTCATAATAAATTTTCTACTTCCTTTATTATGCTGGGCTACAAGCCCTTCTTTTGTTGCAAAACCTTTATTTGTTTAATTAGGGTTGCAAACCCACATTAGCGGGTCAAGCAAATTAATCAATTGCTGTATTATTTTAAAATCCCTATGAAACAAAATCTTTATGTCTTTTTTATCCATAAATATGATTATGAATTATTGCTTTTTAAGTATCACAGCAGTATTAGTTGTCTTATCAGAAAATTTAATTGGTCGATTATTATTTGCCATTGGGAAGACTTCCCATTTAATTGTAGTAGAATCGACAAATGATATTAATCCAAATAGAGTTTTCGTTTGACCATTATTTTTCACAATTAAATCAATCCAAATTGGGTCTTTAGAATAATCTACTTTATATTCACTAATGGGCATCTCCTGACCCATCATTAACAATTTAGCAGTTCCATCAATTAAAAATTGAATTCCTCCAGTCTGATTTTTCTCATCAGTACCAATCCATTTACCAACTACTGATTTGTCTTTTTGCTGTCCAAAAGTTAATGAAGATAAACAAATCAAAAATATTAACATAAAATATCTCATAATCATTAATTTAAAGTTTATAATTGCTTAAATCTATCAGTTTTGTAGGATTTTCTTGCCTTGCAGCCAACGATGGCGGTTGCCAACGGCGGGTTTTCGGTGACCTATCAACGGAGCACTGACGTTACCATCAGCAATTTGCTATCCGCCGAAGCCCGCCAACCCGCTGTGGGCATACCGCTTGTTGGCTGCAGTTTGCTTTTTATTTTATCTCAAATCCTTCTACAATAATATCAAAAATATGTCTCGATTCGGTACTTTTGAAAAAAGTTTCTAAAAACAAATCATCAAGTATTATTGGATTCTGTCCAGATTTTAAATCACGCTTGAAGATTATTTCAGATTCAATTTTCTCTTGGTCATAAATCTTTGAGCATATTTCGGATGCTTTATCAATCAATGAATCCTTGTCATTCTGAAATTTTCGAATCCCTTTTTTAGGTAAAATACAATTATTTAATCCATTGCCATATAAACTCAGATTGTCAAAAATCAAACTACTTAAATCACAATCATTAAATACAGATGTCTTTTTGCTAAATAATCCAAACTTACTATCTCGAATGATAGCATTTCTAATCACTCCAGAAAAAGTACAATTATAAAATTTAGAACCTTCAAAAAGGGTTACACCAATGAATTCGCAATCAATAAATTTGCAATTAGAATATTTAGTAGAAAATCCAAGTGTAGAATATTTGCCAAAAAACTTACATTTTAAAAATTCACAATCATTATATTCTGAATCATACCCTAATTGCGAGTTTTTAAAGTGAATATTATTAAATCTTGTTTTAGTAATCTTGGTTTTGCTTATCAATAATTCCTCAAACAAGATATCAGAATAATCTTGCCCTGTTATCTTTCCGCTAAACTTTTCATCTTTTCTTGTTTGTCTCATGTGTTCGAAGAGTTTTTCTCAAATTGCAGCCAACATTCCAGTATCACCTATAGGTGATATATTCCATTTATCAACACCTCCAATTTTCCGTGAAAATGATTTTTTTTCCAAAAGAATATGCTCGTGTATCATTAGGGTTTTGATAGATTTTAAAACAGATTGTTAGGTAATCAAAAATAAACAAATTATCCTTAAATCCAAATTTATTATACAGACTTTTCTTGCTGATTTTCAAAGTGAAACCCCTGTTTGGCTGTGGAAAATATACCTCATTCAATCTCCCCAAAACAAAAAACCCTGCTTTGGGGTAGGGTTTCTGTGCCTAAGACGGTTATATCTTCTAAGGCTTTGCCTTTATTGTAAATCGTTTACTATATAATTTCCCCACTCTAAAATTATATCTTGCTAATTTAATCTTCATAAGACACTACTATTCTAATCATTAAGCAACAGCCTAATGTAATATGTTCGACTTAGTTACTGCCCTTGCCGAACTGGGTTATATTTATATTATTTGTCACATTACACAATCTATTTTATACTCCCAAATCGAGTTTACACAAAATTATTTACGGTCTCTTATACATTACTGTATTACTTTGTTACATTTCCGCATTTCTTTGCTTCCAATACGCATTTCTTCCTTTCCAATACGCATTTCCTTCCTTCCGATACGTATTTCCATCTTTCCAATACGCATTTCTTCCCTTCCGATACGACTTTCTTCACTTCCGATACGTATTTCTTCCTTTCCGATACGCATTTCCATCATTCCAATACGCATTTCCATCCTTCCGATACGCATTTCTTCTCTTCCGATACGTATTTCTTCCTTTCCGATACGCATTTCCATCCTTCCGATACGCATTTCTTCGTTGCATTCCTTCATTTCTTCAATGCATTCCTTCATTTCTTTGTTTTATTCCCTTTATTCTTTCACATCTATTGTTCATTTCTACATGTTATTCATGTATTCATCCGCAACAATTGTATGATTATCCATTTCATAATTCATTCGCTATTTATTATTGTTTGTTTTATTTTAAATTGTAATGCATTTATTGACAGCATAGTCCTACAGACTATGCTAAACTATTACGCTCCGTTGGAGCTACTCCTCGTTCTACTTAGGCTGTGCCTAAGTTGTTTATATCTTCAAAGGCTTTGCCTTTATTTTGAAAATCGGGTTCAATAAAATTTCAGTATTCTTTAATTCTATTTGACAAATTAAATCTTCAAAAAATATTTCTTTTCTAATCATTAGGCAATAGCCTAATAAAATATGTTCGACTTAGGCACAGCCTAAGCCAAACCGAGTTACAAGCAATGGTTCATTGGAGATGCAAATGTTTTTATTTCGCTCGTGAGAATTTTACTTGAGCAATTATAATTTTGGTTGCAGGTAAATTTGGTTGGCAATAATAATTGAATTAATTTTGCCTGTTTTTTCCAGTATGGGATAAAAAACTGGAAGATTAATTAGGAGCCCTTTTTAGTATGAATACAATCAATAAAAATGCCACAATAAAAATGATGAATGGCAACGAAGCAGTTGCCAGAGGTGCCTTTGAAGCAGGTGCGAAAGTTGCTTCCGGTTTTCCGGGAACACCTTCCACAGAAGTAATGGAATATACGCAACATAGGTATCCTGAAATTTATTGCGAATGGTCCACCAACGAAAAAGTGGGTTTAGAAGTTGCCATTGGTGCTTCTTTTGCTGGGTATCGTAGTTTCGCCGTAATGAAAACTGTTGGTTTACATGTGGCAGCCGATGCTTTGGGTGGTGCTGCCGGTAGCCAGATTAACGGTGGCTTAGTTTTGGTGGTAGGCGATGATGTTGGTCGTATTGCTGGCGATGATTACAATGATGTGCGTCATTATGGAAATATGTTCAACATTCCGGTGTTGGAGCCAAGCGAAAGTCAAGAGGCCAAAGATTTTATGATTAAAGCCTTCGAGATTAGCGAAAAATACACGACTCCGGTTATTCTAAAAATAACCTCAGTTATCTGTAAGACTACCAGTAAAGTTTCTATTGATGAAAACTATGCTTACGAAGCAAAATGTAGGGTGAAATATCCTATAAGCTTTAGCAAGGTAGTAATGACTACCATGATGATGAATGCAAAAGGCTCGGAGCACCCAAAGTTGATTAAATGCTTCAACGATTTTCCTGCACACATGAAGCAACTTGCTGAAGATTGCAATGACTTCGAAATTAACAAATTGGAATTAAAAGGTAAAAAGATTGGGGTGATTACAGCAGGTACACCCTATTTTTACACCAAAGAAGTTTTGCCCGAAGCCTCGATTTTAAAAGTGGGCTTGGTGATGCCTCTACCCGAAATGCTGATTCGTAAATTGGCTGATCATGTCGAAGAACTCTATGTGATTGAAGATGGCCATGATATTATGGAAAAAAACATCAAAGATTTGGGCGTTCAGGTGGTAGGAAAAGCATTGTTCCCCAAGTTTCCCCGAAATGATGCGTTTTACGCCGGATATTATTGAGGAAAACTTGTTCCCAATGCTCCAGTAAGAAATATAATGGATGGCATTCCTTTTAGGTTACCGGTAAGTTGTGCCGGATGCTCCCACCTCTTCATTACTCAAATCCTAAAAAAAAATAAAATAAAGGCTACAGCCGATGTTACCTGTGGGTTGATTGGTTGTTTTCCCCACATGGAAACGTATTCGCTGCAAAAATGCATGGGGTCTAGTATCGCTTTGGCACATGGATACAACGTAGCCACCGATCACAAAGAAAATTTCGTGGCAATGATAGGCGATGGCGGTTTTTGGGCAACCGGCATCAATGGGTTGATGAATTTGATTTTCAACGACAGTCAATCTACCACCATTATTGTAGATAATAGCTGCTTGGCAATGACCGGTGGCCAACATATAGCTTCTAGCGATTTTGGGTTCAATTATAAACCCGAAAATAAACTTGAGATTGCTAAAATATGCGAGGCTGTTGGTGTAAAAGATATTGTAACCGTTGATGCATACGAATATGAAAACCTTGAAAAAACCATACTCAATGCGGTAAATGCACCAACAAATTCTGTGGTAATTGTAAAAAAACCTTGTGTAACCCGTTTTAAGTTGCCTAAAGGTCTTGTACACCATATTGATCAGGAAATGTGTACGCAATGCCGGAAATGTATCAATATTGGATGTTTAGCCATTGAAAGTAAAAAAACAAACGACGGAAAAGTTAAAATAGTTATTAACGAAGATTTATGTGTTGGTTGTGGATTGTGTCCTACTACATGTAAGTTTAATGCCATAAAA
The DNA here is from genome assembly GCA_016714605.1 of Bacteroidales bacterium. Taxonomy (GTDB): domain Bacteria; phylum Bacteroidota; class Bacteroidia; order Bacteroidales; family UBA1715; genus JADKDL01. The sequence goes on along the minus strand of JADKDL010000002.1, from coordinate 15,317 downwards.
TCATAAAGATGCAGGATACAGGGAAAAATTTAATTATTGCTGGTGTAGGAGGACAAGGAATTCTGCTTTTTAGTCAACTCTTAAGCAAATATTATTTGAAACTTGGTTTTGAGTTAAAAATATCAGATGTCATCGGATTAGGTCAACGTGGTGGAGGGGTCGAAAGCCATTTCCGGTATTCAAACAAGCCGATATTATCACCCTTTATCAAAGCAGGCGATGTTGATTACCTTTTATCGTTTGAACAAACCGAAACTCTCCGATATTTGCATTGCCTAAAAGATGACGGAATCGTTTTTTCAAGCACTTTTGAGTTGTCCACTTCAAGCGTAAACACCCGATTGGAGAAAGACATGCCTGAATCAAAAACCGAGTTGATAAAGAGATTTGGAAAGAAAACTTTTATTATTGACCCTGATGAGAATAAAAGTTTGGATTTTGAAATCAGTAAAATGATGAATATCGTTATATTGGCAGTTTATGCTGAATATAGAGGCTATTCGCATGATGAGATGATTCAGATAGTGAAGGAAAGCGTTCCTGTGAAGTTTGTTGAAGGAAATTTAAAGGCATATAAAAAGGGAACAGAAATTGCCAAAGCTGCATTTTCTAAACAAAGAGTATAGCAGTATGGAATTACCTGAAGGTGTTGTATTGCTTGATAGTTTAGGCGATTTACAGCTCGACAATACCAACCCAATACTTGTTTGCGGATCGCATTGCGGAGACAATGGGACATTTGCCCGAAAGCTAAAAAACTGTCATATAAAAGCTGTTTTTCTTAACAATGCAGGAGTAGGAAAAAACCAAGCAGGGATAAGAGGTCTCGCATATTATCAGGCTGAGAATATTTTGGCCTGTGCTGTTGATCACAACAGTGCTGAAATTGGTATAGCCCTAGATACATGGAATAGTGGAATTATAAGTCATACCAGTATTCAAGCAGAAGAGACCGGAATTAAAGTCGGCGATTCGGTGAAAGAAGCTGTTTCCAAAATAATTAATAGTATTACATCCCCTTCTAAAACTCCAAAAAATAAGGATGTTTTATCGCTTGCAAAAGAAGAAAAAGAAGACACAAGCAAGGCAGATCTAAAAAAGCAAACCCAAACTCAAGTTGATGGTGTGAATATCATCGTAACCGATAGCATTACGTTCTTAGACGGGAAAAATTCGGGAGATATTGTTGTGTGTGGTTCGCATGGCGGTTTAAGTGCAGGACATTATGCAATTAAACATGGTATTAAAGCTGTGTTCTTTAATGATGCAGGAATTGGTAAAAATAATGCAGGAATTAAAAGTCTGGAATTATTAAATGATGCAGGAATACTTGCATGCACGGTAAATTGCATGAGTGCTGAGATTTTTAACGGGCAAGATAGCCTTAATTATGGTATTATTTCAGTTTGTAATATACTAGCCAAGTCCAGAAACATCAAAGAAAATATGACGGTTAAAGAGGCTATTAAATGTATTGGTCTATAGACGTTTGTAAGCGAACCCTAGTTCACAAAGTCCATCCCTATTCCTGGTTGCTGAACGAAGCCGAGGCACCATTGCATAACGAACCCTGTATACAAGAACCTTACGTACGAGTAGCATGATATATGAACTGGCAATCATTTGATTATCTGCCACCTACTCAATCATCCAACTTTAATTTTTATTTTCATATTTTTCATAATCGTCAAATCCTATTTCTTTTTAAATCAATTCTAAAAGCAATAGCCTGACTTTCTATTAGTTCCAATATTTCAGTATACTTTACTTTACTCCAACTGCAAAATCATCCGTTAGAGTCTGTTTGGAAATATTGTCTTTTATCAAATATACAAAGTCACTCAAATAAAGTTTGTATGTATAGCCTTTCATTGCTTAGGTTTTATATTATCAAGCATTTTATTTATCCTTTTTTCAGCTTCTTTTGTAGTAATCCCATGATAATAATCTCGAACAAAGTCATGTTCAAAATCTTCATGAGGTATAATCTCAGGCCTTTGGTTACCTGGTTTTGTAATTACGGTAGTAGGAATCTTTGTTGTGTCATCATAATCAGGGAGATAATTACTTAACCAACCAAAATACTTTGTCTCTTGATTTTGATTATTAAAATTGGCTTTATAGTCGTTAAAACTATTTTCACTAAGTGAAACCCAAAGTCCATATTCTAAACTCATACAATTATCAATCACCCTCTGTATCAGGACGACTCTAATGAATCTGTCAGTTTGTTCAGAATACCAAATTTCACAGAAATCAGTATCAATTGATGCAAATGCCTTCTTCTCATCTTCAGTCAGCGAATTGTAATGAGAAGGTGAACTATATGTCAATGCGGGCCAATCTTGGTGGATTTGACCACATTCGGAACAACGAAATTCAATATTTTTATCTTTTTTTCTTTTCCAAATCATATTTTGGTACAATGTCGTTTTTTATGATGGCTATTGATGCAGGTATCCGCCGGCGGGTTTTCGATGAACTTTCAACGGAGCAATGCCGCTTCCATCAATATTTTGTAATCCCCCAAGCCAGACAACCCGCTGGGGGCAGACCGCTTGTTAGGTGGCGTAATTTATAGTTTCTCAAATTGTTTCTTTTCTCTCTCAATAAATGTTTTTAAATCAGTCGGTTTTTTCCCAGTCAATCGCTCATAAAAATCCGAAATCTTCGGCTCTTTCTGAAATCGGGGTAAAAAGTGAAGTAAAATCATTACGATAATCATACCTTTTACCATTCCGTCTTCTTTTTTAATCCAATAAAATCTTAGCGGATTAACATTTTTATAATTAATCGGATTGTCAATTAATCTGTTAATCTGCTCTGTTACTTTTTCAAAGTTTTCATTTTCCAATCCAGTTATTTCAATCGATTGATTTTTATAATCATTGAATTTGTCAAGTAGAATAGCTCCAGCCTCTCCAATATTTTCAATATCAATCCAGTTGAATTTTGCTTTTCCTGATGGTAAAATAATCTCACGCTTCGTTTTAATATTTCCAATCAGGGTAGTGGTAAGATTTTGCATGAAATAACTTGGTCGAAGAAAAATGAAATCCAATCCGTTTTTATTTATTAATCGCTAAATTTTGTTGTGAGGAATCACTTTGCTTTTCTCTGCTCCTTGAACTGATAGAAAAACTATCTGCTTTATATTCTTTTCCTTAATTTTTAAAATCAAGGGTTTAAAATATGTATCGACGTCTGAAATGTGTGGAGGTCGCAATAAGAATATCTTGTCAATACCATTCAAGGCACTATCAAACGTGTTAAAGTCCTCAAAATCAAAATGTGTATAACCTATATCGGAAAAGTTTTCAAAAGTTTTTTTTGCTTTCTCAATATTTCGGACACCTGCTATTATCCTATTTGACGAATCAATCTTTATTAGAAATCGAATTACTTCAAATCCTATATTTCCAGTTGCTCCAGTTATCAGTATTTTACTCATTTGCAATCGTTATTTATAATGCAACCTAACGTACGGAACGTCGAGTAAGCCGAGGGAACTTCCCCCTCAGCTTCTCACAGAACCGTGCTTGATAGTCTCCCATCACACGGCTCTTCAAATTTTCTGCTACAAATATAAGCTCATCCTCTTTCAAGTTGGCAATGCGTAACATAAAAATTTGCTAACCCCTTCGCTCCGCTTCCATTTATTCATTTCTTTTTTTATTTTTTTTTCATTTGTATTCATGAGGGCTTCACCGTTCAGTTGTATCATCACTACTATAAATCAGTCCGTCTCAGCATGATGCTTCGGTATTCTGCCTCTAGGTTGTTCCTATTGTGCATTTTCCTTGCCATCTCCATGCTGTTTATTCACTTTATTTGTTTTATTAATGGTGTTCATGAGGGCTTCGCCGTTCCCGAGTTCCGTAAACAAGCCCGAATATAGTTCTTGCTGCCTGTATGACGCCTGTCGTGTAGCCAGTAATCAGGTGACCGCCACACTCTTTAACTCCGTCACATACTCCGTAGCTTTTGACAGGTTGTTCCAAGTTGGCTTCGCCGAGCTCCACTTCGTTCCGGTTCTCGACACCTCGTCGGCAGTTCACTTGCGTTCAACTCTTATATCCATACCTAATATGCTCTCGCATATCTTTTCCAAATCGCTCAGTACCAAGGCTCTTTATCAAAGCACCATTTGGTGGTTTATTCACAAGCTTTTTATTTTTTTATGGTGTTCATGATTTCCGCTTCGCTCCAATTGCCTCCCCTGCCTGAACAGTGAAGGCGGTGGCTCGGCTCACAACTGCTTCCACCATCTCATTTACAGCATACAGAACTTTATTTCACCGATGTTCTGCTTCTCGGCACACTATGAAATGTTGGGGAGTTCGTGGACACTTCCCTATCAACCGATAAGAAACTTGCCAGCGAGTGATGCGCTTGGCATTCCAATTAAACCCCTATGGAGTATATAATGTGTTGAACTAAATCCCTCCGGGATAGCTCCTGACAAAAGTACATAAATTTATTTCAAACACAAATACTTGTAACTTATTGATTTATTAAAATCAAAACAATAACGTTATGAGAAAAAAATCTGAATTAACTATCGTGGAACGGGCTATATTGGCCGTTCCGGGGTTTGAGGCTGTGGTCAAAAAACTCGAAAACCAAGTGGTACTGCGGGGGCAAAGTATGAGTACGCTCCAAAATTATATCCGCAGGATTGCTCTGTTTTGTCTGCATTTTCAAAAACTACCCGAGGAAATTTCGGAGGATGAAATTAATGAATATCTGGTGGCTTTGGCTCTCGATAAAAATTCGCCCTCGCGCAGTAGTTTCAAGCACATGGTCTATGGTCTGCGCTATTATTACAGACTGTTGGGAATGAACAAAAAGGCTATTGCGTTGCCTTCACTCAAAAAGGATAATAAGCTGCCCGTTATTCTTAACCATAAGGAACTTAAAGAGCTTTTTTCGGCTCCACAACTACTCAAGCAACGTATCGTGCTTTCACTTATCTATTCGGCTGGGTTGCGTGGTCAGGAGGTTATAAATTTGAAAATTTCTGATATAGATTTTCTGCGTATGACCATTCATATTCGCCAAAGCAAGGGTAAAAAAGATAGAATTGTGCCTTTGGCAGATGCGATGGCACAAGGACTTAAAAAATATCTTATGGCTGAAAATCCACATATTTGGCTTTTCAACGGCAAAGAAGCTGATGGAAAATACAGTGTAAGAGGGCTTTCGTGGGTGATGCGTGAGAATCTAAAAAAAACATCTATAACCAAAGATGTAAACCTGCATTCGCTTCGGCACAGTTATGCAACTCATCTGCTGGAGCAGGGCATAAATATAGTGACACTCAAAGAATTGCTCGGGCATGCCGATATTACTACAACCATGCTGTATTTGCATGTGGCTCAGTGTCCGCTCATTAAGCCGCATAGTCCGTTGGATACTTTGTACAATTTCAAGAAACAAAATAATGAATAGCCCATGCGAATTGGCTGATGTAGTGCGATTGTTTGGTAATGAATTATCTGAAAAAGAAAAGCTTAAGCCTTTGCAAATAAAGGTTATGTACAAAATTTTGCAGTGCAGAACTGCCGTTTTGGGCGGACACAAGGAGGTATGTGATTGTTGCGGTTCGGTTCTGTATCGTTACAACAGTTGTGGCGACCGTCATTGCCCCAAATGTCAGGCTGCTAAACAGGCTTTTTGGATTGACGATTTAGTGCAATCTACCTTACCCATAAAGCATTATCACATTATTTTTACGCTGCCCCATGAGTTGAATACAATATGTCTTTGGAATGATAGGCAGTTTTACGAACTCCTTTTTTCGGCGGTTTGGGGTACGCTTCAGACCTTCTTTTATACCCATTTTGGCGTTGAGGGTGGTGCTGTTTGTGTATTACATACTTGGGGACAGAATCTGTCATTACATCCTCACATTCATTGTATTGTGCCCGCTGCCGGATATTCTCTCAAAGGGCAATGGAAAAATCTGGGTACCGATGGTCGCTTCCTGTTTCCGGTTCAGCAACTTAGTGCATTGTTTTTGGGCAAATTTCTTGATAGTTTGAAGCGATGTTTGCGTAAACAACAGGTTTTAAGTCAGTTTAACCATGCCATTCAAAGTGCATACAAAAAAAAGTGGGTGGTACATTGCGAACCGGCTCTAGCAAGTGCCGAGCATGTGGTCAAATATCTGGGACAATACACGCACCGTGTGGCTATTACCAATCAGCGGATACTCGGTATTAAAGACGGAAAGGTTACCTTCATTGCCAAAGATTACCGTGATAATGCAACGAAAAACCCGTTACTCTAGATGGGGGTAGAGTTTCTCAGGCGATTTTGTCTGCATATTTTGCCCAGTCGTTTTGTGAAAATTCGTCGCTACGGAATTTATAATCATACCCTAAAACGTAGGCTTGATTTGCAATTTGTACCAGAGACGAAGCCTGATATTGAGCAAATTATAAAGCAAGGCAAACCTCCAGAAACACGGTAAGAGCGCTTCAAGCGACTTACGGGGGTTGATGTCTGCACATGTCCGGTTTGCAAAACAGGGCGGATGGTTATTGTAGAAGAAATTCCGAGAATACGTTCGCCTGATTTGTTTGCTTATGTGTCTTATTTTGTGAGTAATAAGTGATTTAGAACCCCCTGTTGTAAACTCATTTTCAATGAGTCTAGGATTCTTATTGTCTAATGTGAACAAAAAACACTGAAATGCTATGATAATAAGTCGAATACAATGATTTTTTGTAGTCAAATTAGAGTTGTATTTACAAAAAAACTGACTTCAATTACCATTCTCTCTCTCCAAAACGAAAAAAATCTCAGTAAGCACATAGAAAAATTCCGATTTTTTGGCTCTAGCGGTCAAATCTTGACGGGATGTAGTTCAACACAGAATCATCGCTGGGTCTTACAGACCGCTCAGATTCCTGTTTATTGGCGGTAGTGATTCTCCTATTAGTCAAATATTTTATTAAAGTCTAAGTCATCAATGTCAACTTTATTGGTGTTTCATCAAATGGATAAATTGAGTGAATAGAAACCTCTTCATCCTTAGTTATTGAAATTAGGTTTCTGTATCTAATTGAACTTGGATAAGTTCTCACATTTATTGAAGGACTGTTTTCAATAATTTTTGCTTTGCCGTTCTGATAAAGGGCTACTTTATCAAAATATTCTATTACACAACCTTTCGGAACTATTGAGCTTGAAACTGGCCTGGTTAATAAACTTTTAGTTACCTCAAGGTTTGGCAATATATGATTTCTTGATGTGAAGTATAAGTCTTGTTTTTTCTCTTTGTTAAGATTGACATTTATAAATTGCCCGTCTTTAGTGAAAAAGAAACCAGAAGTTGAACTATTAAAGCAATAGCTTATGTCTTCCGCTTTTATGTTTGAATGTTCCATAAGTTCATCCATTCCGTATTTGGATTTACCAAATTCGGTAATTCTTCTTCTTTCAGATTGTTCGTCAAATTTTGAATACTTCAGCTTATTTTCAATATTGGTTGTTTCATTTACAAAATATTCAAAGTTGTTGTGTTCTTCGTAGTTAATGACATCATAGCTTGACCAACCTGTTCTTATTGATTTTTTTGCAACAGGTTTACTTATAACTTCAAGTTTATTTTTTTCATTTAAGAAACTACCATGAAATAGACCTTCACTATTTGCGGAAATCACAACTTCTCCTGATTTTGCATTCAAGTGAGTTACTTTTGCATCAAATCGCAACTCTGGTTTACTTGGCTTTAAATGATAATTATCCTGAGGGTTAAGATTTAATTCATAAAGCCCCTCCTTACAACCCAAATACATTCTCATTGCATAAAGTCGCATGTCAAGAACTGGCATTGAAGGTACTTCTGAAATTATTTCAAAGTCGTCTATATCAAAGTCAATTGAAAATTCAATTTCATTTGTTGCCCGTTCCCATAATTTCATTAGAACATTTTTAAGTTCACCTACGCCTAGCATCATAAGTCCTTGTCTATTACTCAAATAGTCATTTCGTTGGAAAGAAAGTCTTATCAAATTCTCAAAATCAGAGTAAATGACAACCAATTTTCTTATCACCTTGCTAAGTTCGGTGTACACAATTCTACCGTCTTTTAAAATTAAAAATAAGTGCCCACCATAGATATAGCTATCTATTGCCTGTACCTTTATTGAAAATTTAATTGTCTTCATATCTGTCCTTTTAATATTTTGATATGAATTCGATAATCAATTATTTTATCTTTGAGCCACATTTCAACCAACTCAGTGCTCGGTTCATATTCCCCACTATTGACTGGATATCCATGATATGGGTCTGAATTATTTACCGGATTAGGGAAAAAAGATATACGTTCTTCATTTGCCCCCATTATAACTTCACCATTGTCAAGAATTGAGAATAGACCATTTCTGTTCTTGCAAAACCATTTACTTTCATCAGATACTCTAAAAACTTCAAACTGCTCGTTTTGCTTCAAAACCCAAGTCGTTTTATGGTGGTTCGTTGCTGCAGTTTTGTTGTGATAGTTAACCGGTTTATAAAAATGATTCTCTTTAGTCGGACCAAAAAGTCCGTCTTTATTCAATTTTATTTTTGAAAATTTATAGTTCATAGTAAATCAGTCTTTTTCAACATTACCGCCAACGTTGGCGGTATGGCCAGTAAGGGAGTGCGGGTGATTCACTATCAAGATACACGAAAAGTTGAAGCGGGCTACAAACCTTCGCATACCACTGAAACCCTTATTGGCTATACCGCGTGTTGAACTAAATCCCTCCGGGATAGCTTCTGACAAAAGTACATAAATTTACTTCAAACACAAATACTTGTAACTTATTGTTTTATTAATTTAAAACAATAACCTTATGAGAAAAAAATCTGAATTAACTATCGTGGAACGGGCTATATTGGCCGTTCCGGGGTTTGAGGCTGTGGTGAAAAAACTCGGAAACCAAGTGGTACTGCGGGGGCAAAGTATGAGTACGCTCCAAAATTATATCCGCAGGATTGCTGTGTTTTGTCTGCATTTTCAAAAAAACCTGAGGAAATTTCGGAGGATGAAATTAATGAATATCTGGTGGCTTTGGCTCTCGATAAAAAATTCGCCCTCGCGCAGTAGTTTCAAGCACATGGTCTATGGTCTGCGCTATTATTACAGACTGCTGGGAATGAACAAAAGGCTATTGCGTTGCCTTCACTCAAAAAGGATAATAAGCTGCCCGTTATTCTTAACCATCAGGAACTTAAAGAGCTTTTTTTCGGCTCCTACAACTACCAAGCAACGTATCGTGCTTTCGCTTATCTATTCGGCTGGGTTGCGTGGTCAGGAGGTTATAAATTTGAAATTTTCTGATATAGATTTTCTGCGTATGACCATTCATATTCGCCAAAGCAAGGGTAAAAAAGATAGAATTGTGCCTTTGGCAGATGCGATGGCACAAGGACTTAAAAATATCTTATGGCTGAAAATCCACATATTTGGCTTTTCAACGGCAAAGAAGCTGATGGAAAATACAGTGTAAGAGGGCTTTCGTGGGTGATGCGTGAGAATCTAAAAAAAACATCTATAACCAAAGATGTAAACCTGCATTCGCTTCGGCACAGTTATGCAACTCATCTGCTGGAGCAGGGCATAAATATAGTGACACTCAAAGAATTACTCGGTCATGCCGATATTACCACAACCATGCTTTATTTGCATGTGGCTCAGTGTCCGCTCATTAAGCCGCATAGTCCGTTGGATACTTTGTACAATTTCAAGAAACAAAATAATGAATAGCCCATGCGAATTGGCTGATGTAGTGCGATTGTTTGGTAATGAATTATCTGAAAAAGAAAAGCTTAAGCCTTTGCAAATAAAGGTTATGTACAAAATTTTGCAGTGCAGAACTGCCGTTTTGGGCGGACACAAGGAGGTATGTGATTGTTGCGGTTCGGTTCTGTATCGTTACAACAGTTGTGGCGACCGTCATTGCCCCCAAATGTCAGGCTGCTAAACAGGCTTTTGGATTGACGATTTAGTGCAATCTACCTTACCCATAAAGCATTATCACATTATTTTTACGCTGCCCCATGAGTTGAATACAATATGTCTTTGGAATGATAGGCAGTTTACGAACTCCTTTTTTCGGCGGTTTGGGGTACGCTTCAGACCTTCTTTTTATACCCATTTTGGCGTTGAGGGTGGTGCTGTTTGTGTATTACATACTTGGGGACAGAATCTGTCATTACATCCTCACATTCATTGTATTGTGCCCGCTGCCGGATATTCTCTCAAAGGGCAATGGAAAAATCGGGTACCGATGGTCGCTTCTGTTTCCGGTTCAGCAACTTAGTGCATTGTTTTTGGGCAAATTTCTTGATAGTTTGAAGCGATGTTTGCGTAAACAACAGGTTTTAAGTCAGTTTAACCATGCCATTCAAAGTGCATACAAAAAAAAGTGGGTGGTACATTGCGAACCGGCTCTAGCAAGTGCCGAGCATGTGGTCAAATATCTGGGACAATACACGCACCGTGTGGCTATTACCAATCAGCGGATACTCAGTATTAAAGACGGAAAGGTTACCTTCATTGCCAAAGATTACCGTGATAATGCAACGAAAAAACCCGTTACTCTAGATGGGGTAGAGTTTCTCAGGCGATTTTGTCTGCATATTTTGCCCAGTCGTTTTGTGAAAATTCGTCGCTACGGAATTTATAATCATACCCTAAAACGTAGGCTTGATTTGCAATTTGTACCAGAGACGAAGCCTGATATTGAGCAAATTATAAAGCAAGGCAAACCTCCAGAAACACGGTAAGAGCGCTTCAAGCGACTTACGGGGGTTGATGTCTGCACATGTCCGGTTTGCAAAACAGGGCGGATGGTTATTGTAGAAGAAATTCCGAGAATACGTTCGCCTGATTTGTCTGCTTATGTGTCTTATTTTGTGAGTAATAAGTGATTTAGACCCCCCTGTTGTAAACTCATTTTCAATGAGTACAGGATTCTTATTGTCTATTGCGAACAAAAAACACTGAAATGCTATGATAATAAGTCGAATACAATGATTTTTAACTTCAAAATTGAGTTGTCTGTGTAAAAAAATTGGCTTCAATATCAATTCTCTCTCCAAAACGATAAAAAAACCTCAATAAGTACATAGAAAAATGTCAGGATTTTTGCACTCGCAGCAGAATAGTGCCGGGATGTAGTTCAACACAGAATCATCGCTGGGTCTTGCAGACCGCTCAGATTCCTGTTTATTGCCAACTGTGCTTTATTTACAATGTTCTTTAATTCTTTCATCGGCATATTCTGCTCCTAATTCTTTTGCTTTAGTCCAGTCAGAACATGCACCTGTTTTGTCTCCCATATTTAATTTAGTATTTCCACGATTGAAATAAGTCATTGCATTGTCAGGTTTTATCTCAATAGCTTTATTATAATCGTCAATCGCACCCTTGTAATCACCTGATTCGTCTCGTGTTGCTCCACGATTTACTAAAGCATCAAAAAACTTTGGAGCCAATTCAATAGCTTTATCATAATCTTTCAATGCAGCTTTCCATGTATACAATTCATTTTTTGCTATTGCTCTTGAATAATATGAATTTGGGTCTTTAGGGTCAATCTTTAAAACTGTTGACCAATGTATAATTGCTAATCCTGTATTTTGATTGTTATATGCTCTCATTGCTTCGTCAAAGAAGTAATCAGCTTTGGAAGTGTCTAAATCGGGATACTCTGGTTTATCAACAACTGCTCCGTACCCGTTTAATTTACAGTCAAACCGAAATCCTTTCAGATAGAGGTCAAGTGCCCAATAAAGAATATTGTCAGAATCTACTGGAAATTTGGTCGCATTTCCCCACAAATTCCAATTTCCGTCAACCTTCTTTGTTTCCTTCATTTCGTATCCATATTGTTCAATTAAAAATTCTCTTAATGAATCAAGTTTTTCCTTAGAATCTGAGATATAATCAAAGTCGAATTGGCAATACTGATATTCTTGCAATCCATTCTTTTTCATGTTTTCGTAAACATCTTGAGATGAAACCATCTCCTTACCGAAATTGTCATCAAATTCCTGTGTTGTAAAAAATCTTGATTCCATTTTTAAATCATTCTGTTTTTGACTTTTTGTCTGACAAGAAATCAAAATACTAATTGTTAATATGTAGGTTATTGTCTTCATAGCATTGTTGGCAACGGACGGCGGTATGAAATCGTTGGGGATTGCGGGCTACTTTCCTGTCGAGTTACACCGAACTTGATGCGGGGCAGAACGCTCGCGTAACCACTTAAACCCCAATGTTTTATACCGCTTGTTGGCAACTGGTGTTTATTCATAACCGTCTGTTTATCATTTATTTAGCTTTATTTTATTGTCATTGTCAATCAGCACCAACCTATCTACGAAGCACAAATTTATTTTGTTTTTTTGAGCGTGGGCAATCCTAAAACCGTCCTGAAAGGCGGTTACTCGGGCTGGAGAGGCGGAAGCTCTTTTGCAAGCCATTGGTTTGAGCGTTGGCTCTTGTGGGCTTGCAAATGTGCTTACGACTGAGGGGTGGCTATTTTGATTTCGAGAACCTTTTTTAACTCAGTTAATTTCTCAGACCAATCCACTATGTATAATTCTTTTAACACATTTTCAAAAAGATTTTTATTGTTGTATAATTCAGTAAATATAAACCACAGGTGTACTTCTTTTAATTTCTGATTAGTTGTAAATTTATTGTTTTCTGTTAAAATATTTTCAATTACAAAACTAACAACTTTGCCATATAGTATTTCTTTCGACCGAAAATAATAATGAACTGCTGATTTATGAATGCCTGCTAAATCAGCAATTTGATGAAGCCTAGTTCCATGATACCCATACAATAAAAATACAGAATTTGCAGCCTCTAAGATTTTATTCTCTGTTGTTACATCATTATCTGCCATAGTTTTGATGAGTTAGTTTATATTTTTTTACATATAAACAATTGTAACCTTTATAATCTTGTCTGAATTGAAATCAAATGATGCTTTTTGAAAAGAAGGTTTGTTTGATAAGCCTATCGTTTGAAAATTTGAAAATCCTATACCTTCTTTTGGTAGAATAAATCCTTTATCAATTATACCGTTATTATTTTCATCATGTAAGATGTTTACAGCATATTTACCTGCCGGAATACCCTGAAAAGTTATTGTAGATGAGCTATTTACAATATTCGCTTTCAATAACTTATAGCATTTCTTAAAGTTCTCGTCAGGTATAGAACCATCTTTGTTGTACAGAGCAAACTGCACTATGCCTTCTGAGTTCCTTAGTTTTTCGACTTTAATTGTTAATGAAAATGTTTTGTCAGCTTGATTGCTAAACGATGTAAAAAGCAGAAAAAGGATTACAGAACAAATAATTAGTGTTAGATTTTTCATTTTGCAACTCCTCTCTTTTTTGCAAATCGTTCTTTTATGCTATCTACCGCATAATATACCATTGGAACTAAGAAAACGGTCAAAATTAATGATGAAAGTAAGCCGCCGATAATAACCCATGCCAATCCATTTTTCCATTCACTGGCAGTTCCTTTACCCAGAGCAATGGGCAGCATACCTATTGCCATAGCCAAAGTTGTCATTAAAATAGGGCGTAGCCGTTCTTTGCCTGCAAGTATTAAAGCTTCTTTGAAATGTTTGCCCTCGGCTTTCAGTTGATTTGTAAAGTCGACAATTAGAATGGCATTTTTTGTTACCAGTCCCATGAGCATTATAAGTCCAAGCTGTGCAAAAAGGGTCAAGTGATTTAATGATAAATTCAATGCTAAAAATGCACCGATGGCAGCCACCGGAATTCCAAACAAAGCGACAAACGGATAGATGTAACTGTCGTATAATGCTATCATTATCAAATAAATCAAAATAAACGAAATAAGCAAAACAGAACCCAAAGCACCAAAACTTTCGTTTTGTGTTTTAATGTCTGCACCCCAGCTAAGTTTAACACCTTCGGGCAGAGGTTTTGATTTCAGATAGGTAATTACTTCCCCTGCTAATGTTCCCGAAGGACGACCAAATGACTCGGCTGTGAGTGTTACCGATGGTTGCCTATCGAGACGCTCTAATAGCGATGGAGAATTGTCCTGCACCACCATAGCAAACTGCAAAACTTCAATAGGAGTAGTCATAGGATTGACTATGGCGAGATGCGTTACATCTTCAAAATTCTTACGGTCAAATTCGTCGAGCCAAATCCTAACAGGGTATTCAGTGCCGTTTTCGGTTAACGAAGCATCGTCATTACCAGTAAAAGCAGTTCTTAAATTCATCCCTACATAAGCTGTGGTAAGACCTAAGCGCTGCATTTTATCTTTGTCGGGAATTACTTTATATTCTGGATTTCCTTCCACTACCGACAATTGAACATTATCAGCTCCCGGAATGGTTTCTATAACCGATTTCAATTCATGGGATGTTTTCATTACCAAATCTATATCACCCCCACTTAATGTAATTTTGATTGGTGCTCCTTTGGGTAGCAAACCAATTACAGCTACTGAAAAGTTTATTCCAGAAAAATCGTTTCGGAGCTGCGAAAGAAGATGTTCATAAACTCTTCCGTTTTCATGCTTCTTTCTTTCTGATTTCAGTTGTATCGTAAATTCCGATTATTGGCAGCTCCAACACCAAGACTTCCTATACCTGTGCTTGGCCCTGCAATATTGCTGAAAAGCGTAGAAACTTCGGGCTGTTGTAAAATATAGTTTTCAATTTGCTGAGATACGATATTATTCTGCTGGACTGTTATTGTTTTATCGTACTCCAAATTTAAACGAAACTTTCCTTGGTCGCCTGTGGACATCATCTCTTTACCAATGATACCTTGCTTCATTATTCCTAAAGTCATTACAAAAAGCAACAAAACTATGCCTGTAATATCAGTTTATGGCTGAGTACCCAAACAAGCTGTCTGCCGTACCATTCAATAAAAGTGTTTAACTGATGTTCGAACCAAAGCAAAAAACGATTCATTATATTGGTCGGTTGCAAATCTTCTTTTTTCCCTATTCGCGATGCCAACCATGGAACAAGGGTAAAACCAACTAGCAGACTGGTTAATGTAGAGGTGATAACGACAACAGAAAACTGTTTGAGCATGTCGGCAACAAAAACCTGCAAAAACAAAATGGGCAAAAATACAACCACATCAACCAATGTAATAGAGAGAGCCGAAAACCCTATTTCCATACGACCATCCATTGCTGCATTGCGTTTTTCTTTTCCTTTGTCTAAATGGCGTTGAATATTTTCGAGAACAACTATGGCATCATCAACTAAAATTCCAATGATTAATGACAT
>JADKDL010000001.1 GCA_016714605.1 Bacteroidales bacterium | reverse complement strand
CTGAGCATCAACCAAACTTTTATTAATAAAACGAGGATTTTCAATTGCATTTAAAATTGCATCTTTTGTAATTTCATGAAAAACAATTCTTTTGGTGTTTGACTCATTCAATTTCAAAACTTCATACAAATGCCAAGCAATTGCCTCTCCCTCGCGGTCTTCATCGGAGGCGAGCCAAATCAGCTTTGCTTCTTTAACTGCTTTTTTTAAATCTGCGACAACCTTCTTCTTATCAACCGGTACTTCATACACAGGCAAATAATTATTGTCAATCTGTATTCCTAAATCTTTCTTTGATAAATCTCTGATGTGACCAAAACTTGACTTTACAATAAAATCTTTACCTAAAAATTTTTCAATTGTTTTGGCCTTTGCAGGAGACTCAACTATCACTAAATTATTTGCCATAAAAAAAATACCTTATTTGAATTTCGGATTTGCAAAATTATAAATATTGAAAAAAAAAGCACACATATTAATCAATAAGTTATAAAATTTTGCTCAACCAGATTATTTCTTATTTTTGGATATTGAAATAAACTCACAATAAATTTACATAACAATCAATAATTATGGCAGTTAATAAAAATAAATTTATAAAAAAAAGATATATTATCCTTTGGACATTATTTTTTACTCCAATTTTATTGATAATATTAAGCATAATTCTTGCAATTACGGGTATTTTAGGATTTATGCCAAGTTTTGAAGCATTAGAAAATCCACAAAATAACTTAGCAACTGAAATTATTTCGAGTGATAATGAAATTTTGGGGACATATTTTGAAGAAAACCGAACAAAAGTTCAATTTACTGAATTATCACCATATTTAGTTGATGCTCTTATTGCAACCGAAGATGCACGGTTTTATGAACATTCGGGAGTAGATTTTAAAGCTCTTTCTAGAGCGTTCGTCTTAACATTTCTAGGAGGAAACGAAAGTTCGGGTGGAGGTAGTACCATATCACAACAGTTGGCTAAACTACTTTTCCACAAAACTCCTGAGACTAAAGCTGAACGTCTTAAACAAAAAATAAAAGAATGGATAATAGCAGTGAAACTTGAGAAATATTACACAAAAGAAGAAATTATTTCGATGTATTACAATCGTTTTGATTTTCTGAATTTGGCTGTAGGTGTAAACTCAGCATCAAGAATTTATTTTAAAACTAGTCCTACTGACTTGAAAATTGAAGAGGCTGCAACGCTTGTTGGAATGCTTAAAAATCCTTCATTATACAATCCACTTCGATTTAGTGAAAAAACACTGAAAAGAAGAAATGTGGTATTGTACCAAATGAAAGAATACGGCAAAATCACTGTTGCTCAATATGATTCACTAAAAGCTTTACCACTAACTATAAATTATCAAAAAGCAGATCATAAATATGGTATTGCACCCTATTTTAGAGAATGGTTAAGAGTAATAATGGATAAAGAAAAACCATTAAAAGAAGAATATAAAAGTGAAGAAATATATTTAAGAGATCTTGAAATGTGGGAAAACAATCCGCTATATGGCTGGTGCAACAAAAACTTAAAAGAAGACGGCACACCATATAATATATATAAAGACGGATTGAAAATATACACAACCATAGATTCTCGAATGCAAATAATGGCAGAAGCTGCTTTGAAATTGCACATGAAAGAATATGTTCAACATAATTTCAACAAAGAAAGTAAGAACAATAAGAATAGACCATTTACGAGAAGGTTAGACAACGCAATGTATAATGAACTTATTGATTTAGCGATAAGAAGAAGTGAGAGATATCAAATTCTCAGAAATAAAGGTATCTCTAAAGATGTTATAATGAAAATATTTAAGAAACCGGTTAAGGTAAAATTATTTTCATGGAACGGAGATATAGACACTTTAATATCTCCATTAGACTCACTAAAATATATGAAAGGTATTTTTAGAGCAGGTATGATGAGTTTTGAACCAAAATCGGGTCATGTAAAAGCGTATGTAGGCGGAATAGACTACAAATACTTTCAATATGACCATGTTATGGAGCAAAAAAGACAGATAGGTTCAACATTTAAACCATTTCTATATACTTTAGCTATGCAAGAAGGCATGTCGCCATGTAAAGAATTTGCAAATGTTCCTACAACTTTTTATATGAATGACACTACTTGGACTCCAGGTAATTCCGATAATAACAGACTTGGCGAAATGGTATCATTGGCTTGGGGTTTGAAGATGTCAAATAATTACATTTCCGCAAAACTGATGCAATTATTTAAACCGGAACCGGTAGTTCAACTAGCTAAGAAAATGGGAGTAAAAGTTATATACCTGAAGTACCATCAATATGTTTGGGAGTAGCAGATTTAACTCTATACGAGATAGTTGGAGCCTATGGCACATTTGCAAACAAAGGTATTTACACAGAACCAATTTTCGTTGAAAAAATTGTAGATAAATATGGCAACACTATTTCTAAAATAACGCCAAAACAAAATGAAGCAATGAGCGAAGAGACAGCATATCTGATGGTGAATTTGCTTGAAAATGTAGTAGGAGGAACAAGAGAATCCGGTTGGGGTACCGCTGCAAGTTTAAGAGGAAGCAAATATCAACTTTATGGTTCTATTGCCGGAAAAACAGGAACTACAAACGACCACGCAGATGGTTGGTTTATAGGCTTTACACCTGAACTAGTAACCGGTATTTGGGTAGGTGCAGAAGAAAGAAATGTTCATTTTGAAAGTATTGAATACGGACAAGGTGCTAGAATGGCTTTACCAATATGGGGTAATTATATGATTGAAGTTTTCAAAGAATCTGAAAAATTGGGATATAGCAAAACTGCTACTTTTGAAAAACCTGAAAGTGTGCCTTATTGGAAGATTGATTGCGAAGAATACAAATCGCGAGAAAATCAAAATTACCAAAACAACAACACAACATCTGGTCAGGAAGAGAATTTTTATTAATTATTAATGCAGGAGAAATTATTTCATTTTAAACAATTTTCAATATCACAAAACAATTCGGCTCTAAAAATATGTACTGATTCTGTTTTGCTCGGTGCATATACTGATAAAAATGATTGTGCAACGGTTCTAGATATTGGAACCGGCACTGGCGTTTTAGCTTTAATGATAGCTCAAAAAACAAATGCTAAAATTACTGCTATTGATATTGATAATGGTGCTATTATAGATGCTCAAAAAAATTTCAATAATTCTCCATGGAAAGATAGACTGGAGTTGTTTGAAATGTCTATTCAGGATTTCAATTTATATAATTCCTATTACGACCTGATTGTCTGTAATCCTCCATATTTTCAAAACTCGCTGCTTTCACCTAAAGCATCAAAGAGTATTGCAAAACATAATATAAGTCTATCTATTGAAGAACTTTTTGGAGCGGTATCTAGACTTTTATCGCCTCATGGACAATTCAATATGATAATTCCATTTGATTTGGAATCAACCGTCATTTCAACCTCAAGATTATTCAATTTACATCTTGAAAAACAAGTCTTTATTAAGCCAACCAACAACAAACCCGCAAACAGGATTATTTTTCAGTTTAGCTTACTAAAAAAGAACTTTTATTCAGTAGAAACAATTGTAATTGAGCCACAAATAAGGCATCAATACTCTGAGAGGTATAACCAGCTATTAAAAGAATATCTCCTGAAACTGTGAGCAAAAATTAGCTAAAAACAGAATCGGTATAAGGATACCGTTTTAGGTGCTCCTCTTTTACAATGCTATGTAGTAATTGCTTAAATTCATCTATATTAATTTTTTGACGAGCAGAAATAAATATAGACGTGACATTTTGAGCAAAATACATTTGTTTGAAATCATCTAAACTTCTGTTTTCCTTTGTTGATGGTGTTAAATCATCTGGTTCTTTTGGTGTATAGGTAAAGGCATCTATTTTATTGAAAACTAATATTGTAGGCTTATCTACAACTCCTATTTCTTGAATTGTATTGTTCACCACATTAATATGATCTTCAAACTGAGGATGAGAAACATCTACAATATGAACCAAAATATCTGATTCTCTAACCTCATCAAGGGTAGATTTAAAAGATTCAACTAAATCATGAGGCAGTTTTCTTATAAAACCAACAGTGTCAGACAATAAGAATGGCAGATTGTCAATTACAACTTTTCTTACCGTAGTATCAAGTGTGGCAAAAAGTTTATTTTCTGCAAAAACTTCCGATTTGCTAATAAGATTCATAACAGTAGATTTGCCAACATTTGTATAGCCTACCAAACTAACTCTAATTATATTTCCACGATTTTTTCGTTGGGTAACTTTCTGTTTGTCAATTTTAAGAAGCTGTTCTTTAAGTTTTGCAATTTTATCACGTATTATCCTACGGTCGGTTTCAATTTCAGATTCACCCGGACCTCTAAGCCCTATCCCACCCTTCTGACGCTCCAAATGCGTCCACATACCAGTAAGACGCGGTAGTAAATATTTATATTGAGCTAATTCTACCTGAACTTTTGAGTGAGCTGTTTGTGCACGTTTTGCAAAAATATCAAGAATAAGATTTGTTCGGTCTAGTATTTTTACTTTAAATTCTTTTTCAAGATTTCTAATCTGCGAGGGACTCAATTCGTCATCAAAAATAGCGATATCTATCTTATTATCTTCAATATATCCGGCTATTTCCATCATTTTACCAGAACCAATATATGTTGCTGGATTGGGTTTATCGAGTTTTTGTGTAAACATCTTCAGCACCACAGCCCCGGCAGTATCTGCCAAAAACTCCAATTCATCAAGATACTCCTGAATCAAATCTTCGGAATCTCCTGATTTAATAATTCCAATTAAAATAGCTTTTTCTAATTCTATTGAGTTTTCTTTTTGAAGCATATTAATATTTTACACTGATAATTGACGATCTATTGACTGTTCTAAGGAAATAAAAGTTTCTGTACTAGTAATTCCCGGAATTTCTTGAATGGTATGATTTAATATCTGTTGCAAATGATGATTGTCTTTTGCATATATTTTTAAAAATAAAGAATATGTCCCTGTAGTATAGTGACATTCAACAATTTCCGGAATTTTTTTTAAATCATCAACTACAGAATTATAAATATTTCCTCTTTCCAAATGCACACCAACAAAAGCACAAGTAGAATACCCAAGTTTACGTTCATCGAAAATGAATTTTGAACCTTTAAAAAGCTGGGCATCTTCAAGTTTTTTTATTCTTTGGTGTATTGCTGCTCCAGAAACGCCACAATCGCGGGCTATTTCCAATATTGGAGTCCTTGCATTGGTAACAAGTGCTTTTAATATTTTTTTATCGGTAGCATCAAATTTTACATCCATAATCAATCTGGAAATTATTTAAAAAGTTTGCAAATATAATTACTTTATTACATACAAAATGTGTTTCTATTTTTTAAAATAGAATACTTACAATAAGTAGAATTTTAACTATATTGGGAGTTGTATTTTAGGGATTGAAAATAATTTTATTTAAAAGATGCCTTAAGCTTGGTATTACATATATTCAAAGCTTTTACAGCGAAAAATAATTTTTTCTAAAATCATTTTGTTACTTAAATTTGGCAATGTTAATAATTTGATATAAATCATTAAAAAATAATATGTTAAAAAATAAAAATAAAATAAAAAATCACACAAAATTCTCAACTTTTTTAATTGGATTTTTAATTACCATATCATTATATAATAACATAATCGCTCAAAACACTAATAATGTAAACTTTGAAAAACCAGATAGTACCGACAATAAAATCTTGCATGATACGATTTTTCAAGATTCAAATTTTGTAGACTCTATTGAAAATATTCATAAAGATTTAGAAACAGAAGCCCTCTTTGAAGTAAAAGATGATTTTGGTTGTATGGGAGACACTATAAGCATTGACAATCAAAGCATTTACGACACTCTATTGTTTTACAATTGGAAGTTTGGTTCTGATGCTGAGCCAAAAAAACACATTGGCTACAACCCTCCAAAAGTGTTCTATTCAAAAATTGGAAATAAAACAATTGAATTAGAAATAACAAACTCAAATAAAGATACAATTTCAAGTTACATAAGCACCATTGCTATTATACCAAAACCAAATATTAATGATATAAACCTGCCTTTTATTTGCGCCAATAGTACTTCATTTGCTCATATTGAATTTAATGGTTCGGCACCGTATACAATAGAATATCTTCAAAAAACCAAACAATTCCAAAAAATTATACAAGAAGATACATTTTCATTATTCTGTCATTCAACAGATACCATTGTATTTACAAGTTTAGAAGATAATTTTTGCAAATCAAATATAAATGACACCATAATACCCGATGAATATCCGGAATTTACAGCTACCATAAGCGGCGAAGCTAATATATATGAGACTGATAGTTCAGCGCTAAGAATAGAACTAAGCGGCATCCCGCCATGGAATATTCTTTTGTCTGATAATAAGAATTATTCAGATATTACAGAAAGTCCATTTAAATGTTATGTAAAACAATCTGACGAATATTATATAAAATCTGCTTCCGACCAAAATTGTAAGGGAATAGCATTAGGGAAAATAAATGTAAAATATCTTGGTTACGAATATGCTGAAATAAGTGGGATAGATACAATATGCGAAGGCGATACAGGCACTGTAAAGATATATTTAGGAGGCAAAGCTCCTTGGAATTTAGCCATTGTAGAACCCAAAGAAACAAAATATATTTCCAACATAAATACAAATCCCTACATTCACAGATGTACTCAAGAGGGTATCTACAAAATACTGTTTGCCAATGATGGTGAAAATAAAAATTTAAGGAAAATTGGGAGTGCTCAAATTTTTAAAAGAAAAAAACCCGAATTTACAATCACCTACACAGGAAATAATTGTATAGAAAACCCAAAACTCCTTGAAATAAATGTTAAACATGAATTATTTCCTTTGCTTATAAACATTACATCGGGCTTAGAATCTGAATCATACATTTTAAAACAAGAAAAAAATTACATATCAGGATTTTTCGATGGACTTAATAGCATTGATAGAATTACAGATTCTGTCTGTAATTTTCTTTCAAATTATGAATTCTCAATAAACAACCACAAACAGCCAAGTGCCTCATTGAAAATAGATTCTATAGTTGAAGCAACAGACTCAACCCTACTAGAGGTGAATTTTCAAGGCACACCTCCTTTTTATTTTAGTTTGAACGATGGTACTACATACGACTCAGTTTTAAAGCACAAATTTCATTTTATAAAAACAAATCCAGGCGATTATACAATTTCAGTTTTTCATGATTCGCTTTGCACCGGTTCTACTTGGGGAAAAGTAAGGGTAACTCATCTAAACAAGCCATTAGCAACTTTAGAAGGGGGTGGTTACTATTGTTCCATTGACTCTATGCCTGAAATACATGCACTTATTTCAGGAAATCTCCATTAAAACTGGTATATTCTCTTAATAATGATACAATTGCAATAGATTCTATTTTCGTTCAAAAAATAAAAATTTCTGCCGCAAACAATGATACTGTTACACTTATCTCAATTACAGACTCTTTGGGGAATAGTGGAATTGCAGAAGGCTACAAATTTATAAAAGCACACCCCAAAGCAAGCACTCAAAATCAAAAAGAATATTTTGTATGCTCAAACCAAAAAGCAAATGCAGAATTTCATTTTACAGGAACAGCTCCTTGGTCATTTAGAATTAATAATGTAGGATATAAAACTTCCAACCCTATTTATCATATTGACAGCCTATTGAAAGGGAAATATATAATTAGCAATTTTTCTGATGCTAATTGCGATTATCAAATTATAGATACAATAACGGTGAGTGAATACCCAAAAGTACGTACAGAAATATCTGACAATATCAATGTTATGAATGACTCAGCCATTTATTTATCAATAAATAATGAAGGAACAGCACCTTGGAAATTAGATTACATATACAATGACAAATTTTATGAATATTCTAGCTCAAAGGATAGTTCGATTTTTGTACTAAATAACGGATATTATAAATTTATAAAAACATCTGACAAACACTGCTTTACAGATTTAAATTCAAATTCGTACATACACATTCACACAAAGATAACCGAAGGAAAACCTACAAAAAAACAGAAGAAAAAACATAGTGAGAAACCAAAACAATCTATTTTAAAATTGGTAGATATTTACAGTTACAATCCAGAATATTTATCGCTAGAACATAAGCAAATTACAATTGAACTTAGCGAATCAAATAAAACAATACAGACAGACTCTACAAGTTATATTTTAAGTAAAAACACAGGTATTTACGGCCCTAAAACAATCTGCGACCAGTCTGACATAAGATATTGGACTAACCCAATACCAAAAATGCAATATCAATGGGATGTAAAAAATGGTAGTGTTAAGAAAGGAAAAAAATCATTCTCTTCAATAATATCTTTCGACAATAAACAAAGTGATGCAGAGGTAATTCTCAAAAAAAGAAACTCCACTAAAATTTCAGACACAACTCTAAATAAACTTGAAGTAAACTTCTATAAACACAAAGCAATTGAATTAGATACTCTATTTGATTTTTGTGAAAAGAATTTAAAGATTACTATTAAAAACTACAATCCGAAATCAAGCTATTACTGGAAAATAAATTCATATGATAAATATACTAGATTCGACAAAGAAAATGCTTTAATAAGCATTTCTAAAGCAGGAAATTATACGATTACTATAAAAGAAAAATGCAATATAAACTGCACCGGTTATACAAAAACAATAGAATTTATAGCACCTGAAATTTCTGAATTACAGTTCAATATACCACATGTAACTTATACAGGAGTTGAGTTCCCTATTACATTTGATTATTCTAAAGTTGATAAAATAAAGTATTTAGGAGACATAACCAATATTGCGCAATTTTTTGAAGTCCGGACACCATTTTTTCACAGCCCAAAGTTCCGGAACTCATAATTTAATATTTCAATATACAGAGAAAAATAAAAATTGCACAAAATACACTGCTCCTAAAAGCATTCAGATTAAACAGTTACCTCTTTTTACAATTATTGGTCCTGAAAAAGTTTGTATCAATAATGAAAACAAATTTGCAATAAGCAATGCAAAACAATATAAAGTGAGGTGGGAACTCCCATCAAACACTAAATTGGGAACACACAAGAATGACTCAATTGCACTTACTTTCACAAAAGCAGAAACAGCAATTATAAAAGCACTTATTTACGATACTTTAATTGCAAATTTTCCAATTGCAGAAATTGAGAAAAAAATCACAACAGGCAGTGCTTCTAAGGTTTCTATTGAGGGAGATTCTATAGCTTGTGTTTTGAATTTTCCATATAAATATACTATAACAGATACAGCAAACAAATCATATTGGCATACAAATGCTACTATGATTGATTCGCATGATAATTCAATTTCCTTACAATTCACAGAAAGCAAAAACTACTTTTTAACATTAGAATTTGAGAATGAATATAACTGTCATTCAACAGATTCTATTAGTATACGTGCAATAAAAACCCCATTAATAGGAAAAAACAAAATCATAAAAAACTGTTTTACCAACAATCCAAACTTTGAATATGTTGCAGATAATGAATATTCGTATTTTGAAATAGATTCTATTAAAACAGAGAAAAATATATTAAATTTCAGAGAGAGAGACATATTACTCTGTCACTATTCCGATTCATTTTGTATTGGAACTGACACAGTTTTCATCGTAGACTCCTGTAATAATGACTCTTGGGTAGCCAAAACCTTTTCAATAAATAATAATGAAACTGACGAAAATTTAATTTTAAATTGCGCAAATGATTCTTTGGTCTCTTTTAAAATAATGACAAATGAAGGTCTTGTATTATTTAAAAGCAAAAATCAAGATCAAAAATGGGATGGATTGTACAGAAAGAAAGCTGTAGAATTTGGATTTTACCCATGGGAGCTAAAGTACAAAAATTGGAAAGAAGAAATTATTACCAAAACGGGGAAGATTGAAATAAAAGAATAAAAAAACCTTTGGGAAATACTCAGAAGATCGCTACCGCAGTGCTCTGCACCGTGGTAAAAAAAATCTAATTTATACCGTTTTTTAATAAAGTAGGACGTCGCGTCCGAATTCAGCATGAGGTTTCAAATGTATGTTCGGTGGTGATGCTCAAACTGAATAAAATTTATCGTCCTTCCAATTGGCCGGATTGTTTATTATATAATCGGAAATGCGTTGGTATTCTGCGTCATTTCGGATGACATGGTCGTGAAAACGGGATTGCCAACTAAAATCTGCATGGATTTTTCGCATTTCAAATGCGCAACGCCCTTTGTACCATCGAATACGGGAAATATTTTCATTAACCATGGGATTTTTGATCCCCGCAAAACCGCCTGTTTTTATTTGTATCGTCGATTGTAAAGACGCGATTAATCGCGTCTTTACAATCGCGTCACCGGGTTTGTTCAATATCAATATTCCATGGATATGGTTTGGCATCGCCACAAAATCGCCCAATTCACAATATGGAAAATGATTGTGGATTTCGTGCCAAAATTTTTCTGCCAATCGTCCCAATGGCGATGCGTTAAATTGTTGTTGTTTTTGTTGTTGTAGAGACGCGATTAATCGCGTCTCTACGCCCGTGTCCGCCGTTCCACCGTCCGCATTCATGTTCGCAACACCGTCCGCCGTTCCAACAATTTCGCCCAAAAAACATTCCCGGTTTTGGGTGCAGATGGTGATAAAATACGCACCGTTCCACCCATAATCCCACCATTGGGCACGAACAGATGCAATGCGGTATTTATTTTGAAATTTATTGTTCATTTATATTTTCCAGCGTTTCCGTTATTTTTTATGATTAAACATTGTCGTATGGTGGCGTTGTCGTTTTCCGTAGAGACGCGATTAATCGCGTCTCTACATATCAACGTGGTTCTATATTCTTGTAAAAGGGATATTTGTTTTTTGAATTTTTCAATAAATCTTTCATTATAAATTTTCTATATCCTTTATTCTGCCGGGCTATAAGCACTACTTTAGTTGTAAAACCTTTAAATGTTTACATTGGTTTGCAAACACGAAGCGCTCTGCAAAGCACACCCCAAAGTAGCAGAGCACCGCGGAAGCTGAGCTATTCACATTTAACCACTTCGTGGTTATTATCTCTTACAATCCTGAAAGGATTGAATATGAATAGCCCCGAGTAAAACTCGGGGTGAAAAATAATCCTTATTTAAACGACTTTTCTTTTCTTACAAATTGATCAACTATATAACCAATAACCAACAATAGAAGTAATAAAGATCCGGCAAATGAAATTTTAACCCCAACGGTATAGCCTACAGGCTCAAATTTAAATTCAACCGTATGACTGCCCTCTGGTAATTTCATAGCTCGTAATACATAGTTTGCTCTAAAGTATTCTGATGGTTTTCCATCAATATAGGCATTCCATCCTTTATCATAATAAATCTCAGAGAAAACAGCTATTTTAGCTGCATCTGCTTGGTATTTATAGGTAAGGGAATTAGGACTGTAGACTGTCCTCTCAATTTTACCAGATTTATTTGAGGTTATTTTGTAGCCTTCAATCATTTTTTCAAAACGCTTATCAACAACTACATTTCTTGATGTATTAATCACGCCAATCTTTTCAATTTCCTCATCAGCATTAGCTACAACGGTTACACTATCAACCAACCAAGCATTACCAAGAGCAAAAGAATTTATTACCGGTTCTTTATACTTATCACTTACAAAATATTTGGTATTAAGCATATTCAGCACATTCATATGCGGGAAAATAATTGAAGGAGGTACACCATTTTTAACATTTTGAGCAAATAGACCCATTTCTCTATGAATCTGATGTTCTATAAGTTCCTGATAACGCTTCATTTTAGCACCATGATATCCTCCTATAGATTGGTGGAAATATGAAACTGAAGCATCATTAAATGGTGTTGAAATCGACTGAACATCGAAATTAGGGAAATATAAAACTCTCGCTTTTTCTTTATTATTTGCAAGAATAAAAACATCAGATGGTGTTTTCTCATAAACATCAGCATTTTTTCTAACTTTCTCAAAATTATCAGAATTTAAATATCTCTTATTTACAGGCCATAAATCGAAGAGAAATAACAAACCGAGGCACACTATCAAAACATTTTTCTTAAGTTTGCCATAAGCGTAAATCAACAGAAGCACTGCTGCTGCTGCAATAAACAGAAAAGACCTCCAAGCATCAGCTTTTAGAACTGACTCACGAGCTTCAATAATGCGTTGTGTCATTTCATTCATTTCCTGAAATTTCTCTTGCCCAAAATTAAACAACGACGAAGCAAACAGGGCTATAAACAAGGTAATACCTCCGGTAATAATCAAAGATTTTAAAATAGAATCTTGTAAAAAATTCTTTGAGATTTGAAGCTTTTTACAAGCACCTTTACATTCATATGTTTTGGTCAAATCAGATTTTATTATTTGATCTAAGCCTAATATTGCAAGGAGCGGGATAGATAATTCTGCTATTACTAAAGTCATAGATACTGTTCTAAACTTGCTATATCCGGGCACAAAATCAAGCCACAAATCGGTAAACCACATAAAATGTTTACCCCAGCCAAGAAAAATTGAAACAACCGTGACCGTCAAAAGCCACCATTTGAGCCAACCCTTCAGAACAAAAAGACCTAGAACAAAGAGAAATATTACCACTGCCCCAAGATATACCGGACCGGAAGTAAATGGTTGATCTCCCCAATAAAAAGATCCGCCAATTTGCTGATTCGCAACCTTATCAGCCATCTTTGCCGGATAACCTTGCTCTATAAAATATTGCTTATATCTAGGGTGCATTTCTTTGTAAAAATCACTGTATTTGAAATCATCGGCAAAACCACCTCCTTGAAAATTTGGAATTAAAAATGTCCACGTCTCAGCAATTCCATAACTCCAAGATGTAATATAATCCTTATCAAGACCGGTAGTTTTATTGTCAATTTCATTGGTCAATTCAGACTTTCCTCTCATTGAATATTTCGAATACTCATTGATAAGATAAAAATTAGGAAAATCAATAGCTAAGGCAATTACGGCTGCCAATATAAGCATTGACATCGTTTTAATAAACCTTAAATAAGACTTATTTTTAACCGTTAAATAAACTTGAAATAATCCTAAAAGAACAACAACAATCAAAGTATAATAAGTAATCTGATAATGCCTTGTACCTAACTGAAACGATAGGGCTAGAGCCAATATTAGCGAACCCAATATAGGTCTTTTGGTAAATGCCAAGTAGCAACCGGCTATCACCAAAGGCATGTATCCTATTGCTATTGCTTTGGTTACGTGACCGGCTTCTATAATTATGAGAAAGTAAGTAGAAAACGCATAGGTGAAGGCTCCAATAATACAGACTTTCTGATCTGCTCCGAAAGCAAGCAGTATAAAATAAAATCCTAATAAATACAGAAACAAGTGACCGGCAGGGTGTAAATTTCCTAAATTCAGTATATTATGAATAAACGCAGTAGTTTTCCCAGGAAAAACTACCGAAATAAGATATGATGGCATTCCTCCAAACATTGAATTTGTCCAAAGCGCATTTTCACCATCGTTTGCTTCACGGTGGTCTAGAATTTCTTGAGCCATACCATGCCAATTTTTCACATCGGCCTGACTTAATGTCTTACCTTCTATTAATGGACTAAAATATGTGAAGGTAATAATCAAAAACAACACAATTGCTGCTAAGGGTAAAATAGCTACTTTATAATTCATAATATTATATATTTTAAAATCTTATTTATTAACTTTTAAAAACCAATATCACATAAAAATAAATATGTAATAACTGAAAAACATTCACTTTATGTGAATAACACTCAGTAAAAAGTGAAAAATTGCCACGAAAATAATGTAATTTTGAAAACTTACACTCAGTTTACTAAAAAAATATTTAAACTCCTTATATAAACAGAAATATTAATCTAAAACAAATTGTATTTTAAATGATTTTAAATTATGGAAAACCGTTTTTTTTATTCAAGCAAAACTTTCAAATTATAAAATCTAACAATAAAATTATACATTTGCAATCTTGAATAATTAAAATATGGATAAAACAAAAGAATTGTTAAAAACCATTGTAGAAGGTCTACAAGAAAAAAAAAGAAAAGATATAAAAAGTCTAGATTTTGCAAATATAAACAATGCAGTATGCAAATTTTTTGTTATCTGTCATGGTGATTCAAATACACACGTAAATGCATTGGCAAACTCGGTAGAAGAGTTCGCAAGAGAAAGAGCAAATACCAAATTATGGCGTAAAGAAGGCCTTGAGCGTGCTGAATGGATTGTGCTAGATTATTCAGACATAGTGGTACACATTTTCCAAAGAAGCATAAGAGAATATTACAAACTTGAAGACCTTTGGGCAGATTGTAAGGTTATTGAATTTAAAGAAAACTAATCAGAGAAAAAGAAATGGCTGAAAACGAAGAAAATAAACAAAACTCAGAAAATAAAAAAAGTGGAGGGTCATTCAACAATCCATTTTCAAAACCTCCGGGCAAAACCCCAAAAAACAATAACATTTTTTGGATATATGGACTAATTGCAGTTGCGATATTTGCAATACAATTTCTTGATTTCGGGAAAGGATCAAAACAGATTTCTCAAACCGACTTTTACAGCAAACTTTCAAGCAAAGAAGTTACAAAAATTGTAATTGTAAATAAAGAAATTGCTGAAATATACATAAACAGAACTACATCTACCGATGATGGAGTAATGAGCGGAGGCGCAGGTCCTGATTTTACTATGACTATAGGTTCTGTAGATTCATTTGAAGACAACATTAAAGAAGCTCAAGCCAGTCTGCCAAACAATGAGAAAATAAAACCAGAATACGAAACCAGACACGACTACATGGGAGAAATAGTAAGTTGGATTCTACCAATACTAATTCTAGTGGGTGTATGGATGTTTATATTTAGAAGAATGAGCGGTGGAGCTGGTGGAGCTGGTTCACAGATTTTCAATATTGGGAAATCAAGAGCAAAAGTTTTTGATAATGCTGAATCTGAAGTAAAAACAAATTTTAAAGATGTTGCCGGATTAGAAGAAGCAAAAATAGAAATTCGAGAAATTGTTGACTTCCTAAAAAATCCTAAAAAATATACCGAATTAGGAGGTAAAATACCGAAAGGAGCACTACTTGTAGGACCTCCGGGAACAGGTAAAACCCTACTAGCTAAAGCTGTAGCAGGTGAAGCTCACGTTCCATTTTTCTCAATGTCGGGTTCCGATTTCGTGGAAATGTTTGTAGGTGTAGGTGCTTCAAGAGTTAGAGATTTATTTAAACAAGCCAAAGAAAAAGCACCATGTATCATTTTTATTGATGAAATTGATGCAATAGGTAGGGCTCGAGGTAAAAACCCAAATATGGGTTCTAATGATGAACGAGAAAATACTTTGAACCAACTTCTTACTGAGATGGACGGGTTCGACACCAATACCGGTGTGATAATTCTAGCAGCTACCAACAGAGCCGATATACTAGACAAAGCACTTATGAGGGCTGGTAGATTTGATAGACAAATACATGTTGAACTTCCTGACTTGAATGAAAGAGAAGACATTTTCAAAGTACATTTAAAACCATTGAAACTGAGCGAACTAGTAGATGTGCCATTCCTAGCAAAACAAACTCCGGGATTTTCAGGAGCAGATATAGCTAACGTTTGTAATGAGGCTGCTCTTATTGCTGCAAGAAAAAATAAAACTCAAGTTGAAAAACAAGATTTTCTTGATGCAATTGACAGAATAATTGGTGGTTTAGAGAAAAGAAACAAAATTATTACAGTACAAGAGAAAAAGACCATTGCTTACCATGAAGCTGGACATGCAACCCTTAGTTGGCTTCTTGAATATGCACACCCACTTGTCAAAGTTACCATCATACCGAGAGGTAAAGCACTTGGAGCAGCTTGGTATTTACCTGAAGAAAGGCAAATAACCACAACAGAACAAATTTTAGATGAGATGTGTGCCACTTTGGGAGGTAGAATTGCAGAAGAAATTGTATTTGGTAAGATTTCTACAGGAGCTCTTAACGATCTTGAAAGAGTTACTAAACAAGCTTATGCAATGGTTTCATATTTTGGCATGAGTTCAAAAATAGGAAATCTTAGTTTTTATGATTCATCGGGACAAAATGAATTTTTTGTTGGCAAACCATATAGCGAGGAAACTGCTCAAACTATTGATAAAGAAGCAAAAGCTATCATAGATTCTGCTTATAGCAAAGGAAAAGAAATACTTCAGAAAAATGCGGATGGTCTTAAACAACTTGCTGAAAAATTATTAGAAAAAGAAGTAATTTTTAGTGAAGATTTGGAATTGATTTTCGGGAAAAGCAGAAACACAAAGTCATTAGACGAATTAAGTGTAAGACCTGAAAATGCAGAAATTTAAATAGTAATGATTACTTCGAGAGAAACTATTTTGAATAAACTTCGAGAGAAAAAAGAAGAATCACTTCCTCTTTTTTCTCTCGATATTTCTAAATACAATTCACCATTTAATACTCCTACAAATGATTTGACAAATCATTTCAAAATTGAACTTGAGAAAATTGGAGGTAAGTGTTTTATCTGCAATGACAGTTCTGCTTTAATTGATCAATTCAAAATATTAATTGAAGAAAAAAACATAACGGAAATTTATTGTAGGAATACAGATATTTTGGAACAATTAGAAAAGACAAAGACTACATTTGTTTCTGAAATTGAAGATTATAATAAAATCCAAGCTACCGTTACCCCATGCGATTTTCTATCAGCAAGAACCGGTAGTGTAATTGTGACATCTACACTTATACAAGGCAGAGTAGATATAGTATTTCCTCCTATTCATATAGTGATTGCGAATGAGAGTCAACTTTATCCGGGATCTAGATGAAGTAATGGAGCAAATTTCAATAAAATACAAAGAGAATTTTCCGTCGCAAATTACCTGTATAACCGGACAAAGCAGAACAGCAGATATTGAAAAAACTTTAATACTCGGAGCACACGGACCTAAAGAAATATTTGTATTTTTACTCAAAAATATTCAACATTGAAAAATTTAATATCAAGAACATTAACAGGAATTGTATTTACAGCCCTAATAATAATTTCGTTGCTTATTAACGAGATTACATTTTTACTGTTTTTCATACTAGTAATGCTTCTTTGTTTAAATGAATTTTTTTCAATCATTAGAATAAAAAGAATAAGGCCACAATTTATTCTAGGAAATATAATAGCTACTGCATTATTTGTTTGCACCTATCTTTATGCAACAAACATAATTTGTCTAAAAGAATTCTCAATTATTATACTTCTTAGTTTTTTTATATTTATAATAGAATTATATCGAAAAAGCAAATATCCTTTTCATAATATTGCATTTACTATACTTGGTATAATTTATATAGCGGTTCCGTTTTCATTATTGCCTTTTTTAGTATTCAACAACGCTATTCAAACATCTTATAATTTTGAAATACTTCTTTCTATTTTTATCATTCTATGGACTAATGATACCGGTGCATACCTTACAGGTATTACAATTGGTAAACACAGATTGTTTGAGAGAATATCACCCAAAAAATCATGGGAAGGAAGCATTGGAGGATTGTTTTTTGCTGTATTAGCAGCTGTTATTTTATCTCATTTTTTCAAATCAATCGCATTGCATGATTTTATAATTATGGCATTCTTAATTTCTATTTTTGGCACATATGGCGATTTAGCAGAATCTCTTCTTAAACGCTTTTTGGGCATAAAAGATTCAGGTAAAATCTTGCCCGGACATGGAGGAATGCTCGATAGATTTGATAGTTTCATTTTTGTAATACCAGTAATATTCACGTATATTAATTTTATCTCAATACTATTATGACAATACACAAAGAAGGCACAGCGAGCCTAATTATTTCAATTTTGAGCACAGGAATAATTACTTTTTTTATATATTACTTGTTTGGTTCTCAATCATTATATTTCAGCACTCCTATAAGTTTGGCACTTGTTTTTTTCATGGCACATTTTTTCAGAAAGCCAACAAGAATTGCAACTTTAAATGATAATGTAATAATAGCACCTGCCGACGGGAAAGTGGTTGTAATAGAAGAAACTACAGACGATGAGTACTTTAACGCAAGAGTGAAACAAGTTTCAATATTTATGTCACCATTAAACGTACACATAAATTGGTATCCGGTAAGTGGCGATATACAATATTACAAATATCACAAAGGTTTAAAAATGCCGGCATGGGAACCAAAATCTTCAACAGAAAATGAAAGAAGTTCGGTAGTTATCAAGACTAAAGGAGGGAAAGAGTTATTAGTTAAACAAATTGCCGGAGCATTAGCAAGAAGAATTGTGGCTTATTCAAAAGATAGAAAAACAGCTCAACAAGGTCAAGAGCTAGGCTTTATAAAATTTGGCTCTAGAGTAGATATTCTATTACCACTAGATGCTAAGATAATGGTAAATTTAGGCGATAAAGTAATTGGAAATAAAACCATCATTGCAAGCTTTAAATGACAATAAAAAGCAACATATCA
This sequence comes from Bacteroidales bacterium, assembly GCA_016714605.1. GTDB lineage: Bacteria > Bacteroidota > Bacteroidia > Bacteroidales > UBA1715 > JADKDL01. The sequence goes on along the minus strand of JADKDL010000001.1, from coordinate 618,526 downwards.
ATTGTATCATATATAAACACCATACCATTACTTTATGGAATTGAACAGTCGCAGGAATTAAACAAAATCATTACCCTTTCAAAAGATTATCCGGCAGAATGCGCAAGAAAAATCACAGAAAATGAAGTTGTTGCAGGATTAGCATCTGTTGGCATACTTTCAGAAAATCCTGATTATCATATTGTTTCAGATATGTGTATAGCATGCGAGGGAAAAGTTGATTCTGTTTTATTATGTAGCAATGTTCCTCTTGAAAAAATTACTAAAATTCATTTAGACTATCAATCAAAAACATCAAACCTACTAGTACAAATACTTGCAAATAAATTTTGGCAAATATACCCAGCATATAGCACTACTACAATAGGTTATGAAGATACGATTTCAAATTCTGAAGCAGCCGTAATCATAGGCAATAGAGCATTCATTTACCAAAAAAAATTCAAATATGTATTTGATTTAGGACTGGAATGGTACAAATTTAAGAAAAGTCCATTTGTATTTGCTTGTTGGTTTGCCAAAAAAGAAATTTCTCCACTACTTAAAGAATTACTAGACAAAGCACAACAATTCGGATTAGAAAACATCAATAAAGCGATTAATTGTTTTCAAACAAATCTTATCATTGACCTACACGAATATCTCTCACAAACAATAAAATACAACTTCGATTCAAGAATGAGAATTGCACTAAATCAATTTTTATTTGAAATAGATGAACTTAAAAAAGGTGAATATACCTAAACATAAATCATCTATTCAGGAAATATTCTTCATTTAAAAAAATAAATTACATTATAAAAATAAATATCTTTTATTATGAATTTATTTTTTATATATTTGTTAGGATAATATGTGAATCGTATGCAAATAGAAGTTATTATAAAAGAATTATTATACACACATGATTGTGTTATAGTGCCCTGTTTTGGAGGGTTCGTGTCTAATTATAAAACTGCTATAGTTAAAAATAGTCCAATTGCAACATTCACTCCTCCTCAGAAATTTATTGTATTTAATCAATCACTTATTTTAGATGATGGGCTATTAGTATCTTCTATAGCAAGAGAATACAGCTTAGAATATAATGAGGCGAAAAAAGAATTAGAAGTTTTTGTTGATTCAGTTAAATCTAGACTTACAAAAGGAGAAACATTTACAATATCCGGCTTAGGAAATTTTACATTCAATCAGGAAAAAAATATCATATTTGAACCAAACATTACTGAGAATTTACTTGCCGATTCATTTGGTTTTGAACCTTTTCAATATAATGTTCTTAAAAATCCTGTCTTAGTAAGAAAAGAATATAATAAATTCTCTGACATAGACCCTATTAGGAAAGCACAAATAATTAAATACGCCAAAAGGTCATTAGCACTAGCTCCAGTTATTGCGCTTCTTATTTATTTGCCTAATACTATAGAACCTTCACAATTGTCGTCGTTAAATTTATTTAAAAAAGATAAAATAGAAGACGTAAAAAATATTGAAGTTGCAAATGTTGCTCCTGTAGAAAATGAAATAATTAGAGCCATTGATGAAAAAACAAATAAAGAAATAGCTCTTAAATATATAGAACCAAATAAACAGAAAATCTCTGTTACTCCCCTATCATACTTAATAATAGCAGGAAGCTTTAAAAACGAAGAAAATGCTGCTAAGTTAATAAAAAAACTTGCATCAGATAATATTGAAGCTCAGATTATTAGAAATGATGATTTTCTGAGAGTATATATTGATGGATTTTCTGACAAAATAATGGCAGAAGACAAACTGCAAACGCTTAAAAACAAAAAACCAGAATATGCTGGATTTTGGATTTATACGCAAATAATAGACTAAAAAATTTATTATCTAATTCTACTCTAAAAATTTAAATTTCAAGGTTTATATTTATTGCAAAGTTAAATTTTTCAATTGAAAATTAAGACTTCAAATAAATAGTTTACTTAGATTATGGGTGTTTTGAGATGTTCAAATAAGATAAATTAAGTCGGCTTTCCATATAATTACTTTCTTAGAAATAGAGTACTATCTTTTCAAAACTAAAAGCGAAATTTATTTTCAGATATATACTTTAAGATAAGTTTATATCTGGGAATTTCTATTAGAACACTAAACCAATCTATATGCTTAGAAGAAATATATTTAGAACTATTAAGAAAGCTAATTGTAACTAGAGCTGTCTAAGTGTAATTAGTAATTTTTTAATGCACTAATAAAACACCAGAAAACAAACAATTAGCTCTTAAAAACCTACTGTTTTTTTGGGGACAAAAACGAACAAACAAATCACAAATAGAACAAATAAATGGACTTTAAAGTTGTAATTTTTGGAGCTTCAGGAATGATTGGTCAAGCAGTTTTAAATGAATGTATCAAAAACGATACGGTTAGTAAGATACTGTTAATCAGCAGACAAAAAACAAATATTGCAAATTCAAAAATAGAAGAGATTATTCATACAGATATGTTTAACCTTACTCCTATTGCAACTGCATTATCGGGTTTTAATGTTTGTTACAATTGTATTGGAATTTCGTCTGTAGGAATGGATGAAAAAACATTTACGCGCTATACCTTTGATCTTACCACCCATATAGCACAAACAATGCTTCAGAACAATCCTGAGTCATATTTTACATATATAAGCGGTCAAGGTACAGACTCATCAGAAAAAGGCAGAGTAATGTGGGCTAGAGTTAAAGGCAGAACTGAAAATGCTTTAATTAAAATGCCGTTTAAAGCCGTTTACATTTTCCGTCCCGGATATATACAACCATTAAACGGAATAAAATCAAGGACTAAATTATATAACGCACTCTATTTTTTCACAAAACCACTCTACTTCATTCTAAAACATTTCGAAAAACAAATAACAGATACTAATAGAACTGCCAAATCATTTATAAATTGTATTAAGTATAATGAGTCAAAAAACATACTAGAAATTGAGGATATTAATAGACTGGGAATTTTGGAATAGAAAAAAGGGTTACTACAAAATGCAGTAACCCTTTTTTTTTATTCTATATTTTTATAAAAAACGCTATTTTACAATTTTAATATAACACGCTTTTCCTTTTTCTAACACTTCAAAAGTAGATGTTGCATCTCCTTTTTTATATCTACTAGTAAAATTTTTCGCTTCAGAAACATACTGAGGAAAACTAGTAATATTTAAATTAGAACCACTATTACCAACTAAATACCAACCGTTTGAAAGATTATCAAAACGAGGGCTGCCAGTTACTTCATCGCCTAAAAGTGTGATTTCAACATCATTTCCAGCGTTATATACTAAATAACCTTTATTCGTAGAAAGATGGGTTAGACTATTCAAAAAGACAGGGTTTTCAGTACTATAATAATCTTCTATAGACTTAATTACAAACTTAGGAACATTTGCAAATATGCCCTTCACCGAAGAGTCTGCAACATGAACAGGTAGTGCAAATAAATTATAACCAGACTTTAAAGTAAAGATAGTAGGTTCTATATCTGACGAAAATTCCATGTAATTTATATTGAATCCACCCTGATTTGCTTTTAATCTAAGAACATGAACACCGGCTGTTAAATCAACAGTAGTTTCAATAGTCTTCCATGTTGCCCAACCGCCAGTATTAGGTACACTTAAAGTAGCAACAGCAGTCAATCCATCAACATTTAAACCAATAGCACCCATTGTACCTTCAGAAGCAACCTAAATCCTACAGTATAGGTTCCAGAAAATTTTACTTGAACTGAATACTCCAACCATTCATTACCATCTATATATCCAATTGAATGACCAGAATTTCCATCAGTACAAGCCTCAGTATCAACATCTTCATCTCTAAAATTATGTTGTGTACCTTGAGCTTCATTTCCATCAGTTAAATCATTATAAGCCACACCATTACCACCTTCGTCAAAGTTTTTGCACAATACGATACCCGGTATTACTGCCGGTATACCCTGATAAGCAGACGTTGTAGTAATTGACAATGTAGCTTTAGTACTGGTTGCAGTACCTAAATGATTGGTAACCACAACATGGTAAGAACCTTCGCTATCTATATCTACAGAAGTTAAATCAAGAGTAGATTTTGTAGCACCTGTTATAATTACATCATTAAAATACCATTGGTATGAAAGTGGCTGAGCACCTGTTGCAGATACAAAGAAACTTGTAGAAGTTCCTATTTTCGCAGTTGAATTTTTAGGATTAATAGAAATTATAGGTGCAATTTCGGGCGGAGTAGTTGATTTGAATTCTAGGTAATCAATATTAAATCCGGAAGCTTCAATTTTAAACTTAAAAATATTTTCACCTTTAGTCAACTGAGTTGTTACAGTATTTTTACCATACGTAAACCAACCCCCAGAAGTAGGAACAGTTGTTAAAGGAGCTATTTGTTTATCTCCCATATACATACTATAAGCACCACCACCTGGCAAAGAAGCATAATAAACATCTATTGTATATTCACCATCCCAACCAACGTTTACAGAATATGCCAACCATTCTCCTTTATCGGTAAAACCAACAGCAAATTCATTAGCCCTTCCTTGAATAGGCTCAATATCAACATCTTCATCAGGTCTATATCCACCTCCAGAATTACCATAACTAGCATCAAAATAACCAATATTTTGTCCGCCTTTGTCAAAATCTTCGAACTGAATAACTCCAGGCAATACCTGAGATTTACCATAAAATGTAGAACGGTAACGAACATCTAAAGTAACTGTTTTAGATTTAGTTGTACCTACGCTGTTAGTCAGTTCACAATAATAGCTTCCTACATTTTCTTCTGTAATATTGTTTAATGTCAAAACATTACCAGTAGCACCAGAAATAAGAGTATTTCCAAAATACCACTTGTATGTAATTGGTCCAGAACCAACAGCTTCAACTGTAAAAGTAGTGGATGAATTAATAGGCACAGACTGACTTTTAGGACTAGAAGTAATATAAGGTGCAATATTAGTAGGAACCGGATCTTTAGCATATGACCTAAGTTTATCTCTTACCAAAACACCATTGGGCGTTAGATCAGAAGAAGTCCAACCTCCACCTATTGAAGAGCCTGGTTTAACAATAGCAGCAGCTTCATCAACATCAGAAACAGCCCAGTTACACCAACTCACACCAATAGCATCCATCTTGCTCCACCATGTATTTGAATTTCCAACATCTATATTTCCATCGCCTGATGAGCTACAGGTACCAAACTCTGATACAAACACATAGTAACCTTTTGAGCTTGCATTTTCCATAGCTCCCCAAAATGAATGAGAAGCTGCATAATAATGCAATGCATAACACAAGTTTGAACCAGAAACCGGACTATTAACTGCCTCTTCAACATTTTGCGAATAAAAAGCTGTTCCTAAGATGATAACATTCTTAGTATCATTTTTACGAATTTCTGAAACTACAGTATTATGATAGTTTTTAATTGTACCCCAATCCGTTACCGGCTCATTATATGTTTCATAAATGATATTAGGGTAGCTACCATATTTTTTTGAAATTTCAGCAAAAAATGCAGTAGCTTGTGCAGTTTCATTTTGAGCACTATGACTATGCCAATCTACAATTACATAAATACCTAAATCGATAGCAGCTTCGATTACGGTAATCATTTTTTGCTTTTCAAGCTCAGGTTTATCAAGATAACCGCTTTTGTCATCAGTAGAAATTCCCATAGCAGCTCTTACTACATTGCAATTCCAATCGTCGCGCAACCACTTAATTGTTTCATAATTCCAAAATTTACCTTGCCAGTTACTCCAGAACATTGACATGCCTCTTAGTTGATAATTATTGCCATTTTTGTCTTTTAATCTATTTCCTGAAATAGAAAGTTGACCATGTACTGCAACGGGAGTTTGTGCAGACAAAGAAACAGTAAACAACGAAAAAAGGAGAATAAAAACGGCAGAATAGAAATTCAAGGGGGAAAAAGACTTCATAATAACCATGTTTTTTATATTTAAACTACTAATGTTTAAATTGAAATAAATTAACCTATGCATTATTATACTAAAACAACATCATCTGAACACTTAATAAAATTAAGCACATTCAAACAGTATTATTTTCAAAAAACAACTTATAAGAACTTACCTCAACTCATTTCCGGAAGGTATTTCAACATGCTTAAAGATTTAAATATTGGAAAATACCTCTTTAAGAAAAATTGATTACACACCGAACAACATCATTTTCAGAGTTCAAGTTAATAAAAAAAAATGAAATTATAATTATACAAGTCGAAAAAAGGTAGAACAGTATTTTAAATTTCACATCTCTATTAAGAAAAATGAATTTAAAAATCAACATAATTATTGATAAATGCTATTTTCTAAAGAAACTAATAATTTTTTCACAAACAAAAGAAACCTGCTCAGAAGATAGTTCATAATACAGAGGTAAGCGAAGCAAACAGTTTTCATAAATGTCGCTCATTGGCAATTCCCTACCATCATGTTTATTTTTATAATATTCAGATTTATGAAGAGATAAATAATGAAAGACTGATAAAACATCCTCAGATTTTAAATAACTGATAAGATCCGTACGTTGCTCAATGCTATTGCAAACCAAATAAAACATATGAGAATTATTGGTAGCATAATTGGGTAGTTTAGCAAGGGTCAAAAAACCTTCTGATTGTAATTGAATTAGACTATTATAATAATGGTTCCAAATAGCTTTTCTTTTAGACTGAATATCATCAATATTTTCAAGTTGTGCATAAAGAAAAGCAGCAATAACATCACTAAGCAAAAAAGAAGAACCAGTATCGACCCAACAATATTTATTTATTTGACCTCTAAAAAACTGAGAACGATTTGTTCCTTTTTCCCAAATAATTTCAGCTCTTTCAATAAAACGATCATCGTTGATTGTAAGCATGCCACCCTCACCGGAAGAAAGATTTTTTGTTTCATGAAAAGAAAAGGTTCCTAAATGTCCGATACTGCCTAATGGTTTGCCTTTATAAAATGAATCAACAGCTTGCGCAGCATCTTCTACAACAAAAAGATTGTACTTATGAGCCAAAGCCATTACTTTATCCATATCGCAAGCCATTCCTGCATAGTGAACAACAATAATAGCTTTCGTTTTATCATTTATCAATGGTTCAATCTTTTCGGCATCAATATTTGGAGTATCTTTTTCACTATCTGCAAACCGAACATATGCACCCTGACGAATGAAAGCTAAGGCGGTTGACACAAAGGTATAAGATGGCACAATAACCTCATCACCGGGCATTATATTCATTAGAATAGCCGTCATTTCCAAAGCATCGGTACAAGAGGTTGTAAGTAAGGTCTTTTTAAAACCATATCTACTCTCAAAATACTGCTGACATTTTTTTGTAAATGAGCCATTCCCGGAAATTTTACCTGAGTAAACAGCCTGATAAATATAATGCGCTTCCTTTCCGGTAAGGTAAGGTTTGTTGAATGGAATCTTCATCGATATATTAAAATGATTTTAAAGATTATAGTTTAAATTTGTTCCTGTATGTATCTCACCAATAATATATTTGGGTCTTTGTTTTGTTTCCAAAAAAATTTTTCCAATATATTCTCCTAACATTCCTAAAAACAAAAAATTAATTCCAAATAAGAATAAGACAAGAACAACTATTGATGTCCACCCTGGAGATACACCACCAATAAAACGATTAATTATTAAAAAAATTCCTGCAAGAAAACTTAAAAAGCTTATAGACAATCCTGCATATATTGCGAGTCTAATTGGAAACATTGAGAATGAAAAAATTCTAGCAAATGTAAGACTTAACATTTTACGAAGATTATAACCACTTTGACCAGCATATCTAGCATCCCTTTTTAATGGTACGCAGGTGTAATTACTACCAATAAAATACAACAGACTAATAGTAGTTGAAGTTTTTTCTTTAAAATTTTTGAGTTCATCAATTACAGATCTTCTCATTACTCTAAAAATTCCTAATCTAGGTTGTATATGAATATCCGTAATTTTATCAGAAACTATAAAAAAAAGTTTTGACACCATCTTTTTAAAGGACGTATCTTCTCTGTGTGTCCATTGAGCAATGGCCATTGATGCATTTTGTGTCATTAATGCATCAATTAAAACAGGAATATCTTCAGGTCTGTCTTGTAAATCAGAATCCATTAAAACAATCAAATCGCCCTTTGAAATGTCTAAACCTGCAGCTATAGAATTTTGTTGTCCAAAATTTCTTGCTAGTTTTACGGCAACAATTTTAGTATCTATTTTTTTTAATTTAAGGATTTCGAGCCAAGAATTATCTCTACTTCCATCATCAACCAAAATAATTTCGTGATTTTCAGAAACATCATTAAGCACAGGCTTTAATCTTCTATAAAGTTCATTTATTACTTCTTGGTCATTATATATTGGAATTACAATAGACAAAAACATAGGTTTATTTTTTTGATATAGATTCTTTAAGATAAAACACACCTCCAATTCCAGCGGGAATCAAAGTTACGATGACGTAATTTAATATAGATACACCAACAATAATTTCTTTTGGAATTCCTATGAGTGAATACATGAATACAAATGCTCCATCTCTTATACCTATCCCACCTATAGTGATTGGTATCATAGATATAATATTAATTATTGGCATCGAAACTAAATGATAAACAAATGGAATATTACTTCCAGTTGCTTTAAAAAGCAAATAAACTATAATAGTATTATTTATTTGTAACAAAAAAATTAAAAATATAGTTGGAATCAGATTCTTTTTAAGTGGAAACGAATAAACAGCTTTGTGAAGAGTAGAAATGTACTCGAAAAACTTCTTAAATCTTTTTCTTTTTGAAAAGAAACTGTTAATAACCTTAAAACACCAGTTATTAAAGATTAGAAAAAGTATCCCGCTTAAAATTAAAGAAAATACATAAATTAAAAATTTCACTTGAATAATATCAATAAAAAAACTTGCTATTATACCAATAATACAGAGACAAACTAATCCAATAATTCTTTCAATAATTACAGTACTACCTATTCCTCTATTATTGGGATACTTTTTTTCAATCTTATAGATTCGAATTGCATCATAGCCCTGAGAAGACGGTAGTATTAATCCTATAAAAGCAGATACATTATTCAATTTGATTAACGTCCATGTTTTTTCTGATATCCCAACTGTTTTAAGCAAAATACGCCATCTATTATTAACAATTACTTGATTTATAAAAAGAGGAAAAAATAAAGTAATCGCTATATACCAATATTCATGAAATACATCTAGCAACTTATTAAAATTTATCTCAAATTTGTAGAATATGAATGCAAATATTGCAAATGAGATAATTAGTTTAATGTAAAAGGATCGTTTCATCTTAAAATTTCTGTAAGAGCATCAAAATTCGATTTGTAAAATTAATACTTAAAGTATGTTTAAAGTATTTCTTGTCAACTAACAGTTTTAATGTAGATTGAAACGAATTTTTATAGACAGCAACTTTCTTAACATCCTCAATATTATCAATATAAGCCGCATAGTTTAACAACTCATTAGCCATAATCTGACGTTCATTAGATTTTACTGTTATTCTTTTATAAACATAACGTAAATTCTTCTTGAATTTATCAAGTTTACTTGTTCCTGTAATTGATACATTTTGACCCGTTTGCCTATATAAAATATATGCTTTATGATCATATACCACACAGCCAGTCCAAAATGCTACCAATGCAACAAATGTATCATGTCCGGGAATTTTTGATACTTTGTATGAAGTAAGAATATTTTGTAAAGATTGATTATAAACCATTGTACATCCTCTTATACCAATAAAGGTAAGAATCATAAACTTATCAATTTTGCCTTCCCAGTCATTAGCCATTCTAATAAATTCCTCGTTTTTATCTACAACTTTTAAATCAGAATAATACAAAGCAGGTTTTGATAAATCAGACTTTTCGTTTAATAGATTTATTGCTGATATTAATTTAGTTTCCTCCCAAATGTCATCCTGATCTGAAAAAGCGTAATAATTTGATTCATTGCTAGTGCAATAATATACAAGCCACATGAATGACATGGCATAACCAATATTTGAACCCTTAATAAAAACTATATTACTTGATTTTGAACAAAATTCATCTATAATAGAAACTGTATTATCTGTTGAACCATCATCCCTAACATATAAGGTTAAATCTACATCTTTCTGATTTAAAATAGATTCAATTTGTTGATTTAGATATTTCTCACCATTATAGGTTGACATTAACACATAAACACTTTTCATCACTCCCAGATAATATTTTCGACACCACACATGGTCTCAACTTCTATTGATAAAGATTTTCTAATTCTTGAAAATATATTTTCTAACTCTTCATGTGAATTTGCTAAAACCAATAAAGGTCCATATCTTAAACCCTTATGTATAAATTTTGGGATTTTAGTACCAACTTTGATATTGTCCAAATCAACTTTAATTATTTCTGGCATTTGAAATAATAATTCTAGTCCATAAATTTGTCTAACAACTCCCTCGGGCAAATAAAAACATATATACGCACAGACTTTTTGACTTAAAAGATTTCTTTTTATATTAACTTTTACTGGATAATTCAGTGCACTATCAAGCAATACTTCAGACAAATCAACTCCAGTAGAATGAGGTATGATATCAGATGCAATATAAACTCCTCCACCTCTTAAAGCACTTTCTACAATTCTAACCTCTGACGTATTTTCATTAATTAAATACTCACTATGAATTATACCAAAATTTGGGTTAACTTTCTTAGCAATTTTTTTTTCATATGATATTATTTCTTCTTTAAAAGAATTTGATATAGTAGAAGGGAAAATAGTTTGAGATGGAATAAATAAATTATTTAACTTAAAATACTTTCTATCACCAAATGCAATATTTTCATACGATCCATTGTGCACAAATCCTTCGCAGACCACCTCTCTCCCTTCAAAGTATTCTTCAGCTATAATTTTTTTATTTTTTGAAAATTTAATTGCATCATTAATTTTTGATTCAACATCTTCTAAACATAAAACTTTATGAATTCCTCTACTACCTTGAGAATCAGAAGGCTTAACAACGATTGGCAATTTGAGTCTCAACAATTCATTTGATAGATTTTCAATTGTAGCTTCTACAAATTTGGGTACAGGAATGCTAAGTTCATCACATAACTTTCTAAAGCTAATTTTATTAGTATATATTTCTGCTGCAAGTAATGAATTACCAGGCAATTGCAAATTACTTGCTAAATATGATACTGTAAAGACCGCGAAATCAGATTGATCAGATAAGACAAAATCAATTTTTTCTTCTCTTGCAATTACTAATAAATTCTCTTTATCATAGATATCTAAATTCAAATGTTTATCAGCTAATTCAATTCCGGGGTAATTACCAAGGGAGACACTACATAGGTAAACAATCCTTTATTTTTGGATAACTTTATGAGAGGGACTTGTCCAGCTCCAGCTCCAATTATCATTATCTTTTTTTGTTTATATCCCATTTCTTGTTACTTTGATAAATTAAATACCCACTTCTATCAGCACTATTTTGAACTAAAAGCAAATTTTCGTTGAAAATTTCTGATGAAACAATTTCTTTGTATAAAGTTGCATTATGAAAATAATCTTGCAGGTGTTCGGTTTCTTTGCAAAGAAAATATATACCCGAATATGAATTATCAATAAATGTAGGAGGTTCAAACTTTCCTAATGCCACTTCAACAATCCCTTGAACAAAATCATAACCTGTTGAAAGTTTAACTAAATCAGACCCAATAAAATCGCCACCCATCCTTGCACCAACTTCAATAATATAAACATCTCCATTACTTGAAATTTTAAACTCTGCATGACTCGCTCCAAACTTAATATTCAACGCATTTAACGCCTTTATTGTCTCTTTCCTAATGTCTAAAATCACACCATAATTCAACATACTTGGCTGATGGTGTTCTAATTCCACAAAATAGGGTTCCCCTGTTGTCACCTTATCTGTAATAGTAAGAATATAATGCTCCCCATTCCAAGAAATTGTTTCAACACTAACTTCAACACCATCTATAAATTCTTCAACAATAACTTGATTTGAAAATGATTCTTTTTTTGCTCTTTCTATTGCATTCTCTAAAGAATATGCTGATTTTACTTTTTCAACTCCTCTACTCCCAGACCTATCGGTAGGCTTGACAATTAATGGATACTGAAAATCTTCAAAATCATTTATTTCAGTTGTAGCTGCAAATTTAGGAGAAGAAACTTTATGCAAATGAAAACGCTTACGCATCTCATATTTATTGGTCATCGCAAAAGAATCTACATACAAATTGGAAATTAATCCCAAGTTTTCAGCAACATAACAGACCGTTGGAACTGCTGCATCTGAGGCAATTGAAGTTATTCCATTAATTTTAATCTGTATACATTTCTCAAGTATTAGTTCTTTTTCCAAAATAGAAATTGGGTAAAAGAAATCTGCAATTTCTTTGCAAACCGCTCCTTCTTCCCATGCAAAACAATGAGTTTCAAGACCCATTGCCTGAGCTTTCTCAACCAAAGGTTGCTGCAAATAACTAGCTCCGATAATAGCAATTTTTCTTTTTAGCATAAAAATTTATAATCTATATTTTTATAAATCTATATATATTTTAATATTATTTAAAAATTACAGTTTGTTTCACCATATATTATGGTGAATGATTTTTCTCAAAAACTATTCTCTATATGAACAATCTAATTAATCACGAAATAAACAAAAAATAATTTTTAAACTAACATTATAACTTCCATATAACATTTCATGTGCGGAATTCAATTAGTAAAGCACTTAAATATCTGTAATTTAGCTCTTAAATGTACGCAAATGTGATAAATAAAACAAAACAATATATTTTTACAATTCATTACTGAAAATTTCCAAATAGGGACTCTGATTGCGAAAATCTCTTTTATGAATTGTATCTTCATAAAAAACCCATGAAGCTTTACAAGCATTATCTCTAACAAATTCATGAACAAGATTGGGAATTTCATTCGGAAGCATTGCTTTGTCGTACAACTGCAAATACTTAACTTCAACATCAAGAGTAGAGTTACTATTACCAAACAAAGATAATTTAGAATTTCCTTTAAAAGCAGTTTCGAGCTTCGCAATATCTTTTTTACTAATCAATATGCTATCTTGATAGATACACAATACTTTATTTTCAAAATCCCTAACAAATGTAACTCTAGTCCATCTGTTTTTTAAAAACAATTGTTTCGTTTTAAGATTTTGTATTTCTACTTCATTTCCATCACCAAAATACCATTGACCAATATCTGAATTTTTAACTCTTACACAAAATTCATTTTTTTTGTCATCACTATATTTTCCGATAATGGTAGTCCATGTATCAGGATAATTCCTAAATCTTAGCATAATATCTATAGTAATACTTTTGGTAAAGTCATTTTTGAAATCTACAAGAGCATACTTGTTATTAAAAACAAAACCTTTAATTGTATCATCTTTGGGCTTAAAAACTTTATTAATTTTATATACTTGAATTTGAGGTCCATCACCATTATTAAAAGATTTAATTTTTTCATTTGAAAGCATAAATGAAAAATATTCTTTTTGCAGAGCTAGCGTTTTTCTTAAATTAATTGGGATTTTATTTTCATCTTTTAAAAGATATCTATTATAAGCACTTGGGGAAGTAATATAATAATATCCTTGAAAATTATCAGAACTTAAATTATCATATAATTCACTTGGCGAAATATAAGAAACTCCTTTTATTTTATTTATACCAATACTGCTATAATAGTAATTGTTTAAAAACTCTTCAAAAATTTCATTTAGGAATGCGTTTTTAGATTTATTATAAATAAAAACCATTGATAATGATTTTGATGATTTTATATTGTTTGGATCATAAATTTGAGGCATAATATGAGTGACTGCTGATTCAAATAAAATATTATTTTCCGAGGCAACATTTTTTAATAACCACTTTTTTGCAACTTCCTTATTTGTCTCAGGTTTTCTTAATTCAGCAAAATAATAATTAGTTGTTTTATAAATAGAATAAAAACTTATGGAAAGTAATGCGAGTATAAATAAAGCGTATCTATTATATAATTTTTGATAGAACCAACTATACCGATTAAAAAGAAATTCTATAAAACTAAATATACATATTACAGATAAAAATCTAAATAAATTAAAAACTGGAGCAAACCAATAATAAGAAATATCATTTGATATTAAATAAGGAATAGTCAAAAGTAAAATCAATAGTACAAGCGGGAAAACAATTTTAATGTATTTTTTTGTAAACGGAAGAAACACAAAAGATAAAAACACAGGCCAAGTAACATGTCTAACTAATACTCCAAAAATTATATCAAATCTTGCCCAAATTGAACTATAATAATTTTTACCCCAATTATACTTTAATATAACATTCTTATCATTACCACTAGCTGAGGACAACTCAAAAATTCTCGCAATAAACTTCAGCCAATTATTATAAGGTTGAAAAACAAAAAGTAATAAAAGAAATAAAATTGATATCAACAAAAAATGTTTCACTGAAATAGTTTTATCTACAAGTCTAACTACTAAGTAAACTCCAAGAACCACAACTAAAGGTAATGCGGATATTTTACATGAAATAGCACCAGCAATTGAAAAAGCCAAGCAATACAAATACTTTTTATCTTTACTATTAACAGCAAAATACAGCGTACAAGCCACAAAAAAACCTATAAGATAATCTGTTCTTAAATAATTTGCGAAATGAATTGCATCAACACTAAAAACAGATAACATTATAAACCCGAGAACAAAAAGGTGTAGATATTTTATTTTCTTTAGCAAGTTTACCGAGTAAAAAAACACCCAATACCCCAAATAAAGCGAATACATAACGTGCAACTAGATTAAAATAACCATTATAAAACATTTGCATAGCGTATTCGCTCAACGAACTGAATCCATTAAATAGATATGCAGGAATATATAAAATTATATATACAATGTATAACAAATACATTCCAAAACTCCCATAACCAAACCAATGAGGATTAAAATCGCCACCAAAAAAACCTATAGAAAAATAAAAAATCGCATTTTCATCTACCTTTTCTCCACTATAATTCAAAATAGTTACAACTTGTATAAATGCTAATAATAAACAAACAAAAAACCATGCTGTATAGCGATGTTTAATAAGATGTAGAAATTTAGATTTCATTATAGGATAATTTATTAGATAAAATTAATTTTATTTTGTAAATAAAGTCTTGTATTCATCTACATATTATAGTTCAATACTTAAACATCAAAATTTAGAAAATTGTAAGACTTAAATATTCAAATCATTTTCTGTTTTTCTGTTTTATTATCAAATCTTTACCAGATAGTTCAACTATCTCATTATTAATTTGTTTTGTAAAATCCCAACTCCCAACTTTATTATCAGATTTAGCAGTAGATATGTTTTTAATCTCATCTTTAGAAAGTGCTCGTTTCCATATTTGCAAACTTGATAATGAACCATCAATTGAATTCTTTTCAGAACCAAAAATTTTAATTGTTGAATAGGTTCTAAGTGGTTTGATTTTTTTATCAATATTTTTAGTAGCTACAGCTTTTCCATTTATAAAAACAGATAATATTCCTTTATCAAAATCTCTAACGGCAATAAGTTGAGTAGGTTTATTTAAAGTTATAGTCTTAGGTCTCCAATTCATAATAACAGCAGTTTTTCCGGTACCAAAAAACCAATTCGCAATTTCATCATTTTTAATTCTAATATTAAACTCATTGTTAAAATCCGATGTCATCTTTGTAATAAGAAATGCCCATGAGCTTGGATAGGAATTTAATACAAAATTCATTTCAACAGTCATACTTCCAGTAAAATCGGTTGTATCAGCAATTTCATAATAGACCTTAGAAGATGTTGCTTTACTGATTTCCTCAGTTGATGAACTTACATCCTCATTTTTCTTAATTGGTTCAGAACATGCACTTGCTAAAAGCGCTAAAACTAGGAGAAAAAATACTTTTTTCATTTTTAATTATATTTTAGATTAATTATTAACTTATATTGAATTGGTCATTATATTCGGTAGCTCTACGTCTGTCCCAATTAACATTATTTCTAACTATTTTTGCGGGAAATCCAGCAATCACAACATTTTGAGTTTCAAATTTTTTTGTTACTAGCGCAAAAGCCCCTACAACGCTGTTATCAGGTATTTCGGAACCTTTCATTATATTAACACCTTCACATATCCAACAATGATTCCCGATTTTTACATCTTTAGGAGTGTTAAATGCTCTATTTGTTTCTAAATCTATAATTGAATGCCCATCAGAAGTTCTAATTTTTATATCCCAAGAGAATAAACAATCTCTCCCAATATGTAAATGCTCATCTCCGTCATTCATTTGAATATTTACACCACCACAACCAAAATCATTGTCAATAAATATAGTTTGCGAGTTTCCTCTTATCGATTTTATTTGTAATCCGTTTATATTCTTTTTAGACTTTTTTATCGTTACTTTTTTATTGTTTCCTCTTAATTCAATAAATAATTTATGAAAATTCAATGCAGGTTCGATATTTATAACATTCTTACTACCTGAAATAGAAATCTGAGATTGAACAAAAACACTATCACTATGAATATTAATCACATTTTTCATATCCGGATGCTCATTCTTTACAATCAATTGCAGACCTTCCATACTAAATTGAATTTAATAGATTCAGATATTTATCTTTATTATATTGAATTGTATGCGTTAATAAATCACTGTATGCATTCTCGGCAATCTTACGTCTAAGAGACTCATTATCAATCAACTGTTTTACACCTTCAACCCAATCGACCGTGGTATTATTTACAACAATTGCATTTATATTATTTTTTGCAACCGGAGCATACACTTGATGTTTAGAACAAACAATCGGCAATCGCAATGCACTATATTCTAAAAACTTAAGATAACTTTTTGCATTGTTAAACTCGTCATCTGCAAGAGGAATTATACCGATATCCCAATTAACTCTTTTATGTAACCAATCGACAAACGATAAATAATCATGCCTCTTAGGTAAGCCAACTCTTTTACCAAATAATACTTCACTGTGTTGAAACGCTCCAATTATCTCAAAATCAATAGCATCTCCATAATTTTGCTTTAGTATTTCGACAGCTTCAGTAACAACTGCTAAATCTTGATCGTGAGAAGGAGTTCCAATATAACCAATTCGAATAGGATCGCCCTCTTTTCTTTCAACAACATTTTTACCTGTAAGCTTTTGCATTCCAATTCTCCAAATCGTTTCATCAAGATAATTTGTAATTAAATGCACATTCGTATTTTTCTTACTAAAAATATCATACAAAAGTGTTGCAGATACAGAAACTGCATCTGCAACAGAAGCAATCCACATAATCTTCTCGCTTAACTCGTGTACATCACCCTTATAAGAACGCTTCAACAATGCTTCTTTATCCAACAAATTATCATCAATTTCGAAAATGATTTTTCCTTTTGCTTTACGCCATTCATTATACCATGTTTTTAAATTCTCTAAAGAAAAACCTCCTAATTCCCTTTGCAAAATAATAACATCAGCAGAACCAGGAGTAGGTAAAACACCGGACTCTATTACTCTAATATTCCAAAAACGTCTAACAACCAAACTAGTATATGGAATCACCGTTCTCACAAACCCCGATCCAGTTGGAAGCGATCCAAATTCACCTTTCTTAGAATAACTTGGAAGTATATGTAACCGCTTCTTTTGTATTTTTATATTGTCTTTTCTGTGTTTTGATATGCTGCTTGCGAATAAAGCAACTTCACTAATTGCTGCATTGAGGACACTATACTTAGATGCAGTTAGCAGGCTTTGTGTCTTAAGTCGAGATAGCTTTGTTTTGTCTTCTATCAAAGATGATAAAGCTGCGAAACAAGTATCTTCATTAAGTGTATCGACAACAAGTGCATTAACACCATCAATGGCATACTCATCCGTTCCACCATTTTTAGGTACTAAAGCGGTACTTCCACAAGCCATCGCTTCAAGTGCAGTTCTTCCAAAAGCTTGATAATCTGACATATCGACAAACACGTCACTTTTTCCCAATAATTCAGCCACTTGAGGTCTTGTGACTACTCCCAAATTGATGTATTCAAAATTCCTATTTAAAGCTAAAAATCTTTCATCATCACCATCACAACCAAAAATGGTAAAAGAAACGGATTTTCTATATTTTCCAAATAATCTTTCAAAAACATTCATGGTTCTTTCAGCCCCTCTTCTAGGAGTTTGGGGTCTTATCATTGCAGAGATTCTAACAATCCCATCATTTATTTTTTGAAGTGGTTTATATACATCATGATCAATACTTGGAGAAACCTTATGAACATATAAACCATGTTTTATTTTCACTTGGTTTGCAATCCAATGTGTTTTTGCAAAAAGTAAAGCATTGGGAATTAATGAGTATGAATTAAATGCTATTCTCCAATTATCCGTTTCTGAATTAAAAAACAAGGGTTCATAATCTTGAATATAATATCCTGGTAGAATATGTGCATGAACTTCTGCAATTTCTTTTACAATCTGTACAGAATTATATATTGTAGCTATCACTATATCAAAACCTTCGCTCAAAGAAATTATTTCAGAATCATTGAAAGGAAGAAATAAATCATTAACACATGGGATGTCTTTATAAATATTCAACCAATTTTCATGATTTCTACTTAAAATAGCAATTTTTGCATTTACTCCAAGTTTTCGCATTTGGCTAACCTCTTGTACCACAGAATTAGCACCGCCGCTACCACCATTAACCGGAAGTATGAATAATACATTCATAGCTAAAGGATCAATATATTCAATATTACTTCTACTTTTCAGACATTGGTTGATATTAGAACGTACTATATCAAGTACCGAAGTATCTTTCACTTTCTCCACCAAAGCACCAAATTTCGATTCTGTATGCTTTTTTTTAAGCATCAACGAACCTTGTTTAGATAATTCAGTTCTTCTTGAATGTCCAAAACTTTTTGACTTTGCATGAAAAACATAAACATCATCGGCAATTGCTAATTTAAAACCAGCATCGGCAGCTCTTATGCAGAAATCATTCTCTTCTCCATAACCAACCGGAAAATGTTCTTCATCCATATATCCAATTTTAGTGATGAGCTCACGTTTAATCATAAAGCAAAATCCATTTACAAAAGGAAGCTTAGGTCGCATTCTTTTTGAAACAGATTTAATAAGAAATGACATTTCATCAACAGTCATACCTTCAGGTAATTCATTTACTGCAAATCCCCCTTCTTTAGCATATAATTCTGGCACATTTTGCCAACTTGCAGCATTAGAGAGAGGACCTACAATACCTATTTTTGGTTCAGAATTCATACATTGTATCATTCCCTGCAACCAACCCTTAGAAACAATGGTATCGCTATTTTGGGTAATAACATATTGAGCGGTTGATAATTTCAATCCCGTATTTACTGCAACCGTATATCCTTTATTGGTTTCGTGTTCAACGAGCTGAAAAACACTCTTGAATTTACAAAATTTCCTAAGCCATTCGGTAGTTGTCTGATCTGAACCATCATTAACAACAATAATTTTAACCATCAATCCATCTTGATGTATTAATAATGATTGTAAGCACACCTTTACATCATCAAGAGCATTATAAACAGGCACTACAATATCAACAGTATCAATCTCAATAATCTCTAGAGGATTTGCCTCTAAACTCTCCCTTCTTTCTTTAATTCCATATTTCAAATAATGTAAAAAAGCAGGGATTTGCATTTTTGCAACATCAGGATATGTAGATAAATAGAATTTAGAATCAAAGAGTTTATTTGGATTTCGTTGCAAAAAAATTCCGTAATTTAAAAAATGTTTTAATGGATCTAGACCTGTTAATTTGACATCCAAATACTCTTCTGAATACCATTTAGCATCAAACATTCCAGAATTTGAAATAATATTCTTATCGTCTTCAGTTAAAAATTTCATTATTATTATTTATTATTTGATAAATAAATCAATGGATTAATGCTTTGTTGTTTAAGATTCGGATTTTTACGATAAAAATCTTCCGTATTGAATGAAGGTCCGGGATTTCTTCCCTCAGCAGCACCATGTAGAAGGTAATGTAAAGATGCAGACATTCCTGAATTTTTAACATCAGAATAGTTATTTAAATACCATTTCGCATCAAAAAAATTAGATGTTTCAATAATCTTCTGTTGATTATCTTTAGAATTTCCGCCTTTAAATTTCGTTAACTTACTCAATAGCATTCTTATAGGTGCGGTAACTCTCCATGATAATGAATTTTTAATATCCGCATTTTCAATTTGTTGCAATTGAAATCTATCCTTAAACGAAGCAAATTCTTCTAGCGCGTTATTCTTTTCTGATATTAGATTTAAAAGTTGCGCGATTTCTTGAAACCTATCTTTAATTTTTTTATCTTTTTCAAGATTTAAGCATTTCAGTCTGTCAATTTCATTCTTATAATCTAATTTTAATTTGTTGCTTATTTCAAGTTCATCTAAAAACTCCAAGTTTTCTTTATTATACTTTTTAACTAGTTCTTTCCAATTGACATTATCCTTCTTTAAATCTTCAATAATGCTCTCAGATTCAAGTTTATTCAGTTCATTGATTTCTTTGCTCTTTTCAATTTCAGAATATAATTCATTAATCTTGTTTTCTTTATTCTCTAATTCAAATTTAGCATCGGAAAGTCTACTATTTTGATTTTGAAATTCAATAGAAAGATTTGCAAAATCATCAATTATTTTCTTGTTTTCTTGAACTAAACTTGTATTACTTTCAACTATGGATTGAAAATCTTCTTTCAATTTTTCAAATTGAGCTGTATAGTTTACAGTTTCATTTTTTTGATTCTCTATAACAATTTTTAGAGTTTCATTATCCTTATTTAGATTGAAACACAAGTCATTTTTGGAATTTAATAATTCATTAAGAGTATCAACTTTCTTACATAAATCATTATTCTCAATACTAAACTTATGGTTTTCTACCTTCAATTCAGCTATTTCTCGTAAAGAATCATTATACTGCTTTTCCTGAAATTTTTTATACTCTTCAAATCTTAATTCTATAGTAGAAAATTTTTCATTAATCAAGGCACTAGCCTTTGATAAATTTAGAATTTGTTCATCTTTACTTCTAAGTTGCTGAGTTGAATCATTTAAATTATTCTTAACATAATTCAACTCGCTAATATTTAATTGATTAGCCTTTAAGAGATTTTCCTTTTGATCAAGTATAGCTTGATTTTCTTGCTTCAATTCATTAAACTGAGATTGAATTTGATTTATCTTTTTTTCTTTTAAAGCAAATTCAATTTTTAATTTTTCTAATTGATCTTTTTTTTCAATTAATGCTTTGCTATGCTTAGATAATTCTTCTTTTAAAGTAACTCTATCTTTCCCAATTTGATCATTCTCGTTATTTTTCTCTTCTATTTGAACTCGGAGCTTTTCAATGAGTTTGATTCTCTCACTGGCTTTTGTATGAGCATCTAAATAATTTGTATTAAGTTCTTTTAATTCATTTTTTAATTTTTCAACAGCATCATTATTGCTTTTAATCTGACTTGTAAGTTTAGTTTGCTCTCCATTTAATCGTGATATCTCCTTCTTATATTTACTGGAGTTATACATATCTAGACAAGATCTTCCTAATCGAGAGAAAACTTCAACAACGTCATTTTTCAGAACAGAATCATTATTTGAATCAAAAAATTTCTGCAATTTCTGATTCATTTTTTTTCCTAAAGAAATTATTCCTAGTCCATATCCATGATAAAACTCAAAACTTTGATATGAATTTGAGATTTCTGCAAAAAATTTATATACTCCAAATTCGCGTTCCTTAACATTTGTGTCATGAAAAATTACAATACCATCATCGGTCATTTTAGGTAACCATGATTCAAAATCATGCTTAACAGCTTCATAGGTATGAAATCCATCTATATGCAGTAAATCAATAGATTTATCGAGAAAATATGGCAAGGAAGAATCAAAAGTGTTCTTTAATAATCTCGAAAATGCAGAATAATTGGTTTCGTTGTAACTCTTTACTTGACTATATACATTAGTGTCATATTTACCGGCATGCTCGTCTCCTTCCCAAGTATCTATAGCATAACAAGAAGTTGCTAGATTATTCCTCTCAACCGCCTGACAGAAAGCAAAATAAGAAGTCCCATAATGAGTGCCAAGTTCAACAAAAACATTTGGTTTAAAATTTTCTACAATCCAAAATGCAAAAGGAATATGTTCCGTCCACGCAGATTCGTGAAGATAAAGGGGTCTTAAAAGTAGAGATTTTGAATTAAATAAGTCTGCATCTATTTGTAAAGACACTTTATTTTCTTTCATCATTTCAGGCATGATATTAATACTTTAGTAATCATTATAAACTTTGGTACATTTTTATAACCTCTTCAGGGTTACCAATTAAAACAGGGATACCATTATTGAGTAATAATACTCTGTCGCAATTTTGTTTTATTAAAGACATGTTATGACTAACTATGACAATGGTTCTGTTTTGTAAAATATTTTTTCTAAATAACTCTTCAGATTTTTTCTGAAAATTTATATCACCTACCCCACCAAAAAATTCATCCATTAGAAAAATATCTGCTTGAGCATTAACCGCAATAGAAAACATAAGTTTACTTTTCATTCCTGACGAATAAAATTTAACAGGAGTATCAACAAAATCTTCTAATTCTGCAAATGAGACAATTTCGTCAAATTTCTCTTTTATCTCTCTAATTGTAAGTCCTAAAACAGAAGAGTTTAGAAAAATATTTTGCCTTGCCGTCAATTGTGGATTAAAACCCATGCCCAACGCCAAACGAATTGCAGTTCCATAATATTCGACTTTCCCACCTCTATCGGCAGGAATTGATTTATTCATAATCTGCAATAAAGTAGATTTACCGCTGCCATTGTGACCTATGACTCCAAAAACTTCTCCTTTATGAATCTGAATGTTTACATCATGCAATGCTTGTATTTTTCGCACCGATGATGATGTAAAGATATTTAAAGCTCTTTCTCTAAAAGAATTTCCTCTATCACTTAACTCATAAGTTTTAGAAACATTACTTAAACTGATAGCTATTTCGTTACTCATTTATAATACTTCTAATGCTTTTCTAGACCCAAATTTCATATAAAAATAGCCAATTATCGATATTGAAACCGAAAAAATAAATCCATATAAAAACGTACTTACTGTTGGTAAATGGTTATCTATTAATATCTCTTGAACATTGACAAAATAAGACATTAAAGGATTGTATGTTAATTGTGGAATATTTTGCAGTACAATCTTATAATCCCATACAATTGGTACAGTCCAGAAACCTGCCATTATTACGATAGTCCACAAATGATCTAAATCTCTGAATCTTATATACATTGTAGATAAAATAAACATTACTCCTAAAGTAAAAAGAAGAAAATTAAATACAACGATGGGAAGAAACAATATTTCTAATCCATATACTTTATTGAAAAACAGAAAAGCAAATAGTAAATAAATCAGAATGTTCACGAACAAACCCATGAATTTACTAAGAATATCAGATATAAAGAAATCTACCTTATTTATTTGTATATTCTGCAATATAAAACGCCGTGAATTAAAAAGATGTATGGCATGTGAAGTAGCTTCTGTGAAAAACTGCCATAATAACATACCCGCAAAAAGCTTTAGTAGAAATTCAGGATTAGATTGCCTATAGATAATATATGAAAAGACAAAATAATATATAAGAATCTTTAAAAATGGATTTAAAAAAGCCCATAAAATACCCATTTTAGAACCATAATATCTAATAAAATAATCCATTCCATAAAAAAGGTAAATTCTTTCTATTCTGTTTTGGGTAGCTCTACCAATTTTAAATGATACCATTACTAGGTGTAATTCTATATTTAGTTAAAAATTGTTTCAAAAATAATCTAAAACGGCTTATAAACACAATTAACCAACACCTTTTTTAAATTTCTTTTTTAAACTTCATAGAATGTTAAATCTATTCTCTTACTGAAATATATTTCACTGTTCAATTATCTGCAAAGCAATTTCCGAAGCATTTTGTTCAGCTTCTTTTTTGGTATAACCATAAGCTTTACAAAGCTCAACATCATCAATTAACACTTTTGACATAAATTGTTTTGAAGATATAGACTCTTCAGGATTCTCAGCCGTTAAAAAATTAACAGTACGTCTACTACGCTGTGTAATTTCAATGAGTTGGCTCTTGAAGTTACTATCGGTGCTTTCTAATACACTGAAATTTATATATTTTTTGAGAATAGTATCAATTACATAATTTCGAGTGAAATTATACCCCTTATCCATATAAATAGCTCCTATCAATGCTTCAAAAGCATTACCTAGTGCGTTATTATTCTTTAGATTAAGATTATTTGCAATGATGTATTTTTCTAAATGCAAATGTAAAGCCATTTCATTGAGTGACTTTCTATTTACTATTTTAGATCTCATTTTAGTAAGGAAACCTTCATCTTCACGAGCATAATGTGTGAAAAGGAATTCAGAGATAATGGAATCTAATATGGAGTCGCCAAGGAATTCTAAACGCTCATTGCAACCCCACGCATTACCTTCACATCTACCAAGTACCGATTTGTGTGTTAAGGCCTTCTTATATAACCTCACCCGACTTGGAACAAATCCTAAATGTGTTTTTACGAAAGTACAAAACTCCTTTTCTGATTTATCACAAAAAAGGAGTTTTATTTTATATCTTAGTGAAATCACGAAATTTATTCTTGATATTCTTTTAAAGCAACACACGCATTATGTCCACCAAAACCGAAAGTGTTACTCAACGCAACTTTTACGTCTCTGTGCTGAGCTTCATTTAGAGTAAGATTCAACTTACTGTCTATATTTGGATCTAACACTTTATTATTGATTGTAGGCGGAATAATTTTCTTGTAAATTGCTAAAATAGCAGCGGCTGCTTCGGCTGCACCAGCTGCACCTAAAAGGTGTCCGGTCATTGACTTAGTAGAACTCAAATTTATATTGTAAACCTGATTTCCAAATAATTCTTTTACAGCTTTCGTTTCAGCTAAATCACCTAGTGGAGTTGATGTGCCATGTAAATTAATATACTGAACATCATTGATACCTATTCCGGCATCAAGTAATGTTTCTTTCATAACATTTATTGCACCAAGACCTTCTGGATGAGGAGCTGTTAAATGATAAGCATCGGAAGTCATACCTCCACCAATCATTTCTGCATAAATTGTAGCACCTCTTTTCTTAGCATGTTCCAATTCTTCTAAAATGAGACCTACACCACCTTCGCCCATTACAAAACCATCTCTACTAACATCAAATGGTCTTGAAGCTGTTTTGTATTCGTCATTATTAGTTGAAGTTGCATGCATAGCATTGAATCCACCTAAACCTACTTCATTAACCGGAGCTTCTGCACCACCAGTTACAAATACATCTGCTTTACCTAATCTAATAAGATTAAAAGCATCTATCATTGCATGGGTTGCTGATGCACAAGCTGAAGTTGTACAATAACTAGGACCTCTAAGCCCCCATAATATCGAAATATATCCGGCGGCAATATTTGTAATTATTTTTGGTATGAAGAAAGGATTCAATTTAGGTATTCTTCCTTGACAAACAAAAGAACCTACTTCTTCTGTAAAAGAGCCTATTCCACCTATACCTGATGCCCAAATAGCACCAATTCTATCTAAATTGGTATTAGCAAGATCAATTCCCGAATGCTTAATAGCCCCAGAGGCTGCAGCAATTGAAAACTGAACAAACAAATCCATTTTTCTAGCTTCTTTTTTATCAAGCCACTGTAAAGGATCAAAGTCCTTTACCTGACATGCAAATTTTGTCTTATAGTTAGTTACATCAAACCGAGTGATTAACTCAGAGCCACTAACTCCTTTGGCTAAATTCTCCCAAAATTCATCAACAGAATTGCCTAAAGGAGTTATTGCTCCTATGCCGGTAACTACTACCCGCTTTAATTCCATAAAGAAAATTTTAATTTTTTACTTTGCGTTTTCTTCAATGTACTTGATAGCATCGCCTACTGTAGATATTCCCTCAGCTTGATCGTCTGGAATTGCGACGTTGAATTCTTTTTCAAATTCCATGATCAACTCAACAGTGTCAAGAGAGTCAGCTCCCAAATCATTTGTGAAGTTTGCCTCAGCTGTTACTTCGTTTTCATCAACACCTAATTTGTCTACAATAATTGCTTTAACTCTCGATGCAATGTCTGACATAATACTTCTAATTTTGGTTAATAATTCAGTTAACTATATAATTTAACGGTGCAAATAACTGTATTTTTTTTTTATCAAAAAAGAAAAAAATGAATTTTTATACTTTCACCCCCTAAATTTGCGCTTTTTCAGTTTGTTTTTATTAAAATTCAACTTGCTATATTTTATGTCTTGGATGGAACTTGCTATATTTGCAAAAAAATTAAACAGAAAATTGGTAGCAAAAGTTCAAATATTGCTGAAAAAATCCTATCATTTTAACGATGCTAAAAATACATTTTCATATTGTCATTCAAACATATAAGTAAAAACACTCATGCAAAAAAGTATTTATATTTTTGACTGTTCACTGTCACAAAACAACTATTAAAAAAAGCACATGAAAAATATTGCAATATTTGCTTCCGGCACTGGTTCTAATGCTGAAAATATAATAAATTTCTTTAAAGATTCTGATTTAGTTGAAGTGAAATCAGTTTTTTGCAACAACCCCAAAGCAGGTGTATTAGATAAATGCGATAGATTAAATATCCCAACTTCATTATTTACAAAACAGGAATTTAATGACACTAATAAAGTTATAGATGAACTTCACTCTCTTGCGGTTGATTACATAATATTAGCAGGATTTCTTTTATTATTGCCCGAAAATTTGATTAAAGAATACAACAATAGAATAATAAATATCCACCCATCCTTACTTCCAAAATATGGAGGCAAGGGTATGTATGGAATGAATGTTCACAATGCGGTAATAAGTAACCAAGAAAAAGAAAGCGGCATAACCATTCATTTGGTAAATGAAAAATATGACGAAGGAAAAATTATTTTTCAAGCAACTTGTGCATTAGACAACTCAGACAATACAGAGTCGCTTGCTCATAAGATACACGATCTTGAACAAACTTATTTTCCTCAAGTTATTTTTGATTACATTTCTAAATTTTAAAATCAATTCAGATATAAACTACTTCAAATATTAATAAGGAATACTGCTTTCAACGCCGCTTTGGAGTGTAAAACATTTATTAAAAACTTTTACCTCTTGATTTGCTGTTGATTTAATTTTTATTTCTGTTTTGAAGATTTTAATAATACATTCTGTTTTTTGCAATTTTATTCTGAAAGCAATTTCATTCCAACCCTCAGGTAAACGCGGGTTGAGAATTAGAAGTTCATTAGAAATACGCATTCCTGCGAAACCTTTTACAACTGCTAACCATGTTCCTGCCATACTTGTAATATGCAGACCTTCATGAGCTTCATTATTGTAGTCATCAAGATCTAATCGAGCTGTTCTCAAGTACAATTCATAAGCTTTTTCATTAAGCCCAAGCTTCGATGCAACAACAGAATGAATACTCGGAGATAATGAAGATTCATGTACCGTTAAAGGTTCGTAATATTCAAAGTTAGATTTAATTAAATCATCTGTAAAATCGTCTTCAAACGCATACATTCCTTGAACTACATCGGCTTGTTTTATATAACATGAGCGTAAAATTCTATCCCATGACCAATGTTGATTGATGGGGCGCTGACTAGGTGGCAATGCAGATGTAGGTAAAATTACTTTATCGAAAAAGCCATCTTGTTGCACAAAAATATTTCTTTTATCATTATAATTGAGAAACATAGCGTCAGAAATACTTGTCCACACTTGCAGTTCTTCTGGAGTTATTGAAAGCTTCTGCGAAATAGTTTTTAGTGCATTTTGATTTCGGCTTTCTATTAGATGGTATGATTCGACAGCATAATTCAAACACCATTTTGCATAATAATTTGTATACCAATTATTATTTATATTATTCTCATATTCATTTGGACCTGTTACACCCAATATGACATATTTTCCTTTTTCTTCGGAGTAAGTAGCTCTTAGAGCCCAAAATCGAGCAACGGCAACAATAAGTTCAAACCCATATTTTTCTATATATTCAAAATCATTTGTAAAAGAGACATACTCATAAATAGCTCTCACAATTGCACCATTTCTATGTATTTCTTCAAAAGTAATTTCCCACTCATTGTGACACTCATCGCCGGTCATAGTAACCATTGGAAAAAGAGCTGCCCCATTATTAAAACCTAATTTTTGAGCATTTTTTATAGCGTTTGGCAATTGCTTATATCTATAAAGCAAAAGATTTCGGCTTATAGAAGCATCGCAAGTATATAAATAAAATGGCAAACAAAAAGCTTCAGTATCCCAATAGGTGCTACCTCCGTACTTTTCTCCAGTAAAACCTTTGGGTCCGATATTAAATCGAGCATCGTCGCCCGAATATGTTTGCAGTAGTTGAAAAATATTAAATCGAATACCTTGCTGAGCATGCACATCGCCTTCAATAAGTATATCACTTTCACTCCATTTGTCGCTCCATACAGCTTTATGTTCATTGAGCAAACTACTATATCCGGTAGATAAAGCCAATTCTAATTGCTTTATATTTTCTTGGATTAACGATTTCTCTTCATAAAATAGCGAAGTTGTAACTGCTCCATATTTATATATAGTTGCAGACTGACCACTTTGTATATTGAATGTTGATGAATGTGCTAAATATTTTTCACGCAAAATTGTCTGAACATCCAAAACAAACTTTTTATTATCTACCAACATTTCATAGCACATACCAGTAGCAACAGCAAAACGAGCAACTCCAAAAGGGTTTTCTTTAGTTTTGGCCAAAACAATCGCTTTTCCATCAGAATCAGAAGAATCAATTACATCCCAAAAAGTTTCGTTATAGTTAGCATCTTTGTTTCTGATTTCTGCATCAATAGTAAATTCAACAGTAATGGAAGCATCAAAATTCTCAGGAGTGAGCGTATATGAAATTGCACCTACCTCTTTCTTTGACATACTAATAAATCGCTGTGTTTCAATTTTAAGTAGCTGATTTTCACCTAAATCTAAAACTGCCTGACGACTAAGAATACCCTCTTTCATATCAAGTACTCTTTTAAAAGACAAGCATTTAACCTTTGCAAAATCTATCTTTACACCATTTACAATAAGAATAATACCAATCCAACTTGGTGCATTAATAACTTTTGCAAAATAATCGGGGTATCCATTTTTCCACCACCCAACCTTAGTTTTATCAGGATAAAATATTCCTGCCAAATAATTACCTTGAAGCGAAATACCGGAATAAAACTCTTCAAAATTAGCCCTCTGCCCCATTATTCCATTCCCAAGACTAAAAATACTCTCTGAAATTTCATGATTTTCGGCAACAAATTCTTCCTCAATTATTTTCCAAGGATCTGGAGTGTATATATTTCTCATCTGCAAATAATTTGAAAATTTGTAATTTTTAAAATTAATTCTATTGTTTTGGTGCGATAGTTTCTACTCTTGCTTTAATTTAAAACTTTAAAAATTCCATTTCTATCCTTAAATCTATATTAATGCAAAGCAAATGTTAAAATATACAAAAAGTGCTTTAAAATATCTATTCATCAAGGATATTCTGAATAAAAAAAACTTTAGATACAATAATAATCGCAATTTAGGTTAATAAATGAAAAGAGCAAATAAAGCTAAAGTGATTTTCGTTATCTTCAGATTAAAAAAAAAATAAAAAAAACTTAAAAAAACTAAAAAGTATTTAATAAATTATTTAAAATTTGCCGAAGTATTGTAAATATCAAATTTTAACAATATATTTGTGATAAAGCTAAAGAAAATACTCAAAGATTTTCAATTACCGGACAGCAAAATAGAATCAAAGTGATAGATACACAAACGAAAATAGACTTCGGGTTCAGGTTATTTCAAGGTATGCAGAAAGACAATCTTGGGTATATCTACAGGGGGTTATTTACACAAAGCATTACAGATAGTATAATATCACTTACCGAGACAAACTTTGATGCAATAAATGAATCATCGAAAGTTAAGAGGCGAGTATTTGCAATAATGGTTGAATGTTTACAAAACATAACCAGACATCAAACAGATTTTAAAGAAGAAAATGTATCAGAAGACGACATTAACGGAATCTTCATAATACAGAATAAAGATAACGGTTACTACATAACCACAGGCAACGTAGTGAATTCATCAACTATCCCCAAACTTACTGAGCAGTTAAACACCATTAATAGTTTGGAGAAAGATGACCTTAAGAATTATTACATGCAGATGCTCGAAAGAGGTGATGTTTCACCCAAAGGAGGTGCTGGATTGGGACTTATTGATATGGCTCGAAAATCAGGAAACAAACTTTCATTCGACTTCAAAACTATAAACAACAATTTATCTTACTTCTATTTACATACTTCTATATCAAAAGATCCGGAAGATCAAGCGATACATGTTGACCTTGAAAACATAAAAGAGTTACATGAATTAATAAATAGTAAAGATATTCTTCTTATATTTAACGGCATTCTTAATCAAGATAGTCTAATTAATTTGCTTTCTATTATAGAAGGACAAATGATAGGAACAATTGATTTAAAAAAGAAAGTGTTTAATGTAATGGTTGAAATGCTTCAAAACATAGTAAAACACGCCACAAAGAAAGAAAATGATGATACCAAAGGCAATCCGGGCATCTTTTTCATGTCAGAAAAAGACGGAGCCTACTCACTAAATACCGGTAATTATATTTCGAACCGAATTGCAGATGAATTATCTGAAAAAATAGATCATGTAAATAGTTTAGAAGGAGATGAATTAGATTTATTCTATAGTAAGAGACTATTGAATTTTGAGATAGATAACAGTAAAGAAGCTGGTTTAGGAATTATTGATTTGCGTTTAAAAAGCGGAAACAAATTAGAATATAATATTTATAAGGTAGATGAAAATTTATCATTTTTCACATTACAAATAAGGTTGTAGGATTATATGGAGGCACTAATTTTAGAGAAGACAGAAGATACACCCGGCATCGTTTTAGATCCTGCAAATGGGAATTTTAAAATAACAGACAGATCATTGCCCGAAAATGCAAATGGATTTTATGCCCCTATTTTTGAATGGCTTGATAAATACATTGAAAACCCGGACTCTAAAGTAGAATTTGTCTTTAGTCTAGAGTATTTCAACACAGCATCGGCTAAGCAAATTGCTAAAGTTTTATTACTACTTGAAAAACTCTCTAAAAAAACTAAAGTTCTGATTATTTGGAGATACAAAGCAGAAGATACAGATATGCAATCATCTGGAGTTAGATATTCAAAACTACTTGACGTTGAATTTGAACTCCAAGAAGTAAAATAAAAAAAAAGAATTGTAATTTTGAAAACTTTGCATTTTAGCAAAGTTTTTATTTTTTATACCATGTCTGATATTAATAAGATTAAAAAACCTATTGTTGATGAATTAGAAAGTTTTAATTCATTCTTTTCTAGTGAAATAAAATCATCTGCCAGACTTTTAAATATAATTACAAAATTTCTTCTCAAACAGAAAGGAAAGCAACTTAGACCTATTTTGGTTTTTTTATCGGCAAAGCTGTGCGGTGAAGTAAACAAATCTACACATTCGGCAGCATTACTTATAGAATTGATGCACACCGCTACACTTATACACGACGATGTAGTTGATGTTGCATACAAAAGAAGAGGTTTGTTTTCAATAAATGCTCTCTGGAAAAACAAAGTTGCAGTTTTAATAGGAGATTATTTTCTAGCTAAAGGTTTGCTTCACGCAGTAAAACATAAAGAATATTCTATTCTTGAGATTGTATCTGATGCTGTTAAGGAAATGAGCGAAGGAGAATTGCTACAAATTGAAAAAGCAAGATTTTTAGACATCAACAAAGAAATCTATTTTGAAATAATTAAGAAAAAAACTGCAACGCTTATTGCAGCTGCATTATCAGCAGGGGCTCGCTCGGTTAATGCAGATCCAACAGACATTGCTAAACTCAAAGAACTTGGCATGTACATCGGTATTGCATTTCAGATTAAAGATGATATTCTTGATTATGAAGGTAATTCAGGCATAATGGGCAAATCTGCCGGAAACGATATAAAAGAACAAAAAATAACTCTCCCTCTAATTCATTTACTTGAGACATCTAGTTTTAAAGATAAAAAACAGATAAAATACATCATTAGAAAACAAAATAACAATCCAGACAAAGTTAAATGGTTGGTAAATGAGGTAATTTCAAAAGGAGGAATTGAAAGTGCCCACAAGACAATGATGGAATTTAAAGATAAAGCTTCAAAAATTCTTTCCGAATTTCCTAAAAACGAAGCTCACCAGTCCCTATCACTCGTACTAGATTATATTACGCAAAGAAATAAATAATAAATTGGGCAACGATAAGGAAACCCATTTTAAATATTATAGAATATAAGAAAGTCCACATTTATATATAGCAATCTCAGGCTTTTCATAAACTAAAACCTTAAAAAGGTATTTTATAGAGCTCTATACTTAATATACATTCAAATTTTAACAATGCAAAAGATTCATCTTGAGAAAGATTAAATACTTAAATCTACAGTAAACTGAAAAAAGAAAGATTAATTAAAAAAAAACACATTTTAACTAAGGGTTTTTAATATAGAAAGTGTCTTACACTAAAATAGGATTAATTTCTTTTATTGAAAAACAGTAATTTTTGTAGCTTTGAATATTAAAGATATACTTTCACCAACAAATACCGCTATTAAGCTTGTGGAATTAGCATTTCCAAATTTGATTTGGAGAATACCTAACGATTCGTCAAAGGTATTTCTTACGTTTGACGATGGTCCAATACCCAATGTAACTGAATGGGTTTTAGACACTCTCAAATATTACAATATAAAAGGTACATTTTTTTGTGTTGGAGAGAATGTGAAAAAATATCCTGAAATATTTCAAAGAATTAAAAAAGAAGGGCATGCAATAGGTTGCCATACTTTTAACCACTTAAACGGGTGGACAACTCCGAGCCACATCTATTTAGATAATATTATTGAATCAGAGAAATTTATTCACACAAGCATTCTAAGACCTCCATACGGAAAAATAAAATTATCATTGGCTAAACAGCTAAGAAATAGTTACAAAATAATTATGTGGGATGTATTGACGAAAGATTACGACAACAATGTTACACCCGAAGAGTGTTTTCAGACCGTTGTAAATCAAACAAGCAGTGGTTCTATCATTGTGTTTCATGACTCATTAAAAGCGCAAAAAAACCTCAAAGATTCACTTCCTAAATCTATAGAATATCTTTTAAACAAAGGCTTTAAATTAGATAAAATAGCTTTTTAAATAAGTTAATTTATTACTTTTGTACTATAAACTTTGTGATTTGTAAAGAAGCATGTTTAATATTATTTTATATTTTAAACATACCGATTAAAAGACACATCCATAAGCAATTGCAATATTGATGCGTGTCTTAAAATCAAGGAATACTAATGTTATTATGAGAAAAAATCATTAACAATCTATATTACCATCATAATAACATCAGCGTTTTCAGAAAAAAAATCTATATTTCCCAAAGCATTTATAATAAAATAAGTGGTGTACAGAATTACCACTATAAGAAAATCTAAAGGAGCTCGTACAAAAAAATTGTATAATAAAATTTATTAGGTGAAGTTAAGTGTCATAATTGTAAATTACAACGTAAAATTCTTTATTGAACAATGCCTGATATCAGTTAATGAAGCACTTAAAGGAATTGACGCAGAAGTCTTTGTTGTGGATAACAATTCTGTAGACGGAAGTTGTGATTTAATAAAAAATAAATTTCAATGGGTAAAATTAATTGAAAATAAAACCAATACCGGATTTTCATACGCAAATAATCAGGCAATAAGAGTATCATCTGGAGAATATGTACTTTTACTAAATCCAGATACAGTAGTACAAGAAACTACCTTTAGTAAATTGCTTGATTTTATGGATTTGCACCAAGAAGCTGGAGGGGCAGGTGTAAAAATGATTGATGGTAAAGGACGTTTCTTACCCGAATCGAAAAGAGGAATTCCTACACCAATGGTAGCATTCTATAAAATGTTTGGTATTTCATCTTTATTTAAAAAATCAAAAAGATTTAACAAGTACCATTTAGGTTACTTAGATCAAAACCAAACCAATCAGGTTGAGATTCTTTCAGGTGCATTCATGCTGATGAGAAAAAAAGTACTTGATGAAATTGGTTTATTAGATGAAGATTATTTTATGTATGGTGAAGATATTGACCTGTCTTACAGAATAATAAAAGCCGACTATAAAAACTATTATTTTGCTGATACTACAATTATACATTATAAAGGAGAAAGCACAAAAAAAGGAAGTGTAAATTATGTGCTTATTTTTTACAAAGCAATGATAATATTTGCAAAAAAGCAACTTAGTCATAAACACTCCAAAATACTATCATTCCTCATAAATATTGCAATCTTCATAAGAGCCTCATTATCTATACTTAATAGAATAATTAAGGCTACAATATTACCACTATTAGACTTAATTATTATCTATTCCGGTTTCGGGTTGTTGGCACTTATTTGGGAACAATACAGATATTCAGATTTGCATTACTATCCGAAAACATACTTTACAATGGTAATACCCATATATACAATTATTTGGTTGTTACTAATTTTTTTCAATGGCGGATATGAGAAACCTATAAAACTTAAAAACGCAATTAAAGGAGTGATTTTAGGTGGAATTATTCTCTTACTCGCATATGCACTATCAAACGAACATTTCAGATATTCAAGAGCCTTATTGCTATTTGGCACCTTATGGAGTTTAATTGCAGTATGCTCCAACAGACTTTTAATGCATTTATCCGGCATTGAAACATTCAAAATAAATTTTAAGAAAAGTAAAAGAATAATTCTAGCCGGTGAAAAAGAAGAGATAGTGCGAATTGAAAAATTATTGGCTAATACAGGTTTACAAACAAATATTATTGGTTATGTTGGAATAGATAATGACCTACAGAAAGGTTACTATCTGGGCACAATAGATCAACTACCGGAGATAATAAAAATCCATAAGATAAACGAAATAATATTCTGCATGAAAAATATTTCTGCTGATACAATTATTTCGAACATGCTCGGATTCTCTGATATTGCAGTAGATTTTAAAATAGCACCACCTGAGACAATTTCCATTATTGGTAGTAATTCAATAAATACAGCAGGCGAACTCTACACATTGGAACTGAATTCTATAGGTAAAAAGTATAATATCAACAAGAAGAGGTTGTTTGATATTGGATTTTCCGCTTTACTAGTGCTTTCCACCCCTATCTTAATACTTTTTTATAAAAACAAACTCAATTTCATCAAAAATTGCTTTTCGGTACTTTTTGGTAAAAAAACATGGATATCGTACCACGATAATTTTGATATTAAGGAATATAACCTACCCACGCTAAAAAAAGGAATTTTAAATCCACACCATAATACTACTTTTGATAAAGAAATTATGGCCAAAAACAATATAATCTATGCAAAAGACTATTCATTTTTTAATGATTTGCAGATTATAATAAAACAAATTGCTAAGTTAGACAATTAAAAATCAAGCATTAATAAAAACACTTTCAAAGGAATTAAAACTTAAACCCGGTAATTGGTTCAAAATATTCAGTTAGGAAGGTCTTTATCCAAGCACATTCATCGGCTTTAGCCATGAAATCGCCATGTTGCATATAAGCATCTAAAGGGCAGCCACCATGACAAACCATCCAAAATCTACATGCTTTACAACTGCTATTCAATAGTAGATTTCTTCGCGCTTCAATTTGATTTTTAAAAGGAGCATCAAACAGTTCTTTAAACGTTTTGTCTTTAATACTACCTAACTGAACCAGTTCAAAATCGCCGGTTCTGCCACACTGCGAAGTCATACCTTCGGGTGTTATATTAATCCAATTTTTTGCACATTTTCCACTTAACGTACAGCTCATAGAACACTGTCCGGATTTAGCAGAATTGATAAAACCGGTAAAAGGGGTTATTGCCGGATAAATAGATTGTTTCTTATACCATTCTTTAAACACAATACCAAGGAAATGAGCATACTCTTCCATAGAAAGAGCTAGATTATGTTTGTCTTCATGATAAATGTATGCTTTACTAAACTGTATACCGGAAGATGTATTGAAATTGGTTAAAAACTGCACGGTTTCTAACGGATTCAGGAGAGACTGTTTATGAACAACATAAATAATTCCAACTCGCAAATTATTTTTTTGCAAAAGGTCATAGCCTTTAAAAAATAGCTTCATATATGATTTTGAATCTCGTTCTGGACCAAAACCTCGTATGCCATGCAGCGGATCAAAACTAGAACCAATACTATCTATGCCAAGCTTTTTGAATACGTCAATAATATCTTGATTGATTAACGTAATATTAGACTGTACTAAATGATTTATGCGATGTTTTGTTTTGTCGCAAATGGTTTCCTGAAGGTAAAGTGCTCTTTCAAAATACTCAGCACCAAGCATACAGACCTCACCACCATGCCAAGTAAAAGAAAAATCTTCTTGCGTATTTTCAAGCAAATATTCATTTATTCGGGTAAAAATAAGTTCGAGTAAGTCGTAGCCGAGTATGTGCGTTTTATGTTTTTTTATTACATCACAATAAACACAGTTTGAGTTGCAATTTTCTAGTGCTTTAAAAATAAGGACAGCCATTTTTTACAAATAATTTGAAAAATTAATTTTTTCGTTTTCCTGATTCTGTTATTAAATGGATATCTCACCTACCCTATTATTTTTAGACTGTATTGCCTCCAAAATTTCTGAAAAGAACGCAACCGGCTCACTCATTCCTTTATCGCAATAAGACAAGAAACTACCATTGCAAAGTCTCCATGCCACACAAGTAGCACATGGTTTATTTTCAATGAAAACTGCATGCCATTCGGCTATTTTTTTCTCATATACAGTTTCTGTTTCTTTAAGGAGCAACGACTCAAAACCATCAGCAATAAAATTTTTGTTTTTCAAATCATCTTGCGTTAAAGCCAACTGCATTGTAGTATCCGAGAGATGCAAATATCTTCTAAAGTTATCAAAGTATGAACTTTCGATATGAATTGTGCCTTCTTTTTTAAAATCAGAAATCAAATAATTTATAGGCTCAAATATATAATGACTGGCTTTAGAATAGAGTGTATGAAAACAAATATCTAATAAATCTTGCCAAAGTATATCTTTACTATTGAGCTTAAAACCAACAGCAATATTGAGTGTTGAGAGTAATTTAACACTTAAAAAAGATTCTTCGCTGTTAGGTTCAAAAAAGAAAAGTATTTTATTTTTGTGAATATAAGGAAATTGCTTTCTCAATATAGAATATTCTCCCAATTTGGAAGCAAAACAGACAATCTTACAATTAGGCAAGGCTATATCGAAATTAAATTCAGATAGAGGTTTATCGGGGACAAACAATACTGCATGTATAATGTTGTTGTTATTTTTAAATTTTTCAACTGCTATTGAGACATTATCTAAACTGCTCGTCTTGAGTACTACAGTTTTGTCTTTTATTTCATGGGCAGAGCTATGTTCAATAGGACAAACAATTATGTGATTATCAAATGTCATTTGTTTATTTTTAAATTATTTCTAAAATATTAAGAACGCTCACATAGTCTAGAGAAGATGAGCAAGACAACCTCCGGCACAAAGCTCTTTGTTTCTATAATTACAACTGGCACACTCTTGGAAAATACCATATTTCTGATTCCTAATTGGATTGTGTTTGCTAGAAAAATACTGCGTTATATCATGTAAAGAATTAAAATCATACAACGATTTTTTTTCGTGATTAGCAAGCGGAAAACAAGACCAAACCGATAAATCTGGTCCAATATCAATAGCTGAACCGCAAGAAAATTTAATTCTACCCTTATTCATTTTGTAGAGTTTTCCCAGTTCAGCATCATCAAAGAGGCACATTGGCATACCACAATCAAACCCAGCAGTAATGCTATTATCTAGCATATAAGG
Organism: Bacteroidales bacterium; assembly: GCA_016714605.1. Classification (GTDB taxonomy): domain Bacteria; phylum Bacteroidota; class Bacteroidia; order Bacteroidales; family UBA1715; genus JADKDL01. Next base: position 580,106 of record JADKDL010000001.1, on the reverse strand, counting down.
AACAAAACTCATAAATTGTTTAGCCATATTTGGCATATCGGCTTTAGAGAGAGCTACATTTTTTTCTCCAACAATTGGGTGAGTAAGTCCTATTCTAATATGCTTATGCAAAAGCGGAAATTGTTTGAAATACTCAAAAATAAAGTTTAAGCTGAAATTAGGTTTATATATATTAAAGCCGGGATTGATATTCTTGGCAAAAATTGAAAAAAAATCTTTCTGTCTAATTATTTCACTTTCGGGCGATTCTAATGGATCATTTACATTACAAACAAAAGATAATTTTTCGTGAGCAAACCCCAACAATTTACTTTCTAATTCTTTAAGTTTGTTGGGCGACATTATTCCGCTTGTAAAAACGGTAATCCTAAAACCCCTATCAAGCAGGTATAAACAGATGTTGCAAAAATCTGGATGCAAGGTAGGTTCGCCTCCCAAAAGATGAATTGAATCTGATTTCGAAACTGCAAAAAAATCGGCTATATAAATAAGATCATCCCATTTCAAATTATCATCAAATTGCTTGCCTTCCATGTGTTCTTTCGCAAAACAATACGGACAATTTCTTACACATTTTTGTGTTAAAAGTACATTTGCCATAAATCTTATTTCTTTTTACAAACAAAATATGCCTTCATAACTTGAAGGCATATAAAAATTCAATCTCTTATATTTTATTAAACTAATTATAATAATAGTCTGAATAATAATTGCCATAATTTGCATAGTTGGCATAGTTAGCGTAATTGGCATAGTAATTTACATAATTGCTATAATAATCACTATAGTAGTTATTATAGTAGTTGCCATAATAATCGCCATAATAATCGTCATAATAGGTAGGCGGCACACAGGAATTGAAAAGACTTGCCATTGCACCTACAGCACCAACTGCCGCAACTGCTCCAGCTATTCTTTTTAAAGCTTCTCTTCGGGCAATTTTCACCTCATCAGCTTTATTTTTCATTGCATCATTATTGTCTTCTGCCATCTCTAATGATTTTATTGTTTGATAAATGTAGTAATAAAAATAATATTTTTTATTTCAAATTATAAATTCTTTCAATAATTTCTACCACCTTTAAACCTTCCAACGCATTTGTAGTAATTGATTCTTTGCCATTTATTACATCTACAACATTTTGAATTATAAAATGATGATTTGCCGCAGAACCTTTATATGCACCATAGTCGTTAGGCGGATTGGAAGGAGGTAAAACAGGCATTTCATAATCTTTTATATGGCAATATTCTACTTCATTCATATACTGACCGGCAACTTTTACGGTGCCATATTCGCCAATTATAATCATACTACTTTCCAAATTCTTATCATAAACCGAAGTAGAATAATTTATAGAACCCATTGCACCACTATGAAAATCGAAATGTACAAAACCTGAATCTTCAAAATCGGTAAGCTTTGCATGATTGTAATCTTTAAAATTTGCTTTTATATTGGTGATATCGCCAAAGAGCCAATACATTATATCTATGAAATGAGAAAATTGTGTAAATAACGTTCCTCCATCAAGCATTTGGTTGCCATGCCAAGAATCTTTTGTATAATATCTTTCATCTCTATTCCAGTAACAATTTACTTGAACCATAAAGATTTTGCCTAATTGGTTCTCCGAAATTATCTTTTTTAACCACACAGAAGGCGGAGAATAACGGTTTTGCATGACACAAAATAAGTTTCTGGAAACTTCTAACGATTTAAAAATCATCTTCTCGGCGTCGGATTTGGTCAGTGCCATAGGCTTTTCGCAAACCACATGAAGCTTCTTTTCTAATGCTTTCATTGTTTGCTCAAAGTGATATCCGTTTGGTGAACATATATTTACAACATCTATATCATGTCCGGCAGAAAGCAGGTCATCAATAGTGTTGTAAAATGGAACCTGCAAATCTATAAGTTTAAGCTGCTCTTTTGTCTTCACATCTGCAACAGCAACAAGCTCGGCTTCAGGATTTTCATTTATCATCTGCACATGTCTTTTCCCAATATGTCCAAGACCAACAACAGCAAATTTTACAGACATCTCTACTTTATTAATTAAATATATGCTTACAAAGATATTAATAACTAATTTAATTCATAGAAAAAGAAAGAACTATAACTCAATTTTACTAATGATTTTTTATACCAAAACAGCACAAAACACAAATACAATATTTTAAATTATAAAATTCAATTTTCCAACATATTACATTCAAAAAGATTTTATTGCAGCTCAAGCTAATTATTATGATATAATACTGATTTTTAATTTAATGATTTATATAACATAAATGTTTCTTATTATATACAAATACAAAAGATTTATTAACTTTGTGAACTACCATTGTTTTCAGGAATAAGATGAATTGCATAATTATTGACGATGAAAAGCTGAGTTGTAAAGTCTTGGAAGAATTTGTAAAAAAAACCAAGGGATTAGAATTAAAGGGAGTCTATTATAACCCTATAGATGCTATAAACGAAAGCGAAAATTTTAATGAAATAGATTTGCTCATTATGGACATAGAAATGCCCGAAATGAGCGGACTTGATGTACTTGCATCTATAAGCAAACTGCCTCAGGTTATTATCGTTTCATCTGACAATAAATATGCTGTAGATGCTTTTGACTTTTCGGTAAACGACTTCCTGCTGAAACCAATTAAATATCCGAGATTTCTCAAAGCAATACAAAAAATAATTCAACAGCCACAAACCGTTATAGAATTTCAAAATAAAGACACAAACACCGGCGACGGTTTTTTTATTAAGAAAAACAATACTTTTGTTCGCGTCAAATACGATGAAATAGTTTGTATTGAGTCAATAGAAAACTATGTTGCATTCCAAACACTTGATGCCCGATATGTTGTTCATCAAACACTTAAATCGGTAGAGGGAATGCTTCCGCAAATATTCTGGAGAGTTCATCGCTCATATATTGTAAATATAAATGCAGTAAAAGTTATTGAAGATAATTGTGTAGTTGTACAGATGAGTTCCGAGAATTTAAGAATACCAATAGGTAAAAATTACAAAGACAAAATCTTAAATTTCATAAAACCATTGAAATAAAAATCTACCATACACAAAGAACTCCTATCCTAAACAAAAAAGAGCAGTAATATTTGTTAATGATAAAAGAAGATTATATTTTTGAAATAACTAATATAACCATTAAAAAAATATTAATATGACTCTTTATCTTTTACTGTGTGTGTTTGCTATTTTGCTTACATTAATTGCATTAGGACTAACAATTGGTGGACTAATTAAGAAAAAAAGAAGTCTTTGGATAGGTTCGCTTATTGCATTTGTTTTTCTAACACTATTTTCTGTATTCTCCATAGTTACCTATGTAAAAAAGTCGATAGACTATATGGGGTCAGAAGAATTTCAAGAAGAGACCAAAAAATCAGCCTCTAATTGGGGCAAAAATATAGGTAATACTGTTTCGGGAGCAGCCGAAGGACTAGAAGCAACACTTGATGATAAAGCTATAGCAAAATTGGCAGAAAAAAGTGGCGTAATATTAGGAAGTGGCGTTAAAGCAATATCGACCGGAGTAGAAGAAACACTCGGTAAACAAACCGTTTACACCGATAAAGAAATAGAAGCATTAGGTATAAGCATAGGTAGAGCCGAATGGATAGTAGATTCTGCAAAATACACATTAGGACTTTATCTGGATTTCGGCAAAGACATAAACGGCACATTGAAACTTACCGCATTTGACAGAGACGGTAAAAAAGTAGATAATTCTGAAATTGTAACAAGTCAAAAATCGGGTCAGAGTAAAGTATTTACCTTTCCATTCGAGTTTCTTAAACCAACACAGTTTGAGTATTTTGTACTCTCTGCGCAGGTTAAGTAATAAAGAATTTAAAAATTTAGATTCGTTGTAGGAGGCTGTTTAAAAAGTAAAGACAGCCTCTTTTTTTATTCTTTTCCCTAAACCCTCAGTTTTAAACAACTCTCTGTTTATAACTTTATTTCTTGTAAATTCTTCATTTTGAATTATTTTGTTTATTTTTAGTTTAGGGAATTGCTAGTGGGGAAGAAAATCAATTCAAATTTGTTTATTTAATAAATTATTGCAGATATTTATTGTTCTGATTTATAAGACATTTGTTTGAAGGGGATTTATCGACTCGTTGCTGCCTATTTTACAAATACTAACTATGAGTATATCTGACATTAAAGAAAAATCTTTTATTATCAAAGTTCCGGTTTATAGTTCGGAATTGATTCTCAAAGGAAATGATTTGTTTGGAGGTGTAACCTTCAACGACATGATAAGATATGCTAAAAAAAAGATTACTGAATATCAATTACAAGAGAGCAAAGTTTCAAAAAATAGACGGAATAAGGTTCAGAAAAAAGAAATCGATAATGTAGAGTGTATTGATTGCAAAATTGGCGAAAGACCTTGTGCTTTATTGAAAATTTCTGCTTATAATACAAATCTTCTTGATGGCTATCTTGAAACTGATCAAAAAATTAAATTAAAGCAAGAATACAAACTTGGCAGTGATAACTATTATTTGCTACTTGTTCCAAATATATTTGGTGTTAATGCTAATGATTACAAACATCAGTGGATTATTTTAGTATATGAAGATCCACACAAAGACACTCAAGAAATAATTGGAACAGCTAAGTTGGTGCTAAATAAAATTTTGAACATCTCAACTTCAAACATAAAACTGCCTGAGATTCTTGAAGAATTGAAACGAATTAAGAATGTTCCAGAATTATCATTAAATTTTACTTCATTAACAAATGACGACAATGAGGTAGATGCAAAATATCGTAGTTATCTTGTTGGTAGTAGTTTTAGGAAACAGAAGGAAGATAAATTCAAAAATATGCCTTATAAGAAAACCGAAGAAGTGATTAATGACTTTTCTTATGAGAAAGATTATCAAAAAAGAATCATAAAGATTTTAGTTGGTAAAAAAGAATATAGAATTACAAGAGATCAAAGAATTGAAGCTGCCGACAAAATCAATGAAGCGGTTGAAGAAATTTATAATGAATCAATCGGGATTTCAGAAACAGAATTGAACGAACGAATATATGAACCTAGTTTTATTATTGAGAAACTTACTCCCGTTCTTCAAAATTATTTAAGTTAAAATGGAAAGGATAGAACTTTATAATAGTCTTTTGGGGGATATTGGGAATTTTGTTCTTGTCGTTTTTGGTTTCTCTGTAACTCTTTTTACAGTTCTGTATTCTTTTATACTAAGCAAAAGAGAACAACTTAAAGAATATAGCGATAAAATAAAGTATGGAAATAATGATCTTCTGATTTATCAGAGGCATTCAAATGCGATAAAATTTATAGACCGATTTAAGAATTTCAATAATCATTTAATTGCAACAATATTCATAGATCTTTTTGTTTATCTTGCTTGTATGATAATTAAGTACTTTGTTGAGAATCTTAAGTTTAAAGAGACTTCAACAATAGTAATTGCGATTTTGACAGGTATAATAATTGTATATGTTAGTATTATGCTTTCTTTGACAGTTAGAGATTATCAGAGAGTTACAAAAATTTAAATACTGGATAAACAATATCTTCCATATTTCAAAAAGAAATTCTTAATTGATAGACTAGATTATTACAAACTGCCACAAACAATCAATTATAAACAACTTACCTCTATATCTTCCTTCTCATTTAAATTTCTTTTCCTACTTTTACAACTGCATATCAAAAAACAATACATGAGCATACATTCAGTAAAACAATACCAATCGGAAGTTGAAAAGATAATACACTTTGGAGGTACAAAAAAAGAAACGGCAATTCGCAACGCATTCTACAACCTACTGAATGAATACGCCAAACAAAAGGGTTTAATACTCGTTCCCGAGATTTCTATTAAAGGATCAAAAGGAAAAACAGTAATTCCAGACGGAACACTAAAAGACAGTCTCCGTCAAGATTGGGGTTACTGGGAAAGCAAAGACGAAGCCGACGACATAGACGAAGAGATTGAAAAGAAATTTGCAAAAGGTTATCCAAAAGAAAACATATTGTTTGAAGACAGCAACACCGCTGTTCTTTTCCAAGGTGGAAACGAGATAATGCGTGTAAAAACGAACGATGCCGAAGCCCTAGATCGCATAATTAAAGAATTCATTAAATACCAACGCCCCGAAGTTGAGAACTTCCACAAGGCGATTGAACTTTTCAAACAAGACATACCAAAAGTAACCGACACTTTGCGAGGTATTATCTTAGCAGAAGAAAAAACAAATATTAAGTTCAAAGAAGCCGAAACTACATTTTGGGAACTATGCAAAGAAAGTATTAATCTCGAAATTACCCTCGAAGATATTCGTGAAATGATGATTCAACACATTCTCACCGAAGATATTTTCAACACTATATTTGATGAGACACAGTTTCACCGCGAAAACAATATTGCAAAAGAACTTGAACAAGTTATCCTTACGTTTTTCAAGGGTAATATAAAACGTGTTGCTTTAAGTGCTATTCAACACTATTATCAGGCAATAAATGCAGCAGCTGCACAGATTGCAGACCACCATGAGAAACAGAAGTTTCTTAAAATGGTGTACGAGATATTTTACAAGGGCTACAATCCAAAGGCAGCAGACCGCCTTGGCGTGGTCTATACACCCAACGAGATTGTAAAGTTCATGATAGAGAGTACTGATTATCTTCTTAACCATCATTTTGGGAAAGGCTTAGAAGATAAAGGTGTAGAAATACTCGACCCTGCCACAGGAACAGGTACTTTTATTACTGATATCATTGACTATTTGCCAAAAGCCAACCTTCCATATAAATACCAGCACGAGATACATGCAAACGAAATTGCTATTCTTCCCTATTACATTGCAAACCTCAATATCGAGTACACCTACAAACAGAAGATGGGTGAGTATAAGGAATTCGAAAATCTTTGTTTTGTCGATACACTTGAAAATCTCGGGTTTAATTTTAAAGGTAAACAAATGGATTTGTTTGGTGTGAGTGCCGAAAATGCACAACGAATAAAACGCCAGAACGATAAAAAGATTTCGGTTGTTATCGGAAATCCACCATACAATGCTCGTCAAAGTAATTATAATTTTCAAAATGCAAACAAAGCTTCTAAAATTGATTCCCGAATTAAGGAAACCTATATATATGATGGTACTGCCCAAAATCAAATAGTTGTTTACGATATGTACACTCGCTTTTTCCGTTGGGCTTCCGACCGTTTGAACGAAAATGGTGTAATTGCATTTATTACAAATAATTCATACATCAATGGTCGTGCATTCGATGGCTTTCGAAAATGTATTAAAGATGAATTTCAGCACGCCTATTTTATAGATTTAGGAGGTAATATCCGTGAACTGTCTGGAAAGGATGGGATTTTCCTAAACGAAAACCATACAATTTTCGGACAAGCTGCAGCTGTTGGTATTTCTATTGCTTTTCTGATTAAAGACAAGGAGAATAAAGATGAAAAATGTAAAATCAAATACATTCATCCTACCGATATACGGGCAACTCGTGACGAAAAACTAGAGTTTCTTAAATCGCATCCATTCAAACAAATTCCTTTTGAAACAATAAATGTAGATTCTAAAAATAACTGGATTAACCAATCTGACAATGACTTTGATGAACTTTTACCATTAATTGATAAAAATCTTAAACAAGGTAAAAATGGGCAAGCACTATTTAAAAAATTCTCATTAGGCGTTGCTTCACACAGAGATAGTTGGGTTTATGATTTTTCGTGTGAGAACTTGGAAGCTAAAATTAAATACTTTATTGAAGTTTATCAAAAAACAATGATTGATGATAGCTTCATTGACAAAAAAAGTATTGCTTGGGATAGAGAGCTGAATAATTATTTGAGAAGAAAAATTGAGAAGAAATTTGAACAAAACAAATTAGTTTTATCTCAATTTAGACCTTTTGCAAAACAATATTTCTATTTTGATAAACATTTTAATGGAATGCTTTATCAATTTGGCAGTTTATTTAATCCATTACAATCAAATCAATTTATTGCAATAAATAGGGAAGGAAGCAATAAACCATTTCATTTGCTAGCTTCTAACACAATTGTCGATTTACATACTACTGGGGATAGCCAGTGTTTACCTTTGTTCTATTTTAATGATAATGGTAGTAAGATTGAAAATATTACCGACTGGGGACTCCAACAATTCCAAACCAATTACAACGACCAGTCGATTACCAAAGAAAACATATTCCATTACGTATATGCAGTTTTGCACTATCCTGCATATAGAACCAAATACGAATTAAACCTAAAACGTGATTTTCCTCGTATTCCATTTTATGAAGATTTTGGTAAATGGGCAGCATGGGGAAAGGCACTAATGGAATTGCATATTGATTATGAAACAGTAAAACCGTACGATTTACGCACCGTAGAGACGTTGCATGCATCGTCACTACCCGAAACCAAACCCGAAACCCGCACCCCAAAACCTAAATTAAAGGCAGACAAAGAAACCGGAATCATCATCTTGGACGAAGATACCCAATTAACCGGCGTACCACCCGAGGCATGGCAATACAAACTAGGCAATCGTTCTGCCCTCGAATGGATTCTCGACCAATACAAGGAAAAGAAACCCAAAGACCCTACCATTGCCGAGCACTTCAACACCTACCGCTTTGCCGACTATAAAACACAGGTGATAGATTTATTGAAAAGGGTTTGTACCGTAAGTGTGGAGACGGTGAGAATAGTGAAGGAAATGGAAAAATAATAAAGTATCGTAAAGAATTATCCAAATTGACAACTTATATCATCAAAAGAAACGGCTTTGATTTAGCACACGGTTTAGAAACGAGTTATACTCATTTTATTAGTGAATTAGAAAACCAAACTGAAAAATATGGATTTTCCCCAAGACAGCAGTAATACAGTAACCAAACCACGCTTTTTTAATTCCCCTCCCTCGGAGGGGTGTCCGCAGGACGGGGTGGTTAATTCCCCCTCCTTTGGAGGGGTGGCTGAAAGCCGGGGTGGTTTATACAGAGGTGGAGTGTTGGAAAGTCGATGAGGTTAAAACAGTAGTAGAATCTTCACAAGCTGTCTCCTTGCAGCATGAACAAGAAATCATCACGTATATCAATAACACACCAATTCGTCGCAATTTTGTAGAAAATTTACCATACAATTCTTCACTCAAACAATTGGCTAAAGAAAAACGAAAAGCCGGAATCTTGTCAGAAGTTTTATTTTGGCAACAAGTACATAAGCATAAATTCCATGGAATTGATTTCGACAGACAACGCATAATTGGTAATTATGTGGTAGATTTTTATGTGAAAACGCTTGGTATAGTCATTGAAATAGATGGTTCGAGCCACAACAATAAAGCGGAATACGATGCAGCCCGTCAGCAATATTTGGAAGATTTGGGTTTAAAGGTTCACCGTATTTCAGATAGCGATGTAAAGAAGAATATACAGGTGGTTATGCAAGAATTAGAAAACTATATATTGCAAGAATATGGGAATTAACCACCCCGCCCGTTGGGCACCCCTCCAAAGGAGGGGAATTTAGGACGAGATAGTTTTTTATTCTTAATAGAGTAGAAGTCCTTCGGCAGCATGTCTGCTATGGCTAAGAGTGTATTTATAAATGTAATGAATACAAAATTACTTTAATTTTGAGTGAATTTCAAGCACAAAAGAGCCTTTTTTATACTCCAGAGTGTCTCCGAGATACTCAGGAGTGTCTTACAGTCACTAAAGAGTGTCTTATAGACACTCCGGAGTATATTATTGTCACTCCATAGTGTCTTACCGACACTATGGAGTGCGTTTGAGGTTCTACAGAGTGCCATAGACACACTCTGTAGTGTCTACAAGGTACTACAGAGTGTATGAGAGGTACTCGGTAGTGCTTTAGAGATACTCTGTAGTGCTTTTGAGGTACTCGGTAGTGTCTGAGAGGTACTCTGTAGTGCTTTAGAGATACTCTGTAGTGTCTGATTTTAATTTTGTGTAATATCAATTTTATTTCCCTCTTTTATTTCAATATTAAAAAAAAAATCAAGGTGCAAAAAAAAAGAGGCTACCTACATTGGTAACCTCCTTTTTTCGTTTCTATTCGATTTTGTTAGACGAATCTGATTTCTTGCTTTTTTTAAAGAATACTTTCATCTTTTCGTATGTAGCATTAAGACCCGGTACTTTGTCTTTGTTCAGTTTTACAGCCGAATATACATCAAGTGTAGCAGACATTAAATCGCCACTCAATGCCATATTCGTTTTTTGTAAAGTTTCATGCAACTCGTTTACTTGTTGTCTCATTGCTTTGTTTAGAATGGTCTATGAAGTGAAGATTATAAAAGCAGTAATTGATGACTCAATCACTGCTTTTCAAATTTTAAAATCTAGGTTTTCAAAATTATAATTAAAATTGAAGACCTAGATTATCTACTATTGTTGTTTAATGCTAATTCTAGTTTGGAACTCGAACTTTACGAAGTAACCATAATAAATATTTTAGATGGCACAAACTACAAGTTCGCACCATCTAAAACGAAATCTAAAACAAATATTATTTTAAAATAATAAAATCGCTACCAAGTGATTACAGATTTTTCTTTATAAAATTTACCGTTTTCTAGTTTGTCTTTTTCTACCGTAGCTAACCAATATGGAGTATCTATTCCTTCTTCAATAGCAAGTGGTGCATTTGGTCCGCCTAAATCGGTTCTTACCCATCCCGGATCTACTGATACTACCGAAATGTTGGTATCTTTGAGCTCTTCTGCCAAATAATGCGTAAGCGAATTTACTGCTGTTTTTGAAATACTATATGCCGGAAATGGCCCCATGCGTGGAACGGTAAGATGCCCTAAGCCCGAAGAGAAATTAATAATTCTACCTTCAGCCGCATTCTTTAGCAATGGTAATGCTTTTTTGCTCATCCACATTGAACCTATTATATTGGTATTGAATGTTTTCTCAATCGTTTCGAGGCTAAGTGTTTCAAGACTGGTCTTTTCTCCGTCTATATTTATTGCTGCATTATTTATTAATACATCTACACTTTTAAATTCATTGTAAATACTTTCAAAAATGGTATCTATTTGTTGCGGTATAGCTATATCAGCATATTTAATAACTACCGATAAACCTGCTGATTGCAATGACTTAAATACCTTTCTTGCATTCTCAGAATCTCTGCAAACCATAATTATGGTATTTCCTTCAGCTGCTAATTTTTCTGTTAGCGCCAAGCCTAGTCCGCGATTTGCTCCGGTTATTATAATCGTTTTTTTATTGCTCATATATTCATTATTTTTTGTGATGTAAAGATAGCTATTACCTTCAAGCTTTTTTTTCATAATATTAGCTACAACTGGTACAATATTTTAAATTTATAGAAGTAAAAAAAGTTAAATTTGTGTGATTAGAATTTAAAAATATTGATTCTAAATAAGTGCATAAATACATAATCTCCCAACGTGAATGAATACAAACAATCAATATAAATACACCTTTGTTTGTATCGTTTTTTGTTTTACTTATTTCATAAATGCCATTGGTCAAAATAAATTGCAAGGTTATATTTACGATGAAAACAATAACCCGCTGCAAGGCGCTACTATTCTGCTTAATAACGATTTAGGAGAGATTACTGACTCTATCGGAAAGTTTGCTTTTGTTAATATTTCAGCCTCAAATTATGAGATTCTCATTTCTGCGATAGGATACAAAGAGAAAAAACTCCTGCTTAGAGCAGATTCCGTTTTTGAGGATATAACGGTTTACCTTTCTCCCCAAATTCAAGAATTAGAAGAAGTTAAAGTAAACGCTAATGTTACTGAACAGACAAAGAGAAGTGAGAGTTTCTCCATTCAACTTATAGAAGAAGAGTTCATGAAAGAAGCTAAGGCAGCTAGTCTTATGAAAACGCTCAATAAAATTCCGGGAGTTAATTCCATGGATGTTGGTACCGGAATTTCAAAACCTATGATTCGCGGCATGGGATTCTATAGAGTTGTAGTCGCTCAAAATGGCATTAAGCAAGAAGGACAACAGTGGAGCAATCATCATGGTTTTTCTATAGACCAGCAAGCGGTGAGTCATGTTGAGATTATTAAAGGAGCTTCGTCTTTGCAATATGGCTCCGATGCTATTGGTGGCGTGATAAACATTCTTCCGCCACATGTGCCTCTAAAATCGGGTGTAAATGGTGAAATAGCATTCTGCGGCAAATCTAATACACAAGGATTGGGAAGTTCGGCTACTATTTCAGTGCGTAAAGGCGATGTATATTCACATCTAACACTCACCTATAATTCTAATGCAGATATTCGTATTCCTGAAACAGATTCATTTTTGTTGCCTGCTCCGGATACTGCTGTTGAAGCTTCGCACAAAGTTGTACTAGGCAATAGCTTATTAAACACTGCCGGTAAAGAAAAGGCACTCTCATTTTCTGCCGGAATTGTAAAACCTTGGGGCAATAGCTATTTGGAATTTAATTATGTAGGTTCTCTTTTAGGTTTTTTTGATTGGCAGGGAATGCAAAACGATTCAATAAGAAATGCTCACAAAAAAAGCAATAGAGATATGCAATTGCCTTATCAAAAGGCTGATAATATTTCGATATTCCATTTCACTAACAGATTTTTTGGGGACGATAAGCTTGAAATTGCTCTTGGAATGCAGAAAAACACATCGAAAGAGTTTTCTTTTCTTACCGATAGAACAGGCAACCGTAAAGAAGATTATAACTATTTCAAAAGCAGGGGTAATTTCGATTTAGGTCTTGATTTGCTTACGCTGTCGGGCAATGTGTTTTATACTTTTAAAGGGATTAAAAATCAAATCATAAAAATCGGATTAAATTCACAATATCAAACACATACCTTTGATGGATATAGTCACATATTGCCCCAATACAACAGATTTTCTACTGGGGTTTTCATATCTCATAAATATTCAATCTCGAAAAAGTGGATAATAAATAGCGGTGCGAGAATAGATATTACTTCTTTCAAGATGGATGAAACATTGAATCCTGATGTCGAGGATGGTGACTCGATATTTAATCCTGATTTTGAAAATAGATATCCGGGTACAGCTTTTTCTGTTGGTTGTAATTATTTGCCCAACAGTAGTACAATAATTAAAATAAATGCAGGAAAAAGCTATAGAGTACCTTCGGCTTATGAATTAGGAGCTTATGGACTACATAGGCACGAGGGGCGTTTTGAAAAAGGCAATATTTCAAACAAGCCCGAACAGGTATGGCAACTCGAATGTTCCTACGAAAAAAAGCATAATGGTTTTAGTTTCAATATAAATCCTTTTCTATATTACTTTTCAAGTTATTTGTATTTAAAACCAACACCAAAACTTCGCCGCGAAGGTCAGGTGTATGAATACAATCAGATTAAAGCTATGCTTTCGGGAGGCGAACTTGCAATAGACTGGCTTATTAAGAAAAAGCTTCTAATAAAAACCGGACTTGAATACGTCTATGCGGTAAATTTAGATGCTAAAACGGCTTTACCTTTTACTCCTCCTTTCAATATTGTAACCGAAGTAAGTTACAATTTCAATGATTATAAACTATTTACTAAGAACAAAATAGGGTTGGAAGTACTGAGTGTTGCCTCTCAAAAATATACGGTTATAAATGAATTAACCACTCCCGGATACAATACGGTAAATATTTTTTCGTTGTCGGAAATACATATCGGCAAACAGACAATTAAGCTTATGTTTAAAGTGAAAAATCTCTTAAATTCAAAATATTATAACCATCTGAGTTTCTACAGACGATTGCGTATTTACGAACCGGCTAGAGATGTACAATTGTTTTTAAGTTTGCCTTTTTAGATTATTAATAACTATAAAATTGAGTGTGAATGAAAAATTTATTTAAAGTGTCGCTTGTTTCTATTTTACTTTTAAGTTCTCTCTTTTCTTGTGATAAAGAGGAAAATAACAGACCAGAAATTTCTGATGTTGAGGTAGAAAACCACGATGGGGCAGCTGATGTAAAATTGGGTGGAACTATAAGTGTTAATTTCTCTGCTCTTGCAGGAGAAACTGCTCGTTTAGATTTCTATCATATTGAAATTCACGACCATCCAACTTCAGGAAGCGTGCATGATGAATATAAAATTATAGATAGTGATTTTAAGGATAAAAGCACATTTAAAGGCCTGAGAAATGCTACCGTTCATGAACATGTTCAGGTACCCGACTCAGCAAATCTAGGTTCTTATCATGTAGTAATTACAGTTGTAGATGAAGAAGGCTATTCGGTAAATACAGAAGACTTGGAAACACATATTACTTTTGTAGAATAGTTGTAGCTTGAAACGATTTTTTTAGTTACACTGAGTTTCACAGAGTAGACACAGAGAAACACAGAGTTTGTTTTTCTAATTTAAAATTAGCAATATTATAAAATAAAACCTTTTAAAATTTAAAATTAAAATGAATAATGTTTTTAAAATACTGAGCATAATAATTATTGCTTACTTTACAACCGCTTGCATAGAAAAAAAAGATACAGAGGTTGAAAAACCTATAGTTGAAATAATCTCTCCAACACCTTGCGATACACTCTACTTCGGAGAGTCTTTTAAATTGAGTGTTAAGATTACAGATAATACCGGACTTGGAAATATAAGCATGGACTTGCACAACAATTTTGGTCACCATAATCATGGAAACCATGAAACATGCACATACGACCCTACGAAAGAAGTTGTAAATCCTTTTTCTGCCGACTGGATGTTCTCATTGCCGTCAGAAAAAAAACAGTATGTATTTGATACATTAATTGCATTTCCTTTAAAGAAGAATGATACTACCAATTTTGATTTCGGCGATTATCATTTTCACATGTATGTGACAGACAATGACGGCTATCAAGCTTTTACTTCACTAGATGTGAAAATATTATACCGATAAATTAGAAATAAAACTGCATCTCTAAAACGCCACCTAGCACAGTACCAGAAGGCATAGATTTATCTGCCGAAAACAATGGAATGTAAAACGGTCTTAAACCTATAATTCTTTTGTTGTTTTTTGAACTATCGAAGCTATAGCCAAGCATAGTGCTTACCATTGGACCTGCAGCAAAAAAATCTTTTCCCCTATTCTCCATATCCGACATATAATCTGGTGTAATGCAAACTCAAACCAACTCCCGGACTTAAAATCAATTTAGAATTGTCGCCTATTTTTTTTGAGAATTCAAAATTCAGCTGCGGCTCAAATTGTAGCATATCAAAAGCCAAAATAAAAAGTATTGGTCTCATAACCGGCAATTCAAACATGACAGCAAAATTTTCTGATTTTTGCCATCGAGTTAGAAGCATGATATCAGCTATCATCCCACCTTTCACTCCGGCATCAGATGCCACACATTCTCACATCGTCATATCTGCCACCAATCATAACCTTAGCACCAAAACTTAATTTATCTTCGTCTTGTGAAAAAGCGAAACTTGCAAATAGAAGTGAAGTAATTACACTTATTATAATTTTTTTAATCATTGTGTTTTTTTTTAAATATGTTGATTTATTCTAGCAATCAAATTGTATACTCACTTGGTCTACCATTTTCATTATTTCCTTACCATTTGCTTGTGATGATAAGAAAAGAGAAACTCGTTGTTCCTCGTAATCAGACGGGTGACTAAAAATTAAATCTAACAATCCATCCTTATCAATATCTCCGGCAAACAGAAGTGTTACGGCAGTATCTTTGAATCCGGGCATTTCAATAAGAACAGACTTTTTGCCATCGGCAGATGAAATTGACAAAACGTAATTCTCAACCTCATCCCAATAAAACTCGGCAACTTGCTCCGGTTTAAAAAGTTTTTCATCTTTTCTCACAATTCCGGTAGCTTGTAGGGTATATGTTTTATTATTGAACGATATAGTGCTTTTTTTACCGGGTAGAAAACTTGCAACTACATTTACAGAAAGAAGTTTGCCTATTTGTAGTTTACTGCCTCCAATCAAAAGTATTGTATTTGAGCTTGTTTTAATTGTTTTAGTTTCCAATCCAGAACATTCATCTAAACCTTTTTCAATTTTACAATCGGTTTGTTTTATAAAAAACCCACTCTTATCACTATACAATTCAAACCACGATTTATTTAGAATTTTCAACGGATCGGTTTCAAAAATTCTATAACTCGTAGGTAGTAAGATGCTGTAAGTGTTTTTAATATCTTGCGATTCGGTTTTCAACGATAGATTGTCATTCATCTGCACCAAGTCTATTTGCTTTTTTGTTGCGTTTGCTGAGTATCCTAATAAAAAAACTAAACCCAGAACAGCGATAGTAATTGAAAAAAAGTAAGTTATAGATTTTATTCTCATCTGTTTATGTATTAATTTTTATATATTATTTTATGTTAAAATAAATAATGTACACTACAAAGATGCGAAAAAAGATACTGTTTTATCAAAAATAACTGATTTATTTTATTGATAATATTTAAAAAAAATCATTGCAAAACTTAACAAATTTGCAAACTAAATGTAATTTTACAGCCTTATTAAATTAGTAAGAAACGAAAAGAATTGTTAAAATTTATAAAAATTAAGTAGTATGGAAGTATTAGTAAAATTGGTGTCGGAAAAAGCAGGAATTTCAGAAGCACAAGCAAAAATGGCTATTCAAATGGTTACATCATTTTTGAAAGACAAAATGCCGGCAGGTATTGGCAATCAGGTTGAATCATTCATTGGAGGAAGTTCAAAAGCAGGATCATCAAACGATATGCTAGGTGGCATTACCGACAGTTTAGGTGGTATGTTTGGAAAGTAATATTTTTGAATATATAAAATTTTGCAATTGTATAAATAGTATCACTATTGATTATACAATTGTTTTGAAGAGAAGTAAGTCAAAGAAGATAAAATCTAGATTTGACTTACTTTTTTTTAATAGAACCTGTTTGTTTCAAGCTTTGAACGAGCCATTATACAAATAAAGAAATAAGAATAAAAAGGGGTACTTTTAAAAATCTTCTCACATTTTTTTAAAGTATTCACCCCTCATATCTTTTTAGGAAAAAGAATTTTTAATGTATCGCATCTTTAACTATGGCATGAGCCTTTCTAATCTAATTTCATCTTCACCAAATTAGTATAAATGAGACTTTGTTTTACATCTTTTTATAACCTTCTAATCTATGGAGAACAATCATTTGTATTTATTCCCAAAATATACCATTTCCCATTTTTGAAATAAAAATAGAAATCAGTTACATAATCTAGTAGTGATATTGTAAGTCTATAACTCACCATTTTCTCTTTCGTTTTTATTTCCTCTAATTCTTTGGCTTGTTTCTTAGTAAACTGATCCATGAAAATATTATCACGTATCACTTCAATAACATGTGAAATATGATTATATCCTGATAATAAACCATATAAAACTAATTCTTTCTGTCGTGATTCATAAAGATTCATTTCTTCATATCTGTCCTCTAAATCGCCATAGGTAAGTGGTGGGCAAACCTTTTGCAGATAATTATTATTATTCAACGCATATTTGAGAGTAATATCTTTTAATGAATTTTCAGAAAAGTTGACAATATCAACTATTATACAACGCCCATGACCATCTTGAATACAATGAATTACATCTTTAGGATAAATAAAAGTATTAAGCGTTGCAATTTCATTTTTATAAAATGCTGATGCAAATGCGGTAGCATTTGTAATAAATAATTGAGTCTTTTTACTTTGGGCAGATTTAATACTCGTATGTGAACCAAAAACCCATGCGGTGTCATTATTTACAGAAATTTTGTACCAACAATCGATGAATCCATCCACGGTATCAAGTGGTGAAGAGCCAAGAACCGTACAAAGCGTATTTCTGTTCAACTTCATTACAACCGAACCTATATTTGGCTCAGAAATACACCAAATAGTATCTCCCTCTATAAGTAGGCTCTTATGCCTTTGGGGGGGTGTTTCATAATACAAATTATACGTTTCTTCTCCAAAAGCATTTAAACTACAAATTATAGACAATATATAAAGTATTATCTTCATTGATTGAAATAATTTGAGTGCAATTAATAAGTATCAACTACTTCTTGTAAAAAAGGTATTTCGCTTTCATAAAATTCAGCATCAACTTTGGGTTCTACACCCGTTTCTACATGAAGAAACTCAATTTTTATATTGTCACTTTTTTTGGAAAATGAGACAATTTTAGATTCTTGATTTGCAGGCAAATTAGGGAAAATAAACTTATTGTCTATTTTTTGTGCTTTTACAATAGAATTGAAAGCGTTTAAAGTTATCTTAAGTTCTGATGATTTTAATAGTTCTGTACTATTTGGCAGATTAGGAGAATAGTCGGCAAAAATTTCTGATTCAATCTCGTTCATACAAGCTATCCAACCAAGTTTATTTACACTGAATATATGGTAATAATCATTTGCAGCTTTTACATTTTTTATCTTTATTTGTTCAAAGTTAGAGTAGGTCGTATTAAATGATTTTACATAATCCGCATCAGCTAAGTAAAGAGGCAGACTATCTATTATAGAGACCGTTATCCACCCGATTAAGTCTACATTATTTCCAATAGAATCTTTGCATGGTTTCAAATCAGGAAGTGACTTTATGAAATTGAAAATTTCAAGTTCTGCATTTGCCTCACATCCATGAACAAATTCAAGATCTTCTAACCGACCGTTTTTAGATACCTTGCATTTTATTGTATTCCCTCCATTATTTGTTCTTAGAGCTTCAATTGTTTGAGCCGAAAAAACCTGTTTATTGCATTCAAGTTTGAATAAATCGGCACCATAAGTAGAATCGCTATAGTTTCCAGACATCATTTCGAAGTTTGGCATGTAGCCGGAAGCAAGAGCTTCATACATTGTCATATACAGGCGCGTTGCATTTCTTTTCACACTGGTAGCTTTCTGCCAATTAAATACACCAATTTCTGAAGCAGCATCTTTCGAATAGTATAAATTCATTTCTTTATAAGAATTATTCTTATAGAAATGAATTACCAAGTTTTTGTTTGGATTTAACGTAATGCTTTCCTCTTTATATTTTGCATCAATATGAACCATACCTTCCGATTCTAAGATTTTGTTGTCGGCAACGGTATAAATATCATATAAAACAAAGTCGGATTTTTTGTAGAATTCCGATAAAATAATGGTTATAGAATCATTCTGAGACAGATTCTCACTAAGCTGGAAAGCATTTGCAGGTATAAATAACCTTACACCTTTTGCACCAAATAAGGTGGTGTCTTTTGTAGGCGAAATTATAAATGTTTGAGTAGGTATTTCCGGGATTTTTGCACTATTGGCAGAACATCCAGAAATTGATACTATTGCAACTAGAAATAAGTATGGTAAATACGATTTTACACAGTTAAAAGGCTTTTGCATTGAAGTGAAAATTTAAATTAATAATATTTCAAATTTATTATTTAAATTTCAATTGCTATCATTTTCTGCATAATATTGCTGCACGTGTAGTTGTGAGATATTAGCGTGATTTATAGTATTAAAAAATACTGTTAATCGTTTAATACTATAAATCATGGTTTAGACCATATTTAAAGTTCTATCTACAAAAAAGAACGAGCATTAAACCTCAAGTGTAGACCAGTAATGGTGATTTCATTTTACTTCCCTTTTTAGATTAAGTATTTAAAATAATTCCCACAAATTTCCCCCTCTAAACCAGCTTTTTCTCCTTCTGAGGGAGAAAATTCCTGTTATTAGATACAAAATTCCCTATCAAACAAGCAATTTTGTTGCTCAAACAGGGAAATAGCTCCCTTAATCATAGAAATTTCTCACTCTGAGAGGGAATTATCTCGCTCTTAATAGGAAAATTCCCCTTCCAAAGAGCAATTTTGTATGTTAAAGAAGCAATTTTCTCTCTCTAAGCTAGATTAACCTGCCTTGGAGAGAGAAAATTGCAGTGAAAAGCATCCAACTTCTCTCAAATAGCTCTGAGCTTCTCGCTACAAACCGCAAAAATCTAGTATGGCATGAGAGCATGGCTTCTAAAAGCTGCTTTTTACTAGCTATTTGCCGAACCTTTGCTTCTTCCGGGGAAACGTGCTTGAAGTTCGTTATAGATCGTTTTCATTCCCGGTACTCCTGCTTTTGCGGCTCCTTTTACTGCGCTATAAAATACCAAAGCCGCAGTGTAAGCTTCGCTCCCGCCAAGCATGGTTGTATCATCGATTTTTTCGGCCAATTGATGAAGTGGTACCAATACTCTACTGAGGTTAGTAACTACGTCAACATCTTTTTCAAATTCTGCGACATCGAGAAATGAAGGTACTACATCTTTGTTTTGCTTTGAGTACTCGAGCGCTTTGGTTACAAAGGCAACTGTTTTATCTCCCATTTTTGGCAAATTCTTACGGTCTTCTACACTCAGGTTTATAAGAAAAGGCAGATTGTCTTCAATGGTTTTAATTGCATCTAGAATTACTTTCGTTGTTTCGGCGTTAATTGTAACTGAAATTTTATTTTCCATAGTAGTTGATAGTGATTAGTGTACATTATTGTAAATATCAAAATTACTATTTACTGCGAATTAGAAAATCACGTATTTACGCCATTTTTATATGCAAAAAGAGTTTGGAATCATTTAATTAGAATATAGCACCTCATCAACCTTGTGTTGTTCTATTTATAACTTATTTTCCCTTGGTTTTGGAATAGCAGAATAGTTTGAAAAATAAATTTTAGTACTTCATTATCTCAAAAAAAAAATAGTTTAGTAGATTAAGAATTTATATCTTGCAAAGACTAATTGTACTGGAAAAAATTGGTAATGACTTCACATAAAATAATAGACTTAATAGGCTTTGAAAGAGCTATTCCAATTCATTCGGCAAATGAAAATATTTCCGAAAGCGAGTCTGTTGTATTAAACCAAATCCGAGATTTTAACATTGCTATTGATGCCGTATATTTCAACACCGATGAAAATGACAATAGTTTTCCTGCTGTATTTCTGAAAGAAGTGAAATTGTTTGATGAAACAGTTTTGAAAGAAATTGCCGAAACGCATCAAAAAATTTGGAACTACAAAAAGGTGTTGTTTCTCTATGTTTATTCTGAGACTGAAATAAGAATTTATAATTGTTCCCAAAGACCAATCTTAAAAACTGAGGATGAACCTGATTATAAAAAAGAGCTCCAAAAAATAGAAATAAAATCATATCATGTTTCCGATAAAACTCAGCTTCAGGAACTAAATAATCTGTTTTCGAGAATTGCAGTAGATACTGGTATTATCTGGACTTTGGAGGAAGCCGTTTCTATCAGGGAAAAGATAAATTTACAGCACAGGGTTGATAAGTATCTTGTAACAAGTCTTGTAAATACCGCTCAACAACTCCAAGATCAAGGACTTGAAATAAACTTTATCCACAAAATTATTCTTCGCTCTTTGTTCCTGCTTTATCTCGAAGACAGAGGAGCAACCGATGAGCAGTTTTATTCGCAGATAAAAAAAGGTGCAACATCTTATTTTGATATTTTAGATGATGTTGAGGCTACATACAGCTTGTATGAAAAATTGGAAGAGCATTTCAATGGCAATGTTTTCACCATAGAGAAAGGAGAAAGTATATCTCCCGCCCAGCTTCAACTTGTGAAAAAATGCTTCATAAGTGGCAATGATAATACCCAACAGACTAAACTATTTGAAGACTGGCGATTGTTCGATTTTAGTATTATACAGATAGAACTGTTGAGTGAGATTTACGAAAACTTCTTATTCAAAACCGACCCCGAGTTAAAGAAAAAAACAGGAACTTATTATACCCCACCTTCGTTGGTCGAATTTATTCTGAATGAGAAATTGCCTGTAAGCAAAAATGAAACGGACTACAATGTAAAAATTTTAGACCCTGCCTGTGGGTCGGGCATTTTTTTGGTTGAAAGTTTCAAACGTTTGGTGAAACGCTATGAGAATAGCCACAATAAAAAACTAAACGATTTTAACAGATTAAAAAAACTGTTGACCGATACGATATTCGGCGTTGAATTGCATCCACAAGCCATAAAAGTAGCCGCATTTAGTTTGTATTTAGCCTTGGTAGACAATTTAGATCCTAAAACCATTTGGCAAAATAAAGAACACCGACTACCTAACCTTATAAATAACCCTGCCGATAAGTCATTGAAAGTGCAGGGCAAAAATCTGTTTTGTAGAGATACAATCTTAGAAAATAAAGAAATTGAGGGTATTAATTTCGATTTGGTAGTAGGCAATCCACCATTTGGTACTACAGATTTATCGGAATCTATTCGTGAATATTGCGATAAAAATGATTTTGCCAAAGAAATGGTATTGCCATTCCTTCACAAAGCTACACAGTTTGCCCCCAAAGGAGAAATAGCATTGATATTTAACACCAAAGTATTAACGAATACAGGCGGAACATATCAAAATTTTAGATATTGGTTGTTTAATAAGTGTTATGTAGAGAAAGTATATAATTTCTCAATACTTCGAAATGCAAAAAAGAATTTTGGAGGGCAGTTATTTGGCGATGCAACAGGACCAATAAGCATTGTATTTTTCAAGAAAGAACAACCACAAGAGCCTTCTGATAAAATCGTTTATTACGCACCCAAAACCTATATAAAATCTAACATTATAGAGGGTTTATGTATTGACTCTACTGATGTAAAGTATCTGCCAAGAGAAGAATGCCAAAAGCCTGATACCAAGATTTGGAAGATTGCAATGTGGGGTGGAATGGGTGATTGGGAGTTAGTTACTTCTTTAAAAGGGAGAAATATTGGCAATTTATTGTCTCAAAAAGAATTTATTCACGGACTAGGACTTCAATTTCTTGATAAATCAACGATAAAACCTTTAATTGATAATGTAGTACCAAAAGAATATGTTAAACCTCAATCAATTGAAAGATTTAACACATCTGTATTTTCTAAACTAAATGATGGATTAACAGATGATTCTAAAATTATTTATGCTAATTATTACAAAACAATAAAAGACAACCTGCCTGAAGTTAATGTTTTTAGACGATTAGGGACTAAAGGAGCCTACAAAGCTCCTCATATCTTAATTAAAGAAGGATTAGCTAATTGGGAAATATGTGCTTCTTTTATAAATAAAGATTGCTCATTTAATAGTAAGGTTATTGGAATTCATCATCCAGATTCACAGTTATTGAAGGGATTAGTTTGTTATTTTAATTCAAAATTTGCTCTTTATTACATCTTTATTACATCTGCATCAATAGGCATCGAACGTGAAGAAATAAAACCGAATGAATTAAACAATTTACCTCAATTCCTTGAGTTAGAAGATTTCCATAAGTTGGCTCAATTATACGACGAGTATATTGTAGATAACTATTTTACAAGAGAACAAAACATCGAAATATTAGAACAAAAAATTAATGAATTTATTTTTAAGAAATTATTCTCATTAATAAAAACAGATAACAGTATTATTTTAGACTTTATTTCATATACTCTTCCATTATTAAAGAAAGATATTGTTGCAATTAGTTTACATCCTAATGCTAATAATATTGTGAAATATTCTGAAACTATTGTGGAAAAACTCAACGATTTTCTTGATGGTCAAGGTGTTTATGCTAATGCTACTGTTTATAATATCAATAGGTTTACGCCTTTGATGATGATTAAAATCTCGCACGAGGAAGTTAAAAAAGATGTTTTTGACTCTGGTGAAAACGTTGATGCAGAATTAAAACAACTCGATCAATATTTGTGGGATGAAAGTGCAAAGAGCATCTACTTCAGAAAAAAACTTAACTATAAAAGAGGAAATGATATTTACATCATTCGCCCCAACCAACGTCGATTTTGGTCGCAATCAATGGCAATGGAAGATGCTTCTGAGTTGATTCTTGAAATTTTAAATGGAGAGCACGATGAAGCTTAGTTTGATTTACAGAAAGGCTTTTGAAAAAGATTGCATTGAATTAATTATTAACGCATACAATATTGCCATTTCAGAAAAGAAATATCTATCAAATTGGATTGAAAATGATTTTTCGGAATTATTAGGGCATTACGTAAATGAAAGTCAGAGTTCCTTAGAAAAAAGCATTACTTGTAAAACTGAAAACAAACTATTGTCTAAAACCGAAAACCAAGTAAAAGGTTATGCAGATAAACTTCCAAGAATTGATTTTGTTTACTTCAAAATATGGAATAAGCAAAGGTATCTTTGTTTTATGGAAGCAAAAAGGCTAAAAGAAAAGATTCTGATTTAAAAGGAGCATATATAAATGAAGGAATGGATAGGTTTATTTCTGAAAAATATCCACTAGGTTGTATGATTGGTTATCTTCTCGAAGGTAAACCTGATGAAACCATCAAAGGAATTAATTCATTACTAGAGAAACACAAAAGAAATACGGAAATCATACTGCTAAAAGAACATGATTTATTCAATGCCTATTACGAGTCGAACCATTCGGATATCGGAACATTGAAACATCTGATTTTCGATTTTACAAACATTTCATATTGATTTTAGAAATGTATTAAATACATTATCAAAACCTGCCTTACACCAACCCAATTTCCTTAGCTTTGAGGGTAAGCTGACAGGTTTTTTTCACTCCCATTTTCTTGAAAATATTCCGAACATGACTATCTATAGTATGGTAACTACGGCACTGTTCATCGGCAATCTGCTTGAACGATTTCCCTTTGCAAAGAAGCTCAATTATAAGCTTTTCGGTTTTTGTGAGGTTGTCTACTATATGTTTGTTCAATTTTTGTGTCAGCTCATTCAAGTGACGCTTTAATTGATCATAATTCTTTATTTCGTTAGTAATATCTATATCTATAGATAGATTGTGCAGTGGCTTACCATCATCATCGTAGTCGAATACTATGCCCAATCCATGAAAGCTTCTTACTTCCCCATCGGCATTTCGCATTGAATAAATATATGAATGAACCCCACTCTCATTTTTATAATAATTAGCCGACTGTGCCAACCAGCTTATATCTGCTTCTACAATGTTGTCTGAAATAAAATTTGGATTCAGCAAAATATCTTCTTTCTTAAATCCATTTATGGATTCAGCAGCATCGTTAACCCATTTTATCTGCTCCGACTGCAAGTTATTAACATAAACAACTGCAGGCATTACACTCATTATTTTCTTATAAAACTGGAGTTCGCTCATCAATAATAAATACTCTTTTTCTTTTATATTTATTGAATCAGACGAATCGATTTTGGGGTACTCAGACTCCATAGTTTAGTTGTGAGTATAAGAAAATTACATAATTATTGTCATTAATAAATTTAAAAATAAATTTCAAATATTCAATATTGCTTATGTTAATTTTATCTTATGTTTTAAAACCTCACAAATTCTTCTTATGAAAAAAGAAAATATAAAAGTGAGAGGATGAGATGTATTATCTCAAAACAGAAATGCAGTAGTAACAATTGTTCTTACTGCATTTCTGTAACCCTCTTAAGTGATTCTATTTTATATTCTAAATTGCTCAGTGCATTTTCAAAAATTGATAGTTTCCTTTCTCCGTCTTTGTTCTCGATAGAATATTTTTCACAAAAACTTTTATTGTTTGAAATTACGTCTCGCTCTATTGCAATGAGGTTTTTAAGTATCAAAACTTTTACTGAGTCAAGTTTCATTATATAACTTGGGTCTATGTCGGAGGTGCTGATTGATAATAGATTTGAATAATCTGAGGTAATTATTTTTTTGTAGTTTTCCAATATTTTTATGGAATTTGCTCCATAAGGTATTGTCTCATCAAATTCTTTTGCGCTTTTAATAGATTCAATTTCTGCTGAAATTTTTGATTCAAATAGTGTTAATGAACCGCTTAATTGTTTGGCTTTTTCTAAATCTATACCACTAAATATATTGCCACTTATTGCAGAAACACTGTCGTAAAAGGAAATTATATTGTCAGAAACATTTTGTGTTTCACCATTTATTTGCTTGTAATATTCGGTGGCTTTTTCTTTTGTTTCTTTGGGTATTGAGTTGCATGAAAACAGAACTGATGCTAAAATTAAAATCGCGGCATTTCTTACTATTTGGCTATTCATAGATTTGATTTTTTATGATATATAATTTGATTATTTGGTGTAATATTTCATTGTTTGGGCAAAGTAATTAACTCATCAGAATATTTTTTCAAGAAACATATTTCCTACTTCAACCATTATAAGTACAATAATTATAATCTCCAACAGATTGCTTTTTGCATGTTGAAGCAAATCTTTAAATAAATCGAGATTTTCATTTATAATTTTCAGTGTATAATCAAGATTTCTGAATCGGTTTTTTATATCGAAAAGTTGCTTTAGTCCTTTATCTACTTCGCTCAAATATTCATCGTTCCAAGTTACTTCGGGCTGGTCGAAAATATACAACTGGTCGAAAATGCTGTTTTTTACATTCAGTGTCTTACCAATAAACTTGAGTAGTTTTTTCTTAGAAATGAGCAAACGTCCTTTCTTTTCAAGTATTTGAGTATAGTAGTTTGTTTCGTTTATCATTTGGTTACCATGCATTTGGTAGTAATCGAGCGAAACCGACTGACTAATATTGAGCATTGCAATTTTTATTGAGCTGTCGGAAATTATTGAAAGTGCTGCTTCATTATGTCCGAATACATTTCCTGAATCTGATTTTAGGACAATATATTCATCTGATATTTTTTCGGCTAAAATATTTGTGGCATAATTTTTTAAAAAATTTATGCTTTCCGAGATTTTCAGGTCGTCATATTCACAAAACACCGCAACTCCGTAAGATGTAATATAAAGATATTTATTGTCGCTTTTGTAAAACAAATCTAGACTCGAAAAGCTGAGCAACTCTCCGGTGTAACTATCTTTTAGTCGCTTTAAGTCTAAACTATCTGCAATTTGAAATGCTTTAATTATCATATTTTCAGGTGCTTTATTTTTGGGGTTTTATATTCATTTGCATATTTGCTTGTAAGGTAAATATATTATATTTCGAATGCCTAATTAATAAAAATTAATAATATTTTTTATCAATATATAATTCTTTAATGATACCAAAATGAGCTTAATAAATTTGTTTCTGACATAAGTCGATAATTTTCAATTATAATTCCGACATATAATATATTTACTAGTTTACTTTAAAAATTAAATTACTAGTCTTTTATTGATTGTAATATTCTTAAACTGATGAAAATGTAGAAAATTTGATGTTTGATAAATGAAATTTTTAAAACGAACATTTATTTTCCGATTCTAAAATTAGATAAACAAAATAAAATTGGTATTTTTGAAGCAAGTATGTGAAATAGGTTTTATTAACTCGTATTACATACTTGACTTTTATAGGTTTTATTAATCGTTTGAATGTTTATCAATGAGAAAGTTACTTTTTTTACTACTGTCATTTTTCTTTGCTCAGATTATAGTTGCACAGAATCAACCATCGTCAACCATACAGTGGTTAAGTTTTGAGGAAGCACTTGAAAAGCAAAAAACCAACCCCAAAAAAATTATTGTAGATGTCTATACCGACTGGTGTGGATGGTGTAAGCACATGGATAAAACCACCTTCTCCGATCCAAGTATTGCGCAATATATAAATGCTTATTATTATGCTGTAAAATTTAATGCAGAGGGTAATGATACCATAAATTACAAAGGTAAAGTCTACACCAATTCTATGCTCGGTAAACTTGATAGAAATGGAAACCCTATTAAAAAATCATCTCACGATTTGGCTGTGTCTCTACTTCAACAAAGAATGAGTTACCCTTCTATTGTGTATTTAGATGACAGCTCGAACGTTATAGCTCCTATTTCGGGCT
Organism: Bacteroidales bacterium; assembly: GCA_016714605.1. GTDB lineage: Bacteria > Bacteroidota > Bacteroidia > Bacteroidales > UBA1715 > JADKDL01. The sequence continues at coordinate 552,202 of JADKDL010000001.1, read as the reverse complement.
ACAGAAGTGCCAAAGATATACAACCGTTTCTAGTCTTCTTTGCAGAAAATTTATATAAATATATAAATCTGCAAAAATAATTTGACGATTTTAATAAAACCTATAGCGACTCGTTAAAACCAAAGAATCTAGATGTAAATTGGAAAACGATTCAATATGCTATAGATAGCAGTATCATACAAAATAAGAAAGTTTTACTCTTTTTTGATTCCGATTGGAGTGCTACCGGCAACATAATGAAACATACCACTTTCAATGATACTGCTGTTGTGAAAATGATTAACAATTATTTTATTCCGGTATTGTTCTCTGCCACATCAAAAGACCCAGTTGTTTATTCAAATAAAACATATATAAATGAAGGGAAAGAACATCCGTTTCATCAGTTTGCTGTAGATGTGTTGAAAGGAAATATGGCTTTTCCGGTTTTTGCATTGCTAACCAAGGAACATACTATAATTCAAGTAATACCGGGCTATTTTACTGAAGAAAGTATACTGCCTATAATTGAATATTTTGGATCAGATTCTTATATTTCCAAACCCTGGGAAGAGTTTATGGCTGCCAAAAAAAACAGTAAGTAATGCTGTCATTATTTATATCGCTTTTCATAATTTTTGGTTCACCCGAAAAAGGTTATAAAGAATTGACTGATGGAAATTATGCCAAAGCTATAGATTTGCTAAAACAAACCGATGGTTCTGCTTATGAGAATACAATTTCTAGTTTCGGATTAGCTATTATTTATTCTAGCACAAATTCAGGACTTACTTATTACGACACGGCTTACGTATATATTTGTAAATCTGAAAATTACTTCAAGCAACTAAATACGAAAGAAAAGGAAAAACTAAATAAATCTATTGGTATTACTACCGCAAAAATTGCTTCACTAAAGAAAAACATTCCTATTGAAGCATTGAAATTGATAGCCGACACCGATGTCGAAAATCTTGAAGCATTTGCCAAATTCTATAAAGATGAGCCTATAGCAGATAAAGTAAAACTCCAGATTGAAGAGATGCAGTATTTTGCAGGAGCTATAAAAGACACCAATGACCCTGCTGTTTACCAACGAATTATAAAATTATTTCCAAAAAACGCAAGGATAAATGAAGTTTGGCTTAAATTCTATAAGCTCAGTACTTATGATGGGAAGAGTATTTCGTATTACAGTTTTGATAGACAATTCCCCGAATTTCCTTTAGACAGTCTACTGAAACAAGAATGGGATATTGCTAGTATTTGCGATAATTATAGACTCCTCGAAGGAAAAACTCAAAGAAATGCTGCTAAATGTCATCTTTATATAACTCAGGCAGCTCCTAAAATTCAAGCATTTGAAGTTTTACAAGTCTATTTAAAAGAATATATTGATAAAAAAGAATGGCAAGAAGCCCTAAAAATAGCACTTACCTTTAAATCATTTTTCGAGGGGAATAAATTATATAGTACATTTTTAAAGTTATTAGATTCTGATTGCGAAATCAGCAAACCCGAAAAGCTTCCAAGCACTGTAAATAGCATTGAGGGGCATGAATATAGTCCGGTACCATCGGCAAATGGCAGCAAATTGTATTTTGCAGGTTTTCAGCGGAAAGATAATTTGGGTGGTGAAGATATTTTTGTTTCTGAGTATAAAAGCAATGCATGGCAACAAGCTGAACTATTGACAAACATAAATACACCACTAGGTAATGAAGCGCCCGAAGCTATTGCGGTTGACGAATCGCTTATAATTCTGTATTTCAATGGAGATATCTATCAATCGGAAAGAACTGGTAATACATGGAGCCAGCCAATGTCATTGAAAGCCATAAATACAAAAAAATGGGAAGGCGATGCAGTGCTCAGTGCCGATGGTAATGCTCTTATTTTTGCATCATCAGCATGGGAAAAATTGGGATTTCAGTACGAAAATAGATATCCACAAGATGAGTTTGATCTTTACGTTTCAGTGAAACAAGCTAACAATACCTGGAGCAAACCACAAAACTTAGGACTTACTGTAAATACACCCTACTGCGACCGATATCCGTTTCTCCATCCTGATATGAAAACGCTTTATTATAGTTCGCATGGTCATGGTTCGCTCGGCTATAGCGATGTATACAAAACCGTAAGACTGTCTGATACCTCATGGACAGAATGGTCTGAACCTGAAAATATTGGAAAATATATAAACACCAGTGGCGATGATAATGGATTTAAGATAGCTACAGATGGTTCTAAAGCTTATTTTTCAGTAAACAAAGGGAATATAGATATATACTCAATCCAACTGCCTCAGAGCAGTAAACCCGATGCTGTGGCAATGATTCAAGGCAGAGTAACCGATGCAAAAAATCAAGTTGTTGAGGTGCTTATAGAAGTTGAAGATTTAGAAACTGGCAAGAAGTTATTTAGTCTTAAAAACTCTAGTATTGATGGCAGTTATACTATGATACTGCCCAAAGGAAAAAAGTATGGCTATACTTTTATGAGCGATAAATATTTACCTTCATCAGATAATTTTTATCTGAGCGATACTTCTCAAGCTGTCACTCTAGAAAAGAACTACAGGCTTTACACCATAAGCGAACTTGTTGAATCTGGAAATGCATTTGTGGTAAACAATCTATTTTTTGACACCGACAAATCTCTAATAAAGAAAGAGTCTGAAACAGAATTGAAAAGGTTAATAGAAATACTTAAGAAAAATAAGATTACTAAAATTAAAATACTCGGGCATACCGATGCTGTTGGTGCCGAAGATTATAATTTGGAGCTTTCTCAAAAAAGAGCTATAGCTGTAAAAGAGTTTATAGCAAATCATGAACTTTCTTCATTAGCAATTACCACTCAAGGTTTTGGGAGTACTCGTCCAGTAGCAACAAATACGTCAGAACAGGGTCGTGCTTCAAACAGAAGGGTAGAGATTATTTTTGAGAAATAGAATAATCATAAAAGACTTCCTAGTATCAGATTGTATTCAAATAAAAAACCCAAACTAAAATTAAATTAGCTTGGGTTTAATTATAATATTTTCAATTAAATTAGTTATTACCTAAAATTAGTGGTAAACCATCTTTAGGGCTACCTACAATTACTACTTTAGAGTTAGGCGACTTAGAGAGTTCTAAGGTTGCTTCTATTCCTCTCATTTTCAATAATTTGTCAGACAAACTGCTGTTTACAATATTGTTAGCTCTCGCTTCACCTTCTGCAGCAATTCTTTTTCTTTCAGCTTCACTTCTTTCTTTGTCTAGTTTAAACTGATAAGCCAAAGCTTCTTGCTCCTGAGTAAGTTTATTTTCAATAGCACTTTTTATGTCAGCTGGTAAACCAATAGAACGTATAAGTAGCGCTTTCATTTCTATATAATTTGTTTGCAATTTTTTACCAGCTTCGCTAATTATTGCAGTTTCTACTTCCGATCTTTTTGTAGAATAAATCTCTTCGGCAGTATATCTACCTGCAACTTGTCTTACTGTAGACCGTATTTCAGGGATTACTAAAACATTTATATAATCCAATCTGAATGCTTGAAATAAATAACCAACACGGTTATATACCGGAAAGAATCGCACTGTTACATCTAAATTTATAAGCAAGCCGTTTTTGTCCAAAATATCTAGAGTTTCTTCAACTTTTTGTTCGGCAACATTAAATCGGTACATATCGTTCCAAGGAGCTATAATGTGAAACCCCGGACTGTATATGTTTTCTTTATCCAACCCGGAAGTAAACTGTCTAAATATTACACCTCTTTCAGTTGCTTCAAGTTTAACAAACATACTGCTACCAAATAGCAACAATATAATAACTACTATTCCTCCAATGATTAATAAAGATGATACTTGTTTTTTCATGTGTTTAATTTTTATTGTTTTTTATTTGTTCTTAAGAAGACGTTCAAGAAATATCTTAACTTTTAAGTTATTTCAATAACTTCTCTAGGACTTCTCTTAAAAACAAATGTTTGAAAAATACTATAAATTCACTGTAAAGATAAAATAATTTATGGTGAAAATTTCAACATATTAAATACAGTCGATAAGTAAATAATAAAAATTACAGAATAGTCTTTGAAAACAAAATATTGACTGCGTATTTTGCCAGAATCTAATTTGGTATTTCGCTAAATGTGAGATAAATATCTTTCCTGTTACAAAGTATTTGAGAAAATTTTTAAAAACTCAACAAAATCATTGTTTTTTATTATCTAATTTATTTTGATATTAAATTTAATTTTCAATATATTGTACATTGAAAAAAAAGTAATAAATGCATCAAAAAGAACTTGAAACACTTATACGTTTGCTAGACGATCCTGATGATGAGGTTTATAATATTATAAAATTAAAACTCCATGATGCAGGTACTTCTATTATAAAGAAGCTGGAAAAGACATGGGAAATTGTTGACAATCCGCTTGTTCAGGAACGTATTGAGGAGATATCTCACCAAATTCAATTCTCATACATTTATAACGAATTCTCAAAAAATTTTCTTAAAGAAGAAAATGATATATTTAATATACTTTTATTGATATCTAAGTTTCATTTTCCTGAAATAGATATTGATAATTATAAAACCAGATTTTATGCTTTATTACATGGAATAGAAGCAGAATTAACCTCTGGCTTAACTCCCTTAGAAAAAATAAAAGTAGTAGATCATATTGTATATCAGGAATATAAAATATCGAGAGTGTTTTCAGGACAAAAAAATCCTGACAATTATTTATTGAGTAGTCTTTTGACAAATAATAAAGGAAATTCATTAGCACTTACTTTGTTTTATCTTGCTATTGGACAGAAATTAAATTTACCCTTGTATGCAGTAAATTTACCCGATAATTTTGCATTAGCTTATCTTAAAATGCCCAGTTTAGAGGTTGATATCCAGATAAAAGATGTGTTGTTTTACATTAATCCGGGCAACAGGGGAGCAATATTTAGTCGTATAGAGATTGACGAATTTCTAAAAAAAGTAGGTAAGCCGAATGATAGTAAATACTATCTTCCAATATCTACCAAACAGACAATAAAAATTTATATGAATAGTCTACATAAATCATATTATGATTATGGTAATAAGACAAAAGCCAAGGAATTTGCACGTTTACTATCCTTTGTAAAATAATAAATTTTCTGATATGCAAAGTACTTCAATGTATCATGAGAGGTTGGCGTTATATGCAAAAGCAATGGCTCATCCGGTAAGAATATTTATTTTAGAGACACTCGTAGCCGAAGGTGAAATGCTAAGCGGTGTTCTATTTGAAAGATTAAATATAGCTCGTTCTACATTGTCGCAGCATTTGAAGGAATTGAAAGAGGTAGGTTTAATTAATGGTAAAGAAGAGCCTCCAAAAATATATTACTCTATAAATGTTAAGAATTGGAATGAAGCAAAACAGATGTTAAATACCTTTTTTAAGTAAATGTTAAAAAAAATTAAAAAAACAAATAAACAGTTAATATAAAACAAGTTCAAATCAAAAGAAGTTTATAATTTTGTAAAATAAACAGAATAATTAGTAACAATAAAAATACACCAATCTATGTCTTTACCATTTATGTCGGCTGAAGAAGCTGCGAAGTTTATAAAACACGATTACAATGTGGCTTTCAGTGGATTTACTCCAGCTGGCTCTCCCAAAGAAGTACCAACAGCTTTAGCAAAATTAGCTCAAGCAGAACACGATGCGGGAAAACCATTTAAAATTGGTATGTTTACCGGAGCATCAACCGGCGACTCTTTGGACGGAGCACTTGCTAGAGCGCATGCTATTAAATTCAGAACCCCTTATCAATCAAACAATGATTTGAAAAATCTCATCAACAAAGGGGAAGTAGATTATTATGACATGCACCTTTCACAGTTGGCGCAAGAAATGCGTTATAATTTCTTAGGTGAGGTTGATATAGCAATTATTGAAGCCGCGGACGTAAATGAAAAAGGTGAAATAGTTTTAACATCATCGGTTGGTATTTCTCCTACTGCAGCACGTTTAGCTAAAAAAATCATTATTGAATTAAATGAAAACCATCCGGCTGCAATAAAAGGTTTGCATGATATTTATGAAATGCAAGATCCGCCTATAAGAAGAGCTGTTCCTGTTTATACAGTTAAAGATTTAATAGGTAGTCCGGTAATTAAAGTAGAGCCTTCGAAAATTATTGCAGTAGTAAAAACAAATCGTAAAGACGAGGTTAAAGCATTTACCCCAGTTGATGCGGTTACTGCTCGTATTGGTGAAAATGTAGCCAATTTCCTTGCTAATGAAATTAAAATGGGAAGAATACCAGCAGAGTTTCTTCCGGTACAATCTGGTGTTGGTAATATTGCCAATGCGGTATTGGGGTCGTTAGGAGCAAATAAAGACATACCTAATTTCATGATGTACACAGAGGTAGTTCAAGATGCTGTGATTGAACTTATGGAACAAGAGAGACTTACTTTTGTTTCGGGTTGTTCTTTAACAGTAACTCCAGAAGTATTAGACAAAATTTATAAAAACTTGAATTTCTTCAAGCCTAGAATGATTCTTAGACCACAAGAAATTTCTAACAATCCGGAAGTTGTAAGACGTCTAGGTCTTATTACTATTAATACCGCTCTTGAAGCTGATATTTTTGGTAATATAAATAGTACTCAAGTACTTGGTACTACAATGATGAATGGAATTGGTGGTTCGGGCGACTTTACTAGAAACAGTTTCTTGTCAATGTTTGTATGTCCATCAGTTGCTAAGAATGGTGCTATAAGTGCTATTGTACCTATGGTATCGCATATGGATCATTCAGAACATAGCGTAAAAGTTCTTGTTACAGAATATGGTGTTGCCGACTTGAGAGGAAAATCTCCAAATCAGAGAGCGCAAGCAATAATAGAAAATTGTGTACATCCGGAATACAAACAACTTTTGTGGGATTATACCAGACTTTGCGGTAAGAAACTACATACACCACACACACTTTCTGCTGCCTTAGCTATGCACTGTGAGTTTCTAAAATCAGGTGACATGAGAAATACTCAATGGACAGTTTGCGGAAAATAAAAGATAAGATTAAATAATGTTTAGTTAATACATAATTTAATATAAGATTACATAATTTAAGGTTTTAATATGTTACTAAGGTTTTAAAAAATTTAAAATTTTATGACATTTAAAACCTTATTTTTTTATTCTACCTTAGTAGGAATCTAAATAAAATATACTCCTAAATCTTATTGAAAACCAAGTTAATTAAAACATCGTCAAGTAAACGGCATTGTCATATATATTCAAAAATCACAGGGTTTTCGTCAGTTGCAACATAATCGTACTGTAGGGGCAAACCTATGTGTTTGCCCTTTGATAATGTTAATTTTATTATTTTATTATTGCCTAAAATTTCATAAAATGAAATTTCTAAATAGGGCAACCACACAGGGTTGCCCCTACCGGTTGACCAGAATGAAATCTAGAGGTTATTTTGGAATGGGGTGATTGTATTTTATCAGATTAAAAAATATTGTTTATAATGTTGAAAATCTATAATATATGTATTTATTTCAGGATTTTCGCCAATGGCAACATCATCGTACTGTAGGGGCAAAACTGTGTGTTTGCCCTGTGTATGTGTAATGTAATTTATTAATATTCAGAAATTCAGCTATTTGCAAGCCCTGTTTGATTATTCTCCTTTTTTTATATATCAAAATTTGAAACCTATTTTATAAAAACCTATTGGTTTAAATCCGGTATATGCAATATTTTCTTTTTCAAATAAATTATTTGAAAAATAGCCACCATCATTTTCACCTATTACGGTTTGTATATAGCGTAGACCGAAAGAAAAATCAAAAACTATACGCGGAACTATTTCAAACTGCGAACCAATTAATAAATCGGCTCCATATCGTTTGATATCAACAGTTCTAATCTCGTTAAAATAAATATAAGTTCTTTCACCATAATATGTTGAATTATCATTTTTATCAATATAATAATCGTCATAATAACAATTTGTTCCGTCTAATTCTTTCCTATGCCATTTAAAAAATCCATTTAATGCAAAATATGGAGTTATTTTTCTTTCATCATTCCACAATTTGTACTTATATGAAACATCAATACCAAAACTTGCTAAATTGGTTTCAATAACAAAATCATGATAATAATTATATTCATTTCTTTCAGTAGCATACCGATTTGATAAAAAATAGGTAGGGGAAATTGATAAGAAACTGTTTTTTATTAGTGGAATTTCGAGTTCAAAACGAATTCCCCTATCTATAAGAGCATCGGTAACAAATGAAAGGGTTTTGTTGTATTTCTTTACTTGAACAGAATCTTTTTCTTGAGCGTAAATACTATTCAAATTAATAATTAAGAAAAATAGTATAAAGAACTTTATTTTCATGTTGTTTTGATGTATTTTATTTAACAAATATTATCAATTTATTTTCAAATCTAGTAAATTAAAATGATTTTTGAATCAATTTGTCAAATCTAGATTCAAGGCAAACACTTAAATCGGTTGTAATGAATGTACCATTTAAGAACAGACTAAATATAGTAGCCGGAGTTGGTGCGTTTTGTGCTTCTTCCATAGTTTTTATTTTAACTATAGATAAATTCAGATTTCTTTTTGCAGCTACTTCGGGCAAAGATGTATTTACATGGTATTCAGTAAATGGGCATCTGTTGGAATAATAAACTACAATTCCGTTTTTGGAAATATTTGGATTATGAACAGAGTCTGCAAATTTGGGTAATTCACCTTTTTGTGTTAGTTTTTTAACTAAAAGAATAAAACCGGAAGGTAGTTTTTCAACTACTTCAAAACCTTGGTACAAGAGCCATTTTGTATCGCTCATGAAATGAAATTTGGTAGAGCCGACAATAGTAACCAGACCATCACAATTTTTCTCACGAGCATCTTCTTCCGTAAGTCTCAGTAATTCTTTACCGTATCCCTGTTCTTTATATTTACCCGAAACCCAAAAACAATTAATATTTAGATAATTATGAGCAATCATAGGAGCCCATGCTTTTTCCGAAGGTCCATACTCAATAAAAACTTTGGCTCGTTCGTCTAGTCTACGAAATACATATCCGTTATCAAATTCTTTTTTTAACCAATCTTTTTTAAGCTGATAACCTTCAGTACATTTTTTATCAGAAAATGCACAGCAAATATGTTCTTTATCTAAAGTGGTTTTGTTAAGAGTAATTATGTTATCCATAGTTTGTGTTTCTAAAACAAGGAATTAAATATAAATTAAAGTATCAAATTAGAGTAGTTTACTTAAATAAGAATCTATTTTTTTAGGCTTTGTATATGGTGAAAATCGCTTTAAAGGCTTTCCGTTTTTATCAATAAGGAATTTAGTAAAATTCCATTTTATACTATTTGTAATAAAACCTCTAAGTTCTGTTTTCAGATAGTTATATAATGGATGTGCATTTTTGCCATTCACTTCAATCTTTGCAAATATTTGAAAGCTCACTCCATAATTTATAATGCAGCCTTCTGATATTGATTTTTCATCGCCCGGTTCTTGATTGGCAAATTGATTACAAGGGAATCCTAAAATTTCTAAACCTTTATCTTTATATTTTTGATAGAGCTCTTCTAAGCCTTTGTATTGTGGAGTTAACCCGCATTTGCTTGCAGTGTTTACAATCAATAGGGTTTTGCCTCTATAGACTTCCATATTTATTTCTTTTCCCTGTAAGCTCGTTGCTTTAAAACTATAGATTGTTTCTTTAATACCGTTATATTGTACAAGGCAATATAGTTTATTAATCAATAAACAAATCTAATTTATTTTAATATTCTAACAAAATAAAAAACAGACTAGGAGGTGATTTAGAATCAAGAATATATATTACTATTTGAAAAATGAGTTATTCTATTTTAGCTTTTTTTTGGAATTTTTGAAACGCAACAAATGAGATGATTATGACTATAGCTACTCCGTTAACTATCATGGCTTTTTGAATACTTATTATATCTTTTAAATAGCCGGCTAACAAATTTCCAAGACAAATACCTGCCGAGAAGAAAGTATAGTAAAGCGACTGTCCGGTAGATCTATGACTAGCAGGCACAATGCCATGTACATAACTTATAACGGAAACAACTAAAAGTGCAACTCCAATACCTTGCAAACTACCTATGGCTATGGCTATCCAAGCATTACTATTTATTCCATATAAAACCAGCCTGAATGCAGTGACAAACATAACACTTATAAAAACACGCTTGGCTCCAAAACGTGCTACGATACGTTTTCCGAAGAAGAAAAAGGGTAATTCGCAAACTGCTTGTACTGCATTTGCAATACCTATCTGTGTGTTTGATGCCCCTATCTCATTATAATACATATTTATAAAAAGAAACGTAGGAGCTGCAAATATTGCGTAAAAAAACACTAAAATGAAAAACTTAAAAAGGGATGTGTTTTGTCTTAATAACTGTGTTAGTTCTCTAAAATTAATTTTTTGTACGCCTCTTTGTACTTTAAGTGGTTTGTAAACGAATGCTGTTATGAGGGTTGTGATAAGAAGTAAACCTGAAGCTATAGGGAATATTAAACCAAAATAGCCATTTGTAATAACGATTCCTGTTAACACTGCCGAAACTGCCCAGCCAATAGAACCCCAGAGTCTTATTTCTCCAAAACTAATCTTTTTGTACTCTTCTTCAAAATCGAGTCCTATACTATCAAGTAAACTTGAAACCGGATTGTTGACCGATGCTACAAGTAATACAAATAGAACGTAAAATATAAAACTTGTTTGAATTATAAATATCAGTAAAAAAATCACAGAAAGACTGAGCGATATTACCAGGACTCGCTTTCGTCCATATTTATCGGCAAACATTCCCCATATTGGAACCACGAAAATGGAGCTTATCTGTTGCAAAGCTGCTATTACACCTATCTCAAAACCCGATAGTTTTGGGACTTCTTTTAGATATACATTGAAATAAGTAAGCCATGAAGAAAAAGCTGCATAGGATAAGAAAAACAATATCCTTATTATAAAACTCTTTAGTCTTGGTGATTCTAAATTGATATTCATTGCAAAATAGTGCCTTAAAATAAATTAATTTTTACTGATTTACTTTTTTGTTGCTATTTCTTGAAGCAGTGCCTCCACTGTACAAATGGGTATATGCGTACGCGATGAAATATCTTTTATGCTTACATCTTGAATATACATTCGTCCAACAAAAGCATGAAGTGTTTCGCCTATTTCAATTAGGTGACTGTCTGGGTCAAAAAATCTAAGTGTCTGTTGCCCCCATGCCTCAGTTTGTGTTTTATGCAGATATTCTATTTCAAATTGCCCAATATGATTGAGCGTAGCTTCAAAATTTTCGGTTTCATAGTATAGTTCAAAAGAATTACCTGAAACAGAAGTCGTGTTTTTGCATACTTTTGCAATGATATGGTCTTCTCGCAGTTGCCACAGAGCCAGACCCGATTCAAAAACCTTATTCGTACCAAAGTCATGTTTTAGTTTTTCTTTTAAAACCGAAGTATAAAATTTTTCAGATATTTCAATATCACGAACAAATAAAACACTAGATTGAAGTTTCATTATATTTATTTTTGCTTTAGTAATAATTTTTGGCAAAATTAAATTATATAAATCAATGTTTCTAGTTTATTTCTAACATTAAATCGAATAATTATAATACCATTTTTAATAAAAAAATTGAGAAAATTCTATATTTATGGATATCTCTAAATTTGTTTTATAAATTTGAATATACAAACCCCAAAAACTATAGAAAGATGAACTTTATCAGAAATTATTTGCATTATTTCAATATAGACAAAGATTTAGATGATTTTGATCATATTCATGAAAGCATAAAAAAAGACATAATTTTCAAAGGAACAAATCTTTGGATTTTGATGTTCGCAATAATTATTGCATCGGTAGGCTTGAATATGAATTCTACTGCTGTAATTATTGGAGCTATGCTTATTTCACCACTTATGGGACCTATAAATGGTATGGGTTATAGTATTGCTACTCATGATTTTGATTTGTTTAAGAAAGCATTACGAAATTTTACTTTTGCGGTTATTACCAGTCTAATTGCATCGACAACATATTTTTTAATAAGTCCTATTTCTACTGCACATTCTGAACTTTTGGCGCGTACAAGTCCAACTATATACGATGTTTTGATAGCATTTTTTGGTGGTTTTGCCGGTATATTTGCAATGTCGAGCAAGAACAAAGGCAATATAATACCCGGTGTTGCTATCGCCACAGCCTTAATGCCTCCTTTGTGTACTGCCGGCTGGCTTGGCTACTTTTCAGTTTAATTATATGTTTGGAGCTTTTTATTTGTTTACAATAAATACTGTGTTCATTGCATTTGCTTCGGTTGCGAGTTCTCAAATACTTAAATTCCCTATCAGAACCGAAATAGATGCGCTGAAGAAGAAGCGTGTAAATAGATGGATTTCAATAATTACTGTACTTGTGCTTTTACCGAGTTTCTATTTTGGTTATGATTTAGTAAAAAAAGATAAATTTAGTGAGTCGGTAAAGCAATATGTAGAAAGCATAAGCATTGTAAATGGAAATTATTTGCTAAAAAGCGATGTGAATAATGAGAAAAAAAGAATTATTCTTACCTATGGCGGAATGTCTATGACTGAGGAAATGAAAGAAGATATAATAAGAAAAGCTGAGACTTTTGGACTTACTGATTGCGATATAAAGATAAGACAAGGACTTAATTTTGATTATTACAGCTCAAAAAATACCGAAGCAGAAAAACTACGAAACGAACTGAATAAACTAAATCTAGAACTCAATAAAAACAATAAATTTATTGATAGTGTAAAGATTAGCAATATAATAGGGAAAGACATTCTTTTAGAGATTAGTAGTCTGTATCCCCAAATACAAGGATGTACATTCTCACGAGCTAATCAATATAAAAATCGTTATAAAAACAGCCAACCAGTAGAAATTGTGTTGTTTCATTTAATCGATAATGCAACATTGACCGATGAAGATAAAAATAAAATACTTAAATGGTTAATTGCAAGACAAGGAGTGCCTACAATTCAAGTTTTCTATTATTGAGGTTTTTAAAGATACCCCTATAAAGTATAAACCCTGCAAAAGTTTCAAACTCTGGCAGGGTTATTTTTTTCACGGTGCAGAGCACCGCGAGAGCGATTTAATTTTGAATCAATATTTTTAACTAATTAATATTGTACTATATATTACTACAAAATACTCTTGTTCTAATTTTTTTCCTTTCCCAATGCATAAGTAACTCCTAAAATAGCTGTAAATCTGTATGCCGGATATTGATTCCAAACTTGATATTTTGATGCTATTAGGTTGTTTATTTTTACAAAAGCCGATAGTACTTTAGTGTATTTGTATTCAATACTTAGGTTTATATCAAATATGTTTTTCATTTTCATTGCCGTACTATCGAAAGGATTTTTTGAATATATTCCTGCCATATAATAAAAATCTATGTTGGTTATAATTTTATTTTGCATATTATAACTCGCGCTTAAACCTAGTTTCAATGATGGTTTGTGCCAAGCTTTAGCTTCTTTTTTCATGTCGTAAGAGAAATATTCAGCTTTTGCCATAATCGAAATCTCATCGCGTTTTTGATAACCAAATTCTCCATGAAACGAGAGTGTATTTACATCATCATATACCACATTAAATATATTTTGTGCTGTGTCTGTAAGTACGTAGTCATTCACAAAGAAATACATGTTATTTACATCGGTGTAGCCCACATATAAGTTGTATGGTAGATAGCCTCCTAAATTACCTCTAAAACCGCCTTTGAATATGTTTTGGAAACTTGTATGACGAACTATGAGTGAATCATATATATATGGATTTTCAAGTGCAATTTCGCGGAAGAAGTTGTTTTTCAGTTCGCCCGAATATCTTATATATGGAATAAATATTTTATCAACGAGGTTGAAGTCAAATTCAATTCTTGGGTAGAAATGAAACTGATCGTCGCCCCATACATTGGCAATGGTTATGCCGGCTAGAGCTTTCCATTTCTCGGTTGCGGTTTGTACCCGTGGCGAAAATGCAATAATGGTGTTTTTTGGAACTCGCAGTGAGTCGCCAATTACTCCGGTAAGGTTTGAGTAATCGAAAGTTAAATCGCCTGAAATTGCCAAATCCTTTATATACTTAGCGGCAAAGAGTTTACCGTAAATATTATGATGTTTTATAGCCGAATCGGAATTGGTAAATTTATAGCCCGATTGTATGTCATAATTTATTTTTGATGAGTCAATTTCTTTACTCTTAACACCCAGATTTAAGTCGGCAAGGAAATATACTTTTTTTATTTCTTTATCAACAAAACTGGTGTCATAAGGAATAGAATCAGGAGTTACCAATGAGTCTGTATAATACCCGTATCGTCTTACCGCTTCACGTTGACCCGATAATTCGCCAAAAATCACCGCATTATTTACAAATTTCTTACCGTATACGCCTATTCTATTTGAACTATGACCGGCAGGAATTTTCTCATCTTCGTTTATTTTCAACTTAGCTTGTTGCGAAAAATGTCCTAACTCAAAACCATATTGATGATTTCGTGAACGCAACGAGTTCAGTTTTATTGAAGCTAAAGTTGTATATCGGGTTCCTACACCTACTTGTGCTATGGTTTTATACAGTGGCGACAAAGGTTCTCCTTTAAGGCGGGCTGCTTGAATTTCCTTTAAGCTAAATGTAGTTGATACCGGAGAAGATTCTATTGAGTACTGAAAAACGGGTTTTGTACTCATTGTATCTTCTGCCTGTGGTAGTTGATTTATTTTATTTGCATCGCTAACCGATGGTCTATATTCTGAAATAACCATTACCGATTTATTTAGGCTCTCAACAAGAACCGTGTCTTGTTTTTTCTCTTGCGCTTGCAATTGAAAAGAGAAAAATACAATAAGCAGGAATAATATATAAGTTTGTAATTTCATGCGTTTTATATTTTATGTTTTATTAACAGCTTTTTGAATTATTAATTACCTAAGTCGATGTTTACTGGTTCTTGTTCCTTTTTAGCTCCATTTTCTTTTTCTTCTACTGATTGTAATTTTTCAGCCGCTAACAGCACTATTCCGTCGTCGGTAACTTTATAGTTTTCAATTACGCCTTGATAGGTAATTTTAGCTTGAAATAAATCATTTTTAGCTTCAAATATACTTCCCCAAAGCAAATAACTTTTGGCTAACCAATATTGGTGAGGTGAGTTGGCATCCATAAAATCAAGTATTTCTTTTTCTGAATCTACTAGATTATTCTGGTTGAATAGTATTTCAGATACTTTATATTTTGATTCCGAGCCTTCTTTACTAGACAAATCGAGCGCTACGGTTCTGTATTTTATAAGTGCATTAGGTATGTCATTTAATTTTAAATATGCTTCTGCCATTAAGAAATTTGCTTTCCTTATAGCTTCTCCCGATACTTTTTCTGTAATAATAAGTTTTTTAGCTACATCAAGTGTTTTGTTGTAGTCTTTCAATTTTATACAACATTCCAATTGTCCTTCGCGTGCAATTAGTAGATTTGATTTTACCTCGGCCGTTATTTCTAATTCTGAATAATATGCCAACGATTTCTCATACAGTTCCAATTTGTAGGCTATAAGTGCTGCATTGATTAATGATTGTTCTGAAAAGTTGTTTCTGTTTTTGCCAATAATAAATTCAAAAGCTTTCAGAGCTTGTGGAAATTCAGACGTATTGTAATGGCAGTCTCCTTTGTAGAATTGTGCATTGAGAGAAAATATACCATCTTCAAATTTTTTAATATAGTCGTCAAAAAGAGTGATTGCTTTTGCACAATCGCCTCTCACATAAGCATCCTCTGCCGATAAATAGAGCAGAGAATCTTGTTTGCTCAGACTAATATTTGCAAACGATCCAAGTTCTTGAATATAGGCAAGGTATGTTTTCACATCGCCCTGACTTACATAGATATTCTCCAACTGTGTAAGCGCTTGTCTTGCTTCTTGAGTTCCCGGATATTCGGTAATGATTTTTTTGTAAGCTGCTATTGCTTTTTCATTTTTCCCTTCATTGAAATAAATCAGACCAATATCAGACAATGACTTTTTAACGTAACTGCTTTTTGGATATTGATTTATTATTTTTTCGAAATTCTGTACTGCCATATCATACAATTCTTTTCTGAGATAGGTTCTCGCTATTTCATAGTAAGCATCGTCTATGTATGATGAACTTGGATATTTAGAAATGAGCGTTTGCAAATCGGTAACTTTTGCATCTAAGTTTTTCAACAAGCCATTACAAAAGCCTATTTGAAACTGTGCATAATCCGGATCCATAACTCCCAAATCTACAGCCATTTTGTAGTATTTAACCGCCTGATCGTATTTTCTAACCATGAAGTAACTGTCGCCAATACGATTATAAGCATCAGCAATGATTTTGCTTTTTTTGTTTTTCGTTAATTCAGTATATTTTCTAAACCAGTTTGCAGCCTCTTCATATTCTTCGTTTTTGAAATATGCGTATGCTAGGTTGTAGTGAGTAAGGTCGTAATGACTGGTATTTATTGCTCCCGGAGACAAAAGGAATGTATCAAAATTTGCCTGCGATGCTTTATAATTATTTATTCTGTAAAATGCTTCACCCTTCCAGTAATATGTCATTGCAGTCATATTCTTATCATAGATAGAGAATTTGAGCGATTTGTCGAACATTGCAATTGATTCATCAAATTCAAGATTGTTGAACAGTTCCAGACCTCTGAAATAGGCTATTCGCTGATAAGCCATATTCATTTCGGCATTTTTTTTCTTTATCTTTTCTAATGATGCGAGTGCATCCTTATAATTTCTGGCCGACATAAATACTTTTACCAAATAAGAATATGCTTCATCAATTCTTTTTGAATTCGGATACGAGTTTATGTAATCTAATAGTGCTTTAATTGCCTCATTAAACGGAGAGTAAGAAAGCTCAAATGCGAGTTTGGCGTAGTTATAGGTTGCATCTTCTTTTATTTCGGCCGACACATCATATTTAAGAGCCGCGTTAAAAGCATTTTTAGCCTCTTCTCTTTTTTTAGTTTTTATATAGCAATCGGCCAAATGATAATAAGCATTCTGGGCAATGGTGTCGTTTTCTCCGGTTACTTTATTCAGATATTCAACAGCTTTTTCATATTTCCCGTTTCGGTAATATATGTAGCCTAGTTCATAGTAATCGTCTTTTGTAAATGATTGCGATGTTTTGAAATAGTCTTCAAAATAGGGTAGAGCTTTATCGTACTGTTGTTTTTTGAAATATGCTTCTGCTATAACTCTCAGAATTTCAGACTTGCGCTGCGGTGCAACTTTATCTATATGTTTTGGAGCATATTCAATTATTTCATCATACCTTTTCTGATAAAAGTATATATGTGTTTTGTAGTAAGGTACAATTGGAGCAAATTTAGGGTCGTTGCTTAACGAGTCAAAACCTACCAAAGCTGTTTCATATTTTTTCTGAATATAAGCAACATGCGAGAAGTAGTAGAGCGCCGGTGTTTTGTATTTAGAATTGGTGTTTTTAACTTCCTGGAAATTTGTATATGCCTTGCTGTAGTCTCCTTTATGGAAATAGCAATATCCGGTTTTAAAGGTGTATTCTATTTTGTCATCGGTATTTCCAATGTCCGATTTTTTCAACTTAGAGAACCAAACCAAAGCCTCATCGTATTTGCCATCTTTATATTTAAACTTCCCCATTTCAAAATAAGCAAGCGTAGCTTTTGAACTTTCCGGATAGTTGAGTAGGAAATTCTGTAGCAAAAACTCAGCATCGGGATTAAATAACCTGATAGCACAAATTGCATTAAAGAATTCAGCATCAGAGCGCACCTGAGTATGATTGCTGCCATAGTACGTAATTACTTCTCTGAATAAAGACTGAGCCGCAGCATATTTTTCCTTTTCATAAAGGCTGAGTCCATTCCTAAATTGTAAATCTATATCATAATAGACAACTGTTTTCTGCGAATAAAGGGAGGTTATTTCTAATAAAAAACTTAGAGTGAAAATTATAAACCACTTTGATAATTTTATCATTTTTAAAAATTATTTAAAATTATTTTAGCCCGATGTCTGATAGAATTTGTGAGTTTAGCAATGCTAATTCTCAGAGACAAACGTTTGCAAAGGTAATAAGATTATATAAAAGGTAAACAAAAAAACATTAAAATATGATTATTTTACTAAATAGCAACAAATTACGATTTTTATAGTAACTGTATTTGTTCCCCAAAGGGTGTAAATAAAATCCTACAAAATGTCTAGTTCTTGCAAACTAAGAGTATCAATTTCCATATTAAAATCAACACTATCGCTCTTAAGAGTGTCTGTAATATCTATGAATTGCCAGGCTTTTCCGCTTAGAATTTTTATGGGTTTTAAGTTTAGTGTATCCTCGCTTGATATCCATTTTTGTTGAACCAAATTCTTAACTATTAGGTCATAATAGCCTTTATAATGTTTTCTGAGCAATCCATTATTATTGAATGTGTACTTGAACTTTTTGGGTTTTGGAACAAGGCTGGTCATGTAAATACTTTCTGACAAAGTCAATTGTGAGGGCAGTTTTGAAAAATAAAATTCAGCGGCATCTTTTACTCCATATATACCTGGTGCCCATTCTATTATATTTAGATATACTTCAAACATTCTTTGTTTACTTGTCAATCTATTTTCTTCAATCAACCATACAATTATTGCCTCCTCAAGTTTTCTAAAAATAGTTTTATTACGACTTAGAAAGACGTTCTTTATTAATTGTTGCGATATAGTGCTGCCTCCACGAGCAAAACGTCCGGCTTTGAGATTCTGAATCAAAGCATATCTAAAAGCATCGCCAATAAAACCTTTATGTGAATAAAACAATCCATCTTCTGCTACCAAAATAGACGATTTGAGGTATTTTGAAATAGAATCTAACTTCACAAATCTAGGGTTCAATGCCGAAACGTGGATTTGTTTGGTAAATACATCATTTTCGTATATTCTATGTATGAAATCGCCCGACATCATTGCCAAGTTTGATTGTCCGAATTTCTTAATTTTTAATTTATCTGTCTCTACTTTAATATCAAAAACCAAATCATCGAGATGAGCAAAATCTATTGATGTATTGAGACTTATACTTACGGCACCATCCAACTCAAGTCCGGCAATATTAGTAAAGATATCGGGAGGTAACGATTTTACAATGCTTTGTGCAACACAAGTTCCCGTTGTAAAACTAAAGTTTATTTTTTGTGGCTTTTTATATTCATAAATCAAGATTGGAAATAATTTAAACTCATCAACCTGAATATATGAATCTTTGTGTATTTCAATTTGCGTGTTTGAAAAACTAAAATCTATTTTTCCTGCAATATATGGTAATGTGAATTCTTTAGTACTAAGCTTTTCATTAGATACGTTCATGTTGTAAACAGCGATGTTTTGAATAAAACGTATATTTGAACTTGATTTAAATGTTCCCGAGAATATTACAGAGTCAACCGCCAAATAACTATTATTGTAGAATGATGAGTAAGGTATTTCAAGTATTTTGTTGTTAAGCGGTTTCAATACCATACCTATCTCATCATCGCCATAATTACCTTCTATAATTGCAGAAACCCGATTGGTATCGGAATACATAGAAAATTGAGCTTTTATATCATCCGTCTCTTTAAATAAGCTATCGACAAATAAACCATACTTAATTTTATTTCTCGTATAGGATAGGTCAATAGAGTCAGCATAAAAATTAGCAGGTAAAAATTTCAAAAGTCGTTTTAGTGTTTTTTCTGAATTTCTTTCTTCTTTTGTAGTATCTGCTGATTGCGATTTTGTTTTTTTGAATTTATTCAAAATATCATCAATATTTATCTTAGCTCCTGATATGCGCATGTCATCAATCACATCGCCTCCAAGCAAATACGAAAAAAGACTAAGACTTACAGATAGATTACTAACATGAACTATCTCTATAGAATCGTTATTTTCTACAACGATACCTCTTGCAGTAACTTGTGAGTATCCGGATAGTTGTAAATCATCTGTTTTGAGAAGATAACCTGAGTTTGCATTAAACTGCTCAATTTTTTTGTTCAGCTCATGTTTTACAATCCAAGGTAAAGCAAGAAAAAACAATATAATTAAGACAAAAGCACCGGTAATTATTAGATAATGTTTCTTAGAAATATTTTTTCTATTCAATATGTTTTTAATAGTACGCACGAGGTATAAGTAATTACAATTTTCAAAATAGATTGCAAAGGTATAATCTTTACTTCAAAATTTATCAAAGTAAAAAAACACATTTATATATAATTAAGAATTTAAGCAATCAGCAATACCAAGCTAAGATTCTCTTTTAAACAAAAAAAGCTTGTCAGAGATAAATCAAATTGACAAGCTTTTTATATTTAATATGTATTGTGTTGCGTAGTGTCGCTACGTAACGGTACGTCGAGGTGCAGCGATACGAGTTGCTTAAATACTCAGCTTATTGACGGTTGAGCCGTCAATTTATTCCTTTTCCTCTGTTTTGCCTACGTCAGTGTCATCACTGGCATTTTATTTATACTCTTAAATTTAAATAATTTAACCTTAGTTTGCTGTATTCGGAATCTAAATTTTCGCACATAATTCACCTGCAATTTCTTTGGATATGTAAGTAAATAAAAGTAATTTGGAAACTGAATAAAAACAGTTGCAAACATAGCTGATATATACGTAATAGAAGATTGTAGTTAGGTATATAGGGATGTTGTGTGCAACCCTAAAAAAAACGCTTCGAGGATAGATTGTTTTTGATTGGAACAAAACAATATAAATAGCTAATTTGACATTAAAGAATAGGACTGACTTGGTGGGAACAATAAATCTAAGGCATTAGGTTTAATCTTAAAGATTGGTCCTTTTTCGACAACACTTCCTGTTGGTTTTCTTTTTATTAAATGGTCAAGTGTGATAATTCCTTGCTCAATCAAGATATCAAATTGAGATACAATTGGTTTCTTTGTATGTTCGACTTTCTTGTACTGAAAGTGCTCTTGTCCACCAATATTAACTGAATCAGCAGCAATCCAGAATGTTTCATTATGCTTTTCAAGTAGTCGGTTATGTAATGTGTCTAAGCCCCAAACGACAAAGTCTCCAATTGATGATTTGTCAGAGTTTTCAATTAATTGATTAATTTCAGAATCCAATTTTAATTTCAAACCTTGTGAATTCCTTGCAATGGTTGATACTGTGCAGTAAAGTTTGAAATCATTGCCTCGATTATAACCAAAAGCATTGAGTATTTCAGCAGAACTTTTGAACTGGCTTAGATTCCAATCTGGAACTTGGGCAAATAGGTTTTTCCTATTTCCTCGATTATCTCTATACGATTTCAGTTCTATTCCTTTATAATCCGGCTTTTTTGATGAGTTAATGTTGATGCCCAAAAGTGTCTCGAGAGTTCTACCAATAGCCGTATCTGCATCAAGTAATGCTGGAATTGGCCCTCTTGCCGCAATTTTATTCAAAAGGATTAATAGTTCATCTGCAATCTCATTTGAAACATGCCTAATCTCACTGACTAAGTCATATAACGGATTTGAGACTTGTACATTTATTAAATTATGTAAATCAAGTTGAGTGATATTCAAAACAAATAGCTTGTTTTCAAATATTATTATTCCAAGAATATCATTTGCTTTTGCATAATGTCCTAAACCTTTAAACCAAATCCGAGGGTCTCCTTGTTTGGTGTTTGGACGATAAAGCGAAGCAATGGACGGAATTAGTTCATTTGATGAGACAAGAAAAGAGGGGATTTGTATTTTATTTTCTTGACCTTGTTTTTGAGTTTCGTAATCATGAATCGAGTTTGACTTTAAATAGGTTCTTACTGAGCCAGTAGCATCCATTATTGACTTTTCAAGGCCTGTCTCTGTTGGTTCAATCAAACACAATTCGACAGATTTTTCAGTAAGTAGTTTGATTCTATTTATCTCAATTGGAGTTAATTGTCTCATCAAATTTTACTTTATGTTTTTTAATCATTCCAAAGCAAATGCACGTGCCAATAAAGGTGGAACAGCATTACCGACTAATGTGAATTGGGGACTTCAAATTTGCGTTTATTTCCACCAGTCGAACGTTTGCCTTGAAATACAAATGAGTCATCAAAAGACTGTAATCTTGCCATTTCTCGAACAGTTAAGGCTCGTGGACTTGAAAAATAGATGTAATCATCTGGAATAGTCATCACTGTTGGACTTTGTGATTCTGGTTTTAAAACATTATAGTTTCTTTTCTCTGAATCCAGACCAATTTTCTTTAATTCTTTTTTTGCTAAATCATAATCTCCCGTAGTTAAAATAACTTCCAAACGTTTAATAACATCATCATTTTGTTTGCTGGTTTTATGATTATGCAAAGGGGCAACAATGTGGGTTAATGAATTATTAAGTTCATCAAAATTCCGTACATAAAATGGATTCTTAGATTTGGAAAATCGTCCGTTTAAACGACCTTTTTGAGACCATTCAGCATACGTAAAGCCTTTATTTTCATCTGGTTTTCCATCTATTGTTCTTTTCTTGATTAAAGCTTTCATTTTTTCAGTTGTGCCATTATATCTTGATTTTAAATCAATAGTTTCATAATTAAATTTTTCGTCATCATTGCCGACAAAGTCTAAGTCATATAATGCTTCAAAAACAGTTACTTTATCCTTATCTGTAACAGTAGGGGGTACAACTTTAATTAATTTTTGGTCTTTACGACAACCTATAAATAGAACTCTTTCTCTGTTTTGTGGAACACCGTAATTTGAAGCTAATGCAATAAAGGGTTGATCAATATTGTATAATCGAATATGTGTCAGTATTTCTTCAAATTCAGTTTCCATTTTGGCATTTGCCACAAAAGGCTTCAAGCTTTGTATACATTCTTCGAATGAATAGTTGTAGATTTCTAAAGCTGAGATGATTTCAGTAACTTCATTCTGGTAAATTTTAGAAGGCTTAAGGTTTTTAAATGCTTCGTTTACTTGTTCTATAATTGAATCAGATTCAATAGATGTTAAGAAATTGTCAAATTTTTCAGCAAAAAAGTCATTGTCTAAGTCGCTATGCGATTTTTCTAAAATTACTTTTTTTCTAACGTAAGCTAATTCTTTACTTCTTTTTAGTAGATTAAAACCATGTCGTATGGTATTAATATTTATGTCTGTTTTACTTGTTTTATAGTCTGCGATTTTAGGTGTAAGGACTCTAAATTTGTTTTCAATATTTATAATATAATCTTCTCTTAATTTTTCAAGGTCTTTATCATTTGCATTTTCAAATTGCATTCGTAAGTTAAAACAGTCAAGTGTAAATGGTTTTTCTTTTTCTTGTTTTCGAAGTTTTGCTAAGAAAAAAAGAAGTTGGTTAAATTCTTTTAAATCAACAATTGATTTAATTTCTTGAAGTATCATTTCTTTTATATTACCGCCTTCTTTTGTAAGGATGCCTTTTACATTTTCCATTACAAAATATTTCGGTCTTAATATTCTAATGACATTTAGATAATGTGCAAACAAATCATCTTTCTTATCAAATTTTTTACGCTTTCCAGCTAAACTAAAACTTTGACAAGGAGGTCCACCGCAAACAACATCTACTTTTTGTCCTTTTAGTTTTTTGATAAGATTAGTTAAGAAATCAGGCTCTGTAATGTCCTGTCTTAGGAATTCAGCATCTAAACCTAATTGATGATTATATCGAGCAAGATGAGTAAGTTCACAATTATCATTTATATCGCTACCCAAAAGAAAATCATAATACTTATTTCCGTGTTCCGCCTGCAAGAAGCCTTCACTAAAGCCTCCAGCACCAGCAAATAAATCGACAAATGTGATTTTTTCTTTGTTCTGATATTCAGCAGTATCTTCACATACAATTTTAATATCGGTGTTTTCTTTACGACTATTAACCAATGATAAAATCATTTCTTTAACTTTTTTATCAGTAAATTGAGTATGTGGTGCAGTTTCAAAATGTTTTTCAATTTCATGTTTTAAAAAGGATAGGAATTTATTGATAGCCTTATGGCTATATTCCGTTTCTTTACAACTTGATTTTTATTGTCCCAATCCTTTTTAGGATTTTTCTCCAGTAGATACTTTTACTTGGACATCTTTTTGCCTAATTACAAGATGTATTGGAAACCTTGTACTTTTATCAGCTTTATCTAAATAATATTTGACACTTATCATGCTGCGGACATTTTTACGGACACGGACAAATTTACGGACAAAATTGACTTTTGCAAGATGATTCTCAATATTTATTTATTAACACGTTTATTTGAAAAGTGATTATATTTGAAGACCAATAAATAAGGGCAGCACACAACAAAGGCTCAACAAAAATAGGGGTTTAATGGCAGCTTTGGGTGGCAACTCTCGCTGGCACCTTTTTATGTAAATTGATAGTTAATTTCCGCGAAATCCCCCTACATTTGTTAGCCGCGAACGTTAGTGGCAAAGGCTAAAAAATAGCCAAATCTACATTTTACGTAATCAATTTATAGATTTTGTATCTTTGGTTAAAATTTTAAGATATGTCAGCAAGGAATTTAATACGTTTTGACTGGGCAATAAAGAGATTATTGAGAAATAAGGCAAATTTTTCTGTTCCTTGAAGGATTTCTAAGTGAATTGTTGCGTGAAAGAATTACAATTGAAAATATTCTTGAAAGCGAGAGTAATCAAAAGATTGAGAATGATAAATTTAATCGAGTTGATGTTTTAGTTAAAAATTCAAAAGGAGAGCTTGTAATCATAGAGATACAAAATCAAAACGAATATGATTACTTTCATCGGATGGCTTATGGAGCATCAAAAGCCATTACTGAGTATATTTCAGTAGGTGAGCCTTATAGAAATGTGAAAAAAGTATATTCAATTAATATAGTATATTTTGATTTAGGACAAGGATTGGATTATGTTTACCATGGTAAGACTGATTTTAAAGGGATTCATAAGTCTGATAAATTAGAACTTTCAGATAAGCAAAAGGAAATTCTTGGCAAAACAGACCCAAGTCAGATATTTCCGGAATACTTTGTGATTAAGGTAAATCAATTTGATGATGTTGCCAAAGATACCTTGGATGAATGGATTTATTATCTTAAAAATAATGAGATAAAAGATGATTTTAAAGCGCAAGGGATAAGTATTGCAAGAGAATTACTTCGAGTTGATAATTTGTCAGACGACGAAAGAATAGCATATCAAAAACATATAGAAGATTTACGATATGGAGCAAGCATGGCATGGACAATGAAAATTGACGAGGAGGATAGATTAAAAAAAGAAAACTCAATTGAAATTGCACGTAAATTGATAAAATCCGGCATAAGTATCGATATTGTAATTTCTACAACAGGATTATCAAACGACGATATTGCGAAAATAATATAAAAAGCTCCGCTAATTGACGGTTGTACCGTCAATTTTTGCCTACGTCTGTGTCATCACAGACGTTTTATTTATACTCTTAAATCTAAATAGTTTAACCTTAGTTTGCTGTATTCGGAATCTAAATTTTCGCTCATAATTCACCTGCTAATTTCTTTGGATATGTAAGTAAATAAAAGTAATTTGGAAGGTGAAATGAAAAATCAAATATAAAAATAACAGATATATATGTAATAGAAGATTGTAGTTACGTATATAGATAAGTTAGGCTCCATTTGATTATATTTGAAGCATGGATAAAAAAGAAACCCTTGATTTGCTTTATCAAGAAAGAGATAGATTAAATCAGAAATACAATACAAATGGATGGAACTTATGGGCGACAATTGGTGCCTTATATGCACTAATTTGGATTTTTCTATCTCTACTTGAATCTAATCCATTTAAGACAATTGAAGTAATCAAAATTTTCATAATATGTTTTGGTGCCTATCATTCTTTATTAATATTATATTCATTATTAAAATCTAATAAAACCACTAAAGAATTAACATCTAACAGATACTTTCATTTTAACACCGAAATGGTAAATCTAAGATTCATAATAATATTCCATGCAATTCTTTTAGTTTTCTTGTATTTTTCGAATTATAGTTTAGAACTTTTAAATGGAATTAATAGTAGCATTTTTAATTGTATCATCATTATTTTTACTCTTTTCTTATTCTTATTTTTTATAATGAGTTTTTTAAGAATACCAGTGCCAAAAAACAATGATGCTAATTTTAAATATATTCCAATAGCACTTTTATTTCTAATTGCTTGTGGAATTTTATTTGTGGTCGGTGGACTTATTAGTAATTTGGGTAGTTCAAATAATTTATTAAGTTCAATTAAATTTGGTTTTGTTCTATTTGCTTTTTATTATTTGATACTTCTTCTTTTTAATTTACTTAGACCCAATAAGATTTTAAATAGAGTTGACGAGTTAATAGTTTGTGCACTCTTTGATAGAAAATCACCAAATGAAATATTTGCTGAATTGGAGATTTTATTATTAGGTTTAGAATTGAGAGCCCTTTTTGAAAGTATTTTAATTAATTACTATAATTCACTTGACAAGTTTGAAGAACAATGTGAAATTTCAATAAAACTTATTGATGAATACGAAAATCATCTAAAGACTGATATTCAAAGCGTGGAAGGAATCAATAATATATCTCAAAGATTAAAAGATATTAAAGATAATAATAAACTTGTAGATAAATATATAGATGATGTTGAAAAGTATTCTAAACAGATTTATTTGAATCTTTCTACAATTAAATATTTTAAAAATGCGAAGTGTGATTCTAGTAAAATACAAAAAATGGTTAGGGAAAGACTATTAAAAAGTACTGAAAGGTTTCATGTACTGAAAGATAAAGTTAAATTTATGTTAGATAACTCCGCTCATTGACGGTTGTACCGTCAATTTATTCTCTTCACTTTTTAAAGTTCGAGTTGCAAACATGAACAAGGAACTATAAACTTTAATTAGCATTATATAACAAGCTCATAACATCAAAGTATAATTGCAAAATAACTTTCACAAACGATTATAAACAAATGAAAAAATTCAGGTTCTTGATATTAGTTTTTGTTCTATTTTCATACGCTTCTTGCTCTTCGAATACTAATGAAAACAAAAATCATGTAGTAATAAATGTACAAAAACCTCAAGCAAGTGAAATATCGACTACAGAGGTTCAAACAGAAAAGAATAAAATGACAATTCCTGATCTTATTCTAACCCATCAGTATTCAGATGATTTGACAGCTTCTTATATAAATGCAATTAAAGAAAAATATGCAAAGATACAGGCACTTGAAATTAATCCGGTATCAGTTATAGTTGAAAACAACGAAGATTGTACGATTGAAAATAGATACTATTACAATATCCAAAATGAATTAGTTAAAATTACTGTTAGGGTAGAAAAGTCTAAAAATGAATCATCAGAAATAAGGGAGTATTACTTTGAAAACAATAGTCTGTTTTTTCTTTTCATTAAACAATCTACTCAAGATATATATACTTTTGAAAGTGAATACAGATATTATATACACGAAAATTCATTGTTAAATAGTTTGAAGAAAGAATGGAATAGTAATATGGATGTACCATCTATAGATGAAATTGAAAATCAAACTACCGATTCAAAAAATGCAAGTAAATATTATGAAGAAGCTTTAAATCTGCAAAATAGTGCCGATGCAAATGCTTTAGCAATTTCTATAAACGATAATTATTTTGTGTCATTTCCACATTTTGCTTTTATTTATGAAAATAAGTATCTACTAATAAAACCTTATGATAATGAAGCTCTTATAGGCGAACCCTATGATGTATCGCCAGGAACTGGAACTAGTGATGTAGATATGGAGGCACTTCCGTTTTTTTACAAGAACCTTATAGGGAAAGAATTTGACATTTTCGATGAAAAACATGGAAGAACTACAGTTAGAATAAAATCTTTTAATGTAATTTTAGCTTTCACACCACATTCTAGTGAAAGACAAAGATTTAATGATGAAGATAATGAAGAGTCTAACAATCCAATTGAAATGTTTCAAAGTTCCAATAATAAATTTCTGGTTGCCAGTTTCGAATTTGAGGAAACTAGTACCGACTTTATTTGGGGGCGTTTAAGCTCTCTCCCGGAAGTAACGGCAATTTTTAAAAGTGATTCTGATATTCACAACGAGTATTACAAGGAAATTCTTGCGTCTGATAACTATACTAAAATTCAGGATGATTATAATACGTATCTACAGGACGAATATAAAGAGGAAGGCGAAAAAAATAGTTTTCCCGAAAAATGGTTCGACTATGCAAGATCGGAAGATGCATTTTATTCTACATCAAAAGTTACTGCATCATTCATATATATAGAGTCTGGAGAACCGTGTGGTGAACCATCATTTGGGGGAGAAATAAAAGAATCGTTAATAAAATATAAGGATGATACGTATACATTATCTGAAATAATTTCAATAGAAGGACAGTATTTAATTCCAATTCAGGCTATAGATATTAATAATGATGATATTCCGGAATTTATATTTAAAGATTGGAGGACAGGTACAAAAATTATCATTTACTATTACGAAAACAATTATCATGAATATGGAAACTATATACCAAACCATGATTGTGGATGCTAAACGGATTGAGGCAGACTTAATTCGTAGTATTGTAGATGCGAGTTTACAGCGAAGCTCTCAAGAGCCTCAGATGGTGCGAACTTATAGTTGGTATTTTTAAAACAATCTATTACATCTACTTAGTAAAGTCCGAATTACAAACTCCATCTATTTGTGTGTAAAGAAAATTCATGAATTTTCTCTACGTAATACTTCTGAACTATTTTGAGACGCACGTCTGTGCGCCTCTACCAGGAATACGGCACTTTGAGACTTGCAGATATAGTATTATATTTTCATAAAAAAAGCCAAGTAGGGTTTTTATCTCCGACTTGGCTTTTTCTTGCTACTTTGTATAATAGTGAGCTTCATTTTTCTCTTCAATATAGTCTTCCAGTCGCTTCATTGGTCTGGAAGCCATAATTCTTCCGGAACGGTTAAATTCCAAAATACCAAATGGTTTGAGTTTGTTGAGAAGATCTGTGGTTTCTTCTTTGGTGCCGGTTTGCTCAATCACAAAATAATCTTCCTGCATTTCTAAGATTCTCGCTCCACTTTTTCTTATTATTTTACCCATGTCTATTCCGCCCGTGATAGCAGAAATAGGCATCTTATAAAGAGCAATTTCTTGTGCTACAATCTGATCGTCGGTATAGTAGAATGCTTTAAACACCTCTACCAGTTTTTCGAGCTGTTTTACCAGTTTTTCTATCTTGCTTTTTGTAGTATTTACTACAATCACAAAACTGTGTATGCCTGCTATCTCAGATTCAGAAACGGTAAGACTCTCTATATTTATCTTCCTTCTGGTAAAGGTAATGGTTATTTTGTTGAGCAGTCCGATATGATTTTCTGTATAGACGGCTATTGTATATTGCTTTGTTTCCATTTTTAATGTAATATAAACGTTAGAAAATAAAAAATTAACCGAAAAAATTGATTTGAAAATTAAAATTAATACACCTCATTTTGGTAAGGTAAACGAGGTGAAAAAGATTATTCCAATTTTATATCGCCTACACCCGAACCAGGTTCAATCATAGGTAAAATATTTTCAGATTTTTCAACTTTAACTTCAAGCAAAAATGCAGTTTTTGATTGTAACATTAAATCAATACCTTTTTCTAATTCTTCTCTTTTTTCAACATGAAAACCCGGAATTCCGTAGCCTTTAGCAATGGTTAGAAAATCTGGACTTTGAATATCAACAAAAGAATATCTTTTTTCGTTGAAACGCTCTTGCCACTGACGTACCATACCAAGAAAATTATTATTTAAAATAATAATTTTTACTGCAATATCATTAGCAGCAATAGTTCCAAGCTCCTGGATTGTCATTTGAAAACCTCCGTCGCCAATAAATACAACCGTTTCTTTTTCCGGTCGAGCAACCTTAGCTCCCATAGCAGCAGGTAATCCAAAGCCCATTGTTCCAAGTCCGCCAGAGGTAATTATCTCCGAACCTTCTTTGAAATCGTAATATCGGCACGTTGCCATCTGGTGCTGACCAACATCGGTAACTACTATGGCAGTTCCTTTCGTTTTATCAGAAATCATTTTTATTACCTCTCCCATTTTTACCTCTCCTTGGGTAGGCATGGTATCTTTATCAATAATTTTCTTATGTTCTATTTTATGAGCATCTTTAAATTCTTGCAACCAAGCGTCATGAGAATTTGGTTTACACTCTTCAATAAGTGAAATAAGCGCCTCTCGAGCATCGGCATTTATAGCAACCGATGGGGCTATAATTTTACCTATTTCAGATTTATCAATTTCTATATGTATAATTTTTGCTTGTTTGGCATAAGTAGCTGTGTTACCGGTTACTCTATCGTCAAAACGCATACCTATACCAATGATAACATCGGCTTCATTTGTTTTAATATTTGGTGCATAATTGCCGTGCATACCAAGCATACCAACGTAAAGATTATTATCGGCAGAGATATCATTTAAGCCAAGTATGGTTGTAGCTACCGGAATACCTGTTTTTTCTGCAAAAATCTTCAACTCATTTTGAGCGCCTGAAAGGTTTACCCCTTGACCTGCCAAAATAAGTGGTTTTCTCGCTCCATTTATCAACAAAGCTGCTTCTTTAATAGCTTCGATTTTAATTTTAGGGAATGGATAATAGCCTCTCATCTTCGTGTGAGATTTATAGCTAAACTCAAACGACTGCAATTGTGCATCTTTGGTAATATCAATCAAAACCGGACCCGGACGACCTGTACGAGCTATATAAAACGCTTTTGCTAATGCTTCTGGTATTTCCTCGGCACTTGTTACTTGGTAGTTCCACTTGGTAATAGGCATTGTGATACCTATCATATCTATTTCCTGAAAAGCATCTGTGCCCAATAAATGCGAACCTACTTGCGCTGAGATGGCTAATATTGGAGTAGAATCAAGCATTGCATCGGCAATACCGGTAACTAAATTTGTAGCTCCGGGGCCTGATGTTGCAAAACAAACTCCTATTTTATTTGTAGCTCTCGCATAACCTTGAGCTGCATGTATTGCACCTTGCTCATGTCTGGTCAAGTAATGCTTTAAAGTATCGCCAAAATCATAAAGTTTATCGTAGATGGGCATTATTGCTCCACCCGGATAGCCAAATATGGTTGTTACACCTTCTGTTTCCAATATTTTTAATATGGCTTCGGCTCCTGTAATACGTTCTTTTTTATCTGCCATGACTTCTAATATGTTAATTTTTTCTGTTTTTCTGTTATTTTATTAATTCTATATTTGTTTCATTCTGTATCTCTAACTTACATCAGACGGGTTCTGAAATCACAAATTCCCAAATAAACCTTCTCTCACATTTTATGAGTGAGTTGAAAATTTTATTGTTTCTATATGTAAATGAGTTACTTTTCATGTACTCTTTTTGTTTGATATTAATATATCTATAAATCTTATTTAGAAACTCTTAAGAGTAATATCCTTTCAAGTAACTCTTTATAATTTTTCGTTTAATAATTTTTTAATCACCAGACTGAGTTTTTTAATTCCTTCTTCAATCTTCTTTTCATCAACACAAGAAAAATTAAGTCTCAGAGTGTTTGTACTTTCTAGTTTTTGTGTGTAAAACGGATTACCGGGAACAAATGCAACATCTTCTTTTATAGCCAAATCGAACAATTTCATAGAAGAAATGCCTTTGGGTAAAGTAACCCACAAAAACATGCCTCCTTCGGGCAATGTAAAAGATACTTCTGCCGGAAAATATTTTTTTATACTGCTTACCATAGCTTCAGCCTGTCTGCCGTACACTTCTTTTATTGTTTTAATATGTGAATCAAGCGAATTTGAAACTAAAAATTGATGCAATAATCTCTGTGTGAAATAATTGGTATGCAAATCAGATGCTTGTTTTGCAACTAGAAGTTTATCCATAATAGGTTTAGACGCTACTATCCACCCAATACGAAACGAAGGTACAACGGTTTTAGAAAAAGAGCCGAGTAGAATTGTTTGTTCGGGCAGTATATGTTTAAAAGACAATTGATTTTCGCCTTTGTAACGTAAGTCGCCATACGGATCGTCTTCAATTATAAATATTGGTTTACCATTAAGTTCTTCGGCTACAGCTTTTCTTTTCTCGGTAGAATAAGTTATACCGGTAGGATTAGAAAAATTGGGAACCGTGTACAATAGTTTTGTGTTCTTTTTTCCTGAAACTTGTTTTAATTGTTCAATATTTAATCCGTCATTTTCAAGAGCTACAGGCAAAAATGTTGCCCTGTAAACAGAAAACAACTGAATAGCTCCTAAATAACCTGGTTCCTCAATAATTACATTATCACCTTCATTTATAAATGTTTTACCCAAAAGATCAAGACCTTGCTGCGAACCTGTTGTAATAAGAATATCCTCAGGGTTTATCTCCAAACCTCTTAATGCATAACGTTCTGCAATAAATTTTCTGAGTGGAAGATAGCCTTCTGTAGTGCTATATTGTAAAATCTCGCTACCTGCATTTTCAAATACAAAATTACTTGCATCTTGCAGTGCTTTGGTAGGAAAGAGGTCTCTATTAGGCAATCCACCAGCAAACGAAATAATTGATTCAGAAACCGTAACCTTTAGAATTTCTCTTATGAACGACTTTGGTACATCAGAAATACGATCGGCAAACAAAGAGTTTGTTTCTATAGTTCTCCACGAACTACGACTGTCTTCATTACTTTCTGATGAAGTTTCAGTTTTATCTTGTTTTGTAGAATTCATTTTTTCCTATTTTTCAATTGCTAAATGAAATGTTAAAAATTTAAAATCAAGCTCAAAAAAGAACAACTCTGCTTACATTATTAAGTTACCCATGAAGGATAAATTAATTCAGCACATTTAAAAAAAACACAATATTATGCGAATTAAGAGTTAGAATAAATTTATTTCAATAATCAAACACCTTAGTAAACCAATGTTTAGTAGGATTTTAGGCTTGATAAAACACTAAAAATTCCAATCTTAACTCTTAATCCTAATAATATTATTAATTATCAATTTCAATTTCTAGTCTATCAATCTTACAGCACCTAAATCTGCCGAAGAAACGTTTTGAGCATAGACTTTAAGAGCCTTAGACACCTCTCTGATTCTATTCGGTTTAAAAGCATCTTTTCCTTTAGCTACTTCGGCCTTTCTTCGCGAATCAAGCTCACTGTCAGATACTTCGAGCTGCACCAAACGGTTCGGTATGTCAAAAGTAATGCTATCGCCATCTTTAACCAGACCAATATTTCCGCCACTTGCAGCTTCAGGAGAAACATGCCCAACAGACAGACCCGAAGTCCCTCCGGAGAATCTACCATCGGTAATAAGAGCACAAGCTTTACCTAGTTGCATTGACTTTAAATATGAAGTCGGATAGAGCATTTCTTGCATACCCGGTCCACCTTTAGGGCCTTCATAAACAATAACAACCACATCGCCGGCTTTTATTCTACCTTTTATAATAGCTTCAACCGCATCTTCTTGCGAATGGAATACTTTTGCGGTGCCTTTGAATTTCAAAATAGATTCATCAACACCCGCTGTTTTAACGATACAACCTCCGGTAGCAATATTTCCAAATAAAATAGCTAAACCGCCATCTTGCGAATAAGCATGTTCAACAGAACGAATACAACCATTTTTACGGTCAGCATCTAGTTCTTTATAAGTGCTAGACTGCGAACCCAATACCAAATTATGTTTGCCTCCCGGAGCCGATTTATACAAATCTATTGCCTCTTGACTTACATTTGCATTTACAATATCATATTGCTCCAAAGCCGCTTTCAGGGTAAGACCATCTGCTCTATATACAGAAGTATCTAACAATCCTTTTCTGTCAAGTTCTCCTAAAATGCCTATGATACCGCCTGCTCTATTTACATCTTCAATATGATATAATTTTGTATTAGGAGCTACTTTACAGATACAAGGAACTTTTCTAGAAAGTTCATCCATATCTTTCATTGTAAATGTAACACCAGCCTCATGAGCAATTGCCAATAAGTGCAATGCAGTGTTTGTAGAACCACCCATAGCAATATCAAGCACCATAGAATTCATAAATGATGCACGTGTAGCAATAGAACGTGGTAAAACGGTTTGGTCTCCCTCTATGTAATATTTTTTAGTAATTTCAACAATCTTATTAGCTGCTTTTTCAAATAGTTTTTTTCTATTTACATGCGTTGCTACTATTGTACCATTGCCGGGTAAAGCCATACCAAGTGCTTCATTAAGGCAATTCATTGAATTTGCGGTAAACATTCCTGAGCAAGAGCCACAAGTAGGACAAGCATTTTTTTCAACTTCATCAAGTTTATTGTCGTCAACTTTGGGGTCAAGCGCCATTACCATAGAGTCGATCAAGTCATACTTCTCATTATCAATAACCCCAGCTTCCATAGGACCACCAGAAATAAAGATGGTTGGAATATTCAATCGCATTGCAGCCATGAGCATACCTGGAGTAATTTTATCGCAATTGCTTATACAAACCAAGGCATCTACTTTATGAGCATTGCACATATATTCTACACTATCGGCAATTATTTCTCTTGAAGGCAATGAATACAACATTCCTGAGTGTCCCATAGCAATACCATCGTCAATTGCTATGGTATTAAATTCGGCTGCAAAACAACCTTGTTTCTCAATAAGCGATTTTACATACTGACCTATATCATGTAAATGAACATGTCCGGGTACAAACTGTGTAAATGAATTGGCAATTGCAATAATTGGTTTACCAAATTGCTCTTCTTTCATACCATTTGCACGCCATAAACTTCTAGCTCCTGCCATCAATCGCCCCTGGGTTGATGTTGCACTTCTTAGTGGAAATCCCA
This sequence comes from Bacteroidales bacterium, assembly GCA_016714605.1. Classification (GTDB taxonomy): domain Bacteria; phylum Bacteroidota; class Bacteroidia; order Bacteroidales; family UBA1715; genus JADKDL01. The sequence continues at coordinate 517,154 of JADKDL010000001.1, read as the reverse complement.
TTTTTATAATTTTTTATATGTTTTAATTACAATTAAGAAATCAAATAAAATTTGGTTTCTTGGTTTTAAAAATTAGCAAATATAGAAAAAAAAAGCACCATTCTCTGGAGAGAATGGTGCTTGAAATTATTTCATTTTATGATAATATCATGCCCCTCTATCTCTCATTTGAGAATAGTCTTGTAATGACCACGAGCACAATATTTTTCATTGTATTTTTCATATCTTTTAATAATCAAGGCAAAGTAAGACATTATAAAATTAAAAGTCAAGCATTTTGCAATATTTTTTTTATATAATCAATTGCAGTAAAATTTTTGCTTTAACTATAACTTCTTCTAAATTATCATACCTACTCCTACAGTGCTATTGCTACCTTCTTCAATAAGAATAAGCGAACCGGTAATTCTATTTTTGCTGTAAGAATCGAAATGCAATGCCTGAGTTGTTCTTATTTTCACTTTAGCAATATCGTTAAGTTTAAGATTTTCTACACATGCTATGTGATTCATAGTGTTTACATCTACCTTATATTCAATAGACTGTACCATACATTTACAATCGGCGGTAGTATGTTTAACCACATATTTACCTCTTACGGTAAGTGGTTTTTCACCCATCCAGCAAATCATCATTTCAATATCTTGGCTTGATTGTGGCTGATTTTCTGTATGAGCAATCATTCCTCCTCTACTTATATCAATCTCATCTTCCAACCTTATTGTAACCGACTGTGGCGGAAATGCTTCTGGAATACTTTCTTTGTAGGTATCTATAGCTTTTATTTTGGTAGTAAAGCCTGATGGTAGTACAACTACTTCATCGCCAGGTTTGAAAACGCCACCTGCAATTCTTCCTGCATAACCTCTATAATCATGATATTCATCATTATAAGGTCTGATTATGGTTTGTACTGGAAATCTTCCTTCGGTATAGTTATAGTCACCTGCTATATAGATATTTTCTAAGATGTGCATAAGTGTTGGCCCATCGTACCAATTCATATTTGTAGAACGATCTACAACATTATCTCCTTTAAGGGCACTTATTGGTACAAACCTTATGTCTTTTACATCAAGTTTTGTAGAGAATGCAGAATAGTCTTCTCTTATTTTATTGAAAACTTCCTCATCAAAGTTCACCAAATCCATCTTATTTACACATACCGCAAGGTGAGGAATCCGCAACAGCGATGCTATATAGGAATGTCTGAAGGTTTGTTCTATTACTCCATGTCTAGCATCAATAAGTATTATAGCCAAATTGGCTGTAGATGCTCCGGTAACCATATTTCTAGTATATTGAATATGACCGGGAGTATCGGCAATGATGAATTTTCTTTTTGGGGTTGCAAAGTAGCGGTAAGCCACATCAATAGTAATACCTTGTTCACGTTCGTCGCGCAGACCATCGGTAAGCAAAGCCAGATTCATTTCGTCCATACCTCTGCGCTTACTGTCGCGCTCTACGGCTTCGAGTTGGTCTTCAAATATCGACTTACTATCGTAAAGCAAACGACCTATTAGTGTAGATTTGCCATCGTCTACACTACCAGCTGTGGTGAATCGTAGCAAATCCATATTTAAATATCCTTTATTGTCAAATTGTTCAAATTGAGACATAATATATTGTATTTCGAGTGTTAGTTAATAAAAAGCAAATAAAATTTAGAAATAACCTTCTTTTTTTCGGTCTTCCATAGCAGCCTCTGAGCGTTTATCATCGGCTCTACCGCCTCTTTCAGTAACTCTTGTAGAAGCTATTTCATTTATTATATCTTCCAATGACGAAGCTTCAGAAAAAGTAACACCGGTACAGGTAATATCGCCAATTGTTCGGCAACGGATTCTTTTTTTCTCTACTTTTTCGGTAGGTTTCAATTGCATAAATGGAGCATGAGCCAACCACATGCCATCTCGCTCAAAAACATCGCGTTCGTGGGTAAAATAAAGCGAAGGTAAAGCGATTTGTTCTTGATAAATATATTGCCAAACATCCATTTCTGTCCAGTTAGAAATAGGGAATACCCTGAAATGCTCACCAATATTTTTTTTCCCGTTGAAAATATTCCAAAGTTCGGGTCTTTGATTTTTAGGATCCCACTGTCCAAACTCATCACGATGCGAAAAGAATCTTTCTTTTGCACGCGCTTTCTCTTCATCTCTACGACCACCGCCAAGGGCTGCGTCAAATTTGTGTGCCTCTATTGTGTCAAGCAGTGTTCCTGTTTGCAGTTTGTTTCTACTTGCATTTATTCCTTTTTCTTCAGTTGCCTTTCCTTTGTTTATAGACTCTTGTACTGAACCAATTACTAATTTAGCACCTATTTCTTCTACCAAACTATCTCTATAAGTAAGTGTTTCTTCGAAGTTATGACCGGTATCTATATGAACTAAAGGGAAGGGTATGCGAGCGGGCCAAAATGCTTTCTTTGCCAAATGCACCATAACTATAGAATCTTTACCTCCTGAAAAAAGCAAACACGGATTCTCAAATTGCGCTGCAACCTCTCTCATAATATATATAGACTCGGACTCTAGTTCTTTTAAATGATTCAAATGATATTTACTCATATTGTAATTTATATTAGTTATTGATACGTAATTAATGGTAAAATAAATTCAAGTAACTGATTAACCGACTCTTCAACTGTTTGCTCATCGGTTGGTATTTCAATATCAGCACTTAAAGGTGGTTCAAAAACAGAATCAATTCCGGTAAAATTGGCAATCTCTCCTTTTCTGGCTTTTTTATATAAACCTTTAATATCTCTCTTCTCGCAACATGCCAAAGAGGCATTTATATAGATATTTACAAAATTTTCTTTCCCAATAATTTCTTGAGCCATTTCTCTTACTTTTTCATTGGGGCTGATAAAACTATTTATGACAATTACTCCCGAATTAACAATAAGTTTTGACACCTCGGCAATGCGTCTTATGTTTTCTGTTCTATCATTATCAGAAAATCCTAAATTATTATTGATGCCCACTCTAATATTATCTCCGTCCAAAATCAGGGTAAGAAAGCCTTGCGAATAGAGCCTTTTTTCCAATTCTTTAGCAATAGTTGATTTTCCTGCACCCGATAAACCTGACATCCACAACACTTTCGACCGCTGTCTTAAAAGCAATTCTTTATCTGATTTCTCCAATATCCCATCAAAAAAGGGGTATATGTTTTCCTCCATTCCCTTGATTTTAAAGGGCAAATATAAAAAAAAGGAAACAAATTTCAATGCTAATTTAAGCAGTTGAATAAAGATTTAGTTCACTTAGTGAGAAAACAAAACAAAAGCTTACAAAACTATTTATTATTAAAATCAAAAATAATTTCGGAACTTAGGCGATTGACAAAATTTTAAATTATGAATAATTTAGATACAACCCAAATACCAGATGCTGAAAGAGATGACGAGCGTGAGCAGTTGCTTAGTGCTTTTTTGACTAGTGTAAATATGCAAAAGTTGGAAGCAGATGAAAAATCTAAAGTTGCTCAATCAAATATTGCACTTTCAGAATATTCAGCATCGGCTACAGAAACACTGCCCGATGTAATAAAAGAAAAAATAAAGCATCTGCAATCTATAGTTCGCTCTATAGAAGAAAAACCTGTGGTTGTAATAGATGAACACGTATTTGATAAGAAATTCAAAATTAATTATCACGAACGCTTAAATAAGTCGCAATTGGCAGCTATTGCTACTGTTTCAGGTCCTTTATTGGTAATTGCAGGAGCCGGTAGCGGCAAAACAAGAGTTATTATTCATCGATTGAGCTATTTACTGGAATTGGGTGTAAGTCCTCAAGAAATTTTGTTGCTCACCTTTACCAAAAAAGCATCAAAAGAAATGCTTGGAAGGGCCGAAGAGCTCTTACAAAATAAATTGGTAGCCAAAGTTATGGGAGGCACATTTCACTCATTTGCCAATCACATACTCCGTAAATATGCTAACTTACTCGATTTGCCTCACAATTTTTCAATAATAGACACATCAGACTCGCAAGATACCATTGATCTGATTCGTAGCGAATTGAAATTTGGACAAACAGATAAAGCTTTCCCCAAAAAAGCTAGAATTCAAGAAGTTTGTTCTTCAGCTCGTAACCGAAACCTAACAATAAAAGAAGTTATTGAAACCGATTTTACAGGCATAGTAAAGTATACAAAAGATATTGAACTGATTTATAGAGGGTATGGACAGTACAAAACTATTTGTAAACTCTTTGATTACGACGATTTGATGGAAGTACTCAGAGACAAACTCAAACAGAATCTGGTATTTAGAGAGAAGATTCAAGATTTGTACAGATTCATAATGGTCGATGAGTTTCAAGATACAAATTTGGTGCAAAAAGATATTGTTGATTTCATTGCTCAAAAACATAGAAACATAATGGTAGTTGGAGACGATGCTCAAAGTATTTACGCATTTAGAGGTGCAAATTTTGAGAACATTCTGCGTTTTCCCGAGACCTATCCAGATTGTAAGGTTGTGAAAATTGAACAAAATTACAGAAGCAATCAAACCATACTTAATTTTACAAATGCCATTATTTCAAATGCAGTACTCGGATATCCAAAAAAGCTGTATTCCGAAAATAATACTCAATTTAAACCAATAATAAAGAAATTTTATAATCAGGAAGAAGAAGCAGAATATATAGTTTCCGTTATTTTACAGTTACGAGAGAGAGCTGTGGAACTGAAGAATATGGCTGTACTTTGCCGTTCTACCTGGCATTGGCATCATATTGAATTTGAATTACAAAAAAGAGGTATCCCCTACATTACCGTTGGCGGACTTGCATTTCATGAAAAGCTTCATGTAAAAGATTTAATAGCTTACCTAAGACTTACTCAAAACCCTTACGATGCTGTTGCATGGCATAGGATACTCAAACTTATTCCTGGAATTGGTAAGACAGCATCGGGTACAATAATAAAAGATGTGATGCAAAATAGCGGCAAAATATCATTAGAAAAATATAATACAAAGCAGTATAGTGGTGCTTTGCAGTTGCTTGCAAACACATTAATGACAGCTGCCGATTCAAATATGAGTGTAAAGGAAAGAATTTCACTCATAAAAGAATATTACATACCTATATTACAATCAAGAGAAAATGATTTTGCTGTAAGAATTCTTGATTTGAATGTGCTTGAAGAGATGAGTGCCAAATATGAAACTTTAGAGTTATTTCTATCAGACTTTGCACTTGACCCACCTTCAAAAAAGTACAGCGATCGCACAACACCCATGACCGATGAGGATGAAGAAAAACCCCTTACCCTTTCTACAGTTCATTCGGCTAAAGGACTTGAGTGGTTTGCTGTTTTCGTGCCTCATGCACTAGACGGATTGTTCCCTAATAGCAAAGCGCTAAACTCTATAGAAGAGGTAGAGGAGGAACGTCGGTTGTTTTATGTAGCTTGTAGCAGAGCAAAAGAAGAGCTGTATATTACTATGCCTTCTTATGTAAAAACATTCAATGCCTTTTGCTCATACCCATCAAGATTTATTGTGGAAATTGACAAAGAAAATTATAGAATGTAATAAAAAAAGGAGATTTGCCTTCACATTTTGTTTCTTTTTACAATACGAAAAAACAATATTATAAAAACAAATAGCAAGTTCCACTTTTTCAAGCGAACTAACCGACTAATATATTTATAAAAATATTTTTTTGTTTAATAAAACTCTTTACAAATAACATAAATAGTATTACATTTGGGTTGAAAACAGCACAGGCAATATCAAAATAAAAATGAATTATTATGGTGCAACCGTATCTTTCCGATAAAAAAAACATTCTCAAACTTATAAATTTTGATTTGACAACTTTTTATGTTGGAGAATATAAGGAGGTGAACACTGAAGACACTCCTGCAATTTTGATTGTGGATTATGAAAAAAAATTAGATAATAAAGAATTCGAAATTTTTGATGCGCTTCGTTTCAGGGTATTATTTGATAAATCTAACATTACTGGTGAAACTCATATAAATGCCTCATTTAGAGCAAAAAAGAAAAGAATCTCAAAAGAAGAGACCATAAAACTTACTAATTATATGTTTGAACAATTTGGTAAGGATAATCACAATAAAGAAACTTGGACTATAAGCGATGAGGATGAATACAATAACTACAATTTCAATCGTATTTGGTCTACCGGAATGGGTGATAATTTTGTAAGCTTGTCTTTTAAAGAAGTTCCTGGTTTGGAACTAAATATATTGTTCCTAAATAACCTTCTTAAATTCACTGGTAAAAAACTTTTATTCTAAATAATTTTATTATTATTTTTTTAAGACATAGCTTTTATAATATTTTCAATATTGATATATCTCACATTTAATCAGATGAATTGAAGAATTTCTAAAATTCAATTGCAACAACCAAAATATCATCTAGTTGATCATTATCGCCTAGCCAGTTAGTAAATGATTCTTCAACACTTTTTTTAAAACCTTCCATGGAATTGCTTGAATTATTACAAAGCAATCGTTCGAAACGCTCCACGCCAAATTTTCCTCTCTCTGCACCACCAAATTGATCTATATACCCATCTGAAGTAAAGATGAGACGCATACCAGGTTCTATAGCAAATTCAAAATTTGTATATATAGGTTTTTTAAATTTAGACATGAGCCCTCCTATAGAAAAGATATCTCCTTTTACAACTTCTATATCGCAATTGGGTCTAGCTATAAATACATTCTGCATTGCCGAAGCAAATACTACTTTTTTGGCAGATAAATCTATTGTACACAGACTCAAATCCATACCTTCATCTTGCGCTTCAATATCATAGTCGCCCTGTTTGAAAATGCTGTGCAACTCTTCATTGAGATGATAGAAAATTGTAGCCGGATCGGTAATGTGTTTATTACCCACTATTTCATTAAGCAAAGCATTGCCTATCATAGACATAAATGCACCCGGCACACCATGACCAGTGCAATCTACCTCAGCAATAATAATCTTGTTGGCTACCTTACGCAACCACAAAAAATCTCCACTTACCTTCTCTTTTGGTTTAAAGAATATAAACGATTTATGAATATGTCTCTTTAAATCGTTTTCATCGGGGAATAAAGAAATCTGAATTCGTTTGGCGTAATTTAAACCTCTGGATAAAAGACTGTTTTTTTCTTTTAGTTTCTGTGCTTGATCGGCAATCATTTTATTTTGTTGCATCATCTCCTGATTCACTTCATGCAACATATCGCTCTGCGAACGCAACTCTTCATTCTGATAATTTACCTGCTCATTAGATTCCTTGAGAACTTCCTGCTGTTTTAGTATTTTTTTGTTTTTTGTAATAAGTGCATCTCTTTGGTGTAGAAGATTTTCCTTTTGTTTCGCTATAAGTTTAGTACGCTCTGTGATTTTTTCTTCTAACTGCTGTCTTCTTTTAGCTTGGGCTTTAAGAAAAAACACCAATATAACACCTAAAACAAATACAACTATAATAAGAACAGTTGCAACAAACCACTTCTCTTTCCAAAACGGTACATGTTTTATAATTACAATTAATTTTTCGTTGCTCCAACTACCTCCTATTGACCGACAACTATATTTAAAAAAATAGGTACCACCTTTCAAATGGGTATAGGTAACGTTTCTATTTTCTGAAGTCACATAGGTGTATTTATCATCAAAACCTTCAAGTTTATATCTAAATTCTTGTCTGTGAGGGGAAATATAATCATCGGTTCTTAATTCTAAAGTAAGTACCGAAACTGAATAATCTAAATCAAACGTATCAACCAAAAAAGCAGGTGCATTAATTTTAGTTTTACCGGTCTGCAATTTAAGAAAATCAACTTCCTTATAATCAAGTGAAATTTTACTTACATAAGGATTAACAGGCATTTCATTTTTGTTTACTCTGGTAGAATTAAAAAAGAGTAATCCTTTCAACCCTCCAAAATAAATGTTGCCAACGCTATCAGCACATGATGCATTATAATTAAATTCTAACCAAGGCAAACCATCTTGAACCGAAAAGGTACGCGCTTCTTTTTTTCTCAAAATCATATGAACATAAACCCCTATCAGTAGTTATCCACAATAAACCCAAAGAATCTTGCCTAATATCGCTTATTGTATTTGAAGGTAAGCCATCATTTTTGGTAATATGTTTAAAAACCTCATCGTGCACCGATGACAGATATCTAATTCCTTCTCCTTGTGTTCCAAAAAACAATCTACTTTGCTTATCTTGAAAAATTGTTCTTATAACAGACCCAACTTCACCTGATTGAGGCGACGGAGAAAAGGCTCTTTCAAAAATATCATTTTTATAATTATACTTAGCCAAACCATTTCCATCAGTTCCTATCCACAATTGTTTCTGATTATCAATAAATAAAACATTAACAACATCGGCCGGAATAGAAAACTTATCACGCACATCGTGTCGGTAGTTCGTTACTTTCTTGGTAATGGTATTAAAACGGTAGAGTCCTTCATAAAGCGTAGCAAACCAGAGATTACCATAACTATCTTCTTCAATATCCCATATACTTTTATTATTCAAACTATCAATAACAGGTTTGTAAGCCGACATACTTTCCTTCTTGACAACCAAACCACTACCATAAGTTCCAAAAAGTACACTTCCTTTACTGTCGAAAAATACTTTTTTTACAACCTCTGTCTTTTTTATATCCACATCAGTTAAAGGTTCTATTTTTTGATAATCCATATCAAAGCTTACCAATCCGCCACCGTCTGTGGCAATAATTACTGAATTTCTTTTAAAATCATATTCCACATCAAGAACAGATGCAGCAGGCAAAACACTTTCAATAGCTCCGACTTGTTTTATATTTTTGAAAAAATTCTTATGAGGTATATACATATTTACTCCAGCCGAAAAAGTACCAATCCAAAGCAAACCACTTCGAGAATAATATATTTCCCAAATTGCATTAGATGATATTCCGGTTGGGTTATTTGGATAATATGAAGACGATGTATGCTTTCCTGATGGTAGATTATAGATATACAAGCCTTTACCGTCGGTGGAGATAAATAAATTATCGGCTATACAGCATATTTTTGTAATAATGGCATCGGGCAAAGTGCTATTTATTTTGGCTGCATTAATAAAAGTTTTTGACTTTATATTATACTGAAACAGCTTTTCGGTCTCTGTGCCTATAAAAAGCATAGAATCGAGTAGATAAAGCCGCTTACCAAAACTTTTATAAAAGCCAAGTTGCGATTCAGAATGTTTTCTTTTAATAATCTGACATGAAGGCAAATCTAAACAATCAATATAGTTTCCGGCGGTAGCAATATATAAGGTTGAGTCGGTAAGAATTAAATCTGAAACCATATTGTTTGAAAGAGACTGTGATTGGAAACCATTTACAAAGTATCTCTTTATTGGTTTCAAATACATATCGGCAACCACTACACCTCCACCCAATGTTGCAAAGTAGTAATGCAAATTCACTGAATCAAATATACTTACCGTTATAGGGTAATCTTTGGCAAACAAACTATCTTTGAAAGAATAATTTGTAAATGTCTCTTTGCTAATATCAAAAATACTCAATCCACCGCTATAAGTACCTATAAATAACTTACTACCATATTCGGAGATAGAAACTATATAATTATCGGGCAATGAATTATTATTGAATACATCAGAAGTATAATATCTGAAATTGACACCATCGTAACGGCAAATACCATTTTTGGTACCGAACCAAATAAAACCAAAACTATCTTCACAAATTACTTTTACGGTGCTGTTTATAAGTCCGTCTTCTACAGTAAGTTTCTCAAAGCTTATATTTCTGGGTTGAGCAACCAAATTTATACCATAAAGGCATACTAAAACCAAAATTGATAAAACGTATCTACTTGTCTTATAATACTTCATTATGCAAATATTGGTTTTTACAATAATTAAGAGTTGAAATTGGTAAATTATTAATAAGTCATCGTAAAAAGTTAGTTAATTTCAGTCAAATAGCAATACCTATGGTGTAATTATCAGTTTCAATATCTACCTTAAATAGAAGCTTTAGTAATTAATGTCAAATTTTACTCGTTATGGTAATATTTCAATATAAATATTTGAAAAAGGTCAAAAAAAATCTATAAATATTTTGAAATCACCTCAACAAGGTCTTTAGCCTTATATGGTTTAGCAATATAACTATCGCATCCCGATTCAAAACATTTAATTTTACTACCCGACATTGCAAAAGCAGTTTGAGCAACAATAGGAATACTCGGATCTATCTCTTTTACAATCTTTGTTGCATCGTACCCATTCATCTTTGGCATTTGAATATCCATCAAAATAAGGTCAATCTGTTTAAGATTTTGTTGTACCACAGTTATTGCCTCTTCTCCATCTTTCGCCCATAAAATCTTAGCATTCGATTTTTTCAACGCAGCTTTAATGAACTTGTAGTTATTTTCTTCATCTTCAGCAACTAAAATTGTTTTTTCTGACCAATCCATAGTAATTGTTAATTCACTTTTGTTTTCTTGTAATTTCATACCTTTTTGCTTATCAAGAGGCAATGAAAATTTTATTGTTGTACCGGTTTCCTTATCTGATTCAAAACTCAAATCTCCACCGAGCAAAGCTACCAATTTTTTTGAAATTGCAATTCCTAATCCTGATTGAAGATTTCGACTCGGATCTTTTTCCTTAAAATCGCCTAAATTATCGAGCAATTCATTCTTAAACTTTTCCGTCAATACAACATCAGAACATGTTATATAGAATTGTATTATATCTTGATCGTCGGCATCAGATATAATTTCTGATGCATTATTATATCCAAATTCAATTATTCCTTTATCTTCAATAAATTTCACCAAACAACCCACCAAATTTACAACAATCTGTCTAAATCTGTAAGCATCTGTATATATAGAGAAATTTTCTTCATCAACTCCAGGTTTAAAAACAAATACAACATTCTTTTTAGGCGAATTTACTTTTGATTTATTATAAGAACTCTCTACTTCTCTTAAAATTTCATTAATGTAACACTGTGATTTCGTTATTTCTAATTGTCCGGCATGAATTTTAGAGATATCAATAATATCATCTACAAAATGCAAAATTGAATTTGAGCTATCAGGCATATTATTGGTATACACATCTTTATCATTAAATGAGGTGTAGGGATCAGAAATAATGTCGGCCAAGCCCGAAATTGTTTTCAAAGATGGGGTTGTATCTTCATTTACTTCTATTACCTGTCTGAGACGGTCGCCTTCTTGAGCTCTATTCTGCGCAGAAATAAGATTATTTTCTCGTTTTTTAATTTCAGAAATATCGCGTATAACTCCCTGTAATGCTTTTACTTTATCCGTTTCATCATTTAAAACTTTAGCAATAAATGTAACCCACACCAACTCACCATTCCTTCGTTGAAGCAGAAATTCGCATTCGTTGGGATCTACACCTTTTAACAAACTTTTTCTAATATTGGTATATAAATCCTTAAAATCTGCCGAAAACAATTTTTTAAATAAGAGCGAATCGCTCATAAATTCGTGTTCAAAATAACCGGTCAATTCAACAGAGTAAGGTGTAATAAAATCGAAAATCTCTTCAGGAAATTTCAAACTAAAAATCATTTCTTTAGAAGAGTGCATCAATAAATCTAATTTAGTATCGGCAATAAGCTTTTCTTTCAAAGCACTCTCAATTTTTTCTTTTGCCAGAGCCAATTCGCTCGTTCTCTTGCCTATAACCTCTTCTAAAAGAGCCGATTGTTTTTCTAACTCTTCTTTCTGAATTCCAATTTGAGCATTTTGTTTATTTGCCAAATCTCGTTGTTCAAGCAGCATTTCTTTTTGTGTTCTAATTTCCTCGTTTTTTGATTCCAAAACAGAAGTACGTTCAGAAACTTGCTTTTCGAGAAATATTCTCATTCTCTTTACCTTATTAATACGGTTTCTATAAAAAAGATAGACAAGTAGAGCTATAACTGCAACTAATAAAGCCAAAAACCAAAAGCTTTGCCAAATGGGAGGGTTACTTTCATTTTGTAATTCACTTTCAGTATATGTATTATCATCAAAAGCAAAATCGCTTACTTGAATATTTGAAAGAATAACAATATCAGTTATTGAATAGTTACATTCTGCCGATTGTGAAGTAAAGTTAATAAAGATAATAAACAATACGCAAAGGAAGATATTTCTCTTTTTCATAAAAATATTTTGAAATCAACAACAATTTTACTACATTAAGCAAAATGAAACAAATATAATAGACTATTTTTCTTGAAAATAAGCATTTTGTTTGATTAATTCAAAAATAATAGTAAGTTTGCAAAAGTTGATGTTCATTAGATATCAAAGGTTATGGCTACACCTCTCAAAAACAGAAATTTTTTAAAGTTATTAGACTTTACACAACCAGAAATCAGGTATTTGCTTGACTTATCTCATAGTTTAAAAAAAGAGAAGAAGACAGGAACTGAAAAAAAGTTGTTGCAAGGTAAAAATATTGCCCTGATTTTTGAGAAAAGTTCAACACGCACACGTTGTTCATTTGAAGTAGCTGCTTACGATCAAGGAGCAAATGTTACCTATCTTGACCCATCTGGCTCTCAAATTGGACATAAAGAATCTATTAAAGACACTGCACGTGTACTTGGCAGAATGTATGATGGTATCGAATACCGTGGATACGGTCAAGCTATTGTAGAAGATCTTGGCAAATATGCAGGTGTTCCGGTATGGAACGGATTGACCGATGAATTTCACCCTACTCAAATATTGGCAGATTTACTTACAATGGAAGAGCATTGTAGTAAACCACTTAATCAAATTTCTTTTTGTTACTTAGGCGACGCCCGTAATAACATGGCTAATTCTTTGATGGTAGGAGCCGCTATAATGGGCATGGATGTGAGACTTGCTGCACCAAGCAAAGTGCAACCAGACGAAAATTTGGTGCAAATATGTAAAAAAATTGCTGAAAAATCGGGTGCGAAAATCACAATAACAGATAATGTAAGTATTGCAGTGAAAAATGTAGATTTTCTCTATACAGATGTTTGGGTATCAATGGGAGAACCAGATAGTGTATGGGAAGAAAGAATTAAACTGCTTTACCCTTATCAAATAAATAAAAATGTACTATTACAAACAGGAAATAATGCAGTGAAAGTACTTCATTGTTTGCCTGCTTTTCATAATAAAGAAACTAAGATTGGTATTGAGATTTACAATAAGTTTGGAATTGATAGTATGGAAATAACCGAAGATGTATTTGAATCAGAGGCTTCTGTAGTATTTGACCAAGCCGAAAACAGGTTGCATACCATAAAAGCGATTATGGTAGCCACTCTGGCATAGTGTTGTATATGTAGCCTTTAGGCTCAATCACTAAATACCGAAAAAAATGAATACATTAATCGAATGTATCCCAAACTTCAGCGAAGGAAGGGATAAATTTGTAATAAATGCTATTGCAGCATCTATTACCAAAGTTGTTGATGTTGAACTTCTAAACATTGACTCAAACAGTGAAGCCAACCGAAGTGTTTATACCTTTGTTGGTAAACCCGAAGCAGTATTTGAAGCTGCATTTAATGCAATCAAAACATCTGCTAAACTTATAGACATGAGGTTGCACAAAGGAGCTCATCCGCGTATAGGGGCTTGCGATGTATGTCCTTTAGTTCCATTGAAAAACATCAATATTAATGAAGTATCAATCATTTCAAAAAGACTTGCTCAAAAAGTAGCTCAAGAGCTTCTTATTCCGGTTTATAGCTACGAAAATGATGCAAAAAATGATCATCGTCGTAGATTGGAAACTATAAGAGAGGGTGAATATGAAAATCTTGAACAAAAAATGTTGTTCCCTGAATGGACTCCTGATTTCGGGTATCCGATTTTTAATGCAAAATCGGGTGCAATTGTTATAGGTAGCCGAGAATTGCTTATTGCCTTCAATATCAATCTAGAAACTAAAGATGTTTCTATAGCAAAAAAAATAGCAACACTGATAAGAGAGTCAAGCAACAATCCTAGTTCGCTGAAAGGAATAAAAGCAATAGGTTGGAGCATTTCAGACTTTAATAAAATTCAAGTATCTACAAATATTACAAATTATAATAATACTTCAATAATAAAATTATTTGAGACGGTTAAAAATATTGCTAATAAACTCAATACCAAAGTAACCGGCTCCGAGCTTATTGGTTTAGTTCCACTTGATGCAATTATGAATAGCGCAAGCGAACTAAAATCAAAAGACAATTTCTATTCTGAAAATAATAAGGAAATAATAGAACATTTAGCACAATATCTTGGATTGAACGAAGTGAAGCCTTTTAATTATCTGGAGCAGATTATTGAATACAAAGCAAAACTGGTAAATACAGAGAATTGTTTACTTTGCAATAGTTAAAAGAATTTCTTAAAATAATAAAATCAGGCTAAGTATAATAAATTGCTTAGTCTGATTTTTATTTAACAAATACTTATTCAATACATTAGTAAAACTTCCTTATAAAAGGATATAATTTACAAGCAACACAAAACCCTACAGCAAATTCTAATATAGCACAAATTAGAAAAACAATAAGTGTTGTATAGTACATAATTGAAAATTGCAATACGAACGATAAAAACAGCAACAAAAAGAAAACAAATCCTACTTGAGCTGCGAAAATTTTTGGACCAGCATTTATTTGCTTCTTTTCATTACCCAAAAGCATATTCAATTTTGAACTTAGAAAAAATACAAAACTATAACGAGAATTTAAAAACCCCTTATAAAGAAATCTATACCCAAAACAACTATAATAAATAAAGTAATCTGTGAATGAAGTAACAGAAATAAAATTGCTGTTAAAGAAACTATACCGGCAGAAACTCTAGATGTATTTCTATCAACAGTATTATAAGAAATTGGACAAAATGTATTCATTGCTTGTTGTTTTTGTGTTGTTAATATGTCATTTTTATATTTTGACTAAAAATTATAAAAAAACTATCAGCATTTCTTTCATAAAATTACGGGATTGTCTATATTTACATGATAACATATTAGTAAATAAGAATATACGAACCCTATTTTTTTATATGTTTAATAGGTATTAATTGTAAAGAAAGATTATATGGAAAACAAAGAGACATTTACACTCGACGAACAACCAAAAAACAAAAAAAGCAATACAGGAATACATGCTGTATACATAATTATAATTTTGTTGCTTGCAGGTGCAGCAGGTTATTTATTTTTACAAAGCAACCAAACAAGCGAACAACTTAAAAAAAGACAGTTTACTACAAAAATTAGATTCGCTTGAAAGAGTTTATTTATCGACCGTTGCCGATAACGAAGGATTAATTGCAGAGAGAGATTCAGCGCTTAAAAAAATAGACAAATTAAGAGCTTCGGTAAACAGAATGAGCAACGACTCTAGAAAACTTAAAGATGCTGAGATACTTATTGCCGGACTTCAACAAACAGCAATGCAATATGTAAAACAATTAGACTCTTTGATAGTTTTAAACAAGCAACTTACCGAACAGAACACACAACTCTCCACTGAAGTAGAAGAAATTAAAAAAGTTGATGCCGAAAAAACACAGCAACTTGAGCAACTTTCTGTTAAAGTAGAAAAAGCTCAACAGCTTAAAGCTTTCAACGTAATATCTCTGCCACTTGCCGAAAATAGTAAACCTAAATTTAAGGCCAAAAAAGTAGCTAAAATAAAAACAAGTGCAACTATTGGAGAAAACGTAGTGATAGATCCGGGGAAAAAAGAGATATACATGAGAATAACCAGAAGTGATGGTGCCGTATTATCATCAACTGCCGATAACAGCTTTACCTACGAAGGTGAAAAAATAATGTTTACAGAAATGAAAGAAATAGACTACAATAATAAAGAGGTTAATGTTGATATTTTTTATAAAGCTAATGACGACATCACTCCTGGAACTTATAAAATAGTTCTTTTTCACGATGGAAAAGAAATAGGAAATACAAGTTTTGTTCTTAATTAATCAAAAATAAAACTCATATAAAAAGCCTTCATTTACCTATTGTAAATGAAGGCTTTTAATCTTTACAAGAAGCAAGAATATGTTTTTTAGATCAACTTAATTTCTGTTTTATACAAATAGAACTTCGGGTTCCAATATAATAGAAAATTTACTAAACACATCGTCCTGTATGTTTTTTGACAATTGTAAAATATCAACTCCGGTAGCGTTGCCTTTATTCACAAGAACTAGCGCTTGTTTGTCATGAACGGCTGCATCTCTATGGTATTTGCCTTTCCAACCTAAGGTGTCTATCAACCAGCCGGCTGCAATTTTGTATGTCCTATTATCTAATTTATAGGCAACTATATCGTCAAAGATTTCACTAAGTCTTAAATAATCCTCTTCCTCAACAACAGGATTTTTAAAAAAACTACCAGCATTGCCCTGTATCTTAGGATCCGGTAATTTCTCATTACGTATTTCAATAATTGAATTTCTTATTGTCTGTAAATTTACAATTGCACACTCTTTGAGTTTAGAATCTAAACCCTTATAAGAAACATTGTAGACATGCTTTTTTGATAATTCGAACACAACATCAACAACAATACAAGCATCTTTAAATTCATGCTTAAAAACACTATCTCTGTAAGAAAAATGTAATTGGTCTTTATTTAAAATATCAAATCTATTTTTCTTAAAATCAAATATTGTTACTTCATGAATAACATCTTTGGCTTCTACTCCATAAGCTCCAATATTCTGAACCGGTGCGGCACCAACACAACCCGGTATGTGCGAAAGATTCTCAACACCTGCTAGATTATTATTTACTGCCCACAGAACAAAATCGTCCCACTCCTCTCCCGCTGCAACTCTAACCAATGAGGTTGACGCATTTTCTTTAATTATTTCAATTCCTTTATTTTCGGGATGTACTACAATTCCGTTAAAATCTTTTAAAAATAAAATATTACTTCCACCTCCTAGAATTAATCTTTGAGACCGAGCAAATATATCTGTCGATAGAATTTCAACGAGCGATTCCTTAGAATTGAATGGCGCAAAATAACGAGCTACGGCATTTAATCCGAAAGTATTATATGATTTTAATGAGAAATTTTCTAATATTTGTATCATAAATTCAATTTAATCGCAAAGAAAAATATAAAATATTACATTAAATAATTTGATGCCTGAAAAAAGAAAAAAAATAATAATGGCTGTTACCAACGATTTAGTAACAGACCAAAGAGTAAATAAAATATGTTTAAGTCTGCATTCTGAAAATTATGAAGTTTTGCTGGTAGGCAGAAAATTATCTGATTCACCCGAACTGCCCCAATTACCATATAAAACAAAAAGGCTAAGATTATGTTTTAATAAAGGTGCTTTATTTTATGCGTTTTTCAACATCCAACTTTTCTTTTTCTTGCTGTTTCACAAAACAGATATAATAACGGCCAACGACCTAGACACCCTACCTGCATGCTATTTTGCAGCTTGTCTTAAAAACAAATCTTTGGTCTACGATAGTCATGAATATTTCACAGAAGTACCTGAAATTCAAAATAAAAAATTGGTTAAAAAAATCTGGACTTCTATTGAGTCATATATTTTTCCAAAACTAAAGAATGTATCAACAGTTTGTCAATCCATAGCCGATGTTTACAATAAAAAATACAATGTTCCGGTTAAAGTAATTAAAAATGTACCTATTCCAAGCATTGAAGTGAATACTACAAAACCAGAAAAACCGGAAGCGTGGAAAGATAAAAAAATAATCATTTATCAAGGAGCTGTAAATCTGGGTAGAGGTTTGGAATTAATGATTGAAACTATGCCATTGCTGAACAACTTCATTTTTATTATTATTGGTGGTGGCGATATTATTGAAGATTTAAGAAAAAAGATAATAGATCTTGATTTGAACAACAAAGTAATACTTCTTGGCAAACTTCATTACAGCAAACTTCAATCATACACACGCATAGCAGATTGTGGGTTCTCGCTCGAAGAGGCTATAGGTTTAAATTATTACTATGCGCCGCCCAATAAGCTTTTTGACTACATTCATGCCTCTATTCCATTTATTGTATCAGACCTGCCGGAGATGCGAAGAATTGTGGAAACTTATAAAATAGGAGAAATACTTGTTGAAAGAAATCCTGATAGTTTGGCAAAATGTATAAATAAATTACTCGAAACCTCAATAGATGAACAGCGATATGCCAATGCAAAAAAGAACTCTCTTGGGATAATGAAAAAAAAGCTCTATTTTCACTGTACCAACAATCTATTGAAAAAACAAAATGATGGAAATAAAGTACTTGAAAAACAAAGATATTGACCGACAAAAATGGGATTATTGTATTAAAAATGCTTTTAATGCTTCAATTGAAGGTTTTTCATGGTATCTGGATTGTGTATGCGAAAAATGGGATGCTCTGGTTTCTGAAGATTATATGAAAGTAATGCCACTACCTTTTAAAAGTAAATATAGAATGTACTCTATTCTAAATCCTTTCTTTCTAAACTACGGCGGTGTATATTCAATAAATAAACTTAACCAAGATATTGTAAATTCATTTATTCAAACAATTCCTGCAAAATTTAAACAAGTAGATATAAACCTAAACAGATATAATAAAGTAGGTGCAAAAGACTTTAAAACGGTAAAATTGCACAATTATCTAATGGATTTAATACGCTCTTATCCAGACATACATAATGACTACAAAAACAGTTTTCAAGAAAAAATTAGCATTGCAGAGAATCAGAAATTTATAATAAAAAGGAAAATTGAATTTGGAACCTTCTTGCTTTTTCTGGAAAATACAAACGAATATATTACAATTCTAAAAAAAGCAAATTTAAAATCGCTTTTCATTAAACTCGTTGAATTACTGTTAATTAATCGTTTAGCAGAAATTAGAGGAATATATACTGTTGATAATGTTCTTGTTTCGGCAGGAATAATTATTAGTTTTCAGAATAACGTTAGCTTTTTTCTACTTGAATCTAATAGTAAAGGGAAAGAGTTTTTTGCCGATGCTCTTTTGCTTGATGAAACCATAAGAGAACTATCTGGCAGAAATTTAATATTAGATTTTTCATCTGTCAATAATAAAAGAACAAACCAACTTTATCAAGAAATGTCGATATTTAAAGCCGAATATTCTAGAATCAAGAAAAAAAGCTTTTTAAATATTCTAGGGTCATAACCAAACTTGCTCATTAAACAGCATCTATTCTACATGAAATTCCATGAAGAAATTCAATAGTTGGCTGTCGCCAGTTGCCTTTAATAAATATTTTTTCTTTAAAATGACTGATATATTTTTCTAAAGAAACCTCATCGATAGAAACTGCATCGATTTGCTCCAAGACACTCTTAACCTCATCATACACTATAGCTCCCGGACAAGAATCATACATACTCTTTCCTAATATTAAAGTCTTTCTAGCTGCGGCAAGAGCCTGTAACCCAACACTTGAATTTACACAAACTACAAATTCAGCGTGTTTAATGAGCGCATCAATATCAAACTTTTTTGTTAGAAAAACTCTTTTATTATCTACAAATGACGAGTAATCTACCTTCTCCATTTCTGCCGGATGCTCCTTCAAAATTATATTATATCCAGTTTCTAGCAATTTGGGTAAAATAATTTCAAGCACATCGTACATACTTGTATATCGGCTATTCAATACTATTTGGGTATCGGAATTTACTTGTAGAGGGAAAAATATATATTTCTTTAGAGAATCAATATCTAATTCATCAACAGGCAATGATGCAAACCTTTTTTTTGCTTTTCCCATTCTAATATTGTGCATGAGCGATTCAATAGTTAGAAAATTATATTGATCATCAAATAACCTATACAAAAATCGCTTTACTGTGTGAAGTGGAACATCTTGTATTACAAAATCAGATTTTTGCTTATGTTGAGTTTCTTTAAAAGTAAACTGCAAAAAATCTATCAAAGAAAGTTGCGCAAACTCAACATCACAATTCACCCCGTTACTATTTACTTGAAGTGTATTAGGAAAATAACCATTTTCTATAAAACAGGCTTTTATGCCCAACTCTTCACAAATATCTTTTTCAACTGCTCCCGAACCATTCCAAAATACAATTTTATCTATTGTATTCAAATTTTCTTTCAAAAGCTATATGCTCTTGAATAAGCATGATTTTTATGTTTGATAAGCTTAGCAGTTTCTTTAAGTTGATATAATCTACTCAAATATAAGACTATAGCAGAATTACTATCATATTTATTTACAAATGAACTGGTTTTGGGGTAGGTATTAATGTTGAAATTGCATTTAGACAAAACTACAATTTCGTAATAATCAGGATTTAAGAATAGAACTTTATTACCCAATGCTTCGAGGTATTTTGCTAAATTCACAAAAAAAGGGAGAAATGCTGCTGGAAATGGTGCTATGGCAATATTCATACTATGAAAGAGTATTTTTTAAAGTTATCTAAGTTCTACAATTCCCCTGGTGTACATACCATCTTGAAGGTTGTAAATTTCATTCTTCTTGAAAAAACGGAGATAATATTTTTTAAAGAACCCTATTTTATTAAATGGATGATAGGAAATTGGCTCAACTCCCTCAATTATAATTGGTTTTAATTTATACTTCTCAAACATAGTATAAAGAGACTCTATAGTGAAATGATGATAGTGGGATGGTCAAGTAACGAAAGATTTTTGCATTGCTCATTAGCTATATTCGGAACTTCAAAATAAAAATATTTAGCTCCTGTTTTCTTTATCTTTTCAAAGAAATCATCCAAATCAAATATATGTTCCAAAACATGAAACATCATTATCAATTCAACATCTTTATAATCAGAAATATCGGTGGCTTCAAAAACTGAATCTATAACTTTTAATTTTTCATTTTTAAAGCCAATCACCACTCCAGGCTCTACCATTATATATTTTTCAAGCTTAAAATAATTATTAAAAACAATAAAATGTTCGCCTGCTCCTGCTCCTATTTCTAAAATATTCTTGAATTTTATTTTCTTTAACTTACTTTTTAGATATACCAATCTAGAAGTACTTCTATAAGCAATAAAAGGTAATAAACTTATAAGTTTATATTTAAACGAACTGAGTTTATAATTAAATTTTTCGTGATAATTCTCTTTGTAATAGGCACTATCATCAATTTTTTTAAAAACATGATATGAATTACAACTCTCACAATAGTAATTATTATCTTTATAAACGTTATTGAAATATTGCGTTTCAATAACGTTAGAATTGCAAACCGGACAAAGAAAATTTTTCATAGGGATTTAATACCAACATAAAAACAAAAAAGCACCACATAGTTGCAGTGCTTTATATATAAAACTTTAAATTATTATTCTGAATCGGAATCAAATTCAATAAAAGTAAAAGACAGATTCAAGAATTTCGCATACTGACTTCCCGATATAAGCATATCATTATCTTCCCTTTCATAATACCATTTTATAGAAATATTGTTTGTTTCTATAAAGTTTTCAAGTAAAAGAAACAACTTAGCTATCTGTTTAGACGATGCTGTATTGAAATACTCCAACCTAATCTCAACGTTAATATCCCTATTAGCAGAACTTTTAAGAGCCTCATCGACCCATGCAAAAATAGGCTTATAAAATTCTATTGCATTTTCCGGCAAAGACCTGCCTGAAATTTTAAATACACCAGTTTTGATGCTAAACTCTACTTCAGGGGTATCTTCGGTTCTTTTTATTATTAATGATTCCATAAACTCGTCGGGATAATTTTATGTAAAAATATTCAAAAAAAATTAAAAATTCCAAATTTCATCAACTTATTCCATTTCCCAAGTAAAACCTTCTTTACTATCTTTTATTATTATTCCTATTTCTTTCAACTCATTCCTTATTTCATCGGCTGTTGACCAGTCTTTATTTTCTTTTGATTTCTGTCTGTAATTTAGTAAAATAGAAACTACATTGTTCAACAATTCTCCGTTTCCTGCATTTTCGTCAATCTTTATTCCTAAAATATCGAAAACAAACAATTCAAAAACTTGTTTCAATACACTAACATCCTCTTTTGAAAGTTTTTCTGTTCCAATTTTTGTTGCATTAATAATTTTTACCGCTTCGAAAAGATGTGCAATTAATATTGGAGTGTTTAAATCATCTAATATTGCTTGATAACATTTATTTTTCAACTCTTCAACATTGTATGTAGATTTCTCAGCAGTTTCTAGACCATCTAAAACTTTGTAGGCAGAAATAAGTCTTGCCAATCCTTTTTCCGAGGCTTGTAATGCATCGTTTGAAAAATCTAAGGTACTTCTATAATGGGCTTGTAGAATAAAGAATCTTATTGTCATTGGACTATAAGCCTGCTCAAGCAATGTATGATTTCCTGAAAATAATTCTTTTAAAGTAATAAAGTTACCTAAAGATTTACCCATTTTTTGACCATTTATGGTAATCATATTGTTGTGCATCCAGTATTTTACAGAATCTTTACCTAATGCTGCTTTTGACTGAGCTAATTCGCACTCATGATGTGGAAACAGTAAGTCTAATCCACCTCCATGAATATCAAAAGTCTCTCCCAGATACTTAGTACTCATAGCGGTACACTCTAAATGCCAACCCGGAAAACCATCGCTCCAAGGCGAAGGCCATCTCATAATATGCTCCGGTTTAGCCTTCTTCCACAGTGCAAAATCAAGCGATGCTCTTTTTTCTTCTTGTCCGTCAAGCTGTCTGGTATTTTCAAGCAAATCGTCTATATTTCTGCCTGACAATAATCCATATTTATTGGTCTGATTATATTTCTTTACATCAAAATAAATAGAGCCGTTTGCTTCGTATGCAAAACCGTTATCAATTATTTTTTGAATTATCTGTTGTTGTTCAATAATATGACCCGATGCTCGTGGTTCAATACTAGGCGATTTAACATTTAGCGCCTTCATATTTTCATGATAATTGTCGGTATAGAGTTGAACAATTTCCATTGGCTCAAGCTGTTCAACCCTCGCCTTTTTTGCAATTTTATCTTCGCCTTGATCGGCATCATTTTCTAAATGCCCAACATCAGTAATATTTCTAACGTATCTAACCTTATAACCAAGATGCTGCAATAATCTAAACAAAATATCAAAGGTAATTGCAGGTCGAGCATGACCTAAATGAGCCTCTCCGTAAACGGTTGGGCCACATACATATAAACCAACGTATGGATAATTTATAGCAACAAACTCTTCTTTTGTTCTTTTTAACGAATTATAAATAAATAGCTTCCCCTCCATCTATGTATTGTAAATATAAAAATGTAATTGTATATGTTTATTTTTCTTTTAAAACGGATCCTTTTCGCCCATTAAATTTCCATTTCTGTATATCTGAATCTTAATTAATTTCCCATTTCCATCGTAAATAAATTTGTCACCATCGGCAAATTTACCATCTTTCCAAACACCTTCAAACACAATTTGTCCTTTGGTGTTTTTAGATTTGTAATACCCATTA
Source organism: Bacteroidales bacterium (assembly GCA_016714605.1). Taxonomy (GTDB): domain Bacteria; phylum Bacteroidota; class Bacteroidia; order Bacteroidales; family UBA1715; genus JADKDL01. The sequence continues at coordinate 493,611 of JADKDL010000001.1, read as the reverse complement.
CCAGAAAACCTGTCAATAGTATCGGTAGCAGCTACTTGCTTATCATAAATTTTTACGGAACTAACATCCATTTTGCCGGCAAAGAACACCTCCTCCGACTTTATAGTTCCATTATCATAGTATTTTTTGATAACTCCCACTTCGGCACCATCTTTCCACTCGCCTTCTATACTCAATTTTCCATTTTCATGAAAGTAACGTTGCACTCCGGTTCTTTTTCCGTTTTCTGAATAATACCATAAATAATTTGGGTTGCCGTTTTCAAAATAGAATTTATATTCTCCTACCCAACATTTTTCCTTTCCATTCCAAAAGCCCTCTTCAGACACCAAACCATTATCATAATACATTTTCACATTACCATGAGCAAGTCCTTTTTCGTAGGTTACAATTTGCTTGACATTACCATTTAAATAATAACTTATCCAACGTCCCTCTTTTAAATTTTCTGTGTAAAGTCCTTCTTCTTTTATTTTACTTTCTGAAAAATATATTTTCCAATACCCTTCTTTCATTACATTGAAGCTTTCAAAGTCTGATATGCTTTTATAGTAAGAAGTATCACTTCCAAGAATTATCTCAATTTGTGAATATCCACAAAAAGGAATAAGAACAAACAATATTTTGACTAAAAACTTCATTTTATTGGTTTGTTTTAATTAAAAACAAAATTACCATTTTATATATTACCAATAAGTATATTCATAAGAGAAAACCGTTAAAAAAATTCCTCTCTTACTATTTAAAATCTCAATAGAACTGACTGTTTTTTACAATAAATCAATTTCTATAAATAGTTACATTCACAAATTCTTTAAAGCTGCTCAGTATTTCTTGCGATTTATCTTCTATAAACAACAAATAAAACTTCTTCAAATAATCTTCATCCTGTTCTTTTATCCAAGGTTCAATGGGTGAATAGATAGTATTTTGAACATTAAATCTGAATATTTTGGTTGTAATTTTATTTCCATCAATTCTAGATTCCATAGAATATTTCAAACGAAATGCTTTTGCTTGAGGCTCTTTTCCTTCGGCTGGCATAAGTAAATCCATCTCACCTTTAGCTACAATTAGATTAGGAGAAATGGTCTCTTCTTTGACTATACGCATACTTTTAATTGCCGAACCATACCAGTGAAAAGCCCTTTTAAACAAAACCGAATCTGCCATATCGTTAGAAAACTCAACTACATAGGTCACTTCCTTAGTACTCTCATCTACAGGCGATTCTGCTTTGGCATACTCAATATATCTTTCTTCTTCTGCGCGTTAATACCAGTTATAAATACCATTAGTATAAATAGTAAAAAAAGAGATTTTTTTTTCATCGTTAATGTAATTTATTGTTTAAAAAAAGCAAAAATCTTTTAAAAAGAGATTTCTCTACGAATATATAAATCAAAAGATAAATATACGCAATTGAGTCAATAATATATCTACAGAAATGAGTGATTTATATCATTTCATTTCAAATATCAAAACAACTAAACATAAGGGATTTTAAAGTAGAAATTAGCTCCCTTATTTTTATCAGATTCTACCCAAATTTCGCCACCCAAGCTTCTTATTATCTCTTTACTTATTGATAAACCAACGCCTACACCTCCGTAGCTGCGTGTAGCACCATCATCTACCTGTCTGAAATAATCAAATATAAACTCCTGATTTTCCTTATCTATTCCAATTCCGGTGTCTGATATACAGAACATTAAGAATTTTTCTGTAATTACATTGCAAGATAGTTTTACGAAGCCTTTGTTGGTGAATTTTACAGAATTATCTAAAAGATTGGTAATAACTTTGCGAAGTTCATTTTTATCTGAATACACTTGCATTTTAGAGTCTTGAATAAAATTGTCTATGCTGAATTTTATTTGATTTTTTGAGTATTTAAAATTCAATTCTGAAAATATTGCATTAAAACTCTCTAAAAAATGCGCAAGATTAAATTTTGTATTTTGTATTTTTACATTATCGGTCTGTAGTTTAGAAAGTTCAATCATATCAGTTATTACACGAAGCAATTGATCTGAATTTTCTTGTAAAATAAGTGAGTATTTCATTCTTTTATCAGAACTCAATTCGGCTTTTGTAAGTAGTTCACTAAAACCAATAATACGTGTAAGGGGAGTTCTGATTTCATGAGAAATATTTGCAATAAAATTTGTTTTTAAATTCTCACTACCTTCTGCTCTTAATTTAGATTTTCTTAGCTGTTTGTTTATATTAACTAACTCTACTGTTCGTTTCTGAATTTCATCTTCAAGATTAAGCCTTGCTTGTGAAATTTCATCATTTGCCTTTTCCAACTCATTCTTTACTAAATAATTTTTTCTCATGAGCAACTCTCCAAAATATCCGGCTATTGAAGACAGCAGGAGAGCTGACAAGACATATAGGTTTGCCGTAATAATATCTTCTTTCATCAAAGAATTATTTGATAAAATTGTTAATTCAAAACTTATTAATACTCCAATAGATACCAATAGCGATTTAATAAAATAAATTCTAATTACGGTAAACAAATAAATAAAATATAATATTAGTCCTGGGTAATAGGGAGATAAATTGACATAACTGGAAGTAAGAATAAAATAATTAATTACAAACCCAATAACTAAAACAGAAAATGTTTGAAAATAATTACTCAGGATGTCTCTCTTTGTATAAGAAAGTAATAGCGCAGCAATACCTAAAGGTAAAATTACAACTACTCTAGTTATTATGAATCTGATTGATAATTCGGGAATGATGTATGTATCTATTATGGAAAAAAACAAAAAAACAATCATTCCAAAAATAATAGACAACCGATTTTGAAATAGGGAATGGTAAAAGTAATCAGACTTAAAAGAGCGTTCCAATGATTTATCTGAAAACTCTAAAGTAAACCTGTTTATTTTTTTTCCTCTTATTTCTATTAAAGTATTTTCACCCCTCATTTTTTTTCAATAATGAGTTCAAAGTTAGCTAATTATTTCAATATCATCTATAAAATATTTTTTAAATAATTAAAGTGGCAGCAAAAAATGACTAGCATATTGCAAATCATGAGGTTTTGTAATTTTTAGATTTTCGCTGTTTCCTTCAACTAAATGTACTTGATTGCCGGCATTTTCAAAAACGCTTGCGTCATCGGTAAATTCTTGGCTGTAAGCTTGTTCATACGCTAATTTAATCATTTCCGTATTAAAAACTTGAGGGGTTTGAACCAATTTTACTCTGCTTCTCTCCAACGCTTTGCTTTCATTGTTTTCAATATATCGAATAGAATCAACTGAATCTATTACAGGTATTGCTACATTATATTTTTTTGCGGTTTCAAAACATCTAGATAATGTGTTTCCAGATACCAATGGTCTTACGCCATCATGTATTGCTACAAGCGAATTTTTATCTGAAATTGCAGCTAATCCATTCTTTACAGAATAAAATCGTTCTGAGCCACCTGCTACTAATTCATGTTTTATACTAAAATTGTGTTTTTCATAAAGATGTTTCCAAAAATCTATTTGCTCGTTTGGTAAAACCACAATAATTTTTACCAAAGCATCATAAGTGTAAAATGCGTTTATAGTGTGCATTAGAATAGGCTTTGAATGTAATTCCAAAAATTGTTTTGGTATATCACTTCCCATTCTAAGTCCGGCACCACCGGCAACTATAAGAGCATATCTGGTCTGTAACATCTACACTTTTTTATTTTAGTACTGAGTGTTTTTATTAACAAATGAATTTTCTAAAAAGCATTTTACTAGACGCATTTTAAGGGATTCATTATTATTTTTTAAATATTTAGGATTACCTAAATGTTAATGTTTAATAACTGATTGCTCTTCAGTACTATTCTCATACAGATTACCCTTAGGTTTGTACCCTATAATTGCAAAATAAAAAATGTAAATATAGCAAAGTAGCGGTAGTATAAATGCTAATTTTATTCCAATTGCATCGGCAAAAACTCCCATAAGAAAAGGTATTATAGCTCCACCTACAATTGCAGTATTAAGCATACCCGAACCTTTACTTGTATTAGGTCCTAAAAACTGAATGGCCAATGTGAAAATAGTTGGAAACATGATTGAATTAAAAAGACCAACTGCTAATATAGACCACATTGCAACTTTTCCATCGAAAATAATAGTTGTAAGCAGCAACAAAATAGTAAATGCGGTGAACCAAGCCAATGTTTTATTTGCTTTAAATGACCCGAGCAATACTGCTAAACCATTTAAGAGAGCGAAACCGGTAAAATAAAGTGAACTTTGAAAATCAGAAGTAATTACATAAGCCAATACAAATGCTCCTATAATTATTAAAAACATACTTACATATCGTTTGGTGCTAGAAATACCTCCTGATAAAGCCAAAGATCCTTGAAACCTGCCTATCATGGCGCCACCCCAGTACAATGCAATAAATACTGCTGCTTTGCTTTCTGGCAATCCGGCAATATTACGTTCACCAAGAAAATTAACCAAAAAACTACCAATTGATACTTCTGCACCTACATACATAAAAATAGCAATTGCTCCCAGGACCAAATGTTTATATTGCCAAACAGAATGTTCGGTTTTACTAGTTTGTTTGTGAATTATTACCGGCAGTTTTACTAGTTTGAAAAGAAGTGCAATAAGAAGAAGTACAATAGATAAAGCAATATATGGAAGTTGTACTGTTTCTGCTTTATTTTTTTGAAATTGAATAAACGAATCATGATCTATTGATGTTATTTTTTCAGATTCATTTCCCGATTCTATCAATATTCCTTTAGAATGCAAACCTAGTTGTTTATCTGCTTTAGGAAAGCTTGTCATTTCAACACCATCAAATTTGAGGATATCTTTTTCTGTTTCGAACCAGATATGTCCTTTATTATCTTTGGCAAGAAATAATACTTCTAATTGAGCTATACTATCTCTTTTTTCATACTGTTGCCACTTACTATCATAGAATTCAGCAACTTGTGAATTTGATGGGGTTTCAATAACATCAGTTTTCTGAGTTGAGAAACTAAAATAGGTTCCTCCTAATATAAGTATGCCTCCCAATATTGGTGCAACAGTAGTTCCGAGAGAATTAAATGCCTGAGTCAAATTCATTCTACCCGATGCTGTTTCGGGTTTACCCAAAGCTGCTACATAAGGATTTGCTGCTACCTGCAATATTGTAATACCTGATGCCAATAAGAAAAATGCAAACAAAAAAAGTGGATACACAACAACTATTGAGGCTGGGTAAAACAAAAACGCTCCTAAAGCCGCTAACGACAAACCTGCAATGATGCCATTTTTATACCCAATTTTATTTATTAAATAACTGGAAGGAACCGACATTAAAGCATAAGCTCCAAAAAAAGTAAACTGAATAAGCATTGTTTGAGTGTAATTCATATCAAAAACACTCTTCAAGTGCGGTATCAAAATGTCATTTAGACAGGTGAGAAAACCCCATAAGAAAAACAACAAAGTCAGTAATGATAATGATTTCGAATAATTTGGATTTGTGTTCATATATATTCTTTTTTTGTGTCTCTTAATTATACTAACACTATAATAATTTATTTATCAATTTACAAACAAAGAATCAAACATTCTTTTTATATCGTAATATTCTTGCTATTACCGGTATATTTTTTTTAATTTTAGTATGTAGAAAATGCATTACATATAACTTCTTTGCATTTACATAACCCATACCCATAATTTCTCTTCTTATTTTATAATCCTCTTTTAGAGCCTTATACCTATGAATTTCATTGGTACCTCCCAATAAGAATCTACAAAATGGGAAATCAAGTTTCAATACAGCGCTATCGTTACTTATGTTTTTTAAAAACAGCGCTATATAAGCATAATCTCCTGTTATTTTATACTCTAATGGATATCTGACATTATGTTTTTCTCCAAATGTTCTATTGAAAAACATAGACTGATGCGAGGTAAACATTGTCTTATACAGAAGTTTATGCGATTTAGCTTTCTTTAGAAAAGAATTACCCTCGGTTGTAAAATCAATAGCATCACCATATATAAAAAGTGGTTTTGTGGTCTGTTTTGCTATTTGATTTTCAATGTCAGATAGGGTATTATCGGCATAAAATTCATCTCCGGCATTCATAAAAATAATATAATCTGCTTCTGCTTTAGAAATACCTTTATTCATAGCATCAAAAATACCTGAATCGGGTTCAGATACCCATCTACAAGCAGACAAGTTAAGTTGTTTAAGCCATTCTTTAGTCCCATCAGTTGAATTTCCATCTATTATTATCCATTCCCAATTTTTTGAATCTTGACCGAGCAAAGAAGCATGAGTAGCTTTTATGCCTTCAAGATTATTCCATGTTACAGTAATTACAGAAAAAAGCATATAATATTAATTTTAAAAAAGTTTGTCGTTTATAAATTGTCCGTAGCTGCTCCAAGTTATTGATTTTAGATATGAAATTTTGTTGTCTGAAGAATAACTTTCTTCTTTCAATTTTGTCAATATTGGAAATAAATTATCAAATGAATTATAAGTATGAACTATACCTTCTGCTGCCAAATCTGTAAAACTTCCGGTATTGGGTCCTACAATATGAGCATTGAAAGTAATACTATCTGCCAAAACTCCAGAACTCAAAACCGAAGAGTTATCATAAGTAAAAAGAATAATTTTAGAAGCAGAAACATATTCCAGCAATTCATTCTTCTCAACAAATTCATTAATAATAGTAATATTATCAGAAGCAAAAGCCTTTACACTATTAAAATAATTTTCAGAAATAAATTTTCCGGCAATTAAAATCTTAAAATTATAGATACTTTTCTTTTGCATATATTCAACAAATTCTAGAACACCTTTGTAGGGAGTCATCATGCCCCAAATCAAGATGTCATATTTTATAACCGTTTCGCTATTTACAGTAAATTCAGCACTTGAGACAGGATGTGGGAAGTACATTATTTTAGCGTTATCATATATATTTTTACCATATACAATACCTTCTTTAGAATGGGTGAAAATACAATCGGCTTTTTGTAACAAACGCTTGAAAATCTTTGTTTTCAACCCTATATTTGTCTTAGAATGTGATACTTTATTATGCATTGTCCAGATGATTTTCTTTCCAAACAATTTCAACATGAACAATAAGATAAAAAGCAACTGTGTCTGAATTTTTCCAAATTTTCTATCGGGTAAATTTTCCACCCAATTCAAAAAAACCACATCTATCTTAAAAAAGTTTAAAAATTTGAATTATGCCAATATTCGATGGCTTATTTATGTTAACAATTGTGTAGTGAGATTCCAATATAGTACTCAAATTTGCCATATAAGGATTCTTTGCATCATCAGAACCTCTAGCTGTAATAGGATATAAATAAAGATTTTTCTTTTTGGTCATATTTCCAATAATATATAGGGATTATTAACTTAATCATCTAGTTGTAATGCAATATTAGTAATTAATAAATGTAATTTTGATGTTATTAAACAATTTTTAACTACAAGAATAAAAAAGTTATTTTTAAACCATGAAAATAAAAGAAATAACAGACTCTTGCATTTCAACAGAAAATAATTCAGAAGAAGATATTTCAATATATATTGGAGAAACCCCAAGATTAACTGAAAAACTTTCCGAATGCTTTAATCTTTTAAACCAAGAAGAACAAGAACAAGCATTAAGGTTTTATCATCAAGAAGATAAAAACACATATATTCTTGTTCACGGATTGTTACGGAAAATTTTATCAGAAAGAACTAATATAGAACCGAACAAACTCGCTTTCCAAAAAAATCAAAATCAAAAACCAGAACTTGTAGATAAATCCTTACATTTTAACATATCTCATTGCAAAAACGCTTTGGCTATAGCTATTTTCGAAAAGGATATAATAGGAATAGATATAGAACACAATGAAAGAATAACAGAATGGGAGGATATTTCTAATCACTACTTTTCTGATAATGAACTAAAATGGATAAATGAAAATAAAGTATACGACAGGAACACACTTCACTATATTATATGGACTCGCAAGGAGGCATTTCTGAAGGGAGCCGGAGTAGGATTAATAAACGACTTGAAAGGTGTTGATGTAAGCAATGAATTACTTAGTTATAAATCAACACCTTACATTAATGAAATAAAAACTAATTTCAGAATAGAAACTGTAATATATCGAAATAATATTGTGAGTTTTGCAATTCCGGAAAAAAATCATTTAAATTATTCAATTACTATTTTTTGAAACCAAACTTGCTGAAAAAATATTTTTTATGTTTCATTCGTAAAAATTTTCGCATTTCGGGTTCAAACAAATATGCTTCATTTTTAAACAATGCATTTAAATAACCAAAAACTTTAGCAATACTCCCTATCAAAAATGGTTTTTGAGGAATGTCTTTCAATGCCTTAAAAAAGGTGTACCAAAAAGCATAACCATGTCTGTACTCAAATCGTCCTTGAAGATGTTTAGGAGCCCAAACTCCTTTTCTTCTCGAACCTGTGATACGATAATGTTTTATGTGCAAATCTTTGAAGCAAGCAGTTTCCCAAGAGTTCATCTGCGCAGATAACAAGTCTGCTAAATCCCATCCTGGCACAGGTTTCAATCCTCCAATCTGATCCCAACAAGCTCTTCTGTATACCTTTGATGGACCTACAGGATGGTCGTCTTGAACACCCTCCGGAATCCAATTTCCATTAATTGGTAATAAACAATTTCCGCTAGCAATACCAATTTTCACATTGGCAACTAATCTTTGCAAAAGCAACTCAAAATAATCTGGAGCAAACTCTAAATCAACATCTAGCTTTACAACAAATTCCCAATCTCTTACTTCTATTAACTCGTAACCTTTATTAAATACATTTACAACTCCTGTCCCTGGGAAATAAAATCCTCTATCAGTTAGCGTCAATAACTTTATCCAGCTATAGTTTTGAGTATATTCATGTATTATCTCTTCAGTCTTATCTGTAGAACCGTCATTTACCAATATCCATTGTTGAGGTAGTACTGTCTGACATATCATTGAGTCCAAGGTCAGTTTTATATAATCCTCCTCGTTTCTAACCGGAGATATTACAATATATTTCATCTTTTTATTTTTTTATTTTTTTTGATTACATAGAATATTAAATTAAAAACATCCATTAGTAGCGTAGTTTTTAATTATATTATATTTGAAATTAAGTATCACTTTTAGCATATGTGAACACTAAAATTAGACGTATAAAAATATTCGAAAACACATTTTTTTAGATAATTTTCTCAAATAAATAATTAATGTAAAGTTACATTTTAGTTAATAATTACAGTTTGGGTTACAGCTTTAAAAAAAAAATTACAATTATTTAATAAAAAACATTACCTAAGACTCCTTTTGGGAAAATACATTACGTTAATTATGAACAAAGATGATTTGTCAAACACAAAAAGCCAATGATTTTTTGCAAATGTAAAAAAAATGTTACCATTATATAGCTAACAAATAATAATAAGTTAGTATTTTTGCGATGTAAATTAATAATTCTATTTACCAAACACTTTGTTTAGTACAGAGTTTTTACCTTTAACTACTTATAGAAGGAATATTGCATTTTATTCATTTAACCAAATTAAATTATGAAAAAGAATTTTACAATTAGAATGACTTTAATTTTCACTTTGTTTACTTCCATTTTATTTGCCCAAGCACCTGACAAATTAAATTACCAAGCTGTAATAAGAGACAGTAACAACAAATTGCTCAGCAATAAGCAAGTCTCACTGAAAATTAGTGTGCTCGAAGGTGAAGCTAAAAATGTAGTTTATACAGAAAATATAAGCAGCAAAACTAATGAAAATGGACTAGTTTCCGCGATGATTGGTACAGGAACTTCTACTGACAAGTTAAATACGATTGATTGGCAATCTGGAAATTTCTATATAAAAGTAGAAATAGACCCCGAGAACGGTATTAATTATTCAATTAGCAGCATTAACCCATTAGGTTCTGTTCCATTTGCATTTTACGCAAATATTTCAGGAAAAACCAATGACCCAGAACTTGAACTGGCGAAAAAAATAACAGCTACTGATACTATATCTTGGAATAAAATTAAAAGCTTAAAAACAGATACTTTAGTAATTGTATTAAGAGATACTCTATATAATTTCACATCGAGTAAAGATACAATAGTTATAAATAATAGCTCTAAAGACACCGTTGTAATAAATAACGTTACTACACATAAAGACACTGTTGTAATTAACAATATAACTTCTAAGATAGATACAGTCGTAATTAATAATATTGATACTTTGATAATAAGCAAAAAAGATACAGTTATAGTCAATAATGTAACCTCTAAAATTGATACAATCGTTGTAAATAATTATGACACCACCGTGATAGCTACTTATGACACTACTGTAATTGCTACTTACGACACTGTAATTGTAGCTGCCGATACTGTAAAAAATATTTACTCTCAAAAAGATACTGTTTATATAACTCAAAAAGATACTGTATACTTGGCTGTTGACACTCTAGTAATAAACAATGTAGTAACTCAAAAAGATACGGTTTTCGTATTTGAGAGAGACACAATTGTGGTCATGACAGATTCGCTAGTTATGAAACTTACAAGAAGACTTGATGATTTGGAATATTTTATGGGACTTACTGCTATTGATTTTGACGGCAATGCTTACGATGTAATAAGAATTGGTAATCAATTTTGGCTCGACAAAAATCTTATGACAACTAAATATGATAACGGAGAACCACTTGTTTATGAAACATTATATGGAGAATGGAGTAAAAAAACAGTTGGTGCTTATTGTGCATATAATAATGTAAAAGACTCTGCTTTAAAATATGGCTATCTTTACAATTTCCATGCAGTAACAGACGCTAGAAATATTTGTCCGAAAGGATTTCATGTTCCAACTGACACTGAATGGATAACTTTAATTAATTTTATTGGAGCAGACACACTTTCTGGTGCTAGACTTAAAGAAACAGGAACAGAACATTGGAAAAACCCTAATGCATATGCTACTAATGAATTTGGATTCACTGCACTGCCAGGAGGTTTTAGAAATTTTGATGGAACATATGGTCTAATCAATACTCAAGGTAGCTGGTGGTCATCAACACAAGCAACTAGTACAACTGCATTTTATAGAGATGTTTATAATAAAAATGGACTGGTTTTCAGAAATAGTGGTTCGAAAAATATTGGTTATTCTGTAAGATGTATTAAAAACTAAAAGAAACAAAAGTAGTAACGCTTTATGAATAACACAATAGATGATATAAAAATACATATAGCATGTGCTACTGACGATGGATTTGCATATCCTTTGGCTGTTATGATAGTTTCAGTGCTTGAAAATCATAAAAACCAGAAGGTATGCATTCATCTATTCAGTGCTCTACTTTCTGAAAACAATAAATCAAAAATTGAACAACTCGTAAAAAAATACAATCAATCGTTTATATTTTACAGGCTAAACCCACTTGATTTTAAGGCATTTCCAACCTCTGATAGAATATCTTCAGCAGCTTACTATAGACTGCTAATGCCAGGGAAAATTGACAAAAAAGCTAAGCGTTTCTTATATTTAGATGCTGATATAATAGTTATTAATAACCTTACTCCTTTATTTGATTTAAATATGGGAGAAACAATCTTTGGTGCAATACATGATGTTGTTGCAATTGATTGGAAATTACATAAAAAACATAATATTCCAGAACAATATCTCTATTTTAATTCGGGTGTTCTTCTAATTAACAGGGAAAAATGGGAAAATATAAACGCAACACAAAAGTTACAGAATATATTGTTTCAAATTATAATCTTTGCGAATATCATGACCAAGACGGTTTAAATGGAGCTTTATTTCAATACCGTTATAATCTTTCTCCTATATGGAATCAGCAAATAGGAATTTATTTTGTTGATAAAACATTTGTGAATTCAATATGGGAAGATGCGGACATAGCTATTAAAAAACCAATTATTGTTCATTTTAACGGAATGGAAAAACCTTGGAATTTGATATCTGCACACCCTTACAAAAAACAATTTAGAAATTATGCAAAAAAAGTAACTGAATTATCACATAAAGAACCTTTTAAAATAAAGAAATTACTTAAAAGGATACTCATATACGGAATTAATGGTTGGATTGAAGCAAATAAAAAGATATATTATAAAACAAGAAAAGTTCATCAATAGCTAAATTATATGCAGTTGAAAAAAAAAATACTCTATGTAACTTCTCGCGATCCTAAAGACAAAAGAACTTGGTCCGGCACAATGTATTATATGGCAAAATCTCTTGAAAAACATGCAGGAGAAGTTATCTATGGAGGACCTTATAATCCCTTTTTCTTTTTTATTCAGAAATTCATCAAAAGAATTACCCTTTGGACTACGGGGAAAAATTATTTATCTTCATACAGTACCGTTCTTTCATACTTGTATAAATGGCATTTTGAAAAATTAGTAAAAAAACATGCCCCCGATGTAATTTTTGCAGGATCAGCATCGGTAGAAGTTAGTAGACTTAATGTTGGCTGCCCAATAATAAATCTTAACGACATTACTTTCGAATTGCTAATAGATAGATATAATCATTTCACAAACTTGACAACACGTTCGTTAAAAAGGGGAGAATCTATTGAACAACTCTCTTTTAATAATTCAAAGGCATTAATTTTTTCATCGCAATGGGCAGCAGATAGTGCTCATAAACACTACAAAATACCAAAAGAAAACATTCATATAATTTCTTTTGGCGCAAACACCGACAGAATTCCTTTGCGAGATGAAGTTTTTAACAAAAAATACAATAAAATAAATATTCTCTTTTTAGGTGTTGAATGGATTAGGAAAGGGGGGAATATTGTATATGATACATTTGTTGAATTACAAAAAAGAAATCTTGAAAAGGAAATACATTTGACTTTTTTAGGACTTACACCACCTGTAGAAAGTATTGCTTCTAATATAACAATTATTCCATTTCTTAACAAAAATAAAACAGAAGATTTCAATGCTTTTTACGATTTAATGCTTCAATCTCACATACTTTTTGTTCCTTCTAGATTTGACTGTACTCCAATTGCTTTTTGCGAAGCTAGTGCATTCGGATTACCAATAATATCAACAAATGTGGGTGGCATTTCATCAGTAGTGAAAGATGGAAGTAATGGATTTCTTCTTCCAGTTGAGGCGGGAGCTAAAGAATATGCTGATTTAATATCAAATATCATTTCAAAAGAAAATATGCTACAAAACCTAACTCTGTCTACAAGAGATTATTATGAAAGTAATCTTAGTTGGGATCAATGGGGTGAAAAATTATCTGAATTAGTTAATAAGTTATCGTAAAATTTCAAAATAACTTAAATGAATAAAAATATAGTAATCTATAGATATCATAACAATTTTGAACTAGTGTATCAAAGACTTAAACTTATTAAGCTATATGATCCTGAAATAAAAATTTATGGTATTTATGGAGGAAATAAAGATGCATTTCAAGAAGCTACTAATACTCTAGCAGAATTTCTTGAAAATAACTTTATTATACCCATAGAAGATGGCAGATGGAAATGGCTGCATGCAGATTTAACATACAAACTTTGGTATTCTCAAATTGGAAAACATATAGATTTTGATTTTGCTTTTATACTCGAATGGGATTTACTAATTATGGGAAGCCTTACAGATATCTATCCACCGTTAGAAGCTGATACTCTTTATTGTACAGGATTGATTCCTATAGAAAAAATAAAAAGATTTTGGTTTTGGACAGATGTTAATAATAAACCACTCATAGATTCCTTCGTTGATAAAACACAAAATCTTTTCAAAAAAAAAATCATTCCCTATGCTTCATTAGGTCCAGGGTTATGCGCTCCAAAATCTTTTTTTGAAGGTTTATTGAATTTAGAAATTTTTGAAGCATACATTACTGATGAAGTTAAAATTCCGATTTGGGCACAAATAATAGGACTGAAGATTAAAAATAATAATTTCTATAACAAATGGTTTTCTTATTTTGAAATGAAATATTTCAATGCAAATGTTCTAAATATTTCAGACAAAGTGGTAAGTAAGGAAATGACCAAGAAAAATGGAAGACATGCTTTCCATCCATATAGAGAAGGAACATCAGCAGAAGAACTTTACTCTCTTTATCTTTCTTCAAAGCCACAAAAATGTTCAAAAGTGAAAGATGTAAATGTTATTCATCCTTCAACATACAGAATTCATTGTAAACTTCTTAAAATGTAATTTTTAAAAATTTATTTATTCAATTATTAATTATACATTTGAAAAACTAAATAATTAGTAGTTTTTTTAAAATATTGTCTATGAAAGTCGCAATTCTCACATACCACTGGATACATAATTTTGGAGGGCAATTACAAGCCTTAGCAACATCAGAAGCTTTAAGAAATCTTGGTTATGAACCTATTGTAATACATTTAGTTCAACCTGATGTAAAAAAAGAGTTTTATGAGAAACTTGTTCCGAAAATTCAACAAAACGCTCATGTTGAATTTTGTAATAATTATTTGCCAATTTCAAATGTTTGCGAAACGGAAGATGACTTAATTCAACTAATTGATAAGGAAAATATAAAAAATATTGTAGTAGGGAGCGATGCAGTTTTTTTTATAAAATATCCTGAATCTCCATTATCAGACACTAGATACCCTTCATTATTTTGGATGCGATGGATTGAAAAATGTAAAAATTATAAAGAGATTTCTATATTCAGTATTTCAGCATCATGTATGGAAACAAATTTTAGAGTTATGCCCTCTCGTATAATTAAAGGGCTTAACGAATCTCTAAAAAACTTCAAACAAATAACAGTAAGGGATCTTTGGACAAAAATGTTCCTAAAAAGAGTATCACTTTTTACTAGAATTACTATAACTCCTGATCCAGTTATGTCTTTCAATACATACGTAAATAAAGAATTTCTAGACCCAATTGAGGTTCCAATAAAGGGGAAATATATTCTTTACGGATTACAGACCGGTGTAGGAAATGCAAAAAAAGATATTTTATTAGAAATAAAAAAGAAGGTAAATGCTCTAGGATATAAATTTATAGCACTGCCGTTTCCAGAAGGATCATTTAATGAACTTGATGATGAAACAATACCAAATCCGGTAAATCCGCTTTTATGGTACAAATTAATTCAAAATGCTTCTGGCATCTTAAGTGAAAAATTCCACCCCATTGTAGTAAGTATTCACAACCAAGTACCATTCTTTGCAATTGATAGTTATGGAGATAGAGTTAGCAAAAAATTTATTATTCCTATTAGAGTAAAATTTACGAGCAAAACGTATGACTTATGTAAAAGAAATGGGTTGAAAAACAATCATATACCTACAAGTCTACTTCAAATGAATACCGTTGATAAAATTGTAAATGGATTGTGCAATAAACAATGGGATTTTTCAAAATCTCAAAATCGAGATAAAGAATTTTTGGAAACACTTAAAGGATTTAATTTTAAATAAAATTGTCATTTAACTTTTTACAATTAGCATTACAATGTAGGTACTTAACAACATTTTAATTTTTTTTAAAAATACAGCAACAAATTTCATGGGAACATTAAGATTTTTATTAGCACTTTCTGTAATAGTAAATCATTCAGGGGCTTTACTTTTTTTTGATATTATAGGAGGCAAAACAGCAGTCCAAACATTTTATATTATTTCTGGATTTTATATGTCTCTAATATTGAACGAAAAATATGTGGGAATAAACAATTCATACAAATTATTTATCACAAACAGATTTATTAGATTATTTCCAACATATTGGGTTATACTTCTATGTACAATTATTAGTGCTATTGGAGTTATGTTTATTACAAACTTTGAATCAATACCAAAGTTTGATAAATATATTGAAAATAACATGTCTATACTCTCTTTAGCATATATGATATTTACAAATATATTCATCTTTGGCCAAGACATTGTTATGTTTTTAGGCCTAAACACTGAAACGGGAAGTCTCTTTTTTACAGAAAAATTTGCAATGACAAATCCTCCACTTCATACATTCTTAATGATTCCTCAAGCTTGGACTGTGGGTCTTGAATTGACTTTCTATTTAATTGCTCCATTTATGTTAAAAAAAGGAATTAAAAATGTTTTGATTCTTATAACTTTAGTTTTTACTCTGAGAATGTTTTTATACAACTATTTTGATTTTTCTTTTGACCCATGGACATTCCGTTTTCTACCTACAGAATTAATATTCTTCTTGTTTGGTTATCTATCTTACTATTTTTATACAAAAATTAGAACAAAAGAATTTTCAAAAAGTTCTAAACTTATAGTATATATCGCTATGATAATTTTTACCTTATTTTATAATGCTATTCCTGAAATTAATATACCTTACTTTCCTTTTAAACTAAAAGAATCTCTTTACTTTGCCTTTATTGTTTCAAGCATTCCTATATTATTTATTTTCCTTAAAAAGACCAAATGGGATATTGTAGTTGGTGAATTGTCTTACCCAATTTATCTTTCGCACATGCTGATTATTATGGTTTGTCATGGTTTACCGTTTAGTTTCTTGCAATCAAGTATTATGATCACTATCATAACAGTTATCTTTTCCTTTGGAATAAATTATTTTATTGAAAATCCAATTGATAAGTATAGACAAAAAAGGATTAAACAGTAGTTTTGATTCTGAAAGAAACAAAATAAAACAACGATTTAAACAGCTCCAATGAATAGTGGAGCTGTTTAAAATAATATATATAATTATAATCATTTAAATATCATAAATGGAATAGTGTCTTACCTAGAAATCTCCTTTTATATATAGATTTTTCAAATATCCATATTTACGGAGATGAATTTCAGGTTCTGTATTTTAGCGTTTTGATTTTGATTGGTAATAAAGAAAAACCTAATATTATGTACTATGTCAAAAACTATTGCTGCAAGTATATTTCCATCATAAGTATCAAAATTGATATTTTCAAACATTATACAAATTATACCTTTTTGAATTTTTTTCTAATGTTGAAACATCCTTAAGAAAATAATTAGCGTTAGAGACAAATGTAGATGGAAAATCCACAGAGTAGGTTGATTTTTATACATTATATTTTGACCCTCTATATGCTGGTTCAATAAAAAATGTAGACTGTGAAAAGGTTCGCCATAATCGAAGTGCAGATTGTAAGGAAGAAAAGAATATATCTATTACGAATTTTTTCTAAATTGATAATTTTTCTCAAGACACAAATTTTAAATTGCGAAAGGATTAAATGATTTTGATGTTACTACATAAGCAAACATAAAAAGTATAAAGATATGATGAGATGAAATGTAAAAAATGATAAAATTATTCCACAAAAGACTATACCCTTTTGTGGAATAAATAGTAAGGTTTTTAGTATTAAGATTTATGTAAACTTATTATGGTAGGGATAAAATGATTAACATATATTTTTCCTGTAGATTCATTTATTCAAACCATAATAAAATATTCTAATTTAACCAGTGTGTCTTATTATTCATTTATATGGGATATTTGTTTTGTAGAGGGGTTTCATCAAGTAACATTAATGTCAAACTTGAGAATTTTCTATAAGAAGAGACATTAATAAAAAAATTATATTAAAAAAAGTATTTATTACTCATAAAGAATGATTACTTGATAAATTTATAATCAATCTTTCTTAAAAAAATTTAATTATAATTTATAACTTTTAAATGAAATCTTACAAATACTTTTTCTTTACTAAATTGTATATAGAAACAAATATTTTTTCTGACTAAACAATAAATGCACTAGAAAAACTAGAAGTGTTACTAAGGTTATTTCTCTATATTCAAAAATTATTGAAAAGAGCATTACTATAACCAATACAAGTTTTAATAACCAAAAACTCAATAATTGCTTAACCGGCACACAAAAAGCCTTATAAAATCCGAAATAAATATTAATTGGAACAATAAACAATACAATTGAACAGGTATAAAGAATTATTATCATTTTCATAGAAAAGAAAGCACCTATTGCAATCGCGGTAGCGTTAAAAACTGAAGTAAACACTGTAATAATGGAACTTTTTCCTTCCTTACCATATAGCATAAAGACAGGATTCATTGTTGAAAGTATTGTCTGAAAAATAATAATAATTCCAATATAAGGGAGGTAAGTAGCTACTTGCATCCAATTATTTCCCCATAATACATAGACTAATTCACTAGGTATAGCAATTAAAATAAGTGCTAAAGGATAATTAATAAGAGTGGTAACTCCGAGTATATCTAAATATTCTTTATTTATATCTCCATTTGTAGATTGTAGTTTTTTTAGACTTGGAAATAAAACTGAACTAAAAATACCACTAATCAATTTATAATTAAGTTCTATAAACCTAAATGCTCTATTATACAAACCCAAATCGGCCATTGTATATGATTTGCCAATAAGCATTTTGTCTAGATTTTTGCCCCAATAACTAACTATATTTTGCAAAGTTAGATTTCCAAATAGAGATTTGATTTTTTTTAGTGTTCTAAAAGCGGCTTTGTAACTATATATTACTAAAGGGAATTTAGAATTTTTTCTTAATATGTAATATTGTATGAGCGGATTGCAAATACCAGGAATAATCAATGCCCAATATGACATACCTAAATATGCTAATAGGATTGTTAATGCTATGGTAAATGCAGTTCCAGCTACTCTTGAAATTCCAATAATTTTAAAATTTAATTGCTTTGCTAAAAGAGCATGTGGTATGAAATTAATAGAGTCAAATACAAAATATAATGAAACTATAATAGTTGGTAAAACTAATCTCATATCATTAAAAAAGTATGCAATAGGATATGCCATTATGCATAATAATGCAGCTAATGAAATGCCAATCCACATTGAAAGACTAAATAAATGTCTATGAAAGGTAGACCCATAATCACTTCTAATTAGTGACTGTCCTATACCTGCATTTGCAAAAAGCTGAAAAAACCCTGAAAAAAGATAAATAATAGTTACGAAACCGTACTCATCAGGCAATAAAATTCTTGAAAGAATAACAGTTGAAAAAAACTCAATTCCTTGCTGTATATATGTATAAAGGGCAAGTGAAGAAATATTTTTAAAAAAACTTTTTTTAAATGACATAGTTAGAATTTAAATCTTTCTGTAATATATCTCACCTCAATTTGACCAAAATAACTTGCTGCACCAGAAAACGAACTCATGTGGCTTCCATATATTTTCCTTGTCTTTGATAAGCACAACATGTCGACCAAAGCATCTTTAATACCCTTTTTATTGGATCTAACAAAATCTTTTTCACAGGAAATTATTTTTTCACCAAAAACGTCTCTCAATTTTTTCTCTTCCGCTGGTGAGTCAGTAGAAAGAAAGAAATTAACATTCTGATTAAGTGATAATTCTTTATTCATCACATCAATAAACATTTCTGTTTTACTACCTTCAATTGATTTTGCGTGATCTGTTCTTCTTATATGTATTCCTATTGTTTGAGTTGAAAATAAAGAAGCTGTTTTGTCAACTTGTGCGCTAATTTCGGATTTTGGTTTTAGGTAATTGTAATTAGCAGAATTACCATAAAAAGAATCGCAGGAAGCAATAAAAATTTTATTAGATGCTAATACCATATTTCTATATTCAAGATCATCAGCAAATTGCTTAAACTCTAGTCTTGAAGTGAGACTCTTTTTAAAGCACAGTTTTTTATAAAGTAAGTGTAATCTATAATATTTACTAAAAGGCCAAAATATTTTTTTTGAATCACAGATTTGAACATTCTCTATTGGATAAAACAATTCGTTAAATGAACAGTTTAAATCATGGTTTACAACCCATTCGATTTTAAGTGGCAGTCCTGTTTCATTAGATAAAATAATTGCAGAATCAATAGCTCTCAATCTATTGGCCAATCCGGCATAAGGCTCAAGAATAATCATAAAATAAAGTTACTTTCTAATAATATCGACACATAAAGTGGAACAAAGTTAAACAAATATTTAAATTAATACGATTTTGGTATGCTCCATTGTTTAAAAACATTCTTTGAATTAATATAAATTAGTTAATTGGTTCAATAACTTATAATGTAATATTATATTGAATTAATATAAATTCTTTTAATTCTTCTACATTTTTACAATTTCTCTTCATTTCATAAATTTTAACATCTACTAGTGTTCTGTACCAAAAGGCTTGAAAAAAATGCCATAAAAAACCTCTTCTACCTTCAAGAAATCCAAACTTAAAAAAATATCTGTATACAAAATAAACAGATGCTCTAAAAAATAAAGGTTGAACAGAATACAAACTTTTTTTCTTAATTTCTCTATTTGAAGCATCCAAATTTTTATTTATTCCTTGAGTTAGTTCATCAAAAATCTGGTCAATAGCTTCGCGAGTGGAGTAATTATTATGTTTTGCAATCCACCAAGCAAAATTTTGCAAATTATGGTCAACAAAATCATACTTAAACTCTTGGGTAATTCCTTCAAAAATCTGGATTTCTTCATCCATCCATCGCTCTCTGTAATTCGCTTTTTTAAATCTAAACAACCGTAAAATTTTTGTAGGATAAAACCCATATTTAATCCACTTTTCAAGAAAAATATGTCTTCTTTTAAAAAATACACCTGTTATATTAGGTGGTAGAAGTTTAACTTTATAGTTTAATTCGTTAATCAACTCAGGGGTGAGATATTCATCGGCATCAATTCTTAGAATCCACTCTGTTTTTATTGGCAAATTGTCTAATGCCCAATTGAATTGTTTGGCATGGTTATTTTCCCATTTTTTTTGAAATACTTTAGCTCCGAAACTTGTAGCAATTTCAACAGTATTATCAGTTGAGTAGCTATCTACAACAAATATATCTTGAGCAATTGGGAGTATGTTTTTTATACATCGTTCTAAATGCAACTGCTCATTGTAGGTAAGAATAATAACACTGATACCACTCATGATTTTTAGTTAAAAAATTTAATAAAACACTTACTGAAAAAAAAACTAATTTCAAATAAATACTAATTATACTGTTTTCTTGCTTTTGAACAATATACTTATTTTAAATATATAAAAGAAGTATTATTACAATTATATTATATGTAACTGTTCAATTTATAAACCATCACTAACACTTTTGCAATTTCTAACCAACTATATGTACTCTCAGCAATTTCAATTATCTCTCTTGAAACATCTTCATCATTGTTTATAACTAAATCTCTAGTCTTTAAAACACAATTTACTAGATCATTAACACATCCAACTTCAAAAATAAAACCTGTTTTACCTTCAATTATATCAAATTTAAATCCCCCTAAATTGGGTGCAATTACCGGCCTACCATATGCATAAGACATAAACATCACTCCACTTTGACTTGCCTCCAAATATGGTAATACAGTAACATCAGATGCTTTAAATATAAACTCTATATCATTATCGGGAATGTAATCTAGAAGATATATTATATGGTTCGAATCATGCTCTTTTCTTAACCGCTGCATTTCAACTTCATAATCTGGATTTACTTTTCCGGCAATCAATAATTTAAAATTGCCACAATTTTGTAGCAACTTGAATGCTTCAAGAAGAATATTTAATCCTTTATATTTTACAATATTTCCGAAGAAAAGAATTGAAAACTCATTTGGTGAGATACAATATTTTATTTTTGCATTTAATCTAGAAATTGAATCATCTTTTTTTCTAATATACACACCATGCTTAATGACAAATATTTTAGTATTAGATATTCCAAACTCATTACTTATCCTTTCCTTTATGAATTCAGTATGAACAATCAATACATTTTGGATTCTATAAATAAACCAAAATAAAATCCTATTATATCTATTATCTTTGTCATGAGGTAAAACATCATGTGCTGTATAAAATATTTTTTTATTACAGATTCTCCCTATAAAACTAATAATAACACCTTCAAAAAAAGGAAACCTAAACCACTGTACATGAATTACTTTAGAGTCAGTTCTTATAAAATACAAAATTAATTGTAGGTAATATTTAAATACTCTTATTACTTTATTTAACAGAGATACGTGTTCATTATGACTTCCACGCAAGTTTACAAAAGAAACGTTGGGGTTGATTTCATTCTTATCATAAATATCCGCTCCAATAAAATCAATACTTACATCGGTATCTGCCAAAGAATTTAATAAATTAATAACGTACTGCTCTTGAAAACCATTTGCTACAATTGAAACCTTCATACTAATCTTAAAACAACTATTAATTAATAAAAAAAACTTTTAAAAAAATCAACTATAATTCAATACTAATTCTGATTTGGAAACGCTTTTAATTAATAATATAATACTCATAACAGAACTCGTGAAATATAATAATAAAATTTCTCAATTACGATTTAACTACAATACTTTTTAAAATTAATAATTTGAAATAAAACTCAATCAAAACAATTAATACAGTTTAAATTTAACACTAAAAATCTTTCATCTAAAGTAATAAATTGAAGATAATATAAATCAAAATAACTATATATTTGATTTTATATTATTGAAAAATTCTTTTCATTTTAATCTCACTTATCATTACATTGCGTAGATTTTTTTTGGAGTAACAAAATTGTATGTGGAGAAATTATTAAAAAGTGATAGTGAATGTTTTAATAGGATGATAAATTTGACAATTAAAAATAAAAACACATGAAAGATAGGATTGTCTACTTCGATTTTTTGAGAGGAATTGCAATTATTGGAGTTGTAGCAATACATTCATCCGGGGTTGGTTATGAATATGATGACTCTAGTTTTAATTTTATTGGGACAATGGCATGGAGGCAATTTATTAATTTTTCTGTGCCATTATTTCTGACAATTTCTGGATTTTTTGCTTCAAAAAAAGAAATAACCAACAAGCAAGATTATTATAGATTTTTGAAAATACAATTACCGAGAGTATTAATTCCATTTTTCATATGGAGTCTTCTATATTCAATTCTTTCAATAAAACATGGTAAACCTATTGAAGAGATTCTTTTCGACTTTTTTACATTTCAATCCTCAGGATTTTTTACTTCATATTATTAATTGTGCAATATTATTTATTAATTCCTGTTTTAACTAAACTAGCAACGACGAATGGATTATTAATTGCTTTTGCAATTAGTATTATGAGTTGTTTTGTAATTTATTATTTTAGATTTTTTACAGATTTTGCTTTACCTCTTTATATTTATGCTGGATTTTTTTCTACTTGGATTGTCTTTTTTGTTTTAGGAATGTACTTAAGAAAAAAATCACCGAATATAAGTAATCGCATGTTAATAGTATTTACAATGGTTTTTCTTGGAATTTCATTTTTTGAAACAATTTATGAATATAAAATTTCAGGATTTATTGAAATCTCTGTTTCAGCTGTGAAAATTAGTTCATTTATTTACTCAATATTATTAATTATACTCCTGTTTAAAAACGCTCATATTAATGTTTCAAATCATAAAGTGTTGATTATCATTGGAGAGTATTCTTATGGAATCTTTTTATCACATATGCTTTTACTGATATATATTACAAAAATTTTAGAATTAATTTTGGGAGGACTAATAGCATTTTCGTTAATATATCAAGGCTTAATTGTAGGATCTATAATAACAGTGGGATCAGCATTGGTATTTATTACTAGAAAACTTCATAAAATGCATTCTATAAAATATTTGGGTTTCTAAACTAGTATTTAATTAAGAAATAAAATGACACATGAATTTTTTGAAGATAAAATTTGGGTAAAAGCAGGAAAAGAAGTTTCTCTAAGAATTTATTTTATTGATAGTCTGCAAATTAAAACAACAAGGCGTGGTGGTATATCAAGAGGTGTCGATGGTGGAAAAAAATAAACGGAAGATAACGACAAATAATAATAGTCACCATGGGCTTGTTTTTTGCTAGATTTGTTTATGCAGCCAATGAGCATGATAGTATGGCAGCTCAGAATGTAATAAACCAAATAAAAGGCAAATTTTCGAGGATGGTTAAGATAATTGTTGATGGTGGCTATAGAGGTGATTTAATTAAAAACACCAAGAAAATGTTTGGTTGGGTATTAGAAATTGTATTACGATCTGACAGTAATAAAGGATTTCAAGCACTTCCTATACGGTAGATTGTTGAGAGAACTTTCTCTTGGTTTGAAAGTTACAGAATGTGGAGTAAAGACATTGAATATTGCACTCATACAAGCGAAGCTATCATTCAACTTTACATGATAAAATTAATGCTTAATAGAATTCTATATTTAAACAGTTTCTATAATTACTAATAAATTAGGCATGGGATATAGACTTGCTTCTTTCAATATCTGTAAGGTAAAGTAGTATACTCAAAATAACAGCACCTTCTCCGCCTTCTGAGAAGAAAAATCCTATAGTAATTAAAACTAACTGCATTATAATATAAAACTTCATGAATCTCAATTCGGTGGAATGTCGATAAAAAAGAAGCTTCAATAAAATAAACAACATTGTAACACAAAACAACAATCCGAATTTATAATAAGTACCAATAATACCAACATCTGATAAATAATATCCATAAGATAGAGATACTGCACTTGTTTCATGTCCATAACTAGATCGGTCACTTGGTTCACCATAGCCTGATATATAAGACATTTTATTTTTATTCATTTCATCAAGGTAATAATAACCAGCTTTTACTCTAATATAATCTTCTCCTTGAGAGGTTTCTCTCTCTGCGGATGTTCTCATTTCATCAATTATCCCTTGAAAAGCAAAATAACCTGCCATACCTAAAATAACGCAAACAAAAATAATAAGCAACCTATTTTTTACGTAACTACCAATTAGCAAATTAACACAAGTAAGTCCAACAAATAAAGCTAGTACACTTCTAAATCCAGAAAGTAGTCCGGTTATTAATAAAATTATTGTTACAAGACCATAAAACATTTTTGATGTTCTAAAAAAATAATCCATAGCAAGAAAAAAACCTAAGTAAATAAAAGGAAAACCTGGAAGATTAATTCTTAATGTACCTCTATCTACAAACATCTTTGCTTCTGTAATTCTTGCTGGATAAGCAAAATACTGAGCTATATAAACCAAAGCAGCCGTTAAAGCCATATATATGACTACCTTTATCAACCATTCTTTTTCAGGATATAGATATGGAAGTAGAAAATAAAATAATAAAAAATAGGTGTGTCTTTGCTGATAAATAGTGACGTGTATAGGTTGATTTTTAAAATATGCACACCCAAGAGTGCTTATAAATATACCTAGAAATAGAAGATACATAGGGTTTGCAAAACTCAACTTTACAAATTGATTTCTTTCTCCATAAATGGTGTATAAAAGAATAAAAAAAAATATTAAGCCTACTCCCAATAATTGTATAATTCGATCAGCCTTACCAATACCTTTGAGTTCAAAAAAGGACAAAGAACACAGAATTATTATTATTAGAAAAATTTTATTGTAGATATTTTTAGAGACTAGTCCCCATCTATCGGCATCTTTTATCATCTATTTTTTAAAATGTTATAAAAGAATAATAAGTTTCCTATCAGATACCTTCTCCACATTCTTTTAGGTTCAATTATTAATCTGAACAACCACTCCAATCTTAATATCCTAAATATACGAGGAGCTCTCTTTACTATGCCTGATATAAAATCAATAATTGCCCCACCAGCCACAAAAAGTTGCACATTAGGTAATAAATCCTTATTACTTTGAATCCATAGCTCTTGATGAGGAACACCCATTCCTACAACTACAATATCAACTTTATTGATGACTATTTCATTAATAATTTTAATATTATCGGTTTGATTAATAAAACCATGATGTTTGCCAGCAATTTTTATACCTGGATGTTTCTTATTCAAATTTTCTATAGCTTTATCTAACGCATGATTTTTTGTTCCAAGCAGATAAAAAATTTTGTTTAATTTGTATCCTTTCTCTATTATTTTAGGAATTAAATCGGTTCCATTCAAGTTCTCTTTGAATTTGACACCTCTAATTTTACCTGCAATTGAAATTCCAACACCATCATTTAAAATTAAATCAAATTTACTGAGTGACTCTCTGTATAATAGGTTTTTTTGAGTAAGATTAAAGCAATGTGCATTTAAAAAACCTACAGATTTGGATGTATCTCTTTTTAATATATATTCACAAAATTCCAAAACTGATGATTCAGATTCAACATCGATAAATATATTATAAAAAGGAACTCTCATAATTTGAAGTAATAAACAATAGCTATACTAGGTTGCAGAATAATACTTTTTATAATATGCACCATATTCATTTTTAGAAAAATCTACATCGTTGAGAATGACTTGCAAATTCTTTACATCATTTTCAATTAACTTATTTTTCGCATAATAAATAACATCTTTTTTAGTATAATTACATCTTGACACAAACAATACTAATCCAGAATGTTTTGTTAACAATAAACTATCAGAAATTGCTCCAACTGGAGGTGTGTCTATTACTATATACTTAAAATTCAACTTTAAGTATTCAAAAACTTCATCAGCAAGTTGAGAATCAAGAAGCTCAGAAGGATTTGGTAATACAGGATATGCAGGAATAAAGAAAAGATTATCTGCTATCTTAATAATAATATCTTCAATTTTTGATTCACCTGCAAAGTAATTAGTTAAGCCTCGTTCATTTGCTACTTTCAGCTTATTATGTAAAGTTGGTTTTCTTAAATCGCAATCAATTATTATAGTTTTATTTCCTAAAACAGAAAGTGATGAAGCTAAATTAATAGCAACAAATGATTTTCCTTCTGCAGGAATACTGGATGTCACTAAAATTGTTTTATTATCAACACCTTTCATTTTAGCAAAAATAAGTGTTCTTAATGTTCTAAAAGATTCAGCAACATATGATTTTGACTGTTCCAAAACTATATTATCAACTTTATATTTATTTCTATAAATAGTACTTAAAACAGGTTGTTCTACAATTCTACTTAGTAATAATGAACTATTTACTCTATCATTAAAGAAATCTTTAAGTAGAATAAAAATTGTAGGTAACATCAATGCAATAAAAATTGAGATTATATAATTTATATTTTTATTTGGATATGTGATGTAAGTTGCAATCTCCCTAGCCGGTTCTACAATTTCGCTTTCGGGCAAATTTGAAGCTTTAGAAATCTGAGCCTCTGCTCTTCGCTGAAGAAGAAAGGTATAAATAGCATCATTGAGCTTATATTCTCGATTGATACCAACTAATTTTAATTCTGTTTTAGGTAATTGAGATATCTCCCTTGACATTTTATTATGCCTATAATCTATTTCATTAATAGAAATATTTAATGTATTTAAATTATTACTTACGTTTTCATAAATAATTTCCTTTTGTTTATCAATTTTATTTTCAATTTGATTAATAAACAAATTCTTTTTTGTTCCATTTAAAATTTCATTTTTCTGACCATTCAAATCGGTCAATTCCATAATCAACTGATTTAAGATAGGATCTACAACATTTGAAGATGAAGGTAAAACTGGATCTGTATTTGTATCATTACTTTTAAGATAATCTAAAATATAAGTATAATACCTTTTCTGGGCAAGCATATTCTGCTTTTGAGATTCAATCTGTCCCATCTGATCAAAAATTCTCTGACCCTGAAAACTCATATCAACAACTTGATTAGATGAGCGATGATTTAATAATTTATTTTCAGTTAACTTTAGTGAATCTGTAATATCAGAAATTTGATTATCAATAAAATCAATTGTACTCTGCGCAATCATGTTTCTTCTCTCTAAGCTGTTTTCCATGTATAATTCTAAGTACTTATTCATGAAATTGTTAATTCTTTTCTTATTAACACCTTCTATAGATACAAATATTATTGAAGCAAGATCTGAAAGAGGTTGTACTTGTATTGAATTTAAATAATTCATAGTCAGATAATCTGAATAATAAAATTTAAAATAATACTTATCTCTGTTATCTTTTAAAAATTTAACATTTTTCTTATCTTTAACACTAACTGTAAACTTATAATGCTCTGTTTCAACTGTTTCATTGAATTTATAAACTTTGTTAATTTTTAAATTTATAGCATCCTCGCTATATTTTTCATCTAAATAATTAATTAGAAAAACTTTTTCTTTTTCTCCAGTCAATTTGTATGTAGAGTCAGTTAGTATTTCAATATAAAGTTTTAAATCTGTAGGTTGATAATGAGATTTATCAAAAACCATAGTAAATGGAAAATCTGTATATAGCTCTATATCTGTGCTTTTAAATAGATTTTCAAAAGGAGTGTTATCTAGCAATGCTTTTTTTTCAGAAAAATATCCAATTTCTAAATTCAGACTTTTTATTGTCGATCCAACTAATGAATAAGACTTTAACAAGTTAACCTCATTTTCAATATTGTTGGGTTTCATTAAAGAAGCTGAAGATCGAAAAATTTTTTCTAAATCTCCATTTGACTCATTTTTTCTAATTAAGAGTTTTGCCTGTACCTGATAAATAGTGTGCGAATACTTATTAATAAAAAAAGCTACCACCATAAAAGTTAATACAGTTGCTATGTAAATATGTTTTATTGCTAAAGCCTTTTTAACAAAATCTTTTAATAATGTATTTGTCGTTTCAATTTTTAAATTATCATTTAACATACATAAGTGTTATTAATGAAAATACTGTTGCTAGTGTACTTACTGTAGTGAGTAGTGTTGAATAAAAACTATTTGAATAACTATAAGATAATGACTTAATTGGTTCAACAATTAAGATATCTCCTGGCAAAATATCATAATATTTTGATTTTGCAATTGAAGAACTAGAAAGATCTAACTTGAAATAATTTATTTTATTATTTTCCCTTCTTATCAAGATAACTTTCTTTCTGTTACCATATTTTGTAATCCCTCCAGAAAGGGCTAATGCCTCATAAATTGATATTTTATCAGGAATAAACTGATATTCTCCTTGCCGAGACACCTCTCCCATTATACTAATTCTATTTTCTACAAACCTAACTATTAAGGCGGTATTTGGAATATAATCACTTATTACTTTTTGTATCTTCAATTCCGCTTCTGATAAAGTAAGATCTTTTAGATTAACAATTCCAACAAAAGGAAATGATATATTTCCTTTTTCATCAACCATATAATTCATAGCACGTGCATCATTTGATTTGCTACTTTCTGAATAGTTGAAGATCTTAGTTGTTTTTTCGTCAGTACTAAGTACTTTTATATACAAAAAATCAAATGGTTGAATTGCCTTTTGTTCCTTGATGTTGGTTATTGGCGTAAGTGTCTCAAAATCATTGAAATACGAAAGGTTTTTGTATGGCACACATGAATGAAAAAAAACAAGTATTAATAAACATAAAATAACTCGGTTTAAACTTGGCATAGTGGTTAAATTTTTCAAATGATTCAAATCCAAATTTATAAAATTTTATTTAACTTTTATTAATCTAAATTTTATCTGTTTATATTTTTATTCTTATTTTATGAATACAGTTAAATTAATCATTTTTTTGTATTGATATAATTATTATGTTGATTATAGAAACCTTTTGAAATTCAGTAAATAATTGAAAATATGTAATGTACATTTAAATTTAAAGAATTAAAAAAGCAGGGGATTTTTTTTAACAACCCCCTAACTTAATTTTAATAATGTTTTATTATTTTAACACAATCTTATATCTAAGATTTAATTTATTGCTATGTATATAAATATAATAAGTGCCATTTGCATATTTAGTTAAGTCTATTTCGATAATTTCAGGATTAGAACTTACTTGTAATATTTTATTTAATAATGCCCCAACACTTGATACGACCTCAATTGTATAATTTTCAATTTGAAAATCTCTAACATCAATATAAACGATTCCTTCAGTAGGGTTTGGAAATGCTGATGCTGATAAATCAAAATCTAAATAAGAATCTACAGTTTCTCTAATAAAATTAAAATTTATTGCTTCAAAGGTGCTGCAATTATTTGTATCTATTACGTGTAAAATCACTTCATATTTACCTTCTGGTTGAAGGTAAGAAACTTCAATAGTATTTGACCTTTCTCCAGTATTCCATTCGTATGAAGACATCCCATCTGGACCTCTAAGAATTGTAGAACCCGATTTTATTACAATTGTTGTGTCATTTCCAAAATTAATAACTGGAGAAGAAAAATACTGTACATAAACAGAATCAGATATTTTGCAATTGCTCTTTGTAGCAGTAACATGATAGATTCCAGCATTCTTAACAATTATATTTTGAGTAGTTTCTCCAGTATTCCATCTGTAAGTTTCAGCTTTACTACAAGATACAATAAGTGGAGTCTTTTCACAAGAAGTAATTATTCTTTCCATATCTTCTAACTTTAAATAGCTAACCTCAATTGTGTCAGTTAAAACACATCCATATTTTTTCATTTCAACATAATAGATTCCTTCTTTATAAACAGCTATTGTATTTGAAGTTTCACCAGTATTCCATAGGTACGAATCTGCATTTTTCTGAACTAAATTAATTTTTGAATTTTCACATATTATTGTATCTCCCAATAAATTTATTTCAGAAAAATCTTGAGTTTTAAGGCTTACACTATTTTTCATTTGTGTAGTACAAAAGTTATTTTTAGCAGTTACAGAATATGTTCCTTCTTTATTTAAACCATCAAATAGTATTTTTTCTCCACTAGAAGTTTTTGAGGCAATTAATTGCGAATAATTCAAAAACAGAGAATATTCAACTCCAAATTCTATAGTATTTAGAGATATTGAAGCCTCATTTGAACCATTTATGCAGATGCTTCCGGAGCCAATTAATTCATGTTCTAATGGCATAATATGGTATGTAAGAATTATACTCCCATTCATATATATAGAATACCCTAAATCATTTGTAGCTCTCACCTTATATGTTCCAATGCTTCCTATACTGTCAAAAACAAGCTCATCTCCAGTACCTGATTTAAATATTCCTGTTCCAACATCATCTTTTATCAATTCATACTTGGTACCAATTTCTGATGTTGTTAAATTAATTGATGTTGTCGCATTTTTGCAGATTTTATCTATCCCTGAAATTGCATATACAGATGGAAAAATAGGCTTTTCATTGGTTACTACAACTTCCAAACTGTCAGAATAATAGCATCCATGACTATCTAAAACCAAAAGAGAAATTATATTTAGACCCAGATTAAAAGAAGAATCGACCTTTAATTCTGAGCTTGTATTTCCGTTTTTCCATAAATAGGACAACCCTTCTTGTTTTGGACCTGAAAGTAAAAGTGATTGCCTCCTACTGATGGTTGTATCATTTCCAAGACTAAATGAAATATCAGGATAGTTAGATAATTTTACTGAATCATAAAACTCGCATCCATTATAAGTAGTTGTTAAATAATAAGTACCTGCATCAACAACGTAAATATCTTTTCTTGTCTCTCCATTACTCCACAAATATGATTGTGCATCAGGAGCTGAGATTTTTTGAATTACATAAGAACACTTTTCAATTGTTTTATAAATACTTTGATAATCTACAAATGTTACATTACAGCTATCAATAATTGAACATGCTCCATTTGACATTCTTACAGTATAAAGACCACTGTTTTCTAACTCTAAAACATTTCCTGTATCACCTGTATTCCAAAGATATTTTTGAGCTATTGAAGCTGTAATAGAAATAAAATCATCTTCACATTCGAAGATTTTATTAGGCAAACTACGTTTGGGAAATAAATCAATATTAATTTGAGCGCTTCCAACCATATTTTGATAACAACTATTTTTCTTTGCTGTTATTGTATAAACACCTTTTTCTGCATATTCTCCAAATAATAAATTGCCGCTAGTAGTGGAATAAACAGAATCAATAATTTCTTGATTTTTAAGAATATAATAACTAACATTAGCTTCAGATTCTTTTAGTTCAATAGGTAGTCCTGTCGAATTCTCACAAATATTTCCACCTCCAAAGACTTCAAACGGCTTCGGATTCACGGCAAAATCGATATAAAAAGGACTATTCATAACCTGAGTAATACCACTTTTATTTGCAGCAACAACCTTATAATTACCTGTTTTATTAATTGTTCCCAATATTATTTCTTTCCCTGCACCTTCAATTCTTAAGCCATATGGAATATTTTCTTTATAAATTTGATACGTGGTATTTAATTCAGAATTTGATAAAGTTAATGTAGTACTAGAGTCAATACATTTCTCATATTTATAAGCTATATTAAATTTTGCAGGGGTCGCAATCGTGTCATTTACTATTTGAATTGCAATACTATCTACAGCGGAACAATTATTTTGATCTGTTACTTTTAAACTATATAGATATTTAACTTCTCCTATTTCACCATTAATTTCAATTGAAGAACTAGTTTCACCGGTACTCCATAAATACTTTTTATAATCACTCGAAGCATCTAAAGTCACCGATTTTGAGAAAGATATTATCTGATCTGGTCCTAGATTCAAGTTTGGTAAAGATAGTTCTTTTACTTCTGTTGAATCAACCGAACTACAATCATCGGTAGTTATGGTTACTATATAAATACCCGGTTTATTTACAATAATTTTCTGTGAAGTTTCTTGAGTATTCCATTTATAAGATTTGCCTACACCGCAAACTAGAGCCAATTCTTCATTTTTACAAAAAGTATAAATATCTAGAAGGGTATCAAATCTATCAGCAATAACATCAATGGTATCATAAATTGCACAATTTGCATTTTTCATTTCAACAATATATTCACCAGCATTTTTTACTGTTAAAATTCGATCTTTACTACCATTATTCCAACTATATAAAGCAGCAATTCCTGGATCAATACTAATTGTATTTCCTAAACAAATAATAGTATCTTTAACTAAAGTTGATAAAGGATAATTATTTTCTTTTACGTTAACTGAATTTTTCATTACAACCGAACATTCTCCAAGCGAAGCAATAATTTTATATTCACCTTCTATACTTTGCGTTCCAAGTTTGATAACTCGACCTCCTAGATTTACAAGAATAGGTTCTCCTATTTTTTCTTCACCTCTAAATAATTGATATGAAACCTTAGATTCAGAATTACTAAGACTAAGACTAGCTCCTAATTCGCCTTTACAATAATTACCATCGCCTTGAAGGTTAAATACTTGAGGTGCTTGTGTTACAGAAACCTCGACAGTACCAGTCATCATAACAGATCTACCTGAGAAATTAGTTGCTCTCACCGTATATGTACCAGATTCCTTTATGCTTCCTACTGTCATTGTATTTCCAGAACCTATAACCGGAAGCCCAACAGGAATTGTTCCATTAAG
Organism: Bacteroidales bacterium; assembly: GCA_016714605.1. GTDB lineage: Bacteria > Bacteroidota > Bacteroidia > Bacteroidales > UBA1715 > JADKDL01. The sequence goes on along the minus strand of JADKDL010000001.1, from coordinate 460,179 downwards.
AATTTGATATTCTGTCTCTTGTTCTGAACTTGAAACTACTATATTTAAAGAGTCTCCAGCACATATAACTCCACCTCCAGTAATTGAAAATGTTTTAGGATAAAATATCAACTCCTTTACAATATTTATATTAATTGTATCTGAATACTTGCAATCAAATTCATTTGATGCAAGCAAACTATATACAAATCGACCTATTTTAGTTGATTCGAAAATTTCAATATCTTTAATTTTACTACCGTTGCTCCATAAATATGATTTCATATTGTCGGGACCTTTAATCACTGTTGTATCACCTAAAGCGATTGTTAAATCCTTACCTAATGAAAAAGCAGAAACTGGATTAGCTTTAATAATTACAGAATCTATAGTTGAACAACTTCCGTTTGTAATTGTAACAAAAACAGTTTCACTCTTTGATACAGTTTTGGTAATACTACTAGTTATTTCACCGGTACTCCACTTATATGTTTGATTATTTGAACCTGCAACAAGATTAATTTTTGCAGGTAAACATATTGATGTATCTTTTAGCAAAACTGATTCTATTCCAGTAATATTCTGTCCAGTTACATATCCTTTCATAAATTGTGAACATCCATTAACAACACCTTCAACTTTGTATGTGTTTGATGAAGCTAGATTTTTAAAAACATATTTTTCACCATTTCCTATGTACACTTGTGAAGTGGGCAATTCATTGCTCCAAAGTATATATTCTACACCAACTTGAGTATTTTCAACTACTACGTCTATATAATCGGAAACCATATCGCAAGTTCCACCTACACCTAAAATAGTATATGCAATTGGATTTTCTTTCACATTTATGTTCAAAGAACCTTTCATTTTAGCAGCACTACCAGTTAATGATTTCGCCAATATACTATACAAACCAGAACTTACAATACTATTAAAAACAATTTGCTTACCATTTCCTGCAACAGGACTATTAATTGCATTATCGCCATTATATAATTGATAAAATACGTTTTTCTCAGAACCATTTAGAGTAATTGAAACATCTTCGCCTTTACAAAATGTACCGCCTCCACTAATTTCAAATACTATAAGTTCGTCTATCGTTGCTGTGTCATCGGCAGTGTATTCAAATGGACCTATATCAATTCCATTACCAGAAACTCTTTTGTTGTATTTAAAATCATATGACAAATCATTATAAATAATATTTCCTGCGTCAATACAGGGAGATTCCTTTAAAATTCTGTAATCTCTCGATGCTTCAGAAACAAAGAGTGGATCTTTCATTATAAAATCTTTTCCCAAGAAATTCAGATATTTTGTCACATCTGTTGATGAATAATTTCTTCCTGGATTAAAAAAGAGATTATTATTTCCCGTCATCGCAGTACCCATAAAGGGTTTACCAATTTTATAAAAAATACAGTTTTTTGCTTTTTTAAACTCACCATCTGCCAAAGTATCATTACGCCAATTAATAATAGCAGTATCCATTTCAACAAATAAACAATTTCTGAAATCTAAAGTATATCCGGCATCTACCCCAGCTATTAATGCATCTCTAAATACACAATTTGTGGCTAAAAACAAACGACATCTATTTTGAACATTAACTTTACCTCCTTCAATAATACAATTTCTTAGATCCCAAGTACTTATGAAGCTATTATCCATCTTAGTAGGATTCAATGAATCAGGTATACTATTCCCTCCTGGATAAATACACGCCTCGCCATCATAACTTTTGACAATCGAATTTGTTATAGTAGTTTTCTTATAACCGGTAGTAATAATACTATACTTACCTTTTGTAGTAGAATGATCAAAAACAGAACTATCTATAACTATCTGATAAACTTCACCTACCTGAAGACAATCGCCTCCATATCTATCTTTATAAGTTGAGTCTAATGGATTTGCAATGACACTTAGATTACTATTAGTCACTGTAGTTTTGTTGATAATTAAACTATCTAAATATGTAATATAAATACCGTCATGTTGCACACTGTCTATATGAACATTGTTCATTTCAATCTTTCCTTTAAAAGCTTTGCTTGTTGTATCACCTGCATTACCACCTTTAAAACCTCTAAAACCACCTTTTATAAATAAATTATTTAAGTATCCGTTTCCTCCACTAACGTGCAATTCGAGTACTGTTGCTTGACGAGGATCTCTTTCACCTAATCTGCAACTGTCCATGTTTTCGGAAATAAAATTTAAATTTTCAATCCTATTATTTGCACCAACAATGAAAAAAAGACGGCTTGCTAAAGATTTATCAAAAACAATTGAAGCTTTATCTATTCCGGCATATACTCCAAAAGTAATATTATTAGAACCATACCAGTTATAGCGCTTTACTGATTTCAGGACAGAACCAGATTTTAATAAATACTTGGAATTCGAAACTAAAGTTGTTGGAAAATCAATGAAGGGATTTGAAATTGTTCCTTCTTTAAGAGAACCTTTATAATCAGGATCTATATAAAATTCTTTCTGTGCGAATATTGAAAAATTGAAAATCATTAAAATAGTTATAACACCTATTTTGCCGTATTTTACAGGGGTATAAAGAATATTTTTCATTTGTTTTACTTTTATTTTATCATATACGACTAATATTTTGAAGAATCTTTCCTTTGGTGTGAGATCTTGTTCTTAAGAGTGTTTTAAATGATAATAATTTAAACTATGTTTACTTCTATTTTGTAAGTGAAAGTTACTACTTTTTGTTTATAAAATAAATATAATATTTAATAAAAACTGTTAGAAATTATAAATAATTAAATTATAAGAAGTTAATATATTGCTTTTATGTACTTAAAAATTTATTTTCATTCAAATAACTTGTTTGAATGAAAATGTGTAGCAAAAAGAGTTAAAAAAACATATATTACAAAAATTGTTAATTAATTATCAAGGAATCAACAAATATAAATATTTTACATTTTAAGTAACAACTATTAAATTAGAAATCAAGTATTCTATTTATTGTTTAAATATAAAAAGATATTGAATATAAACACTTAACGCTTAGAAATAAATTTTTTAATACATAAACTTCAAGAATAAAACTGTTAATAAATATTAAATCACAAAATTGACACATTTTGAGACTTTTATAAAATCTTAAAATGCGTCTCTTAGTTTTAATATAACGATATCTAACATGACGCTAAATACAAAATTTAAAGTATTATGTCATTTTTTAAAAAACTATTTATTCAAAAGATTCTGACTAAATAACCAATCAAATATAGTTGGATCAGAATAGGCAGGGGATGTAATGTGACCCATGGTCTTGTAAGAACTTAATTTAAATACTTCCACATTATTATTCACAAGAGTCTTCGTTGTTCTTGGAAAATCAATAACAATATTATTAACAGTTGAAGTAACTGTATCATTTGCAATAACTTCATTTGCAAGACTGTTGTAACTATTATTTTTCATAAATAAGTAAGCGTTATCAGCAGTTTGAACTCTTACATCAGAATCAGATAATCCTATATGATACCAAATAGAGGTTTTAGCAACAATTTCATTATTTAATGAAGTTTGACTTTGTCCAGCGATTCTAATCATACCAGCAAAAAACATTCCTTTAGTATAAAGTCCTTGAAGCAATTTATATCCTCCCGAACCGCCTTCGGAGAATCCAGTTAAATACATTCTGTTTGTATCAATCCTATACCCTTTTTCTTTAATTATAACGTTACTAATTAAATTTTCCAAAGCAACTCCATCAGCTTCTGTAGCTTTAAGATAAATGAAATAAAAAGCTGGATATTTTTTTCTTATTGTATCAGTAAATGAAACACTTTCATCATGCTTTCCAAAAACTACAATAGGATATTTTCTATCTTTATTTTCAGGCTTATTGTAACCCCATGGTGAACTAAAATAAAAAGTCTCAGAATTAATAATAAAATTTATATTCTGAGGTTTATCATCTTCTGTAAACTCTTCAATTATATTTTTACTTGTATCAATAACATTTACCGAAGTATCTCCAGCACTTTTTTCTAAAATTGTAATTCTTGCTTCAAGAGACTTAATTGATTTTTCCATTGTAGAAATTTTATTATCTACATATATTTAGTAGTAACATCTTGATTATCCGAAGGATTAGAAATCCCCTTTATTTGCCTATTACTTCCATTATTTCCTTTAGTTAATACATCAGCAAGACTCTGACTCTCAGCATCAAGTTTTTTATTCCATAATACAATATCATCTAGTGTTATGATTTTTGCAGGTGAATTAATAAAAATAGGATCTATTTCTTGATCTATGTATAAAATAGCAGACTTTTTTATTGTTCTTTCTAAAATACAATCTTCTTTAACTTTAATAAAAATTCCATCAAGTGGATAAAATATTTCAAGACTATTTAAATATTCTTTCTGCTCTGGATCATAAAAACCATCAAGTGTTTTGATCATTTCAATTTTATCCATGATTTTACCAAAGGCTTCAAGTGTTTTTTCGGGTGTTTGACCCATAAACCCGACAAGATTCCATCCTACTTTAAGCTTTTTCACTATTGTTGTATCTAAACTTTGAGAATTAACATTCTTTAGAAAAACGAACATTAAAATTAAAGTAATTGTTAAAGTAATTTTTTTTTTCATATTAAAATATTTGTTAAATTCTTAAATAAAAGATAATTAATTCTGATTTTATGAAATATTTTCATAAAATCAAAATAAAAAGAATAATAAAATAACTATATTTTATATAGACTATTATTAACTTGTGCAAGTTAATAATAAAATTTTACATACAAGCATATATATTCGAATGTCTACAACAAAAAGACTAATCACAAATTATGTTTTTATAACTTCAACATATATAACAATTTTATTATACAAATTATCAAAATAATATTCATTTCTCATTACAGGTGAATGACTCTGCCATGGATTTGACAAGAAGGTTTCTTTAAATCCAGCAATAGTAAACATTCTGTTAAATTTATTAAAATTCCACCAATTTATATGGTTTCTCCTATTTGAATAATGAAAATCTATTGAACAATGGGATTTTATATAGTCTAAAGCCTCCTCATAGGTATATTTATTTATTATTTCTCTAAACTCTTCATCAGTAAAACGTTTAGGAGAGCCTTCTGTTCTCAGAGTTGTACAACTAGCGGCAAAATGATCTAAAAACAACTGTTCAATAGATGCGTTAACCATAAAACTATGGTCTTTTGCCCAATAATAAAAATCTCTATCATTTCTTTTATATGCTCTATAATACAAATCTGAATGTGGACATAAAAATCGAGCTATTCCTCCTGGTTTTAATATTCTATAGACTTCACAGAATAGATTTTGAGCTGCTTCATCTGTAATATGTTCTACAGTAAGTCTTGAATAAATAAGCTCAGCAGAATTAGTCTCAATAGGCAACTTTTGCAAACTCATAGGATCAAATTTCAAATCTCTGTTCGAATTGAAATTTTTTCCATTTACCCACTTCTTATCGACATCTACATTTGTCCATAAAGGATGAAAAAACTTTCCTCCAAATTCAAAATGCCCTCCAGCACTGATATTATAAAACTTTCTTTTCTGAATGCTTTCGTTATCAAAAAATTTATAATACAAGTCACTATCATCTAAGCAATGAATTTTATTAATTTCATAACCATGCTTTAATAAAGCTTTTTGTATAAACTTTTTCATCACTTATATTATTCTTTAATGAAATTTTATCTTTAAAAATTACTACTTATCTTATTTATATAAAAATCTATTTTTTTCAAAATAAGTTTTAAGGTATCATTATCTTTAAGTACAGATTCATGATTGCCTTTCATAACAACTAATTCATGAATATTTTCTGCGTACTTATCCCATCCTAGATAATCCATATCAGAATGATTTTCAGAAGCTTTAAAAACGACTACTCCACCATTAAATTTTCCATTTATTTTATATTTTAATGAAAGATTAGTATATATATCATAAACATATTTTCGTCTATGCTGTACAGGCAATTTTTTAAGAACTAGAAACAAACCATTTCGAAACAGTCTGATAGATATGTAATAAAACTTATAATAATATTTTTTAAAAATATAAACAATCTTTTCTAAAACTTTAGGAGCATCTGCAGCTTCTTTTTTTGCTCGGACATTATCATATCTAACTCTGGCCTCGGCTGTACCACAATCCATAATAAATAGTAAGGGCACTTTATGACCTAATTTTTCAAGTTGTAATGCCATTTCAAATGCTAAAATGCCACCAAATGAAAATCCTCCAAGAATATATGGCCCTTGTGGTTTGAAAAGAAGCAATTGCTTTAAATAGTGCGCAGCCATTGTCTGAACCGATGAAAAGGGATTTTTATGTCCATCCGCAGAAAGGTGTAAAAAGCCAAAATAGGGTCGCTTTTTATTGTAAATATTACTTAAATGAACATTTAAATCATCTCCATGAACAATTATTAGTGGAATGTCATTACCTTCTTTAGAAAAAGGAGTGAAATTATCTAAATAGGATTTTCGAATACTTAATTTCTGTGATAATACATCTAAATTAGAATTCTGCTTTATAAAAACAGATAAAGTATCGATATTAGGAAATTCAAAAACTAATTTTCTAAATTCAATTTTACATTTAAACTCATTTTCAAGTGACATTGCAAAACGAACTAAAAAAAGTGAATCAAATCCAAAATCTTCAAATTTTTTATCACTCTGTATATCTGCATATGACAATCCTGATAAATCGGATAATATTGATTTTATCTTATCTCTTAATGATTCACCTTCTTCATTAGCATTAATGTTTATTTTTTTTGTCTGTTTAAAATCTATCGAAGAGACTAAATTTAAATCTTTAATTTTAAAATCTATCCAATACGATTTGTGATCAAAAGGATATTGTGGTAAATTAATTTTAGTAGCCTCGGAATCAATAAAATTTAAGTTTGGAATGAAATTCGGAAACGAAGTCCAGACCTTAGAAATAATATTATCTATTAATTTGTTTTTAAATTCTGAATCAGCTTTTCCTAATGTTAGTATAGTAGAAGCATTTGTTTGTGTTTCCGGTATATTTTTAAGAATTGATGTTAAGTGAGCATTTGGTCCAACTTCAACAAATAAAACATTTTCAGAAGATAAAATTGTACTTATTCCCTTATAAAAGAAAACAGTATTACGTAATTGTTCAGCCCAATATTCTCCACTAATAGCTTGTTCGGTTGAGAGAAACTCTCCTGTTAAACTAGATATAACTCTATTTTTTGGTCCATTCTTTTTAAATGAATTCACATAAAGAGCAAATTCACTTAATATAGGATTAAAAGATGCTGAATGAAATGCATGTGAAGTCTGTAATGGCAGATGTTTTATCTCATTTTTCTTTAAAAGCAATTCAACCTCATCAATATTTCATTTTCAAATGATATTGTACAATTTTCCGGAGCATTTTCAGCTGCTATTTCAAATAAATTTGATGAAATAGTTTGCAATTTATTGAATGATGTAAATGCAACAAACATTTTACCACCTTTCATCTTTTGCATTAATTGTCCTCTTTTAATAACAATTCTTAAAGCTGATTGAAAATCAAAAACTTCCGACAAACAAGCTGCAACATACTCTCCTATACTATGACCTATGAAATAAGAAGGGACTATACCTCTATCTATAAGTACTTTTGCCAAAGCATATTCAATAATAAATAATGCTGGCTGTGTAAAAGATGTTTCTGAAAGTTTGTTTTCTCCTGTTGAAGATATATTTTCGTTAAATAAAACTTGTTTTAAATCTTGTCCGGTTTCTGACTTGAACAATTCTAAGCCTTCATCTACTATTTTCTTAAAGTCTTCATTTTCATCATAAAGACTTTTTCCCATCTGAAAATATTGAGCACCTTGACCAGGAAACATAAACGCTATAGAAGTAAGATTTTCATTCAATACAGCATCGTTAAATATAAGCTTTTGTTGAATCAAATCAGACAATACAACAGAACTCCTATACTTCATATGTGTTCTGCCATTCCAAAGTGTAAATGCAAGATTATCAATATCTATTTGATTATTATTCAATATCAAATTCTTGAAATCCTCTTTCATTTTACTTAAACTGAAAGAGGATTTTGCCGAAAATGGCAAAATATAAGTTTTAGACGATGACTTTAGAGCAGTCTTATTTTCACTTATTATTGGAGGCTCCTCTAATAATAAGTGAGCATTTGTACCTCCAATACCGAATGAACTTACCCCAATTATAAGTTTATTGGTAGATTCCCATTTCTTAAGTTTATCAACTACAAAAAATGGAGAGTTTTCAAAATTAATAAATGGATTAGGACTTTTATAATGCAACGTTGGAGGAATTATTTTATGTTTCGCTATCAAACAAGCTTTTATAAAAGAAGCAACACCAGCTGCCGCATCGGTATGACCAATATTGCTTTTTACCGAACCTATTCCACAAAATTGCTTTTTATCTGTACTTCTTGAAAATGCTTGTGTCAAGGCAGCTATTTCTATGGGATCGCCTAATTTTGTAGCAGTACCATGTGTTTCTATATAACCAATCTGCTCTGCTGAAATACCAGCGAAAGAATGTGCAGCTAATATTGCTTCCTTCTGGCCATCAACACTGGGCGCTGTAAAGCTTACTTTTTTATTACCATCATTATTTAAAGCCCAACCATCAACTACTGCAATTATATTATCTTTATCATCTATAGCATCATCTAATCTTTTTAAGACTACTACTCCTACTCCATTACTAAAAACAGTGCCTTTAGCTTCTGCATCAAATGGTCTACAATGACCATCGGGTGAGGGAATTGCTCCTTCCTGAAATATATAACCAGTCTCTTGCGGCGTGAGAATACAGACTCCTCCAGCAATACAAATATCTGCTTCAAAACTATAAAGACTTTTACAAGCTTCAATTATTGATACTAATGAAGTAGAACAAGCTGTTTGAATATTTAGAGCAGGTCCTTTCAAATTAAATTGATATGCTGTTTTTGTAGGCAAAAATGCAATATCACTAGCAGTCATAACTTGAAAAGATTCTGCTGTGCGAAGTCTGATAAAATTTTCAAGTCGTTTAGAATCTCTTAAAACATTATTTAAAAGATATGAGTTTATATAACCTCCAGCAAAAACTCCAATTGGACCTTTATATGTATACGGATCGCATCCGGCATTTTCAAGGGCGTGCCAAGTTGTTTCAAGCCAAATTCTATGTTGAGGATCTGTTAAATTTGCATCACTTGGATTGTAACCAAAAAAACCAGCATCAAATTTATCAATGTTATCTAGTACACCTCTAGCTTTAACATAATTATTATTATTTTTAAGTTCATTAAAGTTATACTCATACTCTTGAAGCTCATTGTCAGTAAAATGCTTAATTGTTTCCCTTTCCAGAAAGCAAATTATTCCAATACTCGTCAATCGAATTAGCTCCCGGAAAGCGACATGCCATTCCAATTACCGCTATTTTATCTGAATTAGAACTCATTTAATTCAATTAAATAAAAATTATAAAAAAATCCTATCTTATCTTTTCCTTAAAGAAGTATGTAGTTTTAATTTACACATAAATAATGCATCTCTAATGGATAAAAATACTGCATTAATTAAGTACTATACTTTTATCATGTAATAATTTTCTTTTCACATGATACATACATTCTAAAAAATCATTCTAGTGTGTGAGAAATATATTTCTCATCTATATTTAATTTCTTATCAATAAAACTGCAATAATATATAAAAAAGAGACAATTACAAAAATATTATTAAAATTAACAATTATTAGTAGTATTCTTCAAAATTCTTTAAACCTTTTCATTTTTTATATATGACAACAATTTTGCAATTCAATTATTTTCTATTATTTCTAAAATCTCTTTTTCTCACAATAGGTGTATCGATGTTTTTTTCTAAAACTTCTGATTTTATTTCTGAAATATGTTTTGCCAATTCTCTAATTGTTGGATATTGCATTAATATAGTTGGCTCTATATTCACATCAATTATGTTTTTTATTTTTGAAACAAGTTTTATTGAACTTAATGAATCGCCACCTACTTCAAAAAAATTATTGGTAACTCCAATATCTTTTATATTTAATAATTCGCTCCAAATAGTTGAAAGTTGTTTTTCATATTCGGAAGCTGGTTTAATTTTCTCTTCAAATATTTCAAAAACGGGTTCTGGTAGTGATTTTCTGTCAATTTTTCCACTTGTATTTAATGGCATTTCTTTCAATAATACAAAATGTGCAGGTATCATGTAATCTGGTAATTTTTCTACTAAAATAGATTTGATTTGCGATACGTTAATGTTTTCACCTTCCTTAACTACATAATATGCTACCAACTGTTTATTTGTTTCAGAAATTTTATGTGCAATAACTGCTGTAGAATGGATTGAATCTATTGTCATAATTTTCGCTTCAATATCTCCAAGCTCAATTCTATAGCCCCTTATTTTAACCTGATTATCAACTCTTCCTATAAAATCTATCTCTCCTTGATTATTCCATTTTACTAAATCTCCTGTTCGATATACTTTATATTCCTTATTATTGAAGGATATTGTAATAAATCTATCTTCATTTAATTCTGGTCTGTTAAGGTAACCTCTTGACAAATTCCGCCCTGCTATAACCAACTCTCCGGCTACACCGATAGGTTGTACATTTTTTGTTTTATCAATTACGAATAATTTAGTATTAAAAATTGGTTTGCCTATATATATTTTATCTATTAGACCAGCATCCGGACAATCATAGTAAGATACTGCGACCGTAGCCTCCGTTGGTCCGTATGTATTAATTAGTAATGGAGAAAACAAAGCCGACCGTAACTTATTGAAGTCCATAACCAATTGACTGCTTAATGCTTCTCCAATTTGTACAATATATTTAAGTGTGTATATTGATGAAAGTGTGTTTTTTGCGTGCAAATATTCTACAAAAGAAGAAAACATCGAGGGTACAAAAATAATTGTTGTCACTTTATGATCTTCTACTGTCTTGATAATTGTTGAAGGATCTTTTTCACCTCCAACATCAAGTATAGAAAGACTTGAACCTGAAAAAAACCACCAAAATATTTCCCAAACAGAAACATCAAAAGTTACAGGGGTTTTTAATATCATACAATCATTCTCAGTTAACGGATATTTATATTGCATCCATTCTATTTTATTTATCACTGAATGATGTTCAATCATAACACCTTTGGGCTTCCCCGTAGATCCCGATGTATAAAGAATATAAGCTAAATCAGAAGATTTTACATCAACTTCAGGATTTGATTCATCTTCTGATAATGGAATAGTAACTATATTATCAATCAGAATATTATTATCAAAGTCTATGAAATTATCTGAACTTTTTTTCATAGAAATAATAAACTTTGGCTTTGCATCTTCAAGTACGCTGTCAATCCTTTCTTTAGGGGTGTTTGGGTCAATTGGCAAATAACATGCTCCTGCTTTGTGAATAGCAAAAATTGCAATAATCATCTCTACTGATCTATATAATGAAAATGCAATTTTATCTTGTACAAGTACTCCTTTACTTATTAGAAAATTTGATAATCTATTTACATGCAAATTCAACTCTTTGTATGAAAGCTCATTGCCTCCATACTTTAATGCAATTAAATGTGGATGTGATTTAACTTTTTGCTCAAACTTCTGATGCAAACATATATTACTATCAACTGGAAAGTCGGTACTATTCCACTGAATAATTTTATTTTTATCACTTTCGGGCAAAATACTTACCGACTCAAGAGATTTAGTTTCAATAAAAATATCGGTTAATAATTTCAAAAAACTTGAAATTAACCTTTCTGAAGTCTCAAAATCAAATAAATCCGTAGAATATTCCCAAAATCCAGAAAATATATTATCGTCTTGCCACATGGTAACAAACTGATCTAGTTGTGCTCCAGCTCTTTCTACAGGAATACTTTTCTCTTCAATTCCATCTAATTGCAACTTCATGGGATGCTCAAAGGTAAAACCTGTTTGAAAAAATGGATTGAATGAAGAATCTCTTACCTCTTTATTTAAACCGACTAAATTCACAAACGGTATTTCTTGCTTTCGGTGCGCTAAAAGCAGCTTATGTCTTATCTGTTTATGAACATCGAAAAAAGTATAATTATTAGTTAATTCAACAGATATAGGCAATGCATTAACGAATGCACCAAAGGTATCTTTGAATTTTTCTTCCCTCCTATTAGATAAAGGAACTCCCAATACCACAGTATCTTGCTGAGAAAGTCGATGCAACAATATAGTATAAGCAGTTAATAATACAGAAAACGGATTTGTAGCATTTGCATCAGCAAATTTCACAATTGCTGACGATAAAGAAGAAGATAATTCAAAATACTTCCTTTTTCCATTCAATGCAGAATACTTCAATCTAGCTTTATCAATAGGCAAGTTTATAAGGGTATTGGCTTTCGGTAGTTCTTTTGACCAATCAGAAAGCATTTTAGATGAAATTTCAGAATTTAAAAATTCATTATGCCAATTTGTAAAATCTACATAAGTATTATTAACAGGCAACAATTCAATTTTTTTATTCTGTTTTAATGAATTGTATATATAACTTATTTCTGCTTGGAATACTTCTTTGGAGTGAAAATCAACTATAATATGATGAAAAACAATTGTAAGATATATACTTTTCAGATTTTTAAATATACAAACTCTAATAAGCGGGGCCTTATCAAGTTCAAAAGGATTGTTTACCTCTTGAATAATTTCATCAGGCATCTCATTAACATTTTCAATACTATTCAACTGAATAATATTTATCTTAACTGAAACATTTTCAGAACTTAACACTTCTTGCTGCAACGAAAAATCAACTACTGAGAATTGGGTTCTCAATGCTTGATGTCTATCAACAAGCATATTCACAGACTTTTCAAGTAAATTAAGATCCGGTAAAAAATCTAGCTTAAAAACAGAAGGAATGTTGTATGCAGAACTTTTCGGAGCTAACATATTTAACAACCAAAATTGCTCTTGAAATTTTGAGAGGATATTTGTACTCATTATCAATATTTGATTTACAACAACAAGATTAAATAAATTGAAATACTTTTTTATTTTATAATTACTCCAGAAATAACGATATATAAATATCAAAAAAAACTTTCTGTTATACAGCTTTAAATTGTGTATTTTTTTTGTACTTTAGTCACTGGGCTATTTAAAAAAGAGCTTATAAATTAAACTATTAATCAGAAATCACTTCTTATTGAAGAAGAAATCAAACATATAGCCATTTAAAAAAAATCAAACTACTTTATTTTTAAGTATCTGATTTTCATCTAATTTAAGTTCTGACTTTGCGTAGTTTATTTGATCTTCAGGTTGGTCAAATAATTTCTCTAATGCTTCTTCTCTACTTAATAGATTTTTTCTTATTAAATGACTTAATTCCAATTCATAAGGACTATACCCAAACTTCAAAGTATGTACATAATTATTAAATGAATTAATTCTACAGTTTGTTGAACAACCATCTACATCACCCGGTTTAATCCAGCCCAATGGTTTAATTTTCTCTAAAATCTCATTTTCTGTGATATCTTCCATACATAACAAGTTAATGTTATGAGGAAAACTTTCTGATGACTTCAGTAAATCTTCAGAAATTTCCATATATCTACTTACTTCCGGACCTATTTCGCTTTTAAATTTATCAAGTATTGGTTTTCTGCTTTCTTTGAAAAACTCATAATTATTTTGATAATAAATTGTATTAGAGGGTATTTGACCTAGTGTAAAACCAGCTAAAATAAAAGGAATTCTTTTTTCTAATGCAATTTTTAATGAGGTAATGTTAATAATTGAAATACAGGAGTTGCAATTTGAAGAAATCCTAGTTAATGTTTTAGGATTATAAATATTTTCTAATGAACTTACACGGTATAGACCTTTCATAAATTCATAAGAAGGTCTATAAGTAATATGATCTACACCTAAAGCGGTTACAACTTTTTCTATATTTTTAAACGCAACCGGTGATATAAAGCCATTATCAAGAGTAAATGAAAGAATATTTAACTTATATTTTTCTACCGCTAATTTTAAGGTGTATGTGCTGTCTTTTCCTCCGCTATAACAAACTATTGCATCATACTCAGACTTTCCTCTTTTATCATCGAAAAGTTTCTGAACCTCTAATGTAGCAGATGTAATATCTTCTTGTTCTGTAGAATGTAGAAGTTCGTTATTACAAAAATTACAAACTCCTTTTTCATCAAATTTTATTCTGGGGAAATTTGCAGAAAGAATACATTTAGTGCATCTTTTAACATTTTTTATATTGTTGTGCATGTTTTAAGATTTTGTTTTATAAATAAAATCAACCAATTTTAATACAGAACCAAAATTGTCTCTATTCATTTGTTCGTTTGACACAACAAAGCCGTGTGTTTTTTTTATATATGATGCTATTTCTATCAATCCCATTGAGTCAATAATTCCAGTATCTATAAGACTTTTATCTATTTGTATATCTTCAATATCAACAAAAAATTGTCTTGAAAGAAACTGTAATAAATCAGATTGAATTTTTTCTTTTGTTTCCATGAATATTTTTAATTTTTATAATCGTCTATTTCAATTGTTAAAAGATCTTCATTTAGCTCAAAAGTTTTGGGATTTTTTGCCCAATAATTTGCTATTTGAGTAGATAAAATAAATGTAATAATCATATTATCACGGTATCCAAGATTTTCTGGAATACCATTATTAAATTTATTTAAAAAGCGTTGTACCCATTTCGGATTAAAAATTTGATAATCTTTAATCATTGATTCACTCATAAAATAGGCAGCATTATCTGTTAGTTTATTTCCTCTGATAAAAGATCTTAAATCTGGAGACATATAAGGTCTTTTAGGTCTGTCTATTATCTCCCTAGGAATATTTTTTGAAAATGCTTTCTTGAGCATATATTTCTGATCAAACCCGTTTAATTTGTAACTTTCCTTCATAAAAAACAGCATGTCTATTACTCTATGATCTAGAAAAGGATACCTGCCTTCTACACCATTAGCCATAGACATTCTGTCGCCTTGAGAAGATAATAAATAACCCGACAATAATGTTTTCATCTCAACATACTGACTTTTCTGCAACACCGTCCATTTGTTAAAATCATTTGGCAGATTCTGCTTAAACTCATTGAGCAAAGAATTCTTATCATATTTAATTTCATGTGACGAATCAAAATAGCTTTGCAAAATTTGATTATTATGAACTCTTATGTTTGCTGATGATAATTCATTATTTATCTCTCCAAGAAAACCTTCATAAAACATTCTCATCATTCCAAATTGCTCCTGATTATTGTAATTACTCAAATGAGGATACAATTTTCTTATAAGAGTAGGTCGCAATTTTGACTCAGGAAATTTGCTCCAAAATTCTAATAGCTTTACTTCTTTAAAAGAATCGTAACCCCATAGAATTTCATCGGCGCCTTCACCTGTCAAAACAACCTTAATATCGGTGGTTCTAACTAATTTTGAAAGTAAATAAAGGGGTACCGGAGCTGTTCTGAAAATTGGTCTTTCTGTATGATAAATTGCTTCTGGAAAATTCGCATCAACTTTATCATAAGTTATATCTGTAGTAAAATGCTCTGTATTAATTTGTTGAGCCATCATTTTCTGATACTTTGACTCATCATATTCCTTATCTTCAAATGCTACAGAAAAGGTTTTGTAGGCTTTTGAATTATGTTTACTAATCAAATGTAATATAACTGAACTATCAATTCCTCCACTCAGATACGCACCTACTGGAACATCG
Source organism: Bacteroidales bacterium (assembly GCA_016714605.1). Taxonomy (GTDB): domain Bacteria; phylum Bacteroidota; class Bacteroidia; order Bacteroidales; family UBA1715; genus JADKDL01. The sequence goes on along the minus strand of JADKDL010000001.1, from coordinate 444,336 downwards.
CTTCTTAGTTGAATTTTCACGGCATCATCAAGAAGATCTTTAAAAGCATTTTCGGCTTCACTATAAGAACTGAATTTAAAATCTCGGTTTTGACCTAATTCATAATATTTCTGTTGTTTTACAATTTGTCCATTTTTAAAAACTGCAAATGAACCACCAGGTAATGAAAAAATGTCTTTATATACGGTTTTATTAGCCGTTGTATTCCACAACAAACCATGTTCAAATAAATTTGAAATATTAAAACCTCTCTGGTAACCAGGTATTTTATCGAAAGCCTTCATCTCTGAAGCAAAGAAATATTGACCGTCGAAAAGGGTGTAATACAATGGTCTTATTGAAAATCGGTCTCTCGCTACAATTAATTCCTTATTTACTTTATTCCAAATGAGCACTGCAAATTGCCCATTAAGTTTTGAAAAACATTCTGTTCCAAAATATATATATGCCCTTAGCAGAACTTCTGTATCGCTTGAGGTTGTAAATTCAACTCCAAGTTTTATCATTTCTTGTTTTAGCTCAACATGATTGAAAATCTCGCCATTGAAAATAATAACATAATCTCCAACAGTCATTGGTTGTACACCTCCCTTTAAGTCAACAATTGACAAACGAGTTTGTCCAAGTAAAACTTCAGGCGATAAATAATACCCCCAACCATCTGGACCTCGATGCTGAATAGTAGAAACCATGCTTCTTATTAGAGCTTTTCTACTACCTCTATCTCCCTTTATGCCATAGACTCCTGCTATTCCACACATAACGCAACATTTTTTAACAAATTAAAAACAATTTACCGAATTTTCGATTAGAAAATTGTTAAGAAATTATTATTTCTAAAATTTCTATTAAATCAAAATTAAATTAATCACATTAGACAGAAAAAAACTCTTAAAATTTCAATAAAATTTATTAATTATTCAAATAAATTTTTTCTTTACCTCTTCTTTTGATGATAAATACTTTGCAAAATCTTTAATTGAAGAATGATTCATAAATGAAACGACATCAATATCAAGATTAAAATCTTTTTTAAAGCTCATAATCAACTGCATTATTAATAGAGAATTACCACCCAATTCGAAAAATCCTGCAGTTAGACTAAAATCATTTCTCTTTAATAACTTACCCCATATTTCAATTAAAAATTTCTCTATTTTATGAATATTTTGATTATTATCAATCACACGACCACCTTTTTGAGTTATATCTGTTGATCCTGTAGAAATAGCACCATTCAGATTATCTAGTAAAGAAAGCAAACTCTTCCTATCAGCTTTTCCGCTTATTGAAACAGGTATGGATTCTACCTGCTTAAATACGGATGGAATCATATAAGCGGTAAGTTTATTCTTTATAAATTCAATAATATCGGTAAATACTAACTTTTCATTGCTCTTTGATACTACAAATGCAACAATATGAGCTGTTTCTTCCTTTTCATTTTGAACTGCACAAACACACATACTTACTAAAGGGAAGCTCAATATTATATTCTCTATTTCTCCAAGCTCAATTCTAAAACCTCGTAACTTAACTTGGGTGTCAAGTCTGCCTTTGTAGATAATATTTCCACTTGAATCATAATATCCTAAATCTCCAGTTTTATAAGCCTTTTTTATTACACCAAACACGTTCAAATTAAAAAACTTTTCTTTTGTCAATTCATCACGGTTTAGATAACCTCTTGCCAAATTTACACCACATAAAATAATCTCACCTTGCTGATTTGCGGGCAATATATTAGTCTCTTTATCTCTAACATAAAGTTCAGTATTATCAATTGGTTTTCCAATAGGAATTATTTTATCAACATCTCTGTTGCAAGTGTAATACGAAACATCAACGGTGGCCTCGGTAGGTCCATAAAGATTTATTATCGTTGTGTAAATTTTTAGATTATCAGCAATTTTATAAAAATTAACAACCTGATTTTGATACAACTCCTCTCCACTGCAAAACAACCATTTAAGAGTACTTATTTTATTTACAGGACTCATCATTTCCAAATACTTTATAAAAGTACTAAACATTGAGGGAACAAAATGAATAACAGTAACTCCATTTTCAAATACAGAATTGGCTAGAATTTCTGGATTCTTTTCACCTTCTTTTTCTAAAATTACAAGAGAAGCACCTTCAAACGACCACCAAAACAATTCCCAGATAGAAACATCAAATGTTATTGGGGTTTTCTGTATTAATACGTCTTTTTCAGTAATTGGATATGCCTTCTGCATCCATTCAATTCTATTAAAAACAGAATGATGCTCAATCAAGACACCTTTGGGTCTGCCAGTTGTTCCCGATGTAAAAATAGCATATGCCAAATTGTTTGGAGATACTCCGCTAGAAATATTATTGGAAGGTAATAAGTTTTCGGGCTTGAGCAAATCGTCAATTAAAATAACAGTATAAACCGAACTTATATTTGCAGATAAAGCTTTTGTAGTAAGAATTACTTTAGGCTTAGTATCATCTAAAATAAACTCAATTCTTTGCAAAGGTATCTCACTTGAAACAGGCACATAAACTCCTCCTGATTTTAATATTGCAAATACAGAAATCATGAATTCTATACTTCTGTCGCTATAGAGAATTACAAAATCTTCAACACAAACTCCTCTATCTATGAGTACTTTAGCTAAGTTATTAGCAGCATTATTTAATTCTGAATAGCTTAGATTTTTATCTTTACTTCTTAAAGCTATATTATCAGCAAACTTAATTGCTGCATCTTCAAGTTTATTATGAATACAAAGATTATCACTGTATTTGGTTTTTGTATCGTTCCATTTTACAATATCCAACATTTCATTAGTTAATAATCCGTCCATAATAAAAGTGCTTTTAAAAATCAAAATGAAGATGATTCATATAATGCGAATATTATTAAAAAAATATAATGTAAAAAAATAAATAATGTATTTTTTTACACATAAAATATTTAGATTCTATAAACTAATGATTAGCTCATTGTTAATTCTTAAATTTTAAATATATTGATAACTCTATATTCAGAATTAATATTTATTAAAATCAAATTGATTTGTCATTTATTTTATTTATGTTTATTCGAGAAAAATATTTATTCAGAAAATAATATTGCTTTATAATTAGTTCAACCCGTTATATATTAAAATACATGAAAAAGAAAAAGAATTTATATTCATCCATTTTCATTCTATTTATTTTCACTTTAATTTCATGCAATAAAAATGAAAATAAACTAGTTGAAAATAAAAAACCTATATACGGTTTAGAAACAATAAACCTTTGGGAGCCCACAGACAGTGCAATATTTATAGACCCAAACAACACTACAGATACCCTTCAAGATGGTACAAAACTACATCCGTTTTCTTCATTCAAATTAATTAAAAAATGGAAACTAAACGGAGTGTATGCAATAAAAAGAGGAACAACCCTAGAAACTGATGCTATAGTTGTGGGTGCTGATGGTATAACTTTGGCTTCTTACGGTTCGGGAAATGTAAGACCAATAATAAAAAGTTCAACAAAAGATCATGCTGTCTCAACAAACTATGAAGGGAGCAACAATACAACATTCAGAGATTTAGAAGTATATGCACCAAATGCTACAAGTTGTGTTATTTTCAGAACTAACAGCCAAAATAGCAAGATTATAAACTGTAAATTGCATGGAGCTATTTGGGGCTTGAGAGCTCTAAACGGTAACATGAGCAGATTGTATATTTATAATACAGAAATTTTTGATATTCAAGATGATGGAATGTTTATTCAGAATGTCAATAATATTGAAATATCTCACTGTTATGTTCATAAAGTAAATCAAAAATGGAAACCGCCAACTACTCCCGAAGGCGATGCTCCAGGAGATGGTATTCAATTAAGTCTTTGTGAACACTGGCACGTACATCATTGTTATATAGACCGTTCTGATACAGGAAATAAATTCTGCTTTATATCTAATAATCCCGATCAGAAAGATGGAATTTTTGAATATAACTACCTTACTGGTCCAGATTATGATGGATTTTCTATCTACATGCACGATGGTGATGGAATGATTGTTAGGTACAACAAAATTATGGGACCATCTTTTTCGCCATGCTATTCTCATGGCACAAATATTAAATTTTATTACAATGAAGTTATTGACGTTACCGGACCATTTTTTGCAGATAAAAGTGCTCTTGTTTATAATAATTTGTTTTACCGTTCTGTTAAATACGATTCTATAAAGCCCTTAGCAATAATGGGTGGAGATATTACCGCTAAAAATAATATTTTTGATTTAGGTTCTGATAAAATATATCGATTCAAAATTTCAGGCAATTTGATTGAAGACCATAATTTATTTGTCTATGGCGATAGTACTAAAGGCTCTTGGAAAGGAGACCCCAGATATTTAGACAAAATCAATAAAAACTTTAGACCAGCTATAGGTTCTATAGTGATTGATAAAGGCATAGACCTTGGATTTACTGAAGATTTCGATGGAAATAATGTTCCTTCAGGTATTTCACCAGAAATTGGACCTTATGAATACACGAGAAAATAAGAGATAAAAAAAAATTACTGTACTACTACTAAAATTTCACATTGACAGTTTTGATTATTAATTAAAAAAACTAAATTTTATATCATTATTTTTTATTAATACTTACTTTTGCATTGCTTATTCAGATTTCAGAAATAGTATGATTTAAATCTTAGCAAATAAACAATGTCATTGGATACAGTTGTAGAAATAAATAATGCACTTATAGGCTATTCAGAACATACCATTCTTAGCGAAGTTCATTTAAAGATAAATAAAGGTGAGTTTATCTATCTAATAGGAAAGACCGGAGCTGGTAAATCAAGTTTAATAAAAACCTTAATTGGAGAATTGCCTCTTATTGAAGGTGAAGGAACTGTAGCGGGATTTAATCTTAGGAATATAAAACAAAACAAAATTCCGTTTCTCAGAAGAAAAGTTAGTGTAATTTTTCAAGATTTCCAATTGCTTACAGACAGAACTGTACATGAAAACCTTGCTTTTGTACTAAAAGCTACCGGATGGAAAAAGAAACTTGATATTCAAGAAAGAATTTCTGATGTACTTGATAAAGTAAATCTAAGACACAAAGAATTTAAAATGCCTCACCAACTCTCTGGTGGAGAACAACAACGAATAGGTATAGCAAGAGCTTTACTTAATGACCCTGAAATAATTCTTGCCGATGAACCTACCGGAAACCTAGATCCGGAAACTTCGGAAGAGATTATGAATCTGCTGATTTCGATAAGTAGGACGGGAAGAGCCGTTATTATGGCAACCCATAACTATGGAATATTAAAAAAATTCCCATTCCGAACTATAAAATGTGAATATGGCAAACTCTCGGAAATTGAAGATTCAGAAACGGTAATTGACTTTGATAGCTTAAACTTTTGATATCTGAAAGCAATAAATTAATGTATTTGAATTTATCAATACAATTTTTATTTCTATCATTTCCATTTGAAATGATAGAATACTGCCTCAACATCGACAAATCTACTACGATGGAATTTCAAAAGTAAACAGCAATTATTTATTTTTATAAATATACTATTATTTATTCTAATAGTATAAAATAAAGAACATTAGCCATGTCAATTAATTTTCAAAATATCAGAACAGAATTTGAAAGAAATAAGGATCTTACTAATATAAAAACCGATCCATTTTCTCAATTCAAATACTGGTTGCAAGATGCAATTGATGCAGGAACAATAGATCCAACAGCTTTTTCTTTTTCTACAGCTACAAAAGATGGTATTCCATCATCAAGAATTTTACTTCTTAAGGAAGTAGATAATAATGGTTTTTATTTTTTCTCTAACTACGAAAGCAAAAAAGCAAAAGATTTAGAAGAGAATCCTATTGCGGCAATACTCTTTTTTTGGGCTAGAACCGAAAGACAAGTGAGAATAGTAGGCAAGGTTAGCAAAATATCTCCTAACAAATCTGATGATTATTTTAAAATAAGACCAAAAGATAGTCAACTTAGTTCAATCATTTCTCCTCAGAGTCAAGTTATTGAAAACAGAGAATTTTTGGAAAAAAGAAAAGAAGAAGAGTTAAAGACTAACAATGAATTAACAAGACCTTCATACTGGGGTGGATACTGTCTGCAACCACAAAGTTTCGAATTTTGGCAAGGAGCACCCGGCAGACTTCATTATAGATATAAATATGAGAAAACACCAGGAAACGAATGGAATATATGTATGCTGGCTCCTTAATTGAAAAATACAAGTTATTCTCATCATTTAATAAGCAATATACTTATACTTAGATGCACTATATTTGTAAAAAGAAAATGTAAATTTTAGACTTTTCTTAAGTCTAAACTAAAGTAAACAAATTTTTTAAATAAGTTAAAGATTATTAGTTGTTTACTTATAATAAAATAATTATAAAAATGAAAAGTAATTATGAACACAGATCAAGATATAATACAGGAAATACAAAATACCGACTATAAATATGGCTTCACGAGCGATATTGAAACGGATATAATTGCTCCCGGGTTGAATGAAGATATTGTTAGACAGATATCTAAAATGAAGAACGAACCAGAATTCATGCTCGAATGGCGATTAAAAGCTTTTGAACATTGGAAGACCATGGAACACCCAAAATGGGCAAATATCAACATGGAAATACCTCATTTTCAAGACATAAGTTATTATGCACAACCCCGCAACAAGCCAAAATACGATAGTCTAGACGAGGTTGACCCTGAGATTTTAAAAACATTTCAGAAATTAGGTATTCCTCTCGAAGAACAAAAAATTTTAGCAGGTGTTGCTGTAGATGCTGTTATTGATAGCGTTTCTATACACACCTCTTTCAAATCGCAACTTAAAGAAATGGGTATTATTTTTTGCTCCTTTAGCGAAGCGGTTCATGAATACCCTGAATTAATAAAAAATTATTTGGGTTCCGTTGTACCTTATACCGATAATTTCTACGCTTGTCTTAATTCTGCTGTATTCAGCGACGGTTCTTTTGTATACATACCTAAGAACACACGTTGCCCAATGGAATTATCGACCTATTTTAGGATAAATGCAACAAACACAGGGCAATTTGAACGTACACTCATTATTGCAGAAGAAGGCAGTTATGTTAGTTATTTAGAGGGTTGCACAGCTCCTATGAGAGATGAAAACCAACTACACGCGGCAGTTGTAGAGTTAATAACCCTTAACAATGCAGAGATAAAATACTCAACCGTACAAAACTGGTATCCGGGTGATAAAGAAGGTAAAGGCGGTATTTATAATTTTGTAACCAAAAGAGGTATTTGCAAAGGGAACAACTCTAAAATATCATGGACACAGATAGAAACAGGCTCTGCCCTTACTTGGAAATACCCGAGCACAATTCTCAAAGGCGATAATTCTAGTTCCGAATTCTACTCAGTTGCAGTTACCAATAACCACCAACAAGCCGATACCGGAACTAAAATGATACATATTGGCAAAAACACCAAAAGTACCATTGTCTCTAAGGGAATTTCTCTTGGGAAAAGTAATAATTCCTACCGAGGACTGGTAAGAATGGCAAAAACTGCTGAAAATGCAAGAAACTTTTCACAATGTGATTCTTTGCTTATCGGTTCGCAGTGTGGAGCACATACGTTCCCGTATATAGATGTTCAGAACAATACTGCAATAGTAGAACACGAGGCTACAACATCAAAAATTGCCGATGACCAAATATTCTACTGTAATCAAAGAGGAATTTCTAAAGAAGATGCTATAAGCTTGATTGTAAATGGATTTGCCAAAGAGGTTCTAAATAAATTACCTATGGAATTTGCTATTGAAGCTCAAAAATTACTTGCTATTTCTATGGAAGGTAGTGTAGGTTAAAACCAAAATTGGAATTGCATTTATTATAATTTAAAATATTGACAATAAGAAAATTACACAAATCATGATACAAATAAAGAACTTACATGCATCTATAAATGGCAAAGAGATATTAAAAGGTTTGAATTTAGAAATTAAACCGGGAGAAATACATGCAATTATGGGTCCTAATGGCTCTGGAAAGAGTACTTTATCGGCAGTAATTGCCGGTAGGGAAGATTATGAAGTAACTGCAGGGGAAATTATTTTCAATGGTAAAAATATAATTGAAATGAGTCCGGAAGACAGAGCCTGCGAAGGTATCTTTCTGGCTTTTCAGTATCCTATTGAAATACCAGGTGTTTCAATTACAAATTTCATGAAAACAGCTTTAGAAAATAAGGCTAAATATCTGAATCAAGAACCTCTTTCGGCAGGAGATTTTCTTAAAAAAATGAAAGAGAAAAAACAATTAGTAGAACTTGACGACAGCCTTAGTAAACGTTCTGTAAATGAGGGTTTTTCGGGTGGCGAGAAAAAGAGAAATGAAATATTTCAAATGGCTATGCTTGAACCCAAATTGTCTATTTTAGATGAAACAGACAGTGGTCTAGACATTGACGCGCTTCGTATTGTTGCAAATGGCGTAAATAAACTAAAAAGTCCGCAGAATTCAGCTATTGTGATTACGCATTATCAAAGATTACTTGATTATATTGTACCTGACTTTGTACATATTCTCTACAAAGGAAAAATTGTGAAAAGCGGAACAAAAGAACTAGCCTTAGAACTTGAAGCGAAAGGCTATGATTGGATAAAAGCAGAAATTGATGCCTAAATAACAGACAAAAACATGGATTCACTATATAACTTCCTGATATCTAAAAAATCGGAAAACTTGGCATTTTCTTCAACTATAAGAGAAAATGCTATTGAAACATACAAGAAATTACCGCTACCTGTAAAAAAACAAGAAGATTGGAAATATTCAGATTTAAGCAATCTTTTTGATATAGAATACAATGAAGTAGCTAATAATTTTGAAACCAACTTGTTTAAAATTGAAAGCAAGAACAAACTTGTTTTTATAAATGGATGTTTAAAATCAGAATTATCGAATTTTAATAATAAGGATATTGAAATTATTCCTATTTCCGAAAATGCTGTAGCTACAAATCTTTCAATTGAATACATAAACAAAAGCAACAATTTAGACAATAAATTTTCGGCTTTAAACACAGCATTTGCAAATAACGGAGTTATTATAAAATTCAAAAAAAACAATGCGCTTTCTGAACCGCTCGTAATTGAATATATTAATAATAGCAAAGTTGCAACATTTGAAAATACAAAAAATATAATTATTGCTGAAGAAGGTAGCGTTTCAGAAGTCATTGAAATACACAGCAATAAGGATTTATGTATGCTTACTTCTAATATTGTAACTAATATCTTTGTCAATGAAAACGCATCAATTGACTATACTATATTACAAACAGAAAAAGAGTGTGTGAAAATAAACTCTCATTATGTACATCAATACAAAAATTCAAAATTCACGGCTCACACATTTCAACTTGATGGTAATTTGATTAGAAATAATCTGATTATCAATCATGAAAACACACACTGTGAAACAAGTCTTAATGGCATATTTTTCCCAATTGCTAACCAGCATTTCGACAATTTTACCATTGTGAACCACACAAACGAGCATTGTACAACAAATGAGAACTACAGAGGATTGGCAAATGACTCGGGAGTAGGAATATTTACCGGAAAAATATTTGTTGCTAAGGGTGCTCAAAAAACATTAGCTCAACAAAGCAACAAGAATATTGTGCTTTCAAACAAAGCGAAAATACATAGTAAGCCACAATTAGAAATCTATGCCGATGACGTAAGTTGCTCTCATGGCTCTACAACCGGACAGATAGACAAAGATGCACTATTTTATTGTCAATCACGTGGTATATCTAAACAAGACGCATTAAAACTACTCATAAACGCATTTTTAGTTACAAATATTAGATTGATTAAACACAAAGAAATTGCTACCTTTGTAGAAGAAAAAATCAATTTAAAACTTGCATAATGACTACAACCAAGCTCTCAGAATACGGTGAATTTGGATTAATTGAACATCTCACAAAAGATGTTTTGATAAAAAATAAAAGTACTCTAAAAGGCATTGGCGATGATTGCGCAATTTTAGAAACATCAGATTTACAAACGGTTATAACTACCGATTTGCTTCTGGAGGGCATTCATTTCGATTTATCATATTGCCCACTAAAGCATCTTGGCTACAAGGCAGTTATTGCAAATTTGTCTGATGTATATGCTATGAATGCTACACCTGAGCAAATAACAGTTTCAATAGGTGTATCTGCAAAATTTACCGTAGAAGCATTAGAATTGCTCTACTCAGGTATAAAACTAGCCTGCAATAAACATAATGTTGATTTGGTTGGTGGCGACACCTCTGCATCGCTTACTGGACTGATAATAAGCATTACAGCAATAGGGAAAGTGAGTGCCGACAAAGTTGTGAAACGAGACGGAGCAAAAATAAATGATTTGATATGTGTTTCAGGAAACCTTGGTGCTGCATATTTAGGATTGCAGATTCTGGAACGAGAAAAAAGTATCTATACAGCCACAGGTGGTGCACAACCTGAATTATCGAAATACGACTATGTACTTGAAAGACAACTTAAGCCGGAAGCAAGAAAAGATATTATTTCTGAATTAGCTTCGCTTAATATTGTTCCCACTGCAATGATTGACATTTCTGATGGTCTTTCGTCAGAACTTATACATATTTGCTCTCAATCGCAAGTAGGCTGTAAAATATACGAGGAGCGCATACCAATAGCTTCAGAAACTGAAGAAGCTGCTAAGGAATTTGATATAGAACCACTTATATCAGTACTCAATGGTGGTGAAGATTATGAATTACTTTTTACAATAAAAATCAGCGATTACGAAAAGATACAAACTCTTGAGTCTATTTCGGTTATAGGCAATATCTGTTCTCAAGAAGAGGGTTTATCATTGGTAAGTAAATCGGGCAATTTCATAGAACTTAAAGCCCAAGGGTGGAAAGCACTATAAAAAAAATAGAAGTTGATTTTTAAAAATTTCAACTTCTATTTTTCATTATATCTTAAATCTGCAACTTTTCATTAAATAGCTGTTAACTATCTAATTTTAGTACTGCTAAAAACGCTTTTTGCGGCACTTCAACATTACCAAGCTGTTTCATTCTCTTCTTACCCTTTTTTTGCTTTTCAAGCAATTTTCTCTTTCTCGAAATATCGCCACCGTAGCATTTTGCAGTTACATCTTTTCTTACAGCCTTAACTGTTTCTCTTGCAATTACTTTAGTTCCAATTGCAGCTTGAATAGCTACGTCAAATTGTTGTCTAGGTATAAGTTCTCTTAATTTAACACAAATTCTCTTGCCAAAATCATATGCATTAGACTGATGAATGAGTGCAGAAAGTGCATCAACAGGTTCGCCATTCAATAGAATATCGAGCTTAGAAAGTTTTGATTCTCTAAATCCGGTTTGATAATAATCAAAAGAAGCATAACCCTTTGATACGGTTTTTAATTTGTCGTAAAAATCAAAAACTATCTCACCCAAAGGCATTTCAAAAGTTACATCAACTCTATTACCGGTAAGGTAAATTTGATTTTGAAGAATACCACGTTTTTCAATACAAAGACTCATTATCGGACCAATATATTCGGCAGCAGTAATTATTTGAGCTCTAATAAAAGGCTCTTCAACTTTGTCAATTAACGTAGGGTCTGGTAAATCTGAAGGGTTGTGAATATCAATCACCTCGCCTTTTTTTGTATATGCTTTATATGAAACGTTAGGCACCGTGGTGATTACATCCATATCATATTCCCTATCAAGTCGCTCTTGAATAATTTCCATGTGCAACAAGCCCAAAAAACCACATCTAAAGCCGAAGCCCAATGCCAAAGAAGATTCAGGTTCGTAGGTTAGCGAGGCATCGTTTAGTTGGAGTTTTTCCATTGCCGCACGCAACTCTTCAAACTCTTCTGTTTCTACCGGATAAATTCCTGCAAAAACCATTGGCTTAACATCTTCAAAGCCATCAATAGCCATAGTACAAGGATTGTCTTGTCCGGTAATGGTATCTCCTACTTTTACTTCTTTCGAGGTTTTAATACCTGAAATTATATACCCCACATCTCCGGTTTGCAAAAACTCGCGAGGTTCCATGTTTATCCTCAATACTCCAATTTCATCGGCCAAATACTCTTTTTTTGTATTTACAAATTTCACCTTCTGACCTTTGCGAATTGTTCCATTTGAAATTTTAAAGTAAGCAATTATCCCTCTGAATGAATTGAAAACCGAATCAAAAATCAAAGCTTGCAATGGAGCTTCCGGATCGCCAACCGGAGGTGGCACACGTTTTACTATATCTTCAAGTATTTTATGTACTCCTGCTCCTGTTTTACCACTGGCTTCTAGAATGTCTTCTCTTTTGCATCCAATTAATTCAACAATCTGATCTTTAACATCCTCAGGCATTGCACTTGGCAAATCCATTTTGTTTAGAACCGGTATTATCTCTAAACCATGAGAAACCGCCAAATAAAGATTAGATATTGTTTGTGCTTGAATACCTTGTGTTGCATCTACTATAAGTAAAGCTCCTTCGCAAGCGGCTATTGAGCGCGATACTTCGTAAGAGAAATCAACATGTCCGGGAGTATCAATTAAGTTGAGAACATATTTTTTCTTCTCAAATTCATAGTCCATTTGAATAGCATGACTTTTTATAGTAATACCTCTCTCACGTTCCAAATCCATATCATCAAGAATCTGAGCTTGTAAATCGCGAGCAGAAACAGTATTGGTATATTCTAATAACCTATCGGCTAAAGTACTTTTTCCATGATCAATATGAGCTATTATACAAAAGTTTCTGATATTATTCATTTACTATTCATTTTTTGTTAAATCGTGCAAAGATAAACATTTAGAACAATATTACATCTATGCTTTAAACGAAATAGAAAAAGATAATTTTAAAAATATGGTTGTTTCATACATCATAAATAAGAAAAAATGTATATATTGATACATATCATTACCTCACAATAAATTAACTCATTCATTTACAAAAATTGGATATAAAATTTCTCAAAAAATAAATTATCTTTGATACTTTAATGAGCTAAAAGGAAAATAGATTTTGATGCTTCGCAGATTACTATTTATTATTTTGATTCTAATAATGATGCCAAAGCTGTATTCTCAGACAGAGAATCAACTAAAATCGGTACTCATTAACAAATTCATTGAAATGATTGATTGGCCAAATGAGCAAAAAATTGATACCTTCAGAATTTTGCTATACACTGGCGACAAGGTTTTTATAAAAGAACTTCGTAACAGTTTGGAGAGAAGAACAAGAAAAGGAAAAAATATTGCAGTCTACGGACGGTATGAGTTTACAGATTTTTTCAGATCAAATTTAGTATACATTCCATTATCTGAAAAAACCAATGTTAGAATTGTGCATGAACAGATAAAAGACAAACCAATACTAATGGTTACGGAGAATAGTCCTTTTCAGGACTTAAATATGCTCAATCTAATAATTGCAGAAAACAAAAAGATAGAGTTTGAAATAAACCCAACAAGATTACAGAAATTTGGAATGCTTGCCAATCCGCAACTTATTGTAATGGGTGGTAGCGATTTAGATGTGGAAAAACTATATAAAGACACACAGTTTGAACTTGAACAAGAGCGCAAACGACTAGAACGAAGAAATGATGAGTTGAAAAAATTACAATCTCGACTCAACAAATTACAAAATGATCTATTAGCTCAAAAGGAATTTATTGCATCGCAAAAACAAATTGTTGGCAAACAGTACGACATGCTTCAATCGCAAAAAGATAGTATGATTGTGCAACAAAAAGTTTTAGATAACCTAGAAGTAACTATAAATGACTATGAATCAAAGGTAGATCAGACTCAGAAAACACTTATTGACCATCAAATACAAATAATTCACAAAGAAGAAATATTATATAATCAGCAAAAAGATATAAATCATTATAATTCCATAATTGAGGAAAAACAAAACGAAATTCAAAAACAAAAACGATTCTTAGAGGATCAAAATTTGGTAATTGAAACAAAAAATAGAATAATATATTTATTCATAATTATTATTGGACTTCTTGTCTTGGTAGGATTTTATATGTACCGAATATATAGAATTAAGAAAAATACAAGTACCGAATTGGCTTTAGTAAACATTCAAATTAACAAACAAAAACACGAACTAGAAACAACCCTGAATACACTTAAGCTCACTCAATCGCAACTTGTAAACTCCGAAAAAATGGCATCTTTAGGACAACTAACTGCCGGCATTGCTCATGAAATTAACAATCCAATAAATTATATTGCATCAGGGATTCATTCACTTCAACTAGATTTAAAAGACATAGAGCTTCTCCTTGATAAATATGAGTGCATAAACGAGGATAATTATAAAAACATGATTAATGAAATAGAGGAGTTGAAAGTAAATATTGACTACAAAATAGTTAAAGAAGAACTGAACACTCTCATTGATTCTGTAAATAAAGGAGTTAAAAGAACCATTGAAATAGTGAGTGGTCTTAGAAGCTTTTCAAGACTAGACGAGGATACCCTGAAAAAAGTAAATATTGCCGAAAATTTAGAATCTACAATTACGCTTCTAGAGCATAGAATCAAAAATAAAATTACTATTAAAAAAGACTTTGCTCAAAAACTTGAGATAGAATGTTACCCTGGGCCACTTAATCAGGTGTTTATGAATATACTCAGCAATGCTATAGATGCAATACCTAATAAGGGAATAATAGCGATAAGCATTTTACAAACAGATGATAATACAGTCAAAATTTGTATAAAAGACAATGGCGATGGAATAAAAAAAGAGAATTTACACAAAATATTTGATCCATTTTTCACCACAAAAGATGTAGGAAAAGGAACCGGTTTAGGACTTTCAATAACTTTTGGTATAATTCAAAAACATAATGGAATTATTGCCGTAGAAAGTGAAATTGGATCAGGTACTGAATTTATTATTAGTCTACCTATACATCAACCAAATGCAAACATAAGTTAATAACTTTTCTAACATTGGGTAGTTTATTAATATGATATTATATAAATTTACATTAGATTTGAAATTAATACCCTGATTAAAAACTCTAAAAATAAAAGATGCAAAATAAAATCTCAGTGTTTTTTATTTTGAAAAAAGATTTTAATTCTTATATACCCTAATCTTAATAACCATGATTGAAGAAAAAGAACCTATTCTATATGTAGATGATGAGTCTGATAATTTGACGGTATTTAACTCATCATTTAGAAGAGAATATACAGTATATACTGCCAATGGAGGTCAAGAGGCTTTAAAAATATTGGCAGAAAATAAAATTAAAGTAATTATTACAGACCAAAGAATGCCTGAAATGACTGGTCTGGAATTGCTCAAAATAGTAAGTGAAAATTATCCTGCAATAAAAAAGATTGTACTAACAGGATTTACTGATGTAAAAGTTATAATTGATTCCATTAATAAAGGCAATGTTTACAGATACCTAACAAAACCTTGGGAGAAAGAAGAGCTGAAGATTGCTATAGATAACGCTTTACATTTATACAGAATTGAACAGCAAAACATAGAATTGATTGATGAACTAAAGATTGCAAATTCAAAACTGGAATCGTACAACGAAACATTGGAACAGGAAGTAACTATTCGTACCGAAAAACTACTTAATGCAATTGCTGTTAGAGATAAATTCTTTGACATATTGGCACACGACATAAAACAACCGGTTGTATCGCTTCAAGGCTTTCTCCAATTACTCATAATGAAATATGACAGTTATGACGATGTGAAGAGAAAAAAAATTCTTGGAATACTAAAAGACTCAACAAATGGTCTTTATAGCTTAATTGAAGATTTGCTGAACTGGACAAAATCTAGATTAGATATAATTGAATACAAACCCGATTTTTTTGTAATAAACGACCTGTTTATACAATCATCAGAACATCTTACACCGAACATTGTAGAGAAAAAGATACAGCTTAAATTAAATCTTAATAAAGAGCTTAAGGTTTATGCCGATGCCGAAATGATTAAAATTGTAATTAGAAATTTATTATCAAACGCAATAAAATTCTCGCACCAAGGCGAAGCTATTGAGATTAATTACGACCAGACACCGGGTGAAGTAATCTGTAGCATTGAAGATAAAGGAGTAGGTATTCCAGATACTATTAAACAATATCTTTTTGATCCGTCTAAAATAATATCTACCCGTGGTACAAAAGGAGAAAAGGGAACCGGATTAGGGCTTACTTTATGTCACGAATTTATATTAAAAAACAAAGGTAAAATCTGGGTTCACTCGGTTGAAGGCAAAGGAAGTACATTTTTCTTCTCGCTTCCAATAAACGAAGTTCCGGAATAGTTGCACATCATAGAAATGTATTTATATTTAGCACGAGTAGTTTTTAGCTCGTGCTTTTTTATTTTGCTATGTAGAGAAAATTCATGAATTTTCTCTACCGATATTTATTTGCTTTTTAAAATAGCTTCTACTTCTGCTAAACTCAATCCAGTCATTGCTGAAATATTTTCTTTTGATAAATTGTTAGCATGCAGATTGAATACTAGATTAGTAATTTTTGAAATGGCTTCTGATTCATTTTTGAGTGCTGCTTCTTTTTCTGCAATTGCTTCTGCTTCTTTTTTTAAAGCGGCTTCTTTTTCTGCACGTTCTTTTTCTGCTTTTTTGTTTGCTTCTGCTTCTTTTGCAAGGGCAGTTTCTTTTGCAATTAACATATCTTTAAGCTCTTGCTCTATGGTGCGAACACCTTTTTCGAACTGTGCTTCGTATTTGAGACTACGCACCATGCCTTCATCAAGGGTAGCTTGGTTCAGGTATTTTACTATTTCTCCTATGTGCTTGTCTTTTTTTGCAGTTTCATCTAGCTCAATATCTATTAGGTAGTTAGCTTCTTCGCCATGCAGCTTTTGAGAGAACAGACTTAGGAAATATTCTAGTCTGGTGCCTCGCAATTTTTCCGGTTTTACACCTACTTGGAATATAAAACACACATGGGTAAGCAGTTCTACGAAATCTAGTTTTTCTGTAATAGGGGTATCCCAAATAAGGTCTTTTACATGTCTGCCTACTTGCAGTGCAAGTATGTCTGCCTGTGTGATTTGGTAGCCTAGTATATAGATAGTTACAATTGGCAGGGCTTGTTTTTGTTCTTCGCCGCTGCTGGTGATTATGGTTTCTTCTTTACGGTAGTTTTCTGCAAGATACTCCCTGAATCGCATTATTGGATCGGGATGTTTGTATTTTTGCAGTTCAATGAGTATGGTGCGTTCTAGGTTGTCGTTTCCGCGTATGATTGCTTTAAAATCGTATCGCGCAGTTTTTCTGGTAGTATCAGTAAATAGTTGTGTTTCTTGGGGCTTTGATTGCAGCGACAGTACCGTTTCACCCAAAATAATGCTCAATACCATTTTGGCAATTTGCTCATTGTCCATCAGGTACTTGAAGGCGTTGTCGTATAGTGGGTTGATGATTTTCATAAGACAATTTGAAAATGAGGAGATTTGAAACTGTTTTACATTGTTTATTAGACGCTCAAAATTAAGCATTTAAACAAGAATGTAATGCAAATATACAAAAAATCATGGATATCTTTTTATCATAAAAATCATGATTCTGTCATTTTTAAGACGCACGTCCGTGCGTCTCTACAGGAGATGCTGTGCAAGGCGGTGAATGACAGAATTTGCAATAAACTACCTTTTGCAGTGTAAAGAAAATTCATGAATTTTCTCTACAGTGTCAAATCAAAGTTTGGGCGTAGCCCTAAAATCTAAGTTTATAATGAATTAAATTGAAAATTATTGTAATGCCGATAAGGATTCAAAAACAACCAATTAACCTAAGATAAACAAACCTAGAAAAAACGCCAGTTCCTTCACTGACGTTTTCAAAAAAAAATGTTAATCTATAAATCCTATAAATCAAGATTCAGACATTTTTATTTACAGGCCAGAGGCCTTGATAGCTGCGACGAAGCGAGGACGCTTCGCTGAACAAGGAACCAATTATTCCTTTATAAAATTAACAACAGTACTTTTATCTATGTTTTTAAACTCAAATGTAATTGTATCAGGCGGTATAGGTTTATTTTCTGATATAAAGTCTATACTTAAAAAATCATTAGTTTTTCCTACACCATTTGTGTATCCATATTTTTTTCCATTATATTCCACAAAATTTCTAATGTGTATAAATTCATTTTCACATGTTTTACAATATTCAAATTCATTCTTTAATTTACAATACTCTCCGGTTTCTTCATTTCTAATTAAAACTAAAAACTCATACATATTTTTATTAATTGTTTTTGAATTTTTGCTTATTAAAAACCAATAAGAAGTCCAAGCATCTAAAATTAAAAAAGCTTCTCCATTTATTACTATTTTATCCTGACTCGGCTTATATCTTGCTAATAATAAACCTTGCTCTTCTGAACTCTTACTGCTTGAAGGTAAAACAGGAACATTATAATTGCTTGAAATTTTATCCATAAAAATGTTAGATACATTTTTGAAAACAATAAAAGCTAATAGGAAAATCGAAATCAAAATTATTGAAAGAAATCTATGATAATTTTCTAAAATAAAAATTAATTTTGGGTACAGTCGTTAATGTACTAGAATAGTAAGCTGAACTCATTGAAGCATTAACTAATGTTGTACAACTATTTCCAATAAGGAAATAATCTGATTTTGCATAGTTTACAGCTGTGTTGTAACCTCTAATTATTTGTGAGCTTGTTGCCTTATATATAGCAACTTTATCATAATATTTTCCATTAGTGTTTCTATTATAAAAATCATTAATCCCCCGCTCGTTTGGGTTTGCAACCCAAACGTTTTCATTTTTTTACTAAAGTAGTGCTTGTAGCACGGCAATAAAACGTATAAACTAAATTCTACAACTCAAATATAGTCAATTTCTAAAATATTTTCTATAGCAGCATAATTTCTTGCGCTGCTATATATATAATCCTCTGGATTAGCCACATAACCATCCTCTACAGGATTGAAATGTATGTATTTCAATTTCTGTTGTATTGTTTTGGGTTTGCACAATACTATTGGATGATTGTCTTGTCGCCAAAACTGGTAAGTTTTATTTTTACTATTTTTATCTCCTGCATTTTGTAGTATTTCTAAAAGCCAATCCCTGCGGCTCTCCTGTGAATTTTCCTGTATTTCTTTTATGATATATTTTGCTGTGTGTCGTTTAAAATCTCTCAAAATATCAGATAATTCAAAACCTTCTTTTGCACGACATATTAAATGTATATGATTGGTCATTATTACATATCCAAATAATTCAAACCCCTTTTCTTTACGGCAATATGCAAGACTTTCAATAATTATATCTTTGTAATTACGCCTTGTAAATATATCAAGCCATTCTACCACAGCAATAGTTATGTAATGCAATGCGTTTGGGTCGCCTATTTTATAACTTGTTGTACCTTTTGTGCCCATAAAACAAATGTAAGCATTCCCTTTGAATTATTTACACCGTTTATTTTGCCGGGTTACAAGCCCTTCTCTACTATTAATATTCTTTAATTCAATAATTTGGGTTGCAAAACCAAATTAGCGGCGCTTTTGTATTATACTAATTTTCTTTCTTTAAAAAATAGTTCTAAGTCTTCCTTGAATTTAATTGTATTAAAGTCCTTAAACTTTCCTTTCAATTCATCTAGCACTTTGAGAGAAAATAAAATTTCTTTGGTTATAATTTTTAAAGCAGCTAGTTTGTCTGCCTTTGTAAAATCATCAAAATCTATTTTAATACTATACTCAAAGCTGTCTTCAAGCGTAAAAGGTATACCATCCGGATTAATTATCTTTTTCCCTTTAGTATATTTTGGTTTTGTTTCTTTAAAGAACTGTTCAAATTGCGGTGCAACGCAAACTACACCAATGGTGTAAGATTTTATACTAGCACCATAATTTTTATTTTTAAATCCTTCTTTCAGCTCATCTGATAAAGTAATTATCAAATCTGATTTAGATTGATCTATGTTTCCAATTATTGCTAAGCCAATTTCCATTAATTCTATAATTCAACAAGTTTATATTGTCTTTTCAAAATATGTATAACACAGAAATAGAGTTAATTGAAATTTCAATAAATCAAATTTCAACCACTACCGGACAATGATCGGAGTGCACAACATCTGGTAATATTTTGGCATTATGCAATCTACTAGTAAGATTTTCGCTTACTAAATGATAATCGATACGCCATCCTAAATTTTTCTCTCTCGAACCTGCTCTATAACTCCACCATGAATACATTTGACTTTGATCATTATACTTTCTAAAACTGTCTATAAATCCTAAATTCATCATTCTATCCATCCATTCTCTCTCATGGGGCAGAAATCCTGATGTATTCTTATGACGTTCAGGATGGTTTATATCAATGGGTTTATGACAGATATTAAAATCGCCCGACAAAATTACATTTTTATTATCTACCAACAGATCCTTACAATAGTTGAATGCACTCTCCAAATACTCTTCCTTTACAGCTTGTCTCACATCGCCGGTTGTGCCACTTGGAAAGTAGGAGTTTATAAGCACATAATCATCAAAATCTAGTCTTATAAATCTACCTTCAGAATCAAATAATTCATGACCAATACCTATTTGCACATTTTTAGGTTTTATTTTAGTAAATGTAGCCACCCCACTATATCCTTTCTTTTGAGCGGCATTCCAAAATATTTCATATCCCATTTCATATAATGGGAAACAATCTACTTGCTCTTGCATTGCTTTGGTTTCTTGAATATGAATAATATCGGGATTTTCGGACCTAAGCCATTCAAAAAAACCTTTATTTATTGCCGACCTTATTCCGTTTACATTATAAGATACTATCTTTGTCATATCAGTTTCATTTTATTTTTGCAAATTAATGAAAAATATAGAATTTTAAATTAAACTTCAAACAAACAATACATTAAAGCTTATGAATACTAATACGAAAATTACACTAGAATTTAGTCCCGAAGAGTACGATGATTTATTGCGTTTAGCCTATTTAGGAGAATGGATGGCTAATGCAAATAAAAAAGGCAATGATCCAATGCTTTTAACAGAAGTACACCAACTTATTTATGCAAAAGCATACGAGGAAGGTTTTAACGACATAATTGAATACGACAAGGAGTTGGATGAATTTGCTGCTAATATAGAGTTTGAAGAAGAGATGAGCGAACTAATATCAGAATATGACTCTGTTTGCTTTATTGAAGAATTAGCTTCAGTATTTGTTCAAAGAGATCTTGATAAATTAGGAGATTTGAGCCCAAAAGAACATGAGCAAAAAACAGAAGAGCTTTTCGATAAATATACACACCTATTTTTTGAAAAAGGAGTAGAATCTATTACGGTAAATAATAATAAATGAGAGAAGGAATAGTTGTAAAATCTACAGGAAGCTGGTATAAGGTTCTTGTAGATGAACGTGAGATTGTTGATTGCAAAATAAAAGGCAAATTCAGAATAGATAATTTGAAAAGCACCAATCCTATTGCTGTAGGCGATATTGTTCATTTTGAGCAAGAAAAAGATGGAACAGGTATGATTTCAACCATAGTAGAACGAAAGAATTATATAATAAGAAAAGCATCAAATCTTTCAAAACAATCTCACATTATTGCAGCTAACATAGATAGAGCTTATCTTATTGCAACCATAAATTATCCGGAGACTTTATCACTGTTTATCGACAGATTTTTGGTTTCGGCAGAAGCTTATAATATTCCGGTTACAATTATTTTCAATAAAATAGATTTGTACAACGACCATGATATGCAAAAATATAATGAATGGAAAGATATTTATGAAAATATTGGTTACAGTACTATAGCTACCTCTGCCAAAACGGGTGAAAATATTGAAACACTTAAAAATCTGATGTGTAATAAGATAAATCTTCTTGCAGGAAATTCGGGTGTTGGCAAGACTTCATTGGTAAATACTATAGACAATGCTTTGAATCTTAAAACATTAGAAGTATCTAAACACAACAAAAAAGGGCAACACACTACAACATTTGCCGAAATGTTTAAACTATCATCTGGTGGTTATATTATAGATACTCCTGGACTTAAGGCTTTTGGATTACTCGATATGGAAAAATGGGAGATTTCGCACTACTTTCCCGAAATGTTTGAACGACTTAAAGATTGTCAATTTCACAACTGCAAACACGTACACGAACCTGGTTGTAATGTAATAAAAGCTGTAGAAGCTGGTCAAATATCAATAATGAGATATAATAACTACCTATCTCTAATGGAAACCGATGACGATAACAAATATAGAGCGGCATTCTAATATAGAAACAACTCTATATCATCTACATATAAGTTATTTTCTCCGTTTAGTATATAAAACCCAATTGAGTTTTCATTATCAAGTATTTCAGGCAGAACATATAGAAAATTACCTTTTTGCCATATATTAGGTTTCCTAACCACATCTGGTATACTCTTCGGATGTACCAATATATCAGTTCCTTTAACATTTACAACGAGTATCAGTTCACAAAAACGAATCTCTTTGTCGAATAAAAACGATGCTTTTACGAGGAGATTTTTTCTACCTAAATTCTTAAGCTTGAGATTAGATACTGAATAGGAAATTCCATATTTTGATAAAGAATCAATATGTGAAAAATTATTATCTAAGCTATCTATTTTTACTACATTTACATTACCCCATTTCGATGAAATACTATCTTTATCAAAATTTAAAGAATCTCTATAAATGCAATTTGAGTTGGTAATTGTAAGGAAATCATTAATTAACACGGTGTCTTTAGATACTCTTTTTTTACAAAACAAAATAGCATCACTTTCAAAAACAGGTTCTAGAATATTTAAAATTTCGGGTTTTTCAATATAAACATTCGACAAAAAATACTCTTTTTGTAAAGCTACCAAATCATAATCCCAAGTAAGTGCTTTCTCAATATTTTCTCTATTTACATTCATTAAGGCATATCCTGGTCTTTTAATTTGTACAAAAGGAATATTTGGACCATAAGAATCCATTGCCAAAATCTTAGCAGTATCGGCAACGTTATTATTATCTAAAACAGTATCAGTTCCTGCAAAATTCTTAATGGTTAGGGTATATCTATCCCAATGTAATATTTGTTGCCTATGTTTTAAACCTCTCTCGGCTTTCAAAAAAAACAAAACACCAAAAAAGGCAACAAAAATAATATATAATCCATTGACATAATTATTTTTAACGTTCGGAATCTGAGAGATAAATGCAAGCAGAATTAAAATAAATGGCAGATAAAAACTATCTAAGAAATAGTAGTCATGGTTTATAAACTGCTCCATCATGAGAATTGAGAACATCATACACCCCAACAATGCAACAAATGCTACTAAAAGCAATGAATTACTTTCAGTACCACTTTTAAACCTATTTTTAAAAAGAAAAAACAATGATAAAACTAGTAGCAATCCATACACATAATACTGAAATTCTGTAAAATATGTAAATTGATATCTTTCTTTGACTAATAAAAAAATAGCTTTATATTCTGGGTAGGTTTTTAGTGGCAAAAAACTCCCTAGAAAAACCGAACCATGTATACTCCTCAAATAAGCATTATAATAGTAGTAAGAAACGATTACTAGAATGCTAATAGTTGCAGGTAACAGGAAGTGTTTAATTGAGTTTTTCTTTCTTATAAAATTTAATATCTCTACACAAATTACCGCTAATAAAGGTATTAAGAACGTCGTTCGGAATAAAGCTGAGACAGTAAAAAATATTAGACTTATAAATAAATACTTTCTTTGAAATACGTTCTTCTTCAATTTGAAATAATAGCATAATGCTATAATTGCACATGAAAGTGAAGGAATTGCAGGAAGAAAACCAGATTGATAATATACAAATATGGGAGAGGTAGCAACAAAAACAACAATAAATAAAGATTTTATAAATGATTCTGTAATAATATATGATAATTTATAAAGGAAAAACAACCCTATTAGACTGAAAAACAACATATATATTCTAAATATCATGGGTGATGTTGAATTCAGCAACCACATGATTAGTCCAATTATGTATTCATGTATAGGGAAATCTACAGATGTGACACCTGATTCCGAAGGTACTTGCCAAACATCTGGAAATTGTTTATTAAGATTGTAGGTTTGGGGTTGAAAAAAATTAAAGCCATTGTCTATAAATCCTAATGCTAAAGCATATCGGTCGCATTGAGCCCATGTGTGGGTAAAAAGTGGTTCTTTATCAATTGTTCTTAAATGAAAAAAAAGTCCCATAAACAAAATAACACTAACCAATATTATTTCTCTATATGAGATATTTACATTTGACAAAAATGGAATTCTAATCTTTTTCACAATAGTAAAATAATAAAAAAGGCAGACAAATACATTTTTTTATCTGCCTGCCCTTTTGTATATAAAGTTAATAATTAATTCATTCTAAACTGCTTAATAATTTCTGCAGATGTTGGAGAATAATTCTGCAAAAGTTTCTCTACTTCAACAACAGTTTCTTCTTGTTTAAATTGTCGAGCCTTATCTAATAACGCAGCAATAATATATTGCGCTCTTTGTTCTTCTCTGGAAATAAGTTGCTTGTGTTTCATAGACAATGAACCATAATATCTTAACTCTTGTGCGCAAACTTCTGAATAATCTACAATTATTTTATTTGCTTTAGCAGTTTGATTGGCTTTATAATACATTTCGGCCAACTGAATCATAGAAACTTCATACGGAACTTTATGGTTAGGCATCAAATCCATACATTTATCTAATACTTTAGTTGCAGAGTCTAATTTATTCTCTTCAATTAATGCAGTAGCAAGCTCACCAAATATATTTCTTATTCCTATAACTCTAATGGTTCTATCATTAAAGTGGTCTATATAAACATTCTCTTCATTCATCCTACCCCATTTGTACTTATTCATAAGGTTATTATAAACCAAATCGGTATCCATTTTCACACCATTTTCACTTAATTTTAAGAATAATGGGATGTATGCTGCAAATCTCTCTTGCAACAGACTCGTTAACAATGATTTTAATTCTTTTCTTGATTGAATTACAGTATTGTATTTACCAGAAGATTTTAGTATTCCGGTAATTTCCATCAAATCATTCTTTTCTTTTACATTAGTTGTTTCATTGCCTCTAACTTTTTTGCTCACATAATCCATTGATTTAGATAACAAATACGACTGTGCGGGAACAAATTTATAAGCAAATCCATCAAATCTAAAATAATTATCCAATCCCATTGTTTCCTTTGAATTGATTGATGTAAAATACAATGGTCTAGACCAATCCATATCATCAAGAAAATCAAGAATTACCAATTCATTTTTCAAGATATAACTTCCACGCAAAGAAAATTCAATTGTATCAACAATACTTTCATGAAACTTTGAATCCAAAATATTTGCCTTTATTACATCAGCTTTATTAATTGGTAGAATAAGATTCTTGGCTGGGAAATAATTCATATTCATGCCATTAGCCATCTTAACTT
Source organism: Bacteroidales bacterium (assembly GCA_016714605.1). Lineage (GTDB taxonomy): Bacteria > Bacteroidota > Bacteroidia > Bacteroidales > UBA1715 > JADKDL01. The sequence goes on along the minus strand of JADKDL010000001.1, from coordinate 418,690 downwards.
TTGTTTGTTCAGAGTCATCTAAAACAAACTCCATTACTTTTTTCAGAGGCAAATATTGAGTCTTAAACTTTTCTTGTTCATAAACCGGACAATAATCTCTTGTTCCTTGAATAAACTTATCAGTTGTCATTGTTAACGGAACCGGATCTGAATGATAAGATTTTCTTAACATTTGCTCAGAATACCAGTCGGTAGATAACAATGGCAAACAAACTACTCTTACATCGGTACGAATACCTTCTACCTCTTGAGCATACCAAAGAGGAAATGTGTCATTGTCGCCAGCAGTAAATATGAGTGCATTTGGTTCACAGGTCTCTAAATAGTTTGCAGCAAAATCTCTTGCTGTATATCTACCAGATCGGTCATGATCATCCCAATTGTCTTTAGCCATAAGATATGGAGCTATACCAACCAAAGCAACAGAAATAACCGGAGCTACTGCCGATTTTGTCAATCTTTCCATCAATCCCTTATACACAGCTATTACACCCAAGCCAATCCATATTGTATAAGCGTAAAATGATCCTGCATAAGCATAATCTCGCTCTCTTGGTTGAATTGGTGTTTGATTCAAATAGATAACTATTGCAATACCTGTAAAAAAGAACAGTAAAAGTACCGACACAAAATCTTTAGGATTTTTCTTCAATTGAAAAAAGAATCCAAGCATTCCAAATATAAATGGTAGCAAATAATATTTGTTTCTTGCCGGATGGTTCTTAGCAGCATCAGTAATACTATCCTGATTTCCAATATACATATCGTCAATAAAAGGAATCCCAGATATCCAGTTACCATCGGTTATACCGCCATGACTTTGATTATCGTTTTGTCTACCGGAGAAATTCCACATGAAATATCTCCAATACATGTGTCCTATTTGATAGCTAAAGAAAAACCTCAAGTTTTCACCAAACGTTGGGCATTTTTCTACAATAGTTTCGCCATTCTCTTCTATTCTAATTGGCTTACCTTTAATTTTACCCCAATCTTTATATTCATTAATATGATGATCTTGAGTACTATACATTCTAGGGAAAATAGTAGTAAATCTCTTATCATATTCATAATCGGTTGATAATTTTACTTCCTTATACTTTCCATTATCTTCTACCCATGTAGTTTTTTCTTCAGAAATAACCGGCTGTCCATTTTCATAAGCAACTGGTGCATTATAATATGGTCCGAACATTAGCGGACGATCTCCGTATTGTTCACGATTCAAATATGATAGTAGGGTAAATACATTTTCAGGATTGTTTTCATCCATAGGAGGATTTGCGTGCGAACGAATTACAATCATTGCATAAGACGAATAGCCAATTAATATTACCGTTAAGATTAAGGCTACTGTATTTACAATGTGCGTATGTTTTAAGGCTAAGAAATAAACGCCAAAAGCTATTCCACCAATGAGCAATATTGAAAGGAAAAAACCTCCTGACATAAAAGGAATTCCCACCAAAATTGCAGCTAAAGTAAGAGCAATTGTTGTAGGTAATGCTTTGTTTTCTTTGGTAGAACTATAGATTGCAAAACACAGTGAAGCAACAAGTAATATTAGATATATAACTAAACCTGAATTATAGGGCATTCCAATATTATTAACAAAGAAAAGTTCGAGCTTACTTGCTACTCTTATGGAACCTTGTATTATACCCCACATTATAAATGCTATAGAAACTATTGATATTCCGGCAGAAATTAAAATTCCGTTTCTATCAATTTTCTTAGATTTCTTGAAATAATATACAAATACGATTGCTGGTACTGCAAGTAAGTTCAATAAGTGAACTCCAATTGAAAGACCCATCAAATAGGCTATTAAAATAAGCCATTTGTCTGAACCTTCTTGAAAAGCATAATCTTCCCATTTCAATATAGCCCAGAATACAATTGCAGTAAAAAATGATGACAATGCATATACTTCACCCTCAACAGCCGAAAACCAAAACGTATCAGAAAAGGTATATGCCAATGAACCAACTAAGCCACTGCCTATTATTCCTATCAGTGAGGCTAAAGTCATTTCGCCTTCCGGAAACATTTTTTTTGCCAAACGAGTGATTGTCCAGAACAAAAAAAGGATGGTAAATGAGCTTGAAAGCGCAGACATGGTGTTTACCATCTTTGCAACTAGTTCTACATTATCTCCTGCAAATATTGAGAAGAATCTTCCCAACATTAAGAAAAATGGGGCTCCCGGAGGATGTCCAACTTCCAACTTATAAGCTGTTGCAATAAACTCACCACAATCCCACAGACTCACCGTAGGTTCCAATGTCAATAGATAGACTATTGTTGAAATAGCAAAAACAAACCATCCGGTTATGTTATTAACAAGCGCGTACTTTTTAATCATTTTTTTAATCCTTCTATAAAAAATTTTGACAAAAATAGGAAAGCATTGACATTAAACCGCTTTTATATGAAATTTCTATATCATATTAAGCAAAAATTAATCTGTTAACCTACTGATAATATATAAAACCTTAAATCAAATTTACAAAACACAAATATTATTCAAGTATTTTCAGATAATTGAATAATGTAATAAATTAAAACGGTAAAGAATCTGTTTCTTCAGATTTTGACCAATCATTATCAATTGTTGGCGGTGGTACAGTCTGCGAAGTACCAGTAGAACCAGAAACAGATGCTGCTGCGCTATCGCCAAGCAATTCTATTTTCCATCCATTAATATTAGTATACCACTTACCATTAAACTCTCTGCTCTCCAGATTTATATGTACTTTAACTTGACTTCCAATATTGAATGAGCTAAGAGGAATTTTGTCGTTGAAAACTCCAATACATACTTTTTTAGGAAACTGTTCATTAGTTTCAACTATAAAATCTTGCTTTTTCCACTGTCCTTTTGCAGATGTTCCGATTTGTGGTTCTATAATTTGAATTATTTTTCCTTCTACTTCCATTTTGTGATTTATTTTTTGAAAGGGCAAATTTAATAAAGTTCGTTAATAAATTAACAGCTTTACGTTTAATATTAGCTTTTATTGTTATTAAATTTATTTCTTCCCGATTATTTCATTTTTTTAAAGTATTTTTCCATCTTCCATTGTAATCATTTTATCTGCAGTCTCAGCTAAATTCATATCATGGGTAACAATTATAAATGTTTGATTGAACGTATCACGCAATTTAAAAAATAATTCATGAAGTTCCTTTTTATTTTTTGTGTCCAAATTTCCAGAAGGCTCATCAGCAAAAATAACACTCGGACTATTTATTAAAGCTCTTGCTACGGCAACTCTCTGCTGCTCTCCACCCGACAACTGATTGGGTTTATGACCAATACGATGTCCTAGATTTAAAAAATCTAATAATTCCTTAGCTCTTTTTTCTGCTTTCGACTTTTCTGTTTTTCCTATCAACGCAGGAATGCAAACATTTTCTAATGCAGTAAATTCTGGTAACAATTGATAAAACTGAAAAATAAAACCTATTTTCTTATTTCTGAATTGTGCCAACTCATTTGATGATAATTTACTAATATCTTGATTATCAAAAACTATTTCTCCTGAATCGGGTTTCAATAATGTTCCTAATATTTGTAATAAAGTAGTTTTACCTGCTCCACTTTTTCCTACAATTGAAACAATCTCATTTGTATTAATTTTTAAATCGACGCCATTTAGCACAGAAACTTCGCCATATGATTTATAAAGATTAGAAACTGATATCATTTCATTTTATAATTGAAAGTGCAATAGATTTTTTTATTTATTAAACGTCAAAGTTAATCAGTTTTTTGCTTATATCAAATCATTACTGATATGCTAAAAATAATTGTTTGACTCCAGAGGTTTATTATATTTGTATAATTGATATAAAGCATTGTATATTATGCGATTTTATAAGAAAGTTCAAAAATACTAATAGGTGAAATTTATCAATTATAAAGGTTCTAATATAAAGTACTCTAAAAAAGGCAGCGGACCGACACTTTTTTTTATTCACGGATACATGTCTTCTTCTGAAGCATGGGAAACATTTGCACCTCGTTTTATTGAAAATTTCACTGTTATTCTTATAGATTTACCCGGTCATGGGCTCTCCGAAAATATTAAAACAGCTCCTTCAATTCAAACATATACAGACTGTATAATTGCAATTTTAGACAAAGAAAATATTCTAAAAGCATCATTCATAGGGCATTCAATGGGTGGTTACATAATCATGGATTTAATAAAAAACCATGAAAACAGAATTAATTCATTCATTTTGATAAACACTCATCCCTTTGCCGATAGTCCCAAAAAAAAGGAAGCGAGAAATAAGGAAGCCATGATGATTAGAAATGGTAAAAAAGAACTACTCGTTTCATTAAATAATGCTAGATTATTTTTCAACAATAATGAAAACGAAAGAATTATAGAGAGAATTAAAAATATTTCAATAAATACCTCAAACGATGGATGCGATTTTGCACTTGAAGCTATGAGGAAAAGAGATGATTCTTCAGAAACACTTCTCTATACATGTATCCCCTTTCTCATTATTTTTAGTTTGCACGACAACCAAATAGATTATAAATTAATCGAGAATTTGGAAATAAATCAGGAACAGAAGATTCTATTAAATGCATCATCTCACTTTTGCTTTATAGAGGAAGCTGATTTATGTGAACGTGTACTTAAAAATTTATTTGACAAACACTTAGAATTTTAGCTTACTATTTTCTGATATTTAAAATTTATATAAAATAAATTTTAAAGTGTCGGGTAAAAAGCATCATCAAAATGCTCAATTATATGATTTTTGCCATCAATAACAATTGAAATTACATCAAACCTTACCTCTTTTGAAATATTTTTGTTTGTATAAAATGATCGGCTGCTTCAATGAGAAATTTTTGCTTTTGTTTTGTTACGGCATACATTGGATCAATGAGATAATTTTTAGCACGAGTTTTAACTTCTACAATTACCAAAAATGAATCTTTTTCAGCTATTATATCAATTTCTTTATGTTTATAAAACCAATTTGTAGCAATTATTCTATATCCGTTATTTTTCAAATACTCTTCTGCAAATTTTTCTCCAATATTTCCAGTTTTTTTAGTACTAAAATGTGAACTCATGTAACATAATTTATTTAAATTGCGTATTAATATTGGGTAAGAAAGCTAAAAATAAAGATATGAAACATTCATGTGAAATCAAGTTTCACATTAAAAAGAATAAATATCTTTAACAACAAATACATTTGTCAAGTAAAAAACAGATGTATATAGAGAAAGCAAATTCTTTGTATTTAAAAGAAAAATTATTCAAATTAATTGAATGTTTTAAGTGACAAATAAAAACAATTAAAAATAAACAGATGAAAAAATATATATTTATCATTCTAACAAGTTTTTTTTGTTACACTTCGTATGGTCAAGACTTCGAAGGAACCATAAATATGATAAAAAAAACCATTTCAGATACTTCTTACATTACCTATAATGTAAAAGGTGAATATATTAGGATTGATGAATTTGACAAATACAAAAGGCTACAAAGATATTTCTTAATAAATACAAATGACAAGTCGGTATTTGCAATAAATCCGTTAAAAAAAATGTACGCAACCCTTCCTATAAAAAATACAAATAATGAAAATAATAACGATTTTCAAATTATTAAAACTACACACTATACTATTATAAATGAGTATAAGTGTTTTCAGTGGAGGGTTAAGAATATTAAACAAAATACTGAAGTTTCTTATTGGGTTCCTGAAGATGATTTTCCCTTTTTTACCGACTTAGTGAAAACATGGAATACACCTGATAAGAATTTTTCTTTTTACTTAATGATTCCAAATAATCAAGGTAAAATGCCAATGCTTGCAATAGAAAGGACGTTGCTTAGAGATGAAAAAACAAGATTGGCAGTTACTAATATTTCAAAATCGGAACTGAATGATACCTTATTCAAAATTCCTACCTCTTATAAAAACTACCAACCAGCAAGATAATTAACTCAATAGCTACTTTGGAAACAATTTAGAATATTCTGTATTGCGAGAAAATCTACAAACTAACAAATGCAATAAATACTATCTCCGATAAAGGCACGGAGTTTATATTCAATAAATAATTTGTCAGAAAAAAAGACAAAGGAATACCTAAAAACACAATCAATTCAAAACTTGTTGCGGGTATCATGAAAAACATTGCCAACACCAATAAAAAAAGCACAAAAAACTGAGAATATATTTTTCTAACTATTATCTTTCTAGATATACCTGTAAATGTTAGAGCTAACGATATAATAAAAATAAACGACAGATAACCGAAGAAAATAATATTTGATAGATGAAAAAAGGAAGTGTCGCTTTCGTGAAATAAGTTAAATTGCACGATCTCTTTCAGTTCATCCAATCTATTAAAATAAAAATAGAAGAAAAGTAGAAAAGCATAAACAGTGACTAAACCTACTACAGGCGCCAGAAATTCTCTCCAATAAAATCTTCTTATCGAAAGCATTGAGAAAAATAAGTAAATAAGAAAAAATACAGCATTAAAATAAAAAAGACTTGCAAATCCTATTAAGAAACCAGATTCATAAAATGGTTTTATTTGGTAATCAACTTTATATGTTTGGAAAATTCTATCAATTGCTAGTAGAAGAAAAACTGATGAAAATATAATTGGATTTAGCTGTCTTAATTCTGGAAACAAGGAGATAAACATAACAAATAAAATACCGGGAAGATACGTACCTTTAGATGTAAGTTTATTTATTCCATTTATTCTAATAATAAGAAACCCATTCACACAAACTAAAATAATTGAAACAATTACTGACATTATTGAATTATGGGGGAAAATGCTAACTATAAGTCTATAGAGTGGCATTTGATTATTATCAAAATAGACCTCTGTGTAGTTGATATTTAACAGTTGCATAAACCATATTCCAATTACCAAAAATGGAATCAAAAACAGTACGTAAATCTTATCGTATTTTACTAATGTGAGCATAGTATTTTTTTATATCAAATCTAAACCTATATCTTTTCTGTAATACATACCTTCAAAATCAATTTTTTTAATTGTATTATATGATTTTGCAAGAGCTTCTTTTATATCTTTTCCTGACGAAGTAACCGAAAGCACCCTTCCTCCGCTGGTTATTACTTTACCTTGTTGCAAGGATGTTCCAGCATGAAAAACAACGCTTTCAAATTGCTGATCCAATCCTTGAATTTCGAAATTTTTCTTATATTCCTCCGGATATCCACCTGATACAACCATTACAGTTGTATAAATTTCATCATAAAATTCCGACTTTTTAGATTTAAGATTCTTTTTTCCAACAGCTTCTAATATTTCTAGAAAATCAGATTTTAACCGAGGTATTACAACCTCCGTCTCAGGATCACCCATTCTAACATTATATTCTATTACTTTGGGGTCACCATTTACATTCATTAATCCTATGAAAATAAATCCGGTATAAGGTATTGAATCTTTTTTCAATCCTTCAATAGTGGGTTTTATAATACGCTCTTCAACTTTTGCAAGAAATTCCTTACTTGCAAATGGTACTGGAGAAACAGCTCCCATACCACCGGTATTTAAACCAGTATCCTTCTCTCCTATTCTTTTATAATCCTTTGCTTCAGGTAAAACTAAATAACTATCGCCATCAGTAAGTACAAATGTAGAAAGTTCTATTCCTTTGAGACACTCTTCGATAACAACTTTTTTGCTTGCTGCACCAAATTTTCCGGCCAGCATGCTCTTTAATTCTTCTTTGGCTTGAACTAAATCTTCTATAATCAAAACACCCTTTCCGGCAGCTAAACCATCTGCTTTGAGCACATAAGGCGCTTTCTGACGTTCCATAAAAGAAAACGCATCTGAAATATTTTCATTGGTCGCGGTAAAATATTCTGCTGTTGGAATAGAATGTCTAAACATAAATTGTTTAGCAAATTCTTTACTTCCTTCGAGTGTAGCTGCTAATTTTTGAGGACCAATAACAGGAACTTTCTGTAATTCCTTGTCTGCGATGAAAAAATCATGAATACCTTTAACCAAAGGATCTTCGGGACCTACTAAAACTAAATCAATATTTTTCTCTAAAACGATTTTTTTTTATGCTAAAATCATCAACTGCAACCGAAATATTTTCACCAATCTTTGCAGTACCAGCGTTTCCGGGTGCTATAAATAACTTAGTAAGTAATGGACTTTGACTAATTTTCCAAGCAAAAGTATGCTCTCTTCCTCCGGAGCCTATAATTAAAACGTTCATCTATATAATTAAATATTTACAAAAAATAATAATAAACAAAAGTAGAAATTATTTAATGACTTTGAACTATTATTAAGTATTCAACTGTTTTTGTTTACTTAGAAATAATTAATCTTAATATTGTCCAATTTGTTTTATTAAATCAGCTCCTTTATTTGTTTATATTTTGCAAATATCCTACTTTTTCTTTAAATTATTCATTTCCTTTCTCAATTGATCAATCTCGACTTCTGCATTTTTGAGTTCATCTTGTAAGATTCTTTCTCTTCGTGCTGCTTCTTCTTGGGTTGACTGCAACTCTTCCAAATTTTGTCTCATCTCTTCTTCTTGTGCAAGCATAGCTTCTGATTGTTGTTTAGATTTTTCAAGCAATTCTGCTGTTTTGGCATTAATCTTAGCTGTAGCAAGGGTCGACGCGATTGTTTCTGCTAAATCTTCAATAAATTTAATTACATGCGTTCTAAATTCATTAAAAGAAGCTAATTCAATAACTCCAAAAATTCTATTATCAACTTTCAAAGGCACCAATAAAAGGCTTTTCGGATTGGCATGACCCAAATATGATTCTATTTCAATATAATCATTTGGTAAATTGGTAATATGAGTTGATAATCCTTCTAATGCGGTAGTTCCAATAAGACCTTCACCAAATTTAATAGACCGCTGTTTGAATTTCTTTCTTCCATATGCAAAAGTAGCCATAAGTTCAAGAACAGGTTCTCTTCCATCTTCATCATTGACTATAAATATTCCTCCTTGATTTGCATCTACATACTCTATTAACGCTTTTAGAATATTATAAGAAAGCTCCTCATTATTTTTGGTTTGTAACCTGAGAATTTCCCCAAATTTGGCAATACCTATTGTGGCCCAATTCTGAATATCCTCTTGCTCTTTCATTTTTTTAGCCTCTTCATTTCTTGTTATGAGACTCTGTTTCATCTTTTTAAATGAATGACCTAATTCATCATCATTACTCAGTGGAGTATATTTATTTTCAAACTGATTGTCACCAATTTCATCAAGAGCAACCGATATATCTTTAACATTTGTAGCAAATTTATACAATCCATTAGCCATTTCCCCTACCTCATCTTTTGAAGAAATTGTGAGTTTTTCAGGTATTATGCCTGTCTCCAATTTTTTAACATATTTACCCAATTTCGATAATGATTTTAACAAGATTGACATTAATGCAATTACATACAACAATAAACCTATAAATGCTATTATATTCATCATAATCAACCAATTATGATGCTTCTTAAATTCACTATATTGCAAATGAATGAGATTAGATAAATTTTCTTTTACAACTTCTTCACTTTTGTTAATCTTAACATTAAGTATATTAATATTATTCTTCAATTCTCTTCTTACATCATCAATTTCATTTTGTACCATGCTAACATCTTTCGTAGAAGAGTCGGTATCTATTAATATTACTTGTTTTAATTTTTTTCTATGAAGCTCATAATAAGGTTCTAAGACTTGTTTTCTGTAAATGCTTACTAATCCATTAATATCAACATTTTCTAAAGAAAGATTCTCAAACTCGGAAAAAATAAGATTTACTTCATCAACGAGTACTTCATGTTCTTTCCACTTTGCTTCCAATTCGCTTTCGCTATATTTTTCCACTAATTCATCAGAAATTTGGAAATCTTTAAAAACAATATTTTTTATATTATTTAATCCATTCTGTATTTGAATATTGTCTTTCAACTGAAGCGATGTATTCTTCTGTTCATAATTTGTTATCAAGGAAAAAACACCTATTCCAATAAACACCAAGAATACTAACATAATTCCCAGTACAATTTTAAATCGTAAGCTTAGGTGAAAATTTATTTTCATATTTTTTTAGGTTTTTGGTAATTTAAAATATTTTAATAATGAGTAATCTAATTCTTTTAAGTATTTTCTAAAATATTATAATTCTATATTTTAAGATATTTGATAAGCTATATTTATAATCTTTACCGGTTCATCATAGGTATTTCTAATGGTATAGAAATTTTCATTCAAAACGACTTCCTTATTTCCAATCATAATTTTTGAAACAATATGAGCTTCATTATCATTTTGAAGATCTTCCCAAAAAGTCTGAGAATCTAATCTTTTATTAAAGAGCTTGTATTCAAGACCTAAAACTTCTTTTTCAGAAAGACAAAGTACATTTAAAAAAGAATAATTCATTTGCGAAATTACTCCTTCTAGAGAATAAGTTGCAATAAGCACTGATCTATTTACAGCATCTAAGATACTAGAAGTTTCAGCCTCTTTTCTCTCGTTTTCCTCTTGGGTAGCTTGCAGCTCTTCCATATTTTGTCTCATCTCTTCTTCTTGAGTAGCCATCTGTTCTGATTTCTGTTTAGACTCTTCTAATAAGACCTGGGTGCGCTCATTTATCTGCGATGATGCAATTGATGATGCAATATTTTCGGCAATTTTCTCAGTAAATGAAATGTCGTACTTTTCAAAATCTTTAAATGATACTAATTCTAATATACCCAACACCTTAGTGTCAATTTTTAATGGTACAATAAGAACCGCTTTTGGAATTGCACTTCCTAAACCACTACTTATTGTAGGATAATCAGCTGGAATATTCTTGAGATAAATAGTTTCCTTTTCATTAAAACAGGCTCCAATAAGACCTTCGCCTGGTGTAATTTCTTTGTTTAAGTATTTTTTTCTATCATAAGCAAAACAAGACAATAATTTTATTTTAGGTGTTCCATGCGTGTCATCATAAAGAAAAATTCCTGCTTGATTTACGTCTAAGAAATGTGTTAGATTTTTTACAATATTATCGCAAAGCTTTGTAAGGCCTTCATAATTTTGTCTAAGTATATCTCCAAATTTTGCAACTCCTTCTGTCATCCACCGTTGTTTTGCTTCTAATAATTGTTGTTCTTTGGCAATACGTTCAGATTTTTCTAAACTTTCTTTCATTTTTATCAGAGCTTCTCCAAGCATATCCTCATCACTGAGTTTATTAAAATCTGTAGCTATTTTACTATCGCCAATTTTATTGGCAAAATCTATGTACTTTTTCTGACCTTCAACTAACTCATTAAAAGCAGCTTGTATCTGACCTATTTCGCTATGTGACTTAATTTTATATTTTTGTTTCGGTAAAATACCTTTACTTACCAATTCCAATTTGTTTTTGATATCTATTATTGGACCCGATATTTTACCTGATAGATAAATTCCACCTATTACTATAATTATTAATATGAGCAGAGCTCCAATAGAATTTTTAATCCAAATAGTTTTTATAGGATTATAGACCTCATCGGCAGAAATTGTTGTAAAAACTGCCCAGGTTACATCTCTAAGATTCAAAGGAGCATAAGATATATATTCAACCGAACCCGATGTATTTACCTTTTCTCCTATTCCAGTTTCTCCTTTTATTAAGGCTGCTTCAAAAAACTTATTTGCCTTAAGATCGCCAATTTTATCTTCATTATTAGATCTGGTTGAACGCATTTCTATCTTACTCAAATCAGATAATCCCATGAGAAAAGTCTCTCCGGTTTTCTTGAGTAACGCATTTCTTTGCTGTAGAATTTGATTGATTGACTTTGAACTTATTTGCGCAATCAAGACGGCTTTTAATGTTTCACTTGATCCGGTTGCTTCAGCTATATATACAGGAGCCGATACAAACATTGTCATCTCATTATCTGATGGTTCATATGGAGCAAAATCTGACAAATGAGTCTTTTTGTTTTAATTGTTTTTTTCCACAAATCTGCAATATGGGTTCCTTTATATTTTCCATATCTTAGATTTGCTCCAAAATCTTTTTTCTTTTTTACAGAAAACATTACCTGTCCATTATCTTCATTTATCAGATACAAATCTTCTAAACCATAGGTAATCAAAAATTTTGAAAAATAAGGTATATGATCATTGTATGCTTTTATATAAAGCTCATTTCTGACATTGTATGGGTCTTTATCTCTTGTTTCAAGTAATAAACTTATAGATTGTAATTCTGTATAAAGATTTTTAACTTCATTAGAGTATGACAAAATATCAATATTGTTTAGTCTTTCTTCAAAATATTTTTCAACCTCTCCTTTTTTGAGTTCGGTTAGTGTTCTATATTCATCTATTGACTGTTCCTTGATGTGTTCTGAAGCAATTCTACCCGATGACAATAGCTGAAACCCTATTGACAATACGGTGAAAAATAAAAATGACGACAAAAGTTTATATGTCAGGCTAAGATTAAATCTTTCAATCATGGTAAAATCGGGTTTGTGTCTTGATATAATTGAAAAATAAATATAGTTTATTAAACTTGAACATTCCAAAAATATTAAAACATTTATTAAAGCAAAAATGAATTTTACTATTTATAAAGTTTTTTTAGGTAATCTTTGTAAGTTTGTCTTTAAAAAAATGTTGTACTTATAATAATTTTAAAAAGTTGCGCACTTCACTTTTATTAAGTTTATCCATTATTATTATTCTATTTGTAACACTTTCCAATTGTGCAAAAGAATATTCTCCTGCCGGTGGACCAAAAGACACTCTAGCTCCAGAGATAGTTAAAGAAATTCCTGTCAACAACAGTATAAACTTCTCTGCAAAAAAGATTAAATTAGTTTTTGATGAAAATATCAAAACCGATAGTGTTTCTGATAAAATAATTATTTCGCCTCCTCTAAAAACAAAACCGCAATACAGAGTAAAAGGCAAAAAACTCATAATAAGCAATATTGCAGACTCTTTGCTTAAAGACAAAACATATTCTATAACTTTTAATTCTGCTATAAAAGATTTAAATGAAGGTAATCCTATTGAAGATTATATATATACATTTTCTACCGGACAAAATAAAGATAGTTTAAAAATATCAGGACAGGTTTTAAATGTTTTAGACAATTCAATTCCTAAAAACACTTTTGCTCTACTTTACTCCGACACAAATCACTTAGCTGTAACAAAAAAAAATGCCGACTTTATTGCACGAGTTGATTCAAAAGGGAATTTTACACTTACTAATGTTAAAAACGGCACCTATAAAATAGTTACTCTTAAAGATAATAATAAGAATTATTTATACGATTTACCCACTGAATTGATTGACTTCTCAGATTCAAGTATAACACCATCTGTAAAAAGTATAATTGTTGTTGATACTATAAAAACAAAATCAATTTCAGTAAGTAAAGATTCAACTGGTATAGATGTTATTGACTCGGTCGCAAAAGATTCAATAATATCAAAAACGGAATTGGTATATTCTCACAATAATCTGAAGTTCTTTCTCTTTGAAGAAAAACCAAATAATCAATTCATAAAATCACACACCAGACTTTATGATAAATTGTTTTCTTACAAATTTAACTTACCTATTATAAATGATAGTATTAAAATAAGTCCTGTTGGTTATACAAATGATTCACCTAAACTTAAATACGAAATACTCTCGACCAAAGATAGTTTACTAGTTTGGCTCTTAGACTCAACTCTTTACAAAAACGACAGTCTAAAAATGGTAGTTTCATACTATTCTGAGACCGACAGCGGTTTGTTCAAAATTAATGATACCCTAAAGAGTAAATTGGTTAAATATAAAAAAGATTCTGATAAAAATATAAATTGCTCTTTCATTGCAACTACTGAATTGTCTGGTAACGTAGATTTTATGAAACCAATACAGTTTGAGGTAAACACACCGATAGATAGTATTTCATACGACAAATTTCAATTTTTTGAAACATCTGATACATTATCTATTAAAGGATTCAGAGGCAATTTCTACAAACTTGATTCTTTAAAAAATGAGATTATAGACAGCATTTCTATTAGTAATGAAAAAAAATATCTGCAAACAGAAGCTTACGATAAACAAAAAATAACACAGTCAAAACTTGGTAATGGTCGGTTTGCACTCTATTTTTCATTGCCTATCGAGAAAAACAACATCAAAAATATATATCTTCTAAAATACCCCAAAATAAATAATTGGTATGTATCAGAAATAGATGTTCAATCAAATTCTTTAACTGCACTTATTACAGATAAAACGGTATCAAAAATTATTAATCCGGCTATTATAGTTTCTTATTTATCAGACCAAATACTTGTTGCCGATACTATCTTCTTTAATGATGAAAAACTTACAAAAAGCCGAAATATAGCCTCCATAAGTAAACCCGAACTGTTTATTGAAAAACAACAAATTGATGCTCTCTTTCTTGATGAATGCATGACTATATATTGCAATAATTTTATTAAAAATATTGATACAAGCTTAATAAAAATGCAATTATCTGATGATACTACAAATAAAAAACAGAAAATTGAAATTATTAAATCAAAAAAATCAGAGAGAATATTTTATATAAAACACCAATGGGCTAAATCTCAAAATTATAGACTAATCATTGAAAAAGGCGCTATTACTGATGTTTATGAAAATGCGACCAAAGAATCAATAATTGAATTTAAAACACAAAAACCTGATAAAAACAAAAATACAAACCGATTTCCTCTAATTTCAAACAAGACAGTTGCTCAACAAGACTTTTTGAACTTAAAACTGAGCTTAAACCCAGCAAACAATACGAATTTAATATAAAACAAGGAGCTGTAAGAAACATATATAGTCAATACTGCGCTGATTATTCTTTTAATTTTACAACGAAAAAGGAAGAGAATTATGGTAAAATTATTTTCAATATTGAAAATTCAAAACCAAATTACCTTATCCAACTATTAGAAAAAAAGTCTTTAAAAATATTATATCAGCAGAAAATAGCTGCCGATGGAGATGTTGAATTTTCATTAATTCCGGAAGATGAGTTTGCAGCAAGAATTATTGATGACAGAAACAACAACGAAACATGGGATACCGGTAATTTCAAAAAAAGAATTCGAGCTGAAAAGATTTTCTCATACCCAAACCTTATTAAATCTAAAGCTCAATGGGACAATAAATTAAACTGGAAAATTGAGGATTAAAACAACCATAAACATTTCAATCACAAAAAAATATTTTAAATAAATGCGAATAAATTTTTTTGAATAAAAAAAAAGTATTTATTTTGCATCGCGAAAATGAGAGCAAGGTGTCGTAGCTCAGTCGGTAGAGCACAGGACTGAAAATCCTGGTGTCGACGGTTCGATCCCGCCCGACACCACCTCTTAAAGGAGAACTAGAATATGGTTCTCCTTTTTTGTTTTTAAAAAGTTGCATTCCCTAAAATTTTTCTACAATACAATTTCTGTATTTTTTAATATTTCAAAACACCTTTTTTATACAATTCTTTTCGATTTTTTCCGTTAATTTGTGTTGTTGATAGTAGTATAATCATTTAGATATACTCTTCTAATTAATTTTTATTGCAAAATAAACTTGAAATGAAAAACTATCATATCAAGTCAAACACAATTTGAGAGCATTAATAAACAGTTTAGAAACATTTTTTGCAAAAAACGGATGATTAATAATAACATATTCACTTCTAACAGATTGGTTAGAAATTTAATTCTTTTACTGGCTTTTGTACTATTTACTTCTGTAGAGGCTCAATATTTTGGCGAGAAAATCTATTCTTTTGTAAATGTTCCTAATTCAGCTCGAAGAGCAGCTCTAGGCGAAAATGTATCATTAAGTAATGAAGAGCTTTGCTTTGCTTTTCAAAATCCATCGCTTCTTGACTCTGTACACGAACATAAAATTTATGCTACTTGGGCTCCAATTGCAAATGCCGGGTTAAATATTAATTTAGGCGCAATAGGTTATGCCTTTAGGAAAACGACTTAAATTTTAGTGTAGGCACTCATTTTATAAATTATGGTTCTTTTGATGCTACTGACGAGGAAGGTAACAAATACGATAAATTTAATGCAGGTGATTATATGCTCTATATAATTACATCATATAATATTGCACCAAAATTAAATATTGGGGTTTCGGGGAAGCCAATTATTTCAGGTTTAGAAAAATATGTATCTCTGGGAGTGTTATTTGATGTAGGTATAACTTACAATGATACTGCAAAACTTTTTAGTGCCGGGTTGGTAATTAAAAATTTCGGGTTTCAGATAAAACCTTATACTCACACAAGAGAATCTCTACCTTGGAGTATTGATTTTGGTATCTCGAAAAGACTAGAACACGCACCATTCAGATTTCATATTACCTACTGCGATTTACAAAAGTTTAATTTGCAATACGACTCACCAATTGAAGAAAATTCAATTAATTCATTTGACAAAGAAGCAGATGCTAAAAACAATTTTGAAATATTTGCAAGTAATTTATTTAGACATTTTGTCATAGCAGGTGAACTAATTCTCTCGAAAAACCTGTATGGTGTAGTTTCTTACGACATTAGAAAAAGGAACGAACTTGCATTTGATACACGTTCAGGAATGTCGGGGTTTTCTTTAGGAGTTGGACTGAAATTATCAAAATTTCATTTCTCATACAGCTATTCTCCTTATAATATTGCTGCCTCAACTCACTTTATAAGTTTAGAATCTAACCTAGGAAATATCTTAAAAGGAGGTAAAACAAAATCAATTTCCAATTAATACCTAAAAAATCAATAATCTAAAACCTTCAAGCATTGTTTAATGAATAACATTATAATTGCCATAGACGGACACTCTTCTTGTGGAAAAAGCACTGTAGCAAAAGCCTTAGCACAGAAATTACATTACATTTATGTAGATACCGGTGCAATGTACCGAGCTATAACTTTTTATTGTATTAAGAATAATTTATACGACAATAAAGGTATTGTGAACGTAGATCTACTCAAAAACAGCATTTCACAAATCAATATCACGTTCAAAAACAGCAATGGTAACTTTGAAAATCAAGAAACCTACTTAAACGGTATTAACATAGAAAAAGAAATAAGGAGTTTAGAGGTTTCGTCAAAAGTAAGTGAAATAAGTAAGCTGAAATTTGTAAGGGAATATCTTGTAGAGCTACAAAGAGAATTCGGGAAAACTGAAAACTTGGTTATGGACGGCAGAGATATTGGTACGGTAGTGTATCCTAATGCACGATTAAAAATATTTATGACTGCTCAGCCTGAGGTAAGAGCCAAACGTAGATATAATGAATTAATGGCAAAAGGAGAAAGTGTGAGTTATGAAGCAATTCTAGAAAATGTAATTTCTAGAGATTATGAAGATTCAAATAGAACGGAAAGTCCTCTAAAACAAGCTCCCGATGCATTAATTCTTGACAATAGTAATCTGACAAGAGAACAACAACTCGATTGGATTTTAAACAAATTAAATGCTTAAAAATGAGAGTAGATGTAGATAGAAACTCCGGATTTTGTTTTGGTGTAGTAAATGCCATAAGAAAAGCAGAAGAGGTGTTAAGTAAAGACGGGTTCTTATACTGTCTGGGTGATATAGTTCACAACGGCGTTGAAGTACAACGTTTGGAACAAAAAGGTTTAAAAATAATTGAAAGAGAAGATTTTGTAAATCTTTCAAATTGTACTGTTTTACTCAGAGCCCACGGCGAACCACCTGAAACATACCTAATTGCGAAGAAAAACAATATTACAATTATTGATGCTACTTGTCCGGTTGTAATAGGTTTACAAAACAAAATAAAGAAATCTTACGACACAAAAGAACCAGATTCGCAAATAGTAATTTATGGCAAAAAGGTCATGCAGAAGTAAACGGATTTGGTTGGTCAAACAGGTGGTAATGCAGTAGTGATTTCAAAGAAGAAGACTTAGACAAAGTTGATTTCTCAAAACCTATACATCTATTTTCGCAAACCACTCAAAGTATTAATGAATATGCTGATTTGCATAAAACATTTAAACAAAAACTGAATGAAAACGGAATAGATCAAACCTCATTAATCTTTAATGATACTATATGCAGAGCGGTGTCTAACAGAGAAGGTGAATTAAGAAAATTTGCACAAACTCATGATGCAATTGTTTTTGTGAGTGGCAAAAAGAGTTCTAATGGAAAATTCCTCATGTCTGTATGTAAAGAAGAAAATCCGAATACCTTTTTTGTTTCAAACATTGACGACTTGACAGAATTAGATTTATCAAGTTACAATACCATTGGAGTATGTGGAGCTACATCTACTCCTAGTTGGCTTATGGAGAAAATTGCTGATACAATTTCAGCATCTTCATTGGTAAAATCGTAGACATTTGAAATAAAAACAGAAAGTAATCAATTTAAATACTTGTTTTGAATATTCATAAAAACACAAAACTTGAATAAATATCAGTACTATAATGAATTTAACGAAAGAATTACTTTTAAAATATAATATTCAAGGTCCTCGATATACTAGTTATCCTCCGGCAACATTTTTTCATGATGCATTCACTGCTTCAGATTATCAAAATGCTATAATAGAATCAAATAACCAAGATCCTAGCAATATTTCATTATACATTCATATCCCTTTTTGCCATAAATTATGTCATTTTTGTGGATGCCATTCAATTGCCCTAAACAATCAAGAAAAACAAATTGATGATTATATAAAAGCATTAATTAAAGAAATTGTAAACGTTTCAAACTTTATTTCTAAAGACAGAAAAGTAACTCAAATACATTGGGGAGGTGGTACGCCACACTCTATTACTGAAACTAAAATTGCTGAGATAATGAATGTTATTCATAATCAGTTTACTGTAGCAACCGATGCTGAAATAGCAATGGAATGCAATCCGGCATACACTGATATGAATTTCTTTGCACTTCTAAAAACAATAGGTTTCAACAGAATAAGTTTAGGTATACAAGATTTTAATCCAGAAGTATTAAAGAAAGTAAACAGAGATAGTCCGAAGATTTCAATAAAAGAAATTGTTAGTTTTTTACAGAATAATAATATTGGAGTAAACCTTGATCTTATTTATGGACTTCCGGGACAAACAGTTCAAGATTTTTTTTACAGCTTGGAACAAAGTTCTGAAATTAAGCCTGATAGAATTGTAACATTCTCTTATGCTCATGTGCCTTGGATGAAAAAATCTCAGAAATATCTAGAAAAATTTGAAATCCCCGATCCTACTGAAAAATTTATGATGTTATTAAAAGCCTATGACTTTTTCGTATCCAAAAATTATATTCCAATTGGAATGGATCATTTTGCTCTCGCCAACGACGAACTGAGCGTCGCTCTTTTAAATAAGAAACTACATAGAAATTTTCAAGGATACTCTACAAAAGATAGAACCGGACAAGTATATGCTTTTGGTGTTTCAGGAATTAGTCAGCTCTCTCATGTTTATGCTCAAAACACAAAAGATACAACACAATACATTGCTGATATTTCAAAAAACGGACTATCAATAGAAAGAGGATATTTACTCACACCCGATGAAATAATCATTAGAGATGTAATTACAGAAGTGATGTGCAATAATTATTTGAATTTAAAAACAATAGCATCTCTACATAATGTAACGTCTGAACATATTAAAAAAATAATACGCTTTAATCCGGACAATTTTATAGAGCTCATTGAAGATGGACTTATAACTTTAAACAATGAAGAGTTGACGGTTTCAGAGCTTGGCAGATTCTTTATTAGAAACGTTGCCATGATGCTCGATCCTAAACATGAATCAACAGAAAACAGATATTCAAAAACTGTATAAAATCCGTGGAAACAAAATTTGATACAATAATTCTAGGAGCAGGTATAACTGGCTTAGCAACAGCTCATTTTCTAAAAAAAGAAAACAAAACATTTCAGGTTATTGAAACTTCAAATAGATGTGGTGGTGCAATAAATACGATATCTGAAGGAGAATTTATATATGAATACGGACCGAATACAGGAACAATTTCAAATGCAGAAATATTAGAATTATTTCAAGATTTACATCAAACTTGCGAGATAGAGAAAGCACAAGAAGCATCTAAAAAGAGACTCATTCTAAAAAATAATACTTGGCATGCTCTGCCATCGGGTTTGTTAACGGGAATATCTACACCTCTGTTTAGTGCTAAAGACAAACTCCGACTTTTAGCTGAACCCTTTAGAACCGCTGGTACCGATGAATTTGAAACCATTGAAACTCTAGTTAAAAGAAGATTAGGAATTTCTTTTCTAAACTATGCTGTAGATCCATTTATCTCAGGAATTTTTGCAGGAAATCCGGCTCAATTGGTTACCAAATACGCGCTTCCTAAGCTTTATAATTTAGAACAAGAGTATGGTAGCTTTATAAAAGGATCTTACAAGAAATCGAAGCTGCCAAAAACTGAAGCCGAAAAAAAAATTACAAAAGAAATTTTTTCTTGCAAAGGAGGTCTCCACTCACTTATAAAAGCTCTTGAATTATCAATTGGTTATCAGAACATTAAATTAAATGAACAAAATTATACTATCTCAAAAACAGATACTATTTATCGCATAAAAACAGCCGATGCCGTTTTGGAATGTACTAATCTCATTTCCACATTCAATAACAATGCTTTATCAAACATTTTTCCATTTATTGATAATGAATCTCTAAGTAAAATTAATGATGTTGATTATGCTCCGGTTATTGAAATTGCTCTGGGGTTCAACTCTTGGAATGGAATGCCACTAAATGCATTTGGTGGTCTCATTCCAACTGTGGAAAATAAACAAATTCTAGGTATTTTGTTTATGTCATCTCTTTTTAAAAATAGAGCTCCCGAAAATGGTGCCTTATTTGCAGTTTTTATGGGAGGAATGAAAAAACAAGAACTTATAAACCTATCAAACAAGGAGATACTTATAATTATAGAACAATATTTCAAAGATGTAATGGGAATTTCTTCATTTAATCCTGATTTGGTTAAAATACAGAAACATAATAAAGCAATTGTTCAGTACGATTATAAATGCAAAGAACGTTTTGAGATAATCAATAAAATCGAAAATCAGCATAAGGGCTTTCACTTTGGTGGTTCGCTGATAGACGGTGTTAGTTTGGCCGACAGAATAAAACAAGCTAAAAAACTTGCTATGAGAGTTTGTGCAACAACTTCTTAACAGAAATTTTTTTCCCCTTTACAGATATAGTATAGTCAGCCCCAATTTGTACAGCCTGGTTATCAGAAACATGACCTACCGGAAAATTAAATATACAAGGAATTTTATAAGGCTCAACGCACGACTTTATTATCTGATAAGCATCCATGCCATAAGGTGTAGCACCATCGGTCATATCGGTCATGGCTCCCACTAGAAGTACGGAAATTTTATCAAAAACCCCAGCATATTTCAAACTATGCATCATTCTATCAAGATGATAGAAGCGCTCATTCAAATCTTCAATAAAAAGAATTTTACCTTCAAAATCATAGGAAATATCAGAACCTAAAAGACTATAAATTATAGACAAATTCCCTCCAATTAATGGCGCAGAAAAAGATAAATCTTTAAGAATACCATCGTAACTATATTTGTGTTCATTCTCAAAACCGAACAAACAATTTTTGAGCGAATTTAAAGCCTCTTCGCTTGCTGATGGAAAGTTTTTAGGCATCGAAGCATGAATAGAAGATATATTTAAAGACTGTAATTTTTCATGAAAGATTGTAATATCACTAAATCCTACTATCCATTTAGGATTTTCAATAAAGTTAGAATAATCTAATTTATCGCAAATTCTTATAGCTCCATATCCACCACGCGAACAGATAATAGCTTTAACATCAGGATTATCTAATGCCCATTGAAAATCAGCTATTCTTTCCTGATCGGTACCGGCAAATATGCCATGATTCTTTAGCACATTTTTTCCCAAAATAACCTTCAAACCCCAAGCATGAAAAACAGCTATAGCATTATCAATAAAAGAAACATCAATAAAACCAGAAGGAGAAACAATACAAACAGAATCGCCAATATTTAGAAAAGGAGGTGTTATCATAATTTATTTTTTATTAAAATATGTACCATTGATTAAAAAAAACATTCAATTTTCAGGTAAAATACATAGAAATCATGTTTCATCGACAATATAAAGTTAAAATTGCAACATACTTGTAGGTAAGCCAATATAAAACTTTTTATATTTGCCAGTTTTTGTGATGTAAATATAAAATAATTTGATGAAGAAGTTTAAAAGACATTTAGTAACCGCAGCACTTCCTTACACCAACGGACCGGTACATATTGGACATTTGGCCGGAGTTTACATACCTGCAGATATCTATGTAAGATATCTTAGAATGAAAGAAGAGGATGTTGTTTTTGTTTGCGGAAGCGATGAACACGGAGTTCCAATTACATTAAAAGCAAAAAATGAAGGGGTATCGCCACAAGAAATTGTTGACAGATATCACGCTATTATAAAACAATCATTTCTTGATTTTGGAATTTTATTTGACAATTACTCCAGAACTTCAAATAAAATTCACCACAAAACCTCATCAGATTTTTTTAAAACCTTGTATGATAAAGGTGAATTTTTGGAAAAAGAATCAGAACAATATTTCGATACTGAAGCCAATCAATTCCTAGCAGATAGATATATTAAAGGAACTTGCCCGAAATGTGGAAATCCGGAAGCTTATGGCGACCAATGCGAAAAATGTGGTTCTACACTAAACCCAACAGATTTAATAAATCCAAAATCAACAATATCAGGAAATACACCTTCACTTAAATCTACCAAACACTGGTTTTTACCACTCGATAAACACGAACCGTTTCTTAAAGAATGGATTCTAGAGAATCATAAAGAATGGAAATCAAACGTATATGGACAATGCAAATCATGGATTGATTCAGGTTTACAGCCACGCGCAGTAAGTCGCGACTTAGATTGGGGTGTACCACTTCCTATTGAAGAAGGCAAAGGAAAAGTTCTCTATGTATGGTTCGATGCGCCAATAGGTTACATAAGTTCAACAAAAGAAATAAAGCCAAACTGGGAGGAGTATTGGAAATCTGACGAAACAAAATTGGTGCATTTTATTGGAAAAGATAATATTGTTTTCCATTGCATTGTATTTCCGGCAATGCTCAAAGCTCATGGTGAATTTATTTTACCTGAAAATGTACCGGCAAACGAATTTCTAAATTTAGAAGGCAATAAAATTTCAACATCAAGAAATTGGGCAGTTTGGCTACATGAATATTTAGAAGATTTCAAAGATCAGCAAGATGTTCTTAGATACGTGCTTACGGCAAATGCCCCGGAAACAAAAGATAACGATTTCACTTGGAAAGACTTTCAAGCTCGCAATAATAACGAATTAGTAGCAATCTTAGGGAACTTCATAAATAGAGTTGTTGTATTGGTAAACAAATATTATGAAGGCATAGTTCCAACACCAAATAATTTAGAACAAATAGATTTAGCTGTACTAGATGAAATAAACATTGCAAAAGAAGAGATTGAAAGAAATATAGAAAACTATAAATTCAGAGAAGCTCTAAAATGTGCAATGCAACTGGCAAGAGCTGGTAATAAATACCTTACGGAGACCGAACCTTGGAAATTAATTAAAGAAAATCCGGAACGAGTAAAAACTATTTTATATGTTTGTATTCAAATTTCAGGAAATATTTCAATCCTCTTCGAACCTTTTTACCAAATAGTAGTCTTCAAATTAGAAAGTTTCTGAATATCGAGTCTAATAGATGGATAGAAGGGGGAATAAAAAACTCATACTTCCTGGACATCAAATAAAAACAGCAGAATTATTATTCAGAAAAATTGAAGACACAGAAATACAAGTACAAATAGAAAAACTAGAAAAAGCTAAGCAAGAAAAAGCAACAGTTTTGGAAATAGAACCTGCAAAACAAAAAATAAGTTTTGATGATTTTCAAAA
Source organism: Bacteroidales bacterium (assembly GCA_016714605.1). Lineage (GTDB taxonomy): Bacteria > Bacteroidota > Bacteroidia > Bacteroidales > UBA1715 > JADKDL01. The sequence continues at coordinate 394,601 of JADKDL010000001.1, read as the reverse complement.
AATTGACTTGCGAGTAGTGAAAATTTTAGAGGCAGAAAAAGTACCGAAGACACAAAAACTCATGAAGTTAAAAGTTGATACCGGTATTGATATAAGAACAGTAGTTTCGGGCATTGCAGAGTACTATAATCCTTCAGAAATAATAGGAAAACAAGTATGTATGCTCATAAACTTAGAACCGAGACAACTTAAAGGGATAGAGTCAGAAGGAATGATTTTAATGGCAAAAGATGAGAATGGAAGATTACACTTTCTTTCTCCACAAGATAATATAAATAACGGGGCAACCATACTCTAAATTTAACAAAAGGTTTTATTTTTTATAAAAAAACTTTCAAATGTTAGATATTTTAGTATATTTGTCTAATAGAGTACATTAATAGTTTTTATTATGAATAAGATATTAAAAGGAATTATTGTTGTAATACTTGCAGCAGTATTTATTAGTAAAATCAGTGCTCAGGATATTCACCTATCGCAGTTTGATGCTGCGCCACTTTTCTACAATCCCGCATTAGCAGGAAAAATAGAAGAGCAAGGTATTGGTAGGGTTATTCTAAATTACAAGTCGCAATGGAGAACGTATAACACATTTATGCTCTCTTACGACCAGTTATTCACAGGTGTAAATATACTCGGAGGTAAACTCGGTGCTGGAGTCATGATAAATGGCGATTTTGCAGGAGAAAACAGTTATGGAAATACACAACTTAAAATAATACCTGCTTATCATAAAGATTTCGGTAATTTTTGGTTCTCTACCGGTGTAGATGTGATTTTGAATTACAACAGCCTAAGTACAAAAGATATTATATTTGAAGGTGACATAACTAATACTGGTTCTGAATATACACTTCCCACAAATAAAAATTTTTATGTTGATTTAGATTGGGGTTTCAATATAGGAACACAAATTCAAAAAAAATACCCTATAAATCTAGGTATTACGCTTAATAGACTACTTGGAAATGGTGGAGGTTTTGTGGAAGACACAACTAATTACCGAAGATTTTCAGTAAATGCTAATACTATATTTGATGTTGCAACCAATGTAGCATTAAAACCTAGTTTTATCATGCAAATGCAGAAGGAATATAGAGAAATGAATTTTGGAACCTTTGTAAGATTTAATTTTGAAAATCGCTCAAAAACAATAAAAAGAGCATACCTAGGCGCATGGTACAGATGGGACGATGCTATTATTGCAGGTATTGCTTTTGACTTACCCGGATTCTCAAAGAATGATTTGATAAACATCGGTATAAGTTGGGATTTTACTGTTTCACAATATAGTGACAGTAGAAAATGGAACAAAGCTATGAATAATGTGGGGAAAGACAGTTTTGAATTTTCTCTAAAATACATATTTAAAAAAGGAATATTTAATTATACTCCTGGAGGAATAATAAACGAACCTGTAATGTAATATTGTAATTGGGCTATGAAAATTAAAAATGTTGTTTTATTAATAATTTTATTATTGTCATTATCTTTTGGAAATGCTTATTCCCAAACAAAGAAAGACAAAGTAAAAGTTTACGTACAGGTAGGAGATTCTTGCTATAATCTATCAAATTATTACGGAGCTCATCAATCATATGCAGGAGCTATAAAACTGTATGAAGGCGATTTAAAAGATATTAGTTTGGCTTGGAAATGTGCAGAAGCATGCAGAAACTACCAAAACTATAAAGCTGCCGAAAATTATTACAAGCTTACCTTTTCAAAAGATAGTGCAAACTACCCATATTCAGGGTTTTGGTATGCAGAAATGCTCAAATATCAAGGCAAATATAAAGCGGCAGCAAAAGCATACAAGACCTATTTTGAAAGTCACAAAAGAGACAATGATTATTTCTCGAAGAAGGCAAAACATGAAATGGTCAATTGTGCAGATAGCGCAACAACTGTGAAAACAGCTGGTGAAAAAATCATTCTAAAAAGAATAGAAGACAGAGCAATAAACTCTCAATTTAGCGAATATAGTCCGCTGCAATTCAGTGATTCACTTTTCTTCTTTTCAGGAATAAGACCGCTTGACATAAACAAACATGACTCAACACTTCAATTTTCAAACTACAAAACAAAAATATTTAGTTCAAGCAAAATAGATTCTGTTTGGAAAAAGGCTATTCCGGTAGAAACCCTCAATACTGATGAAGCTCATGTAACAAATTTGGCATTTTCTGGAGATCAGACAACCGTTTTCTTTTCTAGATGTGAAATAAAAGAAAAGGTGCTGTGCGATATTTATAGAGCTAAATATAAAGATAAGAAATTTTCAAATGTAACAAAGTTACCCGCTTCAATAAATAAAACGGGTTCAAGTAATACAAATCCCCATGTAGCTGTTACCTATAAACAGGGAGAATATTTATTTTTCTCATCAGATAGACCGGGTGGATTTGGCAAAAAAGACATTTACTACTCAAAAATCAACAAAGACGGCACTTTTAGCAATCCTAAAAATTGCGGAAAGAATGTAAATACCTTCGGAGATGAAGTAACACCTTTTTTCGATGCTAGAGATTCATTATTATATTTCAGTTCTGAATTACATACTAGCTTAGGAGGTTTTGATATATTTAAATCGCAAGGAAATTTATCAAAAGACTCATGGGGTATTGCATTAAACATTGGAACACCAATAAATACAAGCTACAACGAAACATACTACAACTATTCTTTAGATAGTACTAAAGCATATTTTATTTCAAACAGAAAAGAATCTGTTAAACTAGTTGCTGATAGAGAAGAAGCTCATAGTAATGATATTTATTACTATCCTTTGCTTAAAAGAACAAGAATTAGACTGTCTGATTTAGTTCCTATTTATCTATTTTTCGATAACGATCAACCAAATCCAAGTTCAAAAGACACTGTTTCCGACAGATCTTTTGAGGAACTATTCCTAGATTATCTTGATCGTAAAGAGACATATATAAATAAAAACAGATCTATGTGGGAAAGTAAAGAACTTCGCGACTATAAAGAAGAAAATGTTCATACCTTCTACGATAGTCTAGAGGTAGGATATCAAAAACTATTCTTGTTTGCTCAACTTATAGATGTTTTGATGAAAGAAGGCGAAGATATAGTAGTTTCATTTAAGGGATATGCAAGTCCGCTTGGAAATACAGCTTATAATAAGATTGTTGCCAAAAAGAGAATATCGTGTGTTCAGAACTTTTTTAATGAATTTGAAGGCGGAAAATACAACAAGTACTTACTTAATGAACCAAAAGGTGGCAAAGGAAGTCTCAGATACAATCAATATCCTATGGGAGTATCAATAGCTGAGGGTGCTTTTGTGAAAAATGGTGTAATAATAAACCAACAAGAATTAGAAAAGAATAAAGACAAGGGAGTATATGACCCTGCAGCTGCACTACAAAGAAAAATTGAAATTCTAGCAGTAAATTTCGATGAAGCTGAAGAGTTAAAAAATCAAATTGAATTTGAATTAAAAAATGCAACTAAAAAAATTGAGAAAGAAGACTTAGAAGCATTAGGTTTAGACGTACCTTCTGAACTAGAAGACAGTGTAAAAACCGATGAAAATATTGAATCTGTTTCTCCTGAGGAGCCAATTACTCCAGAAGCAACAGACGAAACCTATACTCCGGAAGAACTTGATAAAACAGATGCAATTCTACAAGAAGAAGACATGATTGATAGCACAGAAACTCCTGTTGAAGTTGTTCCTGCAGAAACTGAATAAAAAATTATTTACATATAAAAAAAGGAGAGTTCCGTGATTGGAACTCTCCTTTTTTTTAAAATCTATTCTAAATCAACATTCTATCAGAAATATAATTCTCCCTCAGATACTTTATATCTAATAAAATTATACAATAGTTTTCTCATTTTTCGAGCTTCATTCAACTCTTTTTCCGACATGTCCGGATATAATTCTTCAATTTCGTAACATAATTCTTCCAGAAATTCATCGTCATGAAATGAACCAACTTCCTTTTCTAAATCTAGAAGAACGGTATAACGAATTAAAGGCATTAAATATTTAGCAAAAGTTTCGGCTGTTTCAATATACTTCTCATCTTTACATTTCTTAGGCAAATATAAATTGGTAAGCGTTGAATAAAAGCAATCTTCACATGATTTTAGAAGGGTTGCAGCAGTTTTGTAAATCACAAAAGAATCATTCTCTGTCAAACCTTTTTGCTCTGATAACTCAAGAGAACGATGTAAATAAAAAAAGGATAGATGAGCGAATTTAATATTTTCATCTTCATTATCTACCACATCAGAATGATATACAACGAGCAAAACTTTACCTAATTTCCATATTTCCACATCGGTCCAAAGAGCTTCCGGAAACTGACTTGTAAAGGCAATTATAAAATCATAATATTTTCTAGCCTCATTTATTTTTCCTATTTCTAAATAATATAGAATATGGTCTAGTGCTTTCTTAAGAAGCTCCTTTGAATCTAACGTAAGTGACAATTGAATATTTATTAAAAAATAAGACTTTTTATTCTATCTATTTGCTTTTGCTTATTAACCTCACGGTTATTTTTTGCAAAAGTAGTAAAATACTGATGATTGGTAATAAATTTTATTTGCAGTTTATTCCACTCGTTTTTGTCGGTAATAATATTTTGCTCATAAAGTTCTTCATAAAGAGCATCAGAAACGGGTACAAAATCGGTTCTACCCAAATAATCTAAATCAGCATCACATATTATTTTTTGCAGCAAATCTTTTGGGTTTGGCGGCAACTGAGTAGCCATAATTATATCACATATAATCTGAATTTGAATATCATCGTAATAAAAATTTGGCAAAATATCAAGTGCAAAATTACAACTTATTTGTTCATGACCTTTAGATTGAACTATTTGACCCATATCATGAAATAGTGCAGCAGTTTTTAATAAGAGCATCTCTTCCTCTGAAACCTTCTCCGCGGTTCCAATTACCTCAACACCTATAACTACATCCATGGTATGCTTTACGTTATGATAATAAAGATGTTTTGGTAACTCATTTTCCAATCGGGTAAGTACATAATCTTCTAAATCATCGAATCTTATGTGTCCTATTTTTATATAAAATTCTTTATTTGGAAGAATTAAGCTATTGGCAAATGAATAAACAGGAGAAAAACCTTTTACTTCATACATAGCAATTGCTCCAATATATTTTACAGGCAATGAGCCCACATTATCGCAAGTGAAATAATCTCGAACAAATTCATAAGTCATTTCAGAAATTAAAATCTGGCCAGCTTTACTATACGCTTCAATACGACTTGCAATATTTGCGGCATCTCCCTTTAATTCGTATGTTATTTTCTTTTTGCCAGAAATAGTTGCAGAGACTGGTCCGGTGTGAATACCGATGCACAAATCCCAAATATTAACATCTCCCGATTTAGCATTCAAATCTTTCATAAATGCTTGTAATTCAAGAGCTGCCATGATTATTTCAAGCGGATTTGTTCTATTCTTTTTAGGAATACCACCGGCACACATATAAGAGTCGCCTATAGATTTTACCTTTTTTATATTTAGTCGTTCTATGATAGCATCAAAAGCAACTTGTAGATGATCTATCTCATCTACAACACTTTGTGCATTTTCTCCATCTACAGAAATATTCTGAAAACCATGTATATTGGCAAATAGCACCGTAACCATTTCAAATCGTTTTGAAACCATGCCTCTATCAAAAACATTCGTATCTTTTGTATTTAGTAAATTAGAATATTTTAAATCCTGAACGTCTATCTTACTTTGTAAAATAACTATTTCTTCTTTCAACGAAATAATTTCTGCTGATAATTTTTGGTTTTCCTCTTTCAAGATTTCATTTTCTATTTTCAATGCTTCAGATGTGACCATAATTTATACACAATAAAGACTGGTTGAGTAAATATAAAAGTAGTAAATAGCTTTTAGCTTAAAGGCATTCCTACCATAATTTTTTAAAAAAGTTTTATAACTATGGCTAATTTATCCATTTTAGCTATAAAATCACATCATACAAAGAGAAAACAGCCGATTTAAACAAAAAAAGGGTTGATATAAAAATATCAACCCATATATATACACTGATTGAAAGTGTAACTATTGATTAATGGTTCCTTGAAATTTGAGAATTGTTTTTGCCGGATTTGTGTTTGTCGTAACGGTTATTGACTTTGAAAATTTTCCTACATCGGTAGCATCATAAGTTGCCAATACAAAACCTGTTTGTCCGGGCATAACGGGGGTTTTTGTATAATCTGCGGCTGTACATCCACATGAAGGATCTACATTAGTAATTAATAAAGCTGAATTTCCAGTGTTCTTAAATTCAAATTTAATTTCTACAGGAAAATTCTTTTTAATTGTGCCAAAATCATGAATCTCTTTGACCCAACTAATCTTAGGTCCTTTAAATTCATTTGGATCTAACTGTTGCGTTCCGGTTCCCCACTGACCAAAACCTAAAATTGGGATCAAAAAAATAAAAAATAAAAATACATTTTTCATAACTACTTACTTTTAATATTAAGACTTTTATAATTTTCTTTTTGTTGCATTCTGATTAAAAATTTCAATTGTGTAGTCAAAAAACATACCATATATTTTAAAATTACTTATATCACTTTCTCCAATTTTTGATGAAAATACTTTAACATTCCCAAAGGAAGATATTTAATAGACAGAAACACCAAATACATAGACCAAATGTAAAAAATTATAGAATTTAATTAGGCACTTATCTTCATAAAAAATCAACTACAACGCACTTTTTCAATATATTTACCTTGTAAATTGAATAATACCAGATTAAATTTTTAACTTTGCGACCTTAAAAAATATATAAAATGGAGGCTTTAATTGAATTTCTAAAATACACTATTCCCGGATTAATAGTTTTCTTTACAGCATATCTAATGATAAAAACATTTCTGGATAATGAGCAAAAGAAACGCGCAATAGATTTGAAGACAAACAATCAAAAACTTGTAACACCCATTAAGCTACAAGCTTACGAGCGATTGACTCTTTTTTTAGAACGAATTAACCCTGAAGCTCTCCTACTTCGTACTCAAATGCCTTCAATGACGGTTGGCAGATTGCAAGCAGCATTACTTACTACGATTAGAGCAGAATATGACCATAATATTTCTCAGCAAATATATATTTCAGGTAAAACATGGATGACTGTAAGAGGTGCAAAAGACAATGTAGTAAGAATAATAAACATTTCTGCCGATAGCTTAGATAAAGAACAGCCAGCTACAATGCTTAGCCAAAGAATTATGGAGACAATTATTTCTATAGAAAAATCACCAACTCAAATAGCGCTTGAAATTCTTAAAATGGAAGTGAACCATTTTATGTAAAATTTGCTAATATTTGAATAAAATACATAACTGAAATAGCAAAATAAAACGTTTTGAACAGTAAAGAATTCAATACTTTTTTTCGTAAAAGTCCGGCTATTGAGCAACTCTCTCTTGATTTAAAACAAAATAGGAAAATTGCTCTAAATGGGGCTGTTGGTTCATTTATTTCAGTTATTATAGCCCAAATTTTCAAAATTTTCCCAAGACATATTCTTGTTATATGCGATGACCCCGAAGAGGCAGCCTACCTGAGAGATGACCTTTCAAACTTGATTGGTACTAAAAATATTTTATTTTTTCCATCTTCATACAAACGTTCTATACTCTATGAAGCACGTGATGAAGCCGGATTAATATCACGTACCGAAGTACTTAATGCACTAAATGGAGAAAATCACCACCAAATAACTATTACCTATCCGGAAGCACTCATAGAAAAAGTAGTGAGTAAAGCCGAATTGTCTGAAAAAACACTACAACTGGCAGTTGGAGAGAAGCTCTCTACCGATTTTATTAATGATATTCTTTTCGAATACAATTTTGAACGTTCTGATTTTGTTTTCCAACCAGGGCAATATTCTATTAGAGGGAGCATTATTGATATATTCTCATACGCATCGACAGAGCCATTCAGAATAGACTTCTTTGGCGATGAAGTTGAGAGCATTCGCACCTTCGATGTAGAAACTCAACTATCAAAAGAACTACTTCAAAACATTACTATTGTTCCTGATATTCAAGTAAAAAAAGAAAAATTTCAAAGTATAAATTTTTTAGAATTTATACCACAAAACACATTTGTTTTTACAAAAAATTTAATCACGTATATAGAATCTATAAATGATCTATATGAAAAATCTATAGAACACTATAAAACAACTGGAGTTGAAAATTTTGGACACTATGTATGTACCGGAAATATAATTGCCGAATATTTAAAAAACCTTTCGGTAATAGAATATGGTTTACAACAATATTTTGAGTCAGATAATAAAATACATTTCAATACTAGTCCGCAGCCTTCATTTAGCAAAAATTTTGAACTGCTTGGAAATGCACTTGTTGCAAATACAGAAAACGGATACACAAATCTAATTGCATCAGATAATATTACTCAAATAGAACGGTTGACCGATATTTTTACCGAACTTAATTCGAAAGTAAAATTTCAAGCCCTCCCTTTTTCATTACATGCCGGATTTGTTGATAACGATTTAAGAATTTGTTGTTTTACCGATCATCAAATTTTTGAAAGATACCATAGACAACAAAACAAGAAAAAAATTATCTCACAAGAAAGTTTGTCAATTAGAGATATAAACAAACTACAACCGGGAGATTATGTTGTTCATGTAGACCATGGTATAGGCAGATTTGCAGGATTGGAAAAAATTGAAGTTAACGACCGTAAGCAAGAAGCTGTAAAATTAATATACCAAGACAACGACGTACTTTATGTAAGTATACACAATCTGCATAGAATTGCGAAATTTAAAGGAGGCGATGGTGGCGAACCACGCATGCACAAACTGGGTTCGGGGATATGGCAAAGAACTAAACAAAAAGCAAAAAGCAAGGTAAAAGACATTGCCAAAGAGCTTATTGTGCTTTATGCAGAAAGAAAATCGAAAAAAGGGTATGCGTTTTCTCCCGACTGCTATCTGCAACAGGAGCTTGAAGCATCGTTTTTTTATGAAGATACTCCAGATCAGTTAAAAGCAACAAAAGCCGTGAAAAAAGCCATGGAAGACGATTGCCCTATGGATATGCTGATATGTGGCGATGTTGGGTTTGGAAAAACAGAAATTGCAGTCAGAGCTGCCTATAAAGCTGTAACCGACAGCAAACAAGTAGCAATACTCGTTCCTACAACCATTTTAGCTCTACAACATTACAAAACATTTTCAAACAGACTAAAAGATTTAGCTTGCAGAGTAGAATATATAAGCCGATTAAAAACAGCTAAACAGCAAACCCAAATACTAAAAGATTTAAAAGAAGGAAAAATAGACATTCTTATTGGCACTCATAGAATTGTAGGTAAAGATATAGAATTTAGAGATTTAGGTTTACTAATAATAGATGAAGAGCAAAAATTTGGAGTAAGTATAAAGGAAAAATTAAAACACATAAAAGTTAATGTAGATACCTTGACCCTTACAGCAACGCCAATACCCCGTACTTTACAATTTTCACTCATGGGTGCTAGAGATTTATCAATCATTAACACACCTCCACCAAATAGGCATCCTATTATTACAGAAGTACATACATTTAACGAAGCTGTTATAAAAGAAGCAATAATTTTTGAAATAAATAGAAATGGTCAAGTATTTATAATAAATAATAGAATTCAAAATATCTATGAACTTGAGGCATTGATAAACAGGCTTTGTCCGGGTGTAAGAACAATAGTTGGTCATGGTCAAATGGATGGTACTAAACTAGAATCAATCATGCTTGATTTTATAACCGGTGAATATGATGTTTTGATAGCCACAACAATTATAGAATCAGGTTTAGATATACCAAATGCAAATACAATAATAATAAACGACGCCCAGAATTTTGGACTCAGCGAATTACACCAATTAAGAGGCAGAGTAGGTAGATCAAACAAAAAAGCACTTTGCTATATGCTAGCCCCTCCCCTACACGTGCTCACTCCCGAAGCTAGGCGAAGACTACATGCAATAGAAGAATTTTCTGACTTAGGAAGTGGTTTTAGCATTGCCTTACAAGATTTAGACATAAGAGGTGCAGGAAACGTACTTGGAGCAGAACAAAGCGGATTCATAAGCGATATTGGTATTGAGACATACCAAAAAATACTTGATGAAGCTATGCAAGAGTTAAGAGAAAATGATTATAAAGAATTCTACTCAAAAAATCAAGATAATAACGTAGTTGCAGAAGAGCTACCATTAGATTTTAAATTTGTTACAGATAGTGTAATAGAAACCGACTTTATATTACTTTTCCCTGAAGATTATATAACAAACACCTCAGAAAGAGTTAATCTCTACCGCGAACTTGATAATATAAGCTCTGAAGATGCTTTGATTGAATTTGAAAAAAATATTAAAGATAGATTCGGTTCACTACCTGACCAGTGTAGCTCCCTGCTTCAAATTGTGCGCCTTCGCTGGTTGGCAATAAACTTAGGAATTGAAAAAATTGTTCTTAAGAAAAACACAATGATTAATTATTTTGTTTCAAATCAAGCTTCACCATTTTATCATTCACCTATTTTTAGCAAAATATTAGAATTTGTACAACAAAATCCGAAATACGCGCAACTTACAGAAAAAAACAACAAACTTACTCTAAGATTTGATGCTATAAATAGCGTTGAAAAAGCAATACAAACGCTTCAAAAAATATAAATAAAACATTTCTTTATTCTCTTTAGAACACTAATAATAAACTAATTAAGTATGTCTAAAGAATTGACTAGGATTGAATTTACATTAATTTATTCCAAATACTCAACCACTGAATAGCAGATACTAAGCATTAAAAAAAATGCTCAGATATTACTAAAATGACAAGAACTACAAATTGAAGTTTTTTTTAATATCATAAAATTCATTTTTTGACAAAAAAACTTTCAAATTAGCAAAAAAATGAGTAAACTTGTAAGTAATATTGCTATAAGGGTAAAATTTAAGAGAAAAAATGTTTATTACCATACTCTTAGAAGACATTATTAGATTAATCTAAAAAACATAAATTTTTAAATAGCTTACTATGAAAAACGTACAGTTAGTCTTATTATCGCTGGTGTTGTCGTTCCTGTTATTTAGTTGCAGCAAACACGAAAAACTTGCAGCAGAAGGAATGGAAGCAGAGCTCAATGGAACAGAGTGGGTTGCAACAAGCATTACCGCTAAAATTTCTGATACAGAGTGTGAAATAATTGGTGAAGCTGATGGAAAAACAGTGAGATTATTGCTTGTAGGCGAACCAAAATATGGCACAAACAAACTAACAGGTGGTAGTAAAATTATATATGAAACCAGCTCAGATATTAAAACATTCATCGGAGAAGGCGAAGTATTCTTCGATAAAATAGATTACGAAGAAGATATTATTGAAGGAACATTCTATGCTAACTTAGAAGAGGAATTCATGATTAAAAAAGGTAGATTCAAAAATCTCAAATTTGAAGACCTAAGCAGCAAAGACTCGTTAAGAGATACAGCAAAAGTTGACACCGTAATAAAAAACTTTAGCAAAGTAGAAGCAGACTATGTATTAGGTACCGGCACAGTATTAGATTATACTGCCGACAGTGCTGCTGTTTTCAATCTTACTGACGGAAAAATAAAAGGAAATGCAATTTCAAAATCAAACATTCTATTCTATTTTGAAATGCCTTCTACAATTAAAAGTGGAACTTATACACTTGAAGGCAGCAACGAATATATTATAACTGCAACCGCAAACAGTGTTGCATATAATAAAATATCATCAGGAAAGTTAATTATAAATGAACACGATACCAGTACGAAAAAAATAGTTGGCACATATCAGTTTGAAGCAACTGACGCAAATAGCACAGGTAAAAACATGAGTGTTTATAACGGAAAATTCACCATATACTACCAATAAACACTTTATCAAAATAAATAAGAAAGTCCGGAATATATAGATATATTTCGGACTTTCTTATTATATACCAAATTTTACACATATCTCAAAAGCAAATTATTATATTTGCGAATATCTTTTTAAATTAAAAATATCAGTCTTCTTTATATGAATGTGCAACAAGTAAAGCAACGATTTGGAATAATAGGGAATCACCCCGGTTTAAATAGAGCTATAGATACAGCAATTCAAGTAGCACACACAGATTTATCTGTACTTATTACAGGTGAAAGCGGAACGGGCAAAGAAGTATTTTCTCAGATTATTCATCAAAACAGCTCAAGAAAACACAATCAGTATATTGCAGTAAACTGCGGAGCCATACCCGACGGAACAATAGATTCGGAACTTTTTGGGCATGAAAAAGGAGCATTTACCGGAGCAATAGATTCAAGAAAAGGATATTTTGAAGTAGCTAATACCGGTACCATATTTCTTGACGAAGTAGGTGAACTCCCACTTTCTACACAAGTTAGACTTCTTAGAGTACTTGAAACCGGCGAATATATAAAAGTAGGATCGTCAAAAGTTCTAAAAACTGACGTGAGAGTAGTAGCCGCAACAAACGTAAATCTACTAAAAGCCATTGAAAACGGAAAGTTTAGAGAAGATTTATATTACCGACTCAACACCGTTCCCATATATATACCACCATTACGAGAAAGAGTAGATGACATACCACTACTTTTCAAGAAATTTGCAAACGACAGTGCAGAAAAATATAGAATGCCCAGTTTCAAACTCGAAGAAACAGCAATAGAAGTGCTTAGTTCTTACAGATGGCCGGGCAATATAAGACAGCTTAAAAATATTGCAGAACAAATTGTTGTGCTAGAACCACAAAGAGATTTAAATGCAGATATAATACAGCAATACTTACCACAAGCATTCAGCACCAAATTACCTGCAATAGCAAATAACGAGACTGATAATAAAAACTATTCATCAGAAAGAGAAATTCTCTTTAAACTGCTTTTTGACATGAAAAATGACATGAATGAATTGAAGAAAGTAGTACAGACAATTGTTGACAAAGGAACTGAAAACATCAACACAACCACAGATTTTTCTACATTAATACAAAATATGTATGATGAAAATCCAAACGTTGTAGCAAGAGATTTTACAATAAATTCAAAACCGGATACATTTAATATTACTAGAAATCAAAGAGTTGATGACGATTATATACATGACACTCATGAAATTGTAGAAGAGTCTCTTTCATTAGAAGAAAAAGAAAAAGAGCTAATTATAAAAGCTTTAGAAAAACATACAGGAAAGAGAAAATATGCTGCAAATGAACTTGGAATATCTGAACGCACTCTATACAGAAAAATAAAAGAATATAACATAGAATAATGACGAAATATAAAAACATATTCCTAATTATAATTTTTGTCATACTTTCAAGTTTTATGACAAATTGCCGAATAAAATATTCGTTTACCGGAGCTTCTATTTCACCGGAAGTAAAAACATTTTCGGTTTCATATATAGAAAATGTAGCACGTTATGTAGTACCTACACTCAGTACCACACTTACAGAAAGTCTTAAAGATAAACTTCTTTCAGAAACAAGTTTACGAATGATAAACTCTGAAGCCGATTTGGAATTTGAAGGAAAAATTACCGGATATGACCAAAGCTATACAGGAGAAAGAGCCAATGAAACAGCAGCTCTCAATAAATTGACAATAACTCTATCTGTTTCATTTACAAATAATAAAGAACCAAATAAAAGTTTTCAAAAATCCTTCGATGCTTCAAGAGAATATCCTAGTGATAAAAGTCTAAACGATGTTGAAGCAGGTTTAATAATGGAAATGTCGCAAGAGATTATTGATAAAGTATTTTCTGCAGCATTAGCCGATTGGTAAAATCATATTTTTTCTTAAACTACAGATAAACAAACATAAATACTTAAAAAAACATTTACAACTATAAAAAAATGAACTTAGCTGAATTACAAACATATATAGAAAATCCACTTCTTATAGACTCAGCTGTTGTAAGAGAACTTGAATCTCTTATAAACGACTTTCCATACTTTCAGCTAGCGCATATACTTTATATTAAGGGTCTTAACAATATAAACAGCATCAGATATAATAGTCAGCTAAAAACCACAGCTTGCTATACTGGAGATAGAACAAAATTATGCGCACTCATAAAATTAAAAACAATACAAAAAGAAAATCAAACTATTTTAGAAAATGCTGAAAGAAACACGTTCGATTTTATTCAAGAAAATGAAAATGTAGATTTTATATATAAAACTACTGATGAAAAATCAGAATCAGATAAAAATAAAAAAGAACAAAAGAGCGATAATTTACTATCGTTTGATTATTCAGACAGCTTAAACTTTTCTGAAAAGAAAGAAACAAAAACACAGACAATTCCTTTAGCACCAACAGACTATTTGCAAGCAGTTGGTATGAAAGAATCGGAAATAAATCTAAAAAATGATTTGAAAAAAGATATGGATTTGATTAATGAATTTCTTAAGAAAAATCCAAAAATAAAACCATCTGTTGAAACAAATGAAATTAAAATTGATAATTATTCAGATAAAAATGAACCAGAATCGGAATTTTTAACAGAAACCTTAGCAGAAATATATATTAAACAACAAAATTATACCAAAGCAATAAAGATATACCAAAAATTAATTTTGAAATATCCACAAAAAAGTATTTACTTTGCAGACCGTATTAACGAAGTAAAAGATTTAATAAATAACCTATAAAAATATCTAGTAATGTTAGTTGTAAATGTGTTGATTATAATAGCAAGTATATTGCTGGTTTTAATTGTTTTGGTTCAAAACTCAAAAGGTGGAGGATTAGCTTCTAACTTTTCTGCATCAAATCAGGTAATAGGGGTAAAAAAACTACCGAGTTCTTGGGTAAAGCAACATGGGCTTTAGCAATTGCATTGGTGATTTTATGTATGCTTTCTACTCTAATGATTGATAAAACCGAAGTAGAAAAAACATCAATACTAGGAGAAGAAATTGAACAGACTACCACTTTACCAGAAAACACTCCTTCTGCTGAAGTTCCGGAAGAATAAAATTTTATTTGTACATAATATAATTCATGCCAGAGTGTCAGCATTTGCCGACACTCTTTTTTTTTAATATCCGTTCATGTTTATAGTAAAAATAAAAAAATTGCACTATTAAACATATTAATAATCAGTATAGTTTAAAATTTAAGTCTAGTTGCAAAACATACTTAAATTAAAACTCCAAAGGAATATTGGCATAATAAAGAAAAAAAACATATAAAAACAAGACAAAATTGCATTTCAATATATTTAAAATTCTCTTGGCATAGTTAATGACAAGTACAAGCAAAAGAAGTAAAATAATGTTTAACCTTTAAATACAAAATGACAATGGCACAGATAAGTGGAAGACCATTAGCAGGCAAAGTGCTTATTAAACCAAAGGCTGCTGAACAGAAAACTGCATCGGGTATAATAATCCCAGATTCTGCAAAGGAAAAACCTCTTCAAGGAGAAGTGGTAGCGGTTGGTAAACCCAAAAAAGACGAAGAAATGGAAATTAAAGTAGGTGATCAAGTTCTTTTCGGAAAATATTCCGGTACAGAACTTACAATAGATGGAGATAACTATCTATTAATGTCACAAACTGATGTTTTGTATATCGTAAAATAATTATTTTCATTAATTTAAAAACTTAACTTTTGTAAAAATATGGCAAAAGAAATAAAATTTGATTTAGAAGCAAGAGATGCTTTAAAAAGAGGCGTTGATGCTCTTGCTAATGCAGTAAAAGTAACATTAGGACCTAAAGGAAGAAATGTTGTAATAGAAAAAAAATTCGGTGCACCACTTATTACTAAAGACGGTGTAACGGTTGCAAAAGAAATTGAACTATCAGATCCTTTTGAAAACATGGGTGCTCAAATGGTTAAAGAAGTTGCTTCTAAAACCAATGATAACGCAGGCGATGGTACAACTACCGCAACCGTGTTGGCTCAAGCTATTGTTCATGTTGGATTGAAAAACGTAGCTGCAGGTGCAAACCCAATGGATTTGAAAAGAGGTATAGACAAAGCTGTTGCAGCTGTTGTAGCTAACCTTAATGAACAAGCAGAACTTATTCCTCAAGATGGCGACAAAGTTGAACAAGTAGCAAGAATATCAGCAAACAACGATGAAGAAATCGGAAAACTGATAGCTGAAGCTATGAAAAAAGTTAAAAAAGAAGGCGTTATAACTGTTGAAGAAGCTAAAGGTACTGAAACAACTGTGGAAATAGTTGAAGGTATGCAATTTGACAGAGGTTACATTTCTCCTTATTTTGTAACAAACTCTGAGAAAATGGAAGCAGTTCTAGAAAATCCTTTCATTTTATTGTATGATAAAAAAATATCATCAATGAAAGATTTACTTCCAATACTTGAAGCTACTCATCAATCAGGCAGACCTTTGCTTATTATTTCTGAAGATGTTGAAGGCGAAGCTCTTGCAACTTTAGTTGTAAACAAATTGAGAGGTTCATTGAAAATTGCTGCTGTTAAAGCTCCAGGATTTGGCGATAGAAGAAAAGAAATGCTTCAAGATATTGCTATTCTTACCGGTGGTACAGTTATAAGCGAAGAAACAGGTTTGAATTTGGAAACTGCTACACTTGAACTACTTGGCGAATGCGAAAAAATTACTATTGACAAAGAAAATACAATAATAGTAAACGGATCGGGAGAGAAAGCTCAAATTAACGCAAGAGTAGCTCAAATTAAAGCTCAAATAGAAACAAGTACTTCTGACTACGATAAAGAAAAACTACAAGAAAGACTAGCTAAACTTGCTGGTGGTGTAGCTGTACTTTATGTTGGTGCTGCCTCTGAAATGGAAATGAAAGAGAAAAAAGACCGTGTAGATGATGCACTTAGCGCTACTAAAGCTGCGGTTGAAGAAGGTATTATTCCGGGTGGTGGTGTTGCTCTAATTAGAGCTATCAAAGCCTTAGAAAACCTTACAGGCGAGAATGAAGACCAAAATACAGGTATTCAGATTGTTAGACGTGCTATTGAATCACCTCTTAGAACAATTGTTGAAAATGCTGGTGGCGAAGGCTCTGTTGTAGTTCAGAAAGTTATGGAAGGAAAAGGCGACTTTGGTTACAATGCAAGAACCGGAGTTTATGAAAACCTTAAACAATCAGGCGTTATTGATCCTAAAAAAGTAACACGTATTGCACTTGAAAATGCTGCGTCTATTGCTGGTATGCTTCTTACAACAGAATGTATATTAGCTGATAAAAAAGAAGAAAATTCTGCTCCTATGGGTGCTCCAGGAATGGGCGGTATGGGTGGAATGGGTGGAATGATGTAATATTAAACCAGTCCATTAGATATCTCATAAAAAAGAGCTACCAAATACTTGGTGGCTCTTTTTTTATGAGATAAACTCTGTTTTACTTATTCTCAAATAAAAATGAAACAACATATTTGAGCTTAATAGGAGTGAGTAACCAGCAATAACTTTCTGAATTTTATACTTTAATTAATTATATTTCCTCAATATCATTAATTATCCATAATAAAATACGTATTTTTAAGCAACCAAAAACAATCTTTAATAGTCTGTTTGATATGAAAACAGCTTATCTATATATATCAGGCTTAAGAAATACTTACATTCTTACACTCTTAGCTATTCTGTGTTTTTTTCAGAACACATTCTCTCAAGCTGCTCTTTTGAGTTTTTCTGAGAATAAAAATCAATGGCCGGAGCAAGTTTTATTTATGACTCACTTGCATGAAGGGCAACTTTTTTTGGAAAAAGACGGACTGAAATACAATTTCTACGACCCATCATCTTCCCAACATAGTCATGCAGGTATAGAAAAGCCAGAACATGAGCATAAAAAAATAGAAGAAAATGGTGCAATAAAAGGTCATTCCTACAAAGTTTATTTTAAAAATTACAATCACAATTACACAATTGTGAAAGAAAATAAAAATATTGGTTATGAGAACTTTTATTTGGGCAACGACACCAAATTTTGGGCAAGTGGAGTCGAATCTTTTAGAAAAATAACCTATAAAAATATTTATTCTCATATAGATTTGTGTTTATACGATAATGGCGGAACTTTAAAATATGATTTCATTATTCATCCGGGGGGAAATCCTAATGACATACAACTAGAATACACTGATGTTTCAAATCTTACAATCAGTCAAAAAAGATTAGAAATAAAAACGAGCGTAAATACAGTGTATGAAAATGCACCAATATCTTACCAAATAAAAGAAGGAAACAGGCATAGAGTATTTGCAAAATATAAAATTAACAGAAATGTTGTAAGTTATAGAATTGCAGAATACGACACCTCGCGAACGCTCATAATAGATCCTGATCTAATTTTCTCAACCTACTCAGGCTCTGAAGCAGATAATTGGGGATTTACAGCAACTTATGACCACGATGGATATGTATATTCAGGTGGAATAGTTCAGGGAATAGGCTATCCGGTAAGCAATGGAGCATACCAAATGAATTATAATGGCGGTGGTTGGGATATTGGAATAATAAAATATTCGTCAGATGGAATAAACAGAATCTACGCAACATACCTTGGAGGCACTAGCTGCGAAATGCCTCATAGCTTAATTGTAAACAGCAAAAACGAACTTCTAATATTAGGAACAACGGGTTCTGCCGATTTTCCGGTAATAAACGCTTATGATAATACGTTCAACGGAGGTACAAATATTTCCTACGATAATTCACTTAATTTTGAATTCGGGGTTGATATCTTTGTAAGTAAAATACAAAGCGACGGTACAAATTTACTAGCCTCAACGTATATAGGAGGTACTGAAAACGACGGATTGAACTTCAACACAACTATTCCAAATTCACAATTGATGACTGGAAACGGAGCTCTTTACTATAATTATGGTGATGGAGCAAGAGGAGAAATAATGGTTGATAACGATGATAATGTATATGTTGGCTCATGTACCTATTCTACAGATTTTCCTACGGTTTCAGCATTTCAACCAAGCAGTTTGGGTAAACAAGAAGGTGTTGCTTTTAAAATGAACAGCAATATTTCTGCTTTTATTTGGAGTTCCTATTATGGTGGTAGTGAAAATGATATAGTAAATTCTATTGATGTAGATGAATTCGGAAATGCATATATAACAGGTGGAACTGAATCAACCGACATATTTACAACAATCAAAGCCCCTTTCAAAACAAAAAGTGGGGGAACTACCGATGCATTTGTTGCTAAAATATCTGCAAACGGAACAACACTTGAAGGAGCTAGCTATTTCGGTTCAGAATATTACGATCAAGCTCATTTTGTTAGAATTGACGTTGATAAACAAGTATATATTTATGGACAAACTGAAGCCAAAGATAGTACGCTTATCTTTAACACTAATACGAACAGAGTGCTCTATGGAAAACCTAATAGTGGACAATTTATAGCAAAATTCTCAAATACTATTGACAAACTTTTATTAGCAACTGTTTTCGGAACAGGTAACGGAAAACCAAACATTTCTCCAACAGCTTTTGAAGTAGATATTTGCAATAGAATATATTTGGCAGGTGTGGGTAGAGAATGGCCCGAAGGAGAATTTACACCTCCTTTAATTGAAAATAAATTGTATTACGACTTCAAATGGGATGAAATAGAAGGCACAAAAGGAATGGATGTAACTCTAAACTGTTACAGATCGGAAACCGATGGACAAGATTTCTACTTTATGGTTTTAGATGATAAGTTGGAACGATTAGATTATGCTACATTTTTTGGTGAACTTTTTTACTGCGATTATTATTATCTTGATTATAACCTAGGTGAATACGTTTCTTCAGGGTGTCCAGATAGTGGTCGAGACCATGTAGATGGTGGTACTAGTAGATTCGATTCTAAAGGAAACATATATCAATCTGCCTGTGCAAGTTGCGGTGGGTGCCAAAAATTTCCAACTAAACCAGATAGTGTATGGTCTAACACAAATGAATCTTCGAATTGCAACAATGCTGTGGTTCGTTTCAGAATTGAAGTAGGCAGAGTTTATGCAGATTTTGATCTTCCTGAACTTACCTGTAGCGAAAACGGATTCTACTTCAATAACACTACCGTTACAGAAAGCCCAGACAATGTAAAATATACTTGGGATTTTGGAGATGGAAGTCCTTTATCTAACGAGAAGAATCCTTATCATACCTATACAGAAACAGGTACATATATAATAAAACTATGGGCAGTAGATAGTTTAACATGCAATATAATAGATTCTGTTAAAAAAACATTAGTATTAGATAAAATAATCAGTTATAATACATTAGAAACTATACATTTATGTTATGGAGAATCTACAACAATAGGGTTTGAATCTATACCTAATTCTACTACAAAATATAAATGGACTCCGGCAGACAATCTGAACGACGACAATATTTCTAATCCTACTACCGATACAGAAACATCTACTGATTATATTTTAAACATTGACCGAGGAGTTTGTTCCGAAATAGTATATCAAAGAGTTGAGGTTCACCAAGATTTACTTGTAGTAGATTACATAATTGAAGTTGATGGCTTAAAAAAAGACACTGTTTGTTTGGGTGATAATATAAAAATAACAATTATTAGCTCCGACCCAGTTAGTGAATATTATTGGTATGAAGATTCGCAGATGCAAACTTTAATAAATTCAGATATAACTAGTGCAACCATAGAAACTACTGCAACGACAAATAAAACTTATTATATAAGAATAGTACCTAAAATATGTGCACCCCCAATGATTTTGGAGATTCCTCTCGTTGTAACTAATAATGAAATAACTTCGGGCGGTGAAAAATTGATTTGCAAAGGTGAAACTACAGAAATTTGGGCAAAGAACTTAAATCCAGAAAATCCTGTAATTTGGACCTGGGAACCAAGAAGATACGTTGTAGGAAATAACGACCAAGAAAATGTTCTTGTAAAGCCTATAGAAACTACAGACTTTGAAATTACTGCAATAACGAGAAATGGTTGTATTTACAAATCTACAGTACAAATAGTAGTAAATACAATAGATTTAGAGCCACAGGTTTTTCAAGATATTGTTTGCCACGATGATAAAAATGGTGCAATAATTTTAGATCCTACCGGATTTGGTCCATTCCAGTTTCTTTGGGAAAATGGAGAAACAAACAACACTCGATATGACCTTGTAGAAGGAAAATATTCAGTAACCATAACTGACGACTTAGGTTGTATTGATTCAACCGTTTTTATTATTACCAATCCTGAATTACTCCAATTTGATTCATTATGCACCAATGTAAGTTGCGAAAAAGCTTGTAATGGTATTATTTCAATCATACCCAAAGGTGGTTCGGCTCCCTATAAATATGCTTGGAGCAATAGAGACACCACGAGTATGAACACTAAATTATGTAGCGGCAATTATTATCTAACACTTACTGATTATAGAGGATGTTCCTTAAATCAGACCTTTACAATAGATGTAACTGAATCGCTTCCTATTCTCGACGCATTTGCAGAACCTTTCAGAATATATAGGGGACAGACAACGACTTTGTACCCTTTTCACAAGATTATAGACTCACTATCTTACCGCTGGATTCCTGATTTTGACCTCGATGACGGTTCAAAACCTACTCCAATAGCAAAACCCGATGCATCCAAAACATATTACGTAATAGCTACAGATGTATATGGTTGTTCAAATTATGACACCACAATGGTTGAAGTCGTTGAATTTAAATGCGATGAAACGTTTATCTTTGTGCCAACAGCATTTAGTCCTAATAATGATGGAGTAAATGATATTTTATTTGTAAAAAGTAATATTTTAACGCATTTGCAATTTGCAATTTTTGACCGTTGGGGCGAAAAAGTATTTGAAACTAATGATTTAAATATTGGTTGGGATGGAAAATATAAAGGCAAAGAATTAGCTCCGGCAGTTTTTGTTTACTACATTGAAGCTACTTGTATGGATCAAACTCCTTATATAAAAGAAGGAAACATTACACTTATTAGATAATGAAAAAAATTATATTCATCATATTATGTTTTTTATTGATGAATATATCATATTCACAAGATATACATTTCTCAGACTTCAATATTTCACCTTTAAATTTAAATCATGCTCTTACAGGTCTCTATCGCGGACAAATAAGAATAAATGCTTTATACAGAGACCAATACAGAAGTGTTGCAGTACCATATCAGACCTTTGCAATTGGAGCCGATAAAGCAAAAGCTAATATATTTAACAGTAGAAATGCTCTTGGCTACGGATTTCAAATAAATTTTGATCAGGCAGGAGATTCACATTTTGGCACATACCAATTTATGATTCCCTTGGCATTACATCATACCACTTATTCGGGCAAATTAACCTTATCAGGCGCTTTTGCTTTATCTATTATTCATAATACTATTGATTATACTTTGCTCAGATTTCCTAATCAGTTTGATGGCGACAAGTACAACGAATTCTTATCAGTTGGAGAAAATACCGACAAAAATAAAATCACATATCCAAGTATTCATACTGGATTAAACCTATTACTAAAACCAAACCCAAGGCGAACAATTATGCTTGGCTTAAATGTATCTAATATAAATAAACCTAATTATTCATTCTATTCAGACAAAGAGGTTAACTTGAAAAGACGGTTGCTTATACATGGCTTATTCAGAAGTAAAATAACCGAAAATTTCGACATTATACCGAGTGCAAAAATTCAATTTCAAGGAACACAGCAAGAGTTTCAGTTTGGTGGAATTATATATCAGTACCTCAATAATTTACAGATAAATGCAATAAATTATGGACTTTGGTTTCGTTCCAAAGATAAAGATGCTGTAGTCCTAAATGTTGGGTTCAGCATAGGGCATATTCAAACCTCAATAAGTTACGATATAAACATTTCGAGCCTGAAAAAAGCCAGCAATGGACATGGAGCATTTGAAATTGGCTTAATTTATATTTATCAAAAAAATAGGTTTAATAAAAAAATTAAAAGTATTAAATGCCCTTCTTATTTGTAATTCATTGACATTGTGTATTAATGAAAAAAACACATGATAAATTTTTGAAAAGGAAAAATATCTGCTAAATTTGACAAACAACTGTCAATATTTACCTTTCTGATTAAGAAATATCATGATAAAAAAGATTTTATTATTTATACTAATTTTATTTTGTATTACCAATAGCAATGCTCAGAATATCTCGTCAAACCCAACTCAGAAAAAAAAGCAAAAACGCAACCTCTACAAATAAATAAAGCAGCGTTAATTTCACCAAATCAGAACGATAGTATTTACAAAGCTTTACCTAAAATAAGCAAGAGTTGTAAATATAATTTCACTCCAAGAATAGAAATTAAAAAGGAATCTGTTATAAATCATTTTATCAATAATTCTAATAAAAAAAGAGCAGCACTCCAAAAACCTACCGACTCATTAAAGCCAATAGCAACAAGTACAGATAAATATGAATTTACTCATACCAAATATCAGCAGTACTTTCACAATATTCTTATTGAAGGCGCTATTTTGATTTTTCATGAAAAAAATAACATGGTAGAATATATTAATGGTGTATATTTCAATGATTTAAACCTGCCTCACATTCCAACTATAACTCACAAAGAAGCACAAGAAATAGCAACTAAAGAAACAAATACTAATACCAAAGACAATTTCTTATCAGTAGAATCAGAACTAATTATAGCACCGGCAAAGGGGATATTTACAAAGGAAAACCTCAGACTATGCTACAAAGTAAGAGCAGATAAATATTACTTCTATATAGATGCAATAAATGGTGAAATTATAAACAAAACTACTTTCGTAACAAATATTTCTCTACCCGGAACTGCCAATACTTTATATAACGGGGCAAGAAGTATTGACTGCAATTTTCAAGACGACCAATATATTTTATTCGATAGTGCTCGGAATATTTTCACCTACGATGGTACAAATGATTCTAGCTGGATAACCGAAACAGCATTTGAAAATCCAACTTTTTTTTCTAACTCAAATAATAACTGGGATAGTTTGCCATACCTAACCGAAGTAATTATTGAGAAAATAAATAATAATTGGTACTCACCTATTACCGACGAGCAGCCCGATATATTTATTGAAATACTAAATTCGGAAAATGAAATTGTATATCGTTCCGAGACAATAATGAATAAATACCCAATATTAGAATTTAATAAAATCAATCTTATTCTAAACGATTCCGAATACAGGATTGTAATTATTGATAATAATTATGAATTTGCAAATGATACCTGCGGAATTATTCAAATAAAAATACAACAGGGAAGTTCTACCTTTTCTAATAATGGCAATATTGGTATATACAAAATAAACGGATGCAAAAATCATATAGCTACAGACGTACACTGGGGTATGGGCAAAACGTATGATTATTTTTTATCAAGATTTCAGAGAAAAAGTTTTGACGACAATAAAGCTGAGATAATATCATGGATTAACCCTAATCTCATGGATCAATGGGATCATAATAATGCTTTTGCGGCTCATTATTTAGAATCAGAAAAAACATACAATCTTTTCTGCTTTGGTCTAGGCGATGAAATTAGTATGAATCCTTTGGTTAGTCTTGATATTATAGCACACGAATTTACCCACCTCATAACCCAGTACACTGCCAATCTCATTTACCAAGGAGAATCAGGCGCTTTAAATGAATCTTTTTCCGACATATTTGGTGTCTGCGTAGAGCAATATAGCAATGACGGATCAAACTGGACAATTGGAGAAGGTTGTACCAAAGATATTCCATTTATGCGTTCATTGGAAAAACCAGATTCACCAAGCTTATTATACACCTTACCCGACAATTTATATAGTCTCGACTACAGACAGCCTGATACCTACAAAGGAAAATTTTGGACAAATACACAAGATTATACTAATGACTATGGAGGTGTTCATCAAAACAATAGTGTTATGAACTATTGGTTCTATCTCCTATGTGAAGGTGGATCGGGTATCAACGACAATGATTCGGCTTTTCTTGTAAAAGCAATAGGCATAGAGAAAGCATCTGAAATTGCTTATAGCACACTCAATCAATATCTTACGCCGTATTCGCAATTTGCTGACACTTATACTGCGAGCTTAAAAGCAACTGAAACTATTTACGGATCAGAATCTGACGAATGGTGGGCTGTGAAGAACGCTTGGTATGCTGTAGGTGTAATAACCAACGACCCTAATTCATTTTGCAGTGGTCAAATTATTCTATCAGAAAAAGAAGGAAGTTTTGACGATGGCAGTGGAAATGCTAACTACGCCCCCTTTTCGGCTTGTCAATGGCTAATTGCGCCTCCGGGTGCTACGAGCATTACATTAAACATTACAAAATCGGACATAGAACCAGGTTACGACTCCCTAATTATTTATGCAAGTCTTTACCCGGATTTAGACTATGCTATAGCTGTTTGGTATGGAAATACTCTTCCAGAGGAACCTATTACTATAGAAGGAGGACTACTACTTGTTGAATTTAAATCAGACGATATTGGTCAGGCTGAAGGTTGGGAAGTTTCTTACACAACAACTACAGTTCCTACCTGCCACGGATATACTATTTATACCGAAACAGAAGGAACAATTACAGACAATAGCGGCAGCAGTCTTAACTATGGCAATAATCAAGATTGCTTCTGGTCTATAGCACCTCCGGGGGTAGATAGCATAGAGTTTGACTTCTCATTGTTTGATACTGAAATAGAATATGATTGGATAGCAATTTATGACGGAGAAATAGACAACATTAACAGTGAAAATCCTATTGCAATATTCAGCGGCAATGAAATTCCACGAAAAATAACAACCTATTCAAATCAAGCTTGGGTTCATTTCTCTTCCGATCCATTTGAAACCGGCAAAGGCTTCGAACTAAAATATAAAGCATACACAAACCCATACTGCTCCGGTACAAAAGTACTCAAAGACGATTCGGGTACAATTACTGATGGCAGCAATGATGACCAATATAATTTGAACGCTCACTGTGGATGGCTGATACAACCAGAACAAGCAAAAGCTATCATTCTAAATTTCAGTAGCTTCAATCTAGAATTTGCCGAGGAAGATGGTAAAACATACTATGATTATTTGGAAGTATTTGACGGCGATTCTGAAAATGCACCATCACTCGGAAAATTCTCGGGTAATACTTTACCAAAAACAATTATTTCCACTCAAGGAAGTATGTTTATAAGATTCAATTCAAATATGAATAAACAATATAACGGATTTACAGCTAGCTATTTAAGCTTGACCGAAACCTATTGTATAAAAGAAACTATTACAACTATAAACACAGGAATTTTAACCGACGGCAGTTCAAATTTACAATACGGAAATAATACAAATTGTAAATTTATTATCTCACCCGAAGAAGCAGATTCTATAACTTTAGTATTTTCGGAATTTTCGACAGAAGAAGATAATGACGTTATACTCATTTTTGAAGGGACAGACACAACAGCTAAACAACTAGGAGTGTTTTCTGGTAATGAAATTCCTTCACCAATAACCTCATCCACAGGAAAAATGTTACTTTGGTTTGTAACCGACGAATCAGTCAGAGGAGAAGGTTGGAAAGCAACATATACTGCATATAATCAAAAAAATGAACAAATACTTGATTTAAAAAAAGGTTGGAATTTAATTTCTTTATATATATATCAAAAAAACAACGCGATAGATTCTGTATTTAAACCTATTCTTACCGATATAGAAATAATAAAAGATAATGATGCTTTCTACTCTAACCAATATCCTGAATTTCTTAAAAGTTTAAAAACAATAGAAAACGGCAAGGCTTATTTAGTAAAATGCAACAATAATTGTCAATTACAACTAAAAGGCTCATTATTAAATAATTCAGTTATTGAAAAACTCTCAAATCTCAATAGTGGTTGGCATTTAGTAGGCTGTCCGTATCCTGTTGAGAAACCGTTCAATACCATATTTAATAATGATAATCTATTACAAATCAAAAACTTTGAAGGCTTTTACGACCCAAATGATACTAAAAGCACCTTACAATTATTTGTTCCAGGAATGGGTTATTTTGTGAAAATTAAATAGATAACATAAAATAGAATATTTGATTGTTTTTGCAATATTTAGTAATCATTAATGATTCTAAAAAAAATACATTCTGTTTGTAAGTGCTATAAAACAAGGTATTACATATGTCTGTCAAGTACTCGTAAAATTATTGCAATAGCCTCAGCCACCTCTTCTTCTGTAATAATGAGAGGAGGAGCTAAACGCAAACAATTATCATTAAATAAAAAGAAATCAATCAATACACCTTCATTAAGTATTTCGAATATCAACTTGTATAAGTTTATTTTCTTATCAAGTACAACTGCCAAAAATAGCCCAACTCCTTTTATTTGCTTTATTAAAGGATGCTTTAAGTTTGTTCTGATATAAACTTCTTTTTCAGGCACAGAAGCTATAATTGACTTGTTATCAGTAAGTTCTTTGAGCATAGCATAAGAAGCAGCACAACACAACGGATTACCGCCAAAAGTTGTAATATGACCAAGAACCGGATTGTTAGAAAATGAATTCATTAGAACTTTTGGGCCAACAACTGCACCAAGGGGCAATCCTGCACCCAGAGCTTTTGCAAACAAGAAAACATCGGGCAATACACCAGAGTGTTCATACCCAAACAGACGACCGGTACGACCAAATCCGGTTTGTATTTCGTCGAAAATCAAAATAACACCTTGTTCATCGCATTTCAGTCTTAATTTTTGTAAATATGCATTATCTGGCACAACAATACCAGCTTCACCCTGAATTGGTTCTATAATAACACACGCCGTTTTGTTAGTTATAAGTTCCAAATCTGGAATGGAATTATACTCAATATGTTTTATACCGGGCAACAACGGTCTAAAAGCATTTTTAAAAGATTCACTTCCCATTACACTCAACGCACCTGTACTACTGCCATGATAAGCATTCATGCATGAAATAATTTCAAACCTTCCTGTCGCGCGTTTTGCAAGTTTAAGTGCTGCTTCTACTGCCTCACTACCAGAGTTTACAAAATAAACATTATCATACTTGCTGGGCAGTAGCGATAATAATAGATTTGCCAACTGCAACTGCGGCGCCTGAATTACCTCACCATACACCATCAGATGAGCATATAAATCGGCTTGCTGCTTAATGGCAGATACCACCTTTTCATGACAATGACCTAAATTGCTTACAGATATTCCTGATATTACATCAATACAATAGCTGCCATCAGGTTTATATAATTTAACACCTGCAGCTCTCACAACCTCCAAAAGCAAAGGAGCGTCGGACGTTTGAGCAAGATGACTAAGAAAAAGTTGTCTGTAGTTTATCATTTTAAGTGTTTGATTATAAAAATATTGCACATTAAATTTAAGTTAAGAAAGCGGTAGATGTTGGCCTTTCAAATAAAAAAATAAAAATTTCGCCAAAGTAATTATTACATATTCAAGATATAATAAAAAACACTATAATTTCATTTTGCAAAAATATGCATAATAAACTCTAAATTCTATTAATAAAATGTTCATTGTAATTAAAATTCACTATCTTATTTCACTTACTCATATAATAATCTACCAGTCTTATCAGAATATAATGAACCGTTTTTTTAACTTTACAACTCAAATTAAAAATTATAATTTCAATTAGTAAAACAATGAGAAGCTACTTTCTCACAAAAAGAATGAAATTAATTTTCAAATTAACAGATTCTCAAATTTCTTATAGATGAAATATACTCCAATAGACCCTGCTCTATTTACAAAGAACAGGAATAGACTTGCCGACTTACTAGAAATCAACTCATTATCTTTCGTTACATCTGCCGATTTAATGCCTAGAAACGGCGATCTTTTTCATGCATATAGGCAAAATTCCGATTTATTTTACCTTACCGGCATAGAACAAGAAAACTCAACCCTCATAATTAGAAAAGAAAACAACACTGTAGAAGCATTTCTTTTCATTACTGAACCCGACCAAAAAATGATTATTTGGGAAGGTCCAAAATTAACAATAGATGAGGCTAAAGCGATTTCAGGTATAAATAACGTATATTACAATACAGATTTTCAGAAAATTACAGAGGAGCTATCTTATAATATAAACACTTTTTATATTGCAAAAAACGAAAATCCGAGATTTGCATCAAATATTCAAACCGGTGAAATTCAACTAGAAAACAAATTAAAAGAAAATTTCAATAAAATTATTTTTAAAAGTCTATATCCGTTCATATCGCAATGCAGACTTTTGAAAGATGAGCGAGAAATTGAACTCATAAAAAAAGCATGTGATATTACCAAAAATGCCTTTCTGCGAGTTTTAAAAACAACAAAACCCGGAATGAAAGAATATGAAGTAGAAGCAGAAATAAGTTATGAATTTCTGAAAGCAGGTGCTTCGGGTCATGCTTATGCACCAATAATAGCTTCGGGCAAAAACTCCTGCTACTTGCATTATGTAAAAAATAATGCAACACTAAAATCTGGTGATATTCTTTTTCTTGATTTCGGAGCTGAATATGCAAATTATGCAAGCGACTGCTCACGGGCAATTCCAATAAACGGAAAATTTACTCAAAGACAAAAAGAGGTATATGAAGCTGTCATGAAAGTATTTTACGAAGCACGAAAACTTATTGTACCTGGCACAACCATAGCACAATATCATAAAATTGTATGTAAACACATAGAAGAAATGTGCTTGAAATTGAACCTATTCTCACTTGCCGACCTGAAAAATCAGGATAATAAAAACCCACTTTTTTATAAATATTATATGCATGGCACTTCGCACTTTATAGGCTTAGACACACACGATTGCGGTAGTAAGGAAACAATTCTAGAACCCGGAATGATTGTAAGTTGCGAACCCGGAATTTATATAGCCGAAGAAGGTTTAGGTATAAGACTTGAAAATGATATACTTATTACCCAAAACGGGAATATAGATCTTTTGGAAGAAATTCCGTTAAGTATTGAAGAAATTGAATATCTCATGCACAAATAGTGAGATTCTTTGATTATCAGGCTATTTATATACGATTTATGATAGCAAAATATTGATATAAGCATAAAAAAACAGAAAAAAAAAACGAGTGAGTATCAATTTAAAAGAATATTTCAACACATTGAAAGAACTGATTTTGCTTGAAAAAAAAGCAGATCAAGATGATTTTCTACAAAAAATAAATTCAACCTCTTTTATCCAACTCAGAAAAGAAGGAGTTTGTTGGTATCCGGCAATTGTAGAATCTACATCGTTCGACATGGCCGAACGATTCACGATTAAAATTTCAAGACCAAAGGAACATACTGAAAACCATCTATTTCAGTCGGGCAAAGCGGTGTGTTTATTTGTAAATATAAATGGTAAAATAGACGAAAAATGCTCCGTAAACGGAACAATAAATAAATTGTCTGACAATGTAATGAACATAACCCTCAACTGCGACGACGAACCAGAATGGATAAATATGGGCAAAGTTGGTGTTCAACTTCTTTTCGACGAAACATCATACTCAGAGTCGGTTAAATGTTTAAATAAACTAGCTACTACAGATAATAAAAGAATTATAGAACTTTGCTCAATACTACTGACTAACAAAAATGCAACAAAAAAAGAACACGCTCCTATAACCATTCCAAACCTAAATGAATCGCAAAATATTGCAGTAAATGAAGCAATTGCAGCAAATGATATTGCAATAATTCATGGCCCTCCGGGAACCGGAAAAACAACTACACTTATAGAAGCAGTAAAACAGTGCCTGAAAACAGAAAAACAAGTCATGGTCTCTGCTCCTAGCAATGCAGCAGTAGATTTACTGGTAAATAAACTTGATGCAGCCGGAATTAAAGTAGTGAGAATTGGTAACCCGGCACGCGTAACCGAAGAGCAACTAAACAAAACCCTTGATGCGCAAATTGCCAACCATGCTGATTATAAAATGGTGAGAGCAATGAAAAAACAGATAGACGAATTTCGTCATTTGGCAGGAAAATATAAAAGAAACTTTGGGCAACAAGAGCGAGAGCAAAGACGATTGCTCTACGCCGAAGCTACAAAGCTACATAAAGAATCGCAAGCACTTGAAGATTTTATTGTAAATGATATACTCAACAAGTCGCAAGTAATAGCCTGTACATTGGTTGGAGCTACTAATTACAAACTAAAAGCAGAGTATATTCAACCGTTTTTATTGATGAAGCTGCACAAGGTTTGGAACCATATTGTTGGATACCAATTTCATTAGCAGATAAAGTAGTATTTTCGGGAGATCACAAGCAATTGCCACCAACAATAAAATCGCAGGAAGCTGCAAAAAAAGGCTTACAAAATACACTTTTCGAAAAAGCAATTGCTATGAATTCAGGAACTTTACTAAATACACAGTATCGTATGAATGAAGTAATTATGAGCTTTTCATCAAGAATGTTTTACGATAATTTACTTATTGCCGATGCTTCGGTTGCACACGAAACCGTTTTTCCAAATGATAATCCTATAGAATTTATTGATACCGCCGGATGCGCATTTTATGAAAGTACTGAAAGCGAAACAAAAAGTTTATTTAACAAAGATGAAGCAAATATTCTGAGCAAACATCTAGACTTATATTTGCAGCAAATTGATATTGAGAAAATAAATTCAATAGCAGTTATATCTCCTTATAAAGCTCAGATAGAAATACTTAAACAATCTATCTCCGGAATACTGCCTTCCAATTTCGATAAAAAGATAAGCGTTAATACAATAGATTCATTTCAAGGTCAAGAGCGAGATATTGTTTATATTAGTTTGGTGCGCTCAAATGATAAAAATGAAATAGGATTCCTAAACGATTTGCGCAGAATGAATGTGGCAATGACAAGAGCAAAACGCAAACTTATAATTATTGGCGATAGTGCTACAATCTCAAGCAATGGCTTCTATAATTCGTTCTTAGATTATATAAATGAAATAAACGCCTACCGATCTGCATACGAATTTATGTAAAAAACCGTGCTTGCTGTCAAATATTTACTCTGTAAATAAATTGAAAATCAAATTTTTCTTACTCATTCTTTAGTAGAGTAAGCACTCTCATGGATGTTTCTCCTGTATTCAAAAGGAGTTTGCGACGTATGTTTCTTGAAAAACTTAGTGAGGTAAGACTGATCTGAAAAGTGCATTAAATCTACTATTTCGCTAATGCTTAATTGCGAATGAATGAGTAGTTTTTTAATCTCAACAATTAGTTTCTCCTGCAATAACTCGGTAGAAGTCTTTCCGGTATATTGTTTAACAATTTGAGTAAGATGATGTGGAGTGATGGCTAACATATCGGCATAGTCGGCAACTTTTAGATTTTTATGGAAATTTTCTTCTATGTGTAAAAGAAAATTCTTCACCAGAATCTGACCTCTGCCATATTTAGCTTTAGTTTTATGAGGATATAAATGCGCACACTTCAACAACAATAAATTAAGAATTGCCCTTTCCACAGCTTCATTAGCTACGTCATTACTGAGCATCTCTTTGCAGCCCTGAACAAAGAGCATCTCAATGAATTTCCGGTCGTCTTCGCTTGAAAGAAAAAGTGGCGGATTGTTCTGATCTATAGAAAAGAAAAAAGGATATTCTAATAAGTGATTTTTTTCTTTTTGGTCGAATAAATAAAATTCTGATGTAAAAAGAAAAATATAGCCTTCAATATCTTTCGATAAATCGAGTTTATGTGCCTGTCGGGTGAGAGAAAAAAGATGCAAGGAGGGCTTATTCTATATTCATTACTATCAATAATATGAATTCCTGAACCATTTTTCAGATAAAGCATTTCATAAAAATCATGTCTATGCGGATAAGAAACTTGAAAATGTCTGTTTGCATCAAAAACTTCAACCTGAAATAATTTTGAGCGATCATCAGATGTTCGAAACGAATTTAAGCTGTAAACGGGAATATGATTATGAAAAGGATTCATATATTATTTCAATTTTTCAGCATTTTATATTTTACAGAGCATCTGGAAAAGCTTCTGTTTTTATGACTATAATTTTTGAAATTCGTTCATTTACAACAGACAAACTACGAAATTTAAAAAATCAAATGTCAAGAAAATTCGGTTTTTATAAATTTCTTATGAATCTATTTAAAATAAAAAAAGGTTAATCATAAAATGATTAACCTTGTTGACTCGCAAGGACTCGAACCTTGAAAAACTGGACCAAAACCAGTTGTGTTACCATTACACCACGAGTCAGTACTTCTAAAAAGCGGTTGCAAAGATATATAATTATTTCAAAATAATAAGCAATTTTTTTAAAAAATAAATTTATTTTTTTGAGAGGTAAAAATCACTCATTAATCACACATTTTTACTCACCTAATAACTCTGCAAGATATAGATTTAAATCGGCGCCACGAAGGTTTTTTGCTACAATTTTACCGTTTTTATCAATCAAAATAGTATGTGGTATTGATTGCACATCAAAATCTCTTGCAACAAGACCACCGGCATCATAAACACTTGTCCAAGGAAATAAATCTGCTTGAGCTATCCAGGGCTCTCTACTTCTATCCAACGATACAGAGAATATCTCAAAACCTTTATCCTTAAATAATGCGTAAGATCTTTTAAGATTCGGAATTTCTGCTTTACAAGGTCCACACCAAGTAGCCCAAAAATCTATAAGTACAACTTTTCCTCTAAATGACTTTAATGAAACCTGTGTACCGGCTATATTCGGTAGCATAATATCTTCTACCTCAGAACCTACGGTCAATTTACGCATATTCACAACCGACTGATGAAAATCATTAACCATTTTGTTGGTAGGATAGGTTTTAAGTAACGCACTGTCAAGACTTTTATATACCGATGCATATGCTTCTTTATCAAGTCTTTCTATCAACATCAAACATGCTAATGAATTAATATTCTTATAGATAAAATCGCGAGAATAGATTTGTTCTTTCAAATCGATCAATTCCATTTCTTTTGCCAAATTTTTATTCAAAGAATCTCTTAAATTTTTAAATGTCATAAACTGATCATTTGCCTGATAAAATAAATCAGATTGTTTAGAACCTTTTTGAGTAAAAGTCAAAAACAAATCGGTAGCATCGGCAGTTAATTCGATAGTTTCTCCAGGAGTAATTATAAGCAAAATATAATTTTTCTCAGTCAATCCTAATCTGTAGTAATGGGTTTCTGTAGGTTTAAATTCTATAATGAATGCACCTTCACTACTTACTGCTGCATTGTACATTGGTTTTCCTTCAGTAGAAAATTCTGTAAGGAAAACAGTGTCTCCGGCAGAACTGTTTTTTAATGTTCCCTTAACCGTAACTTTCTGACTAAATGCTGCTATACTTACAAACGATATAAGAACAACAAACAGAGATTTCATTTTTAACATAATTGTCTATCTTTTAAAATATTTTACTAAACAAAATTGGTCGTCAAATATATTTAATTATTTACATTTGGTTTTTATATAACGACTTATCATTTTTCACGACATTTTAACAATACCTAATTAGTCATGAGTTTTCACAAATATATAATAAAAAAAGATATAATTCCCTCAACAAATGCGTATGCAAAAGAAATTTTGCAAGAAGAGATTTTACAAAATCTTACAATAATCACAACCACCAACCAAACAGCAGGCAAAGGACAGACAAATAATTCATGGGAAAGTACGCCTGGCGAGAACCTAACTTTTTCAATAATATTTTACCCCGAAAAAATAAAAGCTAATGAACAATTTGTAATATCACAGAAAGTTTGCATTGGCATAATTAATTATCTGAAATATAGAAACATAAACGCTACTATAAAATGGCCAAACGACATTTATGTAGACACTAAAAAAATATGTGGTATTCTCATTGAAAACATACTATTGGGAAGCAATATAAAGAATTCAATTATAGGGATAGGTCTAAATGTGAATCAACAAGTTTTTTATTCTAATGCTCCTAACCCTATTTCAATGAATAATATTACCGCTCAAAAATATGATATTGACCAAGAGCTTAATAAAGTAACTGATTTTATTACTGAAAAATTATCAGAAATTGACTTTGATAAATCAGACTTAACCTCAGAATATTTGAATAATTTATATAGATTCGAAAAAATATGCAATTATAAAAGAAAAAATGGTAGTACTTTTGCCGGAAAAATAGTTGGAATAGACTCTATAGGCAGACTAAATGTTCAAAATGAATGTAACGAAATAGAAACATTTGCATTTAAAGAGATTGAATACCTATTTTGAACAAATTAAATACTGAAAATTTTACTTTTTATCATGATTAGAAAATATATACTCATACTTCTTAGAGTTTTATTAGGTGTAACATTCATTATATCAGGCGTTACAAAATTTTTATCACTTGAGTCTTTTGAATTATTTGTACTTCATTACAAAATATTTTCATGGGATTTGACCGTTTTGGCTGTTCGATTATTGATAAGCTTTGAAATAATTTTAGGAATTTTTATCATTTTCAGGATTTATATTAAACAAATGATAATCACTTCTTTCAGTGTACTTATGTTTTTTAATACCTTCCTGATATGGGTACTCATAAGTGGTGAAATACCTGAAAATTGCAATTGTTTTGGCGAACAATTTGAATTATCGCCGCTAGAATCGCTCATTAAGAATTTTGTTTTACTATTTATAACCATAGCTGTTAGAAAATTTGAACCATTTAGATTTAAATTTCAAAGAATTATTGTTGGTGTTTTTTGTGTAGCAGTAATCGCTACCCCTATTATTCTAGATCCGCCAAGTTTTCTTCATCAGCTCTTATATCATGAAACTGTTGAAGCTGAAAAACTTGATTTAGAGCTAATTGGCGATCCTATTTTCTCAGGAGAAAGAATTGACTTATCAAAAGGTAAATTACTATTGGTATTATCTACTTACGAATGTTCACATTGTAAAAAAGCAGCTAACAAGATTTCTCTTATTCATTCAAGAAATGCTGAGAAGTTTCCAATTTACTTTATTTCAAGTGGCGATATTAATAACGCTGAAGCATTTTGGGTAGAAAGCGGTGCAACAAATAGATTTCCGGTAAAACACTTGGCCGTAAAAAGGTTTATATACCTGAGTAAAGGACGAGTTCCAAAAGTATTACTTGTTGAAAATGGTATAATTATAGATTCATACTTCGGTATGGAAATAAAAGAAAGTAATATTGTAAAGTTTTTTGAACAACCAGAAAATAAAAAATAGACGAACTTAAAAATTCATTATAATATTTATTATAATTAAACGTTAACAAATACAATTTTAGTAAAGGTTTATTCAAAATCATATTATATACTTGTAAATCATTCAATGATTTGTATTTTTGTAGTAATTAGAAATTATTCTCTAAAACAAATAAAGATATTTTCTAATAATGTAACAGCCACAATAACAATAATTTAATTAAAATATTATTGTTTAAATGTATGTTCCATCTGACAAAAAAAACAATTAAAAAATAAACAGATGAAATGTTTTTTTGCACTTATTTCAATATTAGTTATTTCTCTAAGCACTAAAGCCCAACTAGATATAACTTTTGATCTTTCAGACAATAACAAACGAGTAAATTGCTATACACCCGATAAACCTGTATCTGTTTCATTTTTTGTAGATCAAAATAATGGCTGCATAGGTACCTGTTATTATATATGGGACAATGGTGAAAATGAAAAGAAAACAAATAAAAACAGCAACAACGTTACTTTCAATTATACAAGTGATGGAGAATTTAAACCCAGTTTGATTGTAATAGACGATAATTCATTTCCCGATTCAGTAAAAACGAGTGAAATTACACGCTTTGAAAAGGCAACATTAAACGGAAATTCTGTAGATTTAATCGTAAACTACAAAACAATAAATGGGATATGGATTGACACACTTTCTATTAGTACAGACCAAATAGACACCGCTCAGGCATCCAATGCTGCTTCAAAAATACAGGTTTATAGCCCAATTAATGGTGTACCAAATTACGAAGTTTCTGAATCGCCAAATGCAGTTGAAAAACCAAACTATCCGTTTCCCGGAGAATCTTATTTGCTTACGCTTAGACCCGATGATTCATTTTCTCCTTTTGATGCCGATGTTTGGGTTTATCATTGGGATTTTGGACATCCAACTCCTCCCGATAGCGATGGTACACCCAAAGAAATGGCCAATGTCTCAACAAAATCTGATACGATAGATCATCTTTTCCCTCATGAAAATTTAGAGGGTTTTAAAGTGAGACTTACAATTTCTCTAGACAGCACAAAATTTACTTCAAACTTTATAAATACATACAAATTAGCTGGTTGCTACAGCACCGAAGAGTTTCTGGTTCCTGTTGAAGACAAGTTTTTTGGAAACACAAGCAACAAAGAAAATATTTCAGAACGTAAAGCATTTGTAGCGAATACTTTCACTCCCAATGATGATGATATAAATGAGGTATTTACCTTTAGCACGAGCGGACAACACTTTTTCACGGTGAAAATTTTTAACCGATGGTCGAACTTAGTTTACGAACAAAGCGGTTATACAATAGCTTGGGATGGTAAAACTAACGGCGGCGGACTTTGCAACTCGGGAGTTTATTATTTTGTAATAACCTCTGACGCTGATGATGAAAGACACAACACAAACGGATATATTAATTTATTCAGAGAATAATGCAGGATAGAGCCTACTGGCATTCTGAAATATATTTTTTCTCACTACTTTTTGCTTTTACTTCAATTTTTTGGGGTAAAATGTTCATTAGTATTAGCACTGCAATTTTGCTGATACATTTCATTATAGAAGGAAACATTTGGATAAGAATAAAGAAGGTTTTTGCTCATAAAGGTTCATATTATTTTTTATGTTTATTTTTTCTTCAGTTTGTAGCTTTCATTTTTACCGACAATTATAAAGAAGCTATCAGGCAGATTCCCTCAAGTTTACCTGCTTTAGTATTTCCATTAGCAATATTTTCTAGAGATTCTTTACCCATAAGAAGAATAACAATCTTGCTAAAATTTTTCGTTCTATCTCTATTTATAAACTCTCTTTACTGCACCTTACGTTTTTCATTTTGGTTACCTTCTGATATTGATGCAAGAGAATTATCAAGATTTATGTCTCACATCAGATATTCTATTTACATAAATATTGCAATTCTTGTTTTATTTTACTTCATTATAAAACTCAGAAGTTTATCGACAAAATTTGAATTCGTTTTTGCAATTATTTTACTATTATGGTTTTGTTCTTTTTTGTATGCCATGCATTCGCTAACAGGACTAGCATTGTTTTTTGTGAATCTGCTCCTGTGTACCTATCTGTTCTTGAAAAACAATGCCAACAGAGGATTCCGCCTATTGTTTATTTTTATTTTAAGCCTAACACTTCTTTCGAGTTCATATTTTATAATTGTTGAGTTGAACTTCTTCCTCTTCCCCGACAAAATTAACACAGAAAAAATAGATGAAGTCACGGCCAAAGGTAACAGATACAACACATTTGTAGTTCCATCATCAATAGAAAATGGGCATTATGTTTATCTATATATTTGCCAAGAAGAAGCACAAAAGGCATGGAATGAAAAAAGTAAAATGCCTTTTGAGGGATTAGATAAAAAGCAACAACCATTACAATCAACACTTTACCGATACCTAACTTCAAAAAATCTCAGAAAAGACTACCAAGGTATATATCAACTTACGAATGAAGATATTGCAAATATAGAAGCTGGAATGACCAATTACCGCTTTCAATCTCGGTTTGCATTTAACATGCGCATTTATGAACTCTGTTGGGAAATAAATGAATATAAAAACGGAGTGTTACATAACTATCATTCTGTAACGCAGAGACTTCGGTTTATTTCATGCGCTTTGGAAGTAATAAACAACAATTTACTTTTTGGCACTGGCTTAGGCGACTTGAATGACGATATGAAAGCGATTTATGGATCCGGAAAATATCAACTTCCTGAAAATCTATGGAGATTGCCTCATAACCAATACTTAACCCATATTGCAGCTTATGGAATAATTGGCTTTACACTCATTTTAATTTGTTTTTTCATTAGCATAAAAAATGGAATAAAACAAAATAGATTTTTGGTTATTGCTTGGTCTATATTCCTTGTGCTTTCTATGATGGTTGAAGATACCTTAGAAAGTTATGATGGCTTAGTGCTATTCTGTCTTTTTGGAGCTCTGTTTATAAAAATGTCTTTCTTTCCAAAGCTTGAAAATTCTATTACAAACAATCAATAACACATTATTTTATTATTTTATCTTTATCGGCAATTCTAAAATGCCGCAACTCAACATCGCTCCCATCAAATGCTGCATAAGAACTGCTGGTTATCCAATTACCTAAATTTATATATCGGCTATTTTCCATTAATTTTCTGTCAATTGCTAAATGACGGTGACCGAAAATGAAAAAATCAAAATGTTCTTTTTTAAGCATATCTAAACAAAAATGCAGCAAATATTCTTTATCATCGCCCAAATAATTGTCGGACTCATAAACTTTCTTAGTTCTGTTATGCACCGACCATGAGTGTGCCATTTTAAAAGCAGAATTTGGATGAATGCGACTAAAAAACCACTGCAACATCTTACTGCTAAATATTCCATTTAGAAAACGCATTCCTTTATCATACTTACCCAGCGCATGTCCATGATGAACGAAAAAACGAGAATTTCCAACCGAAAAAACTAAAGGTTTATCATGAATAGTTACCCCAATTTCTTGAGTTAAATAATTATTCATCCACATATCATGATTCCCTTTGAAAAGATGAACAGGAATTCCGGCATCGGTAAATTCGGCAATCTTAGCCAAAAATCTCACATAACCTTTAGGCACAACACTTTTATACTCATACCAAAAATCAAAAACATCGCCAACTAAAAAAAAGTTCGGCAGTGGTTTGCTTTATACTGTCAAGCCATTCAATAATAAGCTGTTCACGCTTTTTACTATGCACATAAGAAGGCAACCCTAGATGAAAATCTGAAGCAAAATAAAAAAACTTATTACTTTCTAAACACTTTTTCAAATTAAAAATAGTTAATAAAACATATTAGGTGAAATTCTAAATAAATCTTTTAAAACATAAACTTTAAAGGCAATTTAAACGATTACAAATATCTTATTAAAAATTCAATATCTAAAAGTTTATTGAGAAAACAATATTTGTAAATAGATACTTCTAAATCTGCCGAACAAATAAAATCAATACTTTTGCAATGAACTTTTGCATTCTATAAAGGAAAAGTAATATATTTGTGAGTTAAGGATGTGCATATTTTGGCGGAAAATAAATCACTAAATTTGATGACGCAGAAATGGAAGTTTTTCGAGACAAGCCGTTACGTAAATCAAAGCCTAATTTGCTAAAATTCTATTAATTATTATCAGAATTATTAAAATCTCTATTAATCAGATGTTCAGAATTTCACCCCTAATTATTGTAAGCTTTTTATTGATAAAAACACTGTCGGCACAAGAAGACACAACTATTGTATACACAAATAATGTCAATAACACAACCGAATCGGGCTTTTTGTCAAATTTAGACAGTATGATGAATTTGTGGTATGTAAAAGAAGCAGAAACAAAAAAATATTTAGAACGCCCTCCACGAAATAGAGATACTAATTTTGTTCCTATATTCTCTGATTCAGTTTATTTGCAACGAATCTCAAGCATGAATTCGGTTATAAACCTCACATACAACACTAAAGTACAGTCATATATAAATTTATATGCACACAAAAAAAGACCACAATTGGAAATAATGCTCGGTTTGTCTGAGTACTATTTTCCAATGTTTGAGCAGATTCTTGATGAGGAAGGCGTTCCAAAGGAGCTGAAATATCTCTCAATAATTGAATCGGCATTATACCCCAGAGCACGCTCCAAAGCCAATGCAGTAGGTCTATGGCAGTTTATGTACTACACAGGCAAAATATATGGCTTACAAGCAGATTCTTATGTTGATGACCGTAGAGACCCTATAAAATCGACAAAAGCAGCAGCTCGTTTCCTGAAAGATTTATATACAACTTTTGATGATTGGGTTCTGGCTTTAGCAGCATACAATTGCGGTCCGGGTAATGTAAGAAAAGCTATAAAACGTTCAGGAGGAAAAACTGACTATTGGGAAATATACAACCATTTGCCAGCAGAAACAAGAGGCTATGTCCCGGCATTTATTGCAGCTTCGTATGTTATGCAGTATCATAGCGAACATAATCTATACCCAAGAAATATAGATATGCCTTTAAAAATTGATACTGTTATGGTTACAGAAAAGGTTCACCTTAAGCAAATTGCAGAGGTTATGAATATTCCGGTTGAGCAATTAAGAGACCTCAACCCACAATTTCTGATTGATATTGTACCTGCTAATTCTGAGAAACCATATCATATAATTCTTCCTGCAAATAGTACAATTTCTTTTATTGCATTACAAGATTCTATTTATAATTATAAAGATTCCATATTCTTTAATCCTGCCACTATTACAAAGGCTCCTGCAGCTTATACCGGATATGTGGCTCAAGCGCCAAAGGACAAGAAAAAACTAATTTATACTGTAAAATCGGGCGACAACCTTGGATTCATAGCAGAATGGTATGAAGTGAGTCTACAAGATCTCCGCTACTGGAATGGCATAAACGGCAATGTGATAAAAATTGGGCAGAATCTGGTTATCTATAAAAGTCAGTCTGTTGCAGGAAATTATGCAAATATAAACAACTATACCTTTGAGCAAAAAAACAAATCGATAGGTAAAAATGTTTCCAGTTCTAGTCCTTCAACGACAACAGAAACTAAACAAACAACAACTCCTACAAAAAATACAGAATCTAAAAGTATAAGCAAAGTGCCATCAGGAAATGCACAATTTGTTTATCATACTGTAAAATCGGGCGATACGCTTTGGGGAATAGCAAAACAGTATCCGGGTGTGTCAGATAGAGATATTATGGCACTGAATAACCTATCTAATGCTGACAAAATAAAAATTGGAATGAAGCTAAAAATCAAGCAAAAATAAGTATCTAGTGAAACCATTACAATCTTTAATATTCCTTGCCGCTGTAGGTTTCCTAGTAGGTACAGTTATCTATCTACAGGGAGGCACCAACATAAATATTTCCAAAAGTATCTCTTTCAAAATACCTACTTACAATGATGTATTTATTTATGATACAGTGCAATATGCCGACATATCGCACTTAATCAATAAAAAAAACACTACCGATTCTATTACACAGAAAGTAAAAACTAAAAACGATACCTTAGCGGAAATAGACTCATTATTTAATACTGATACAATAATATACATCGACCCGGTAGTTGCGGCAGAAGATATTTATAAACTAGAATTTCCATCAGACAATCCGCATGTTTTAGATAATTTTTTCAGTTTATTGGCATCACTAAAAAAGACCAGACAACATATACGAATTGTTCACTACGGCGATTCTCAGATTGAAGGCGGTAGAATTTCCTCTGTTGTAAGGGAGAAGCTTCAAAGGCGATTTGGCGGTGGCGGACCGGGTTTTCTTCCTATTCACGAAGAAAATAAATATAGCTGTCAGATGAATTTTAGATATGAAGGCAACTGGAAAAAACACACCAGATACGGAGTGCCCGAATCTCAAGTCGAGATTAAACATTCACGTTGGGGATCGTTGGCTAGTATCTCAAGATTTGCTCCGGTAAAAACAGATACCTCATCGAAAAAGAAAACTGTCTACACTGCGAAATTGAATATATTCAAAAAACAATTTGTTGCATTTCCTCTTAGAAATCAATTTAGTCAAATAAAACTCATCAGTGGCAATAGTAGGAAACCTGTTTTTGTGGAATTGTTGGAAGCAGACAGCTTGCTGAATATGACGGTAATAGACACCGGAAAGGTTATAAGGATTACAAAATGGAATGTACCACCCATTACCGATACCGGATTTACAATAACCTTTAGCGGTGAGGATAGTCCTGATTTTTATGGAATTGCATTGGAACACCCCTATGGAATTTCTGTAGATAATGTGCCAATGAGAGGAAGTTCGGGCTTAGAATTTTTACGAATTAGTCAGGATCAACTCACTGAGATGTACAAACTACTGAACGTAAAACTTTTTTTTATAGAATTTGGCGTGAACGTAGTGCCGTGCGATGTGGAAGATTTTAGTTTCTATGAAAGCGGTTTGTCAAGAAACATACAAAAGCTTAAAGAAGCCTGTCCCGATGCGGCTGTTATTGTCATAGGCCTATCGGACATGTGTGTGAAGAATGGTGAAAAATATGAAACCCACAAAAATGTGGAGAAAGTAAGAGATATTCAGAAAAAAGTTGCTTTCAAAACAGGTTCAGCTTTTTGGGATATGTATGAAGCTATGGGCGGGCGAAATTCTATGCCAAGCTGGGTATTTGCCAAACCACCATTGGGACAACCAGATTTTACCCATTTTAATTATGATGGTTCTTTGATAATAGGCGAAATGTTTTACAATGCTTTGAATTATGAATTTGAAAAATACTTAAAAAATAGTAACTTGCAATAATAAATTACGTTATTAGAATTTAATTGATTTCTGATGATAAAAAAAACAATATTACTTCTTGCAATTATCAATCATCTTGCTTTATTCTCTCAGATACCCCAGTCTGAACAGAATAAGTATAACTTTATACGTTTTGATAAGAATACTATTCAAACTTACACAAATACTAATCCTTTCCTTCCTATTTTCAATAAGTTAGATAATATTGCAAAAGAAGGCGAAGGCTCACTTCATGTATTACATATTGGCGATTCGCACATTCAGGCCGATTATTTTTCGGGTCATGTACGTCATTTACTTCAAAACAACAATGCTTCAAGTACCGGTTCTAGAGGTATTATTTTTCCGTATAGATTGGCAGATAAACGAGCAAACGACCCCTTTAACTATACTTGGAAATGGACAGGAATTTGGACAGGTACAAAAAACACATCGTCGCAAATTACCAATAATATGGGCATTACCGGAAACTATGCAATAACCAACTCTCCAAATGCTACACTTACCTTTATACAGCGTTCATTTATACCCTATCCAAAATATGAGTACGATAAGATAAAAATTTATCACAATACAAGTTCAAACAGTTACATACCCAAAATAATAAATGATGTAACTATTCTAGAAACCAGAGTAAACAATGAAATAGGATATACAGAATTTATACTCGAAAAACCTTTATCAGACACCTTGTTTTTGGAATTTTCGCAGACCGATAGTCTGCAAACTTTTTTTGAATTACATGGTATCCTATTAGAATTATCGGAATCGGGAATAACTTATAGCGCTTGCGGAGTTAATGGC
Organism: Bacteroidales bacterium; assembly: GCA_016714605.1. Taxonomy (GTDB): domain Bacteria; phylum Bacteroidota; class Bacteroidia; order Bacteroidales; family UBA1715; genus JADKDL01. Next base: position 350,039 of record JADKDL010000001.1, on the reverse strand, counting down.
TCTGACGTGTCTGATTGGCTTAAATGCAACATGTTACCCGATCAGATTGCAGACTTGCAACCCGATTTAATAATAATTTCTCTTGGCACAAACGATTGCTATCCGAAATATTTCAACTCAGAACAATTTTCTGAAAATTTGGATAAGCTCATGAAAACATTAACAAATTTACATTTAAAAGTTCCAATCATACTTACAACTCCTGGCGATAACTATAGAAGTGGAGTATATCTGAATACAAATCTGAACAAAACAGCTAGTATAATTCATTCGATTGCAGCAAAATATAAACAAAACGTTTGGGATTTTTTTGAGATTATGGGTGGAGAAAATTCTGTGACACTATGGCATCAAGAAGGGTTAACAGGCAAGGATAAACTGCATTACACAAAAAAAGGATATTACCTGCAAGCAGAACTTTTTTACGATGCTCTAATGAAAAAATACAGCGAATATATTGCAGCAAATTACCCGGCAATAGAGAAAGTAACCATCACATTACCACCGCTGTTAGAGACCTTTAATGCAGAATATTTCAATACCGAAACACAAAAGAAAAAAAGGAAGAACTGATTTTTCTTAACTATTTGAATTGCTTCATTAAGAAATTCTATTTGGGTTTTTACTAATAAAGTCTTTCCAAGAATTAGAACCTTTAGCAATATTGTTGAGCGGACCAGAAATTTGATAATAATGGCACAACGCAACTGCAAGAGCATCAGTAGCATCGAGAAGGTTCGGTAATTCGTTTACATTTAGGAGCTTGAGCAACATTGCTGCAACTTGTTCTTTGGTAGCCGTTCCTGCACCGGTAATAGCCATTTTAACCTTACGCGGAGCATATTCAGTTATAGGTAAATCTCTAGACAATCCGGCAGCCATAGCAACACCCTGAGCTCGACCCAGCTTAAGCATTGACTGCACATTTTTACCAAAAAAAGGAGCTTCAAGCGCCATCTCATCCGGATGAAATTCATCAACCAGACTAAGCACTCGCTTAAATATTTTTTGCAATTTCAAATAATGATCAGAATATTTCTCCAAATCTATTATGCCCAATGTAATAATAGAAACATCTGTTTTCTTAACGTGAATGAGAGCATAACCCATAAAATTGGTGCCGGGATCGATGCCTAAAATTATTTTATCCAAAATTTTCTTTTTGAAATGAACGAACTAAGTGTTTTGTAAAAATACGAAACCTAATTAAATAATACTAACACTAAAGTTTCTTAAATCTTGTATTTAATAAATTATACTTGATATTAAATTTATCACAATTGTATTATCTGAGTTCAATTGAAGGGTGTAAAAATCAGATCCATTATTTCGAGATAAGGATACATAAGCCTTAGAACCATTTTCGATAATCTCACTTACTCTTGATTCCCAACAGTTTTCAATATTATCAAAGATTAGTTTTTCTACTTTTTCATAATCTTTTCCAAAATCTACAATCTGAGTTGAATTTAAAACTGTTTTACAGGAAATTGATTTTGCTTTAGTATCTAAAATTATTGGTTTTGGAAAAGAATATTTGTAAGCAAATGGATATGTTTGCATAGTCTTTAATTTAGCTATCAAAGTATTATCAAAACCCTCTACTTCAAGAAAATTCAATGCTGCCGCAATTTGAAGCACTAAAAAATTACAATCAACGTACAAATCATTAGCTTTGAACTTCATAGATTCTTCAAAACTAGTTTTTCCAATTTCTTCAATTGAAGGATAAATTTTTTTAGGTGAATTCTCTGCCAACTTTGTCCATTCAATATAATCCTGTTTTAATCTTTCAATCAATTGAGGCGAGCTGTATTTGACAAGGACTTTTAAAAAATCATCGAGGTTATTATAAATATAATAAATAGTATCAGCTTTACAATGCTTAGGAATAGTACAGTAATAATCAAATAATCTTTCCCCAGCAGTTAAATTATTAAAATTGTATGCCAATTCTAATGAAAATTCAGGTAATTCGTAAGTAATTATCTCTTTTTTATCTATACATCTATTCCAAAATTCTGATTCAAATTCTAAATCAATTAATATTGGCGCATAAGTTGAATCAACATGAATAATGTTTATAGGGCTTATTGATTTTTCAAGTTCCTTAAATCCATTTGTCTTTGCAATATATAAAATGTCTTCTACATTGTGAATATTAACAACTTCTGATGGAACATATGGTTGAGCTTCTATTTGTATTACTACAAAAAAACAAATAATCAGGATGCAAATTTTCATGATGATATTTTTTGGGGTTTATTGGCAACAATTCATTATATCCAATTATTTAAACAAACATAAATTTAGTCATATTATTATATACAAAATAATATTTTAATACATGTGCTGATTTATAAAAATGGTTTTATTTGATATGTTTCAAGCAAATATTCTTTTAAGATAATTTTCACTGTGATACTATTAAGTGAAAACACGCATTTAAGCCAAAAGACTTGACTATCTGTAAGAAAAGTCATTTAAACACAGACTCAAGATAAGAAATACAATAACTAAATTTCAATAAATTATTAACTTAAAGAATATTTATCATGAGAAATAACAATGTCATAAAAAACTTGAAAACATCTTCTATTTTAAACCGTGTAGGCTTATCAAAATTAACCTTACTCTTTGCTTTTATACTTTTTAGTATTTCTGCTAACGCACAATTGGTTGATGTAAAAGGTTCTGAACTAAAATGGACGGGCAAAAAAGTGACGGGCGAACATTTTGGAAAAATAGCTATAAAAAATGCAAAACTAAAAGTTGAGAATGATAAAATTACTTCAGGATTGTTTGTAATTGACATGAATTCTATTACTTGCGACGATATTGCCGACAAGGAAACTAACACAAAGTTGATTGGTCACTTGAAGAGCGATGATTTTTTTGGTGTAGAAAAATTTCCGGAATCGAAACTTGTAATAACGAGTAGCTCAAAGTTTGTAGGCGGAAAAGCGGAAGTTCAAGCCGATTTAACAATAAAAGGTAAAACACTACCAGTTTCATTTACTGTGGTTAAATCTATCGGATTTTACAGCGCAGCAATAACCGTAAACAGAGCAAAATATGAAATAAAATACGGCTCAGGTTCATTCTTCGATAGTTTGGGCGATAATATGATTTACGACGACTTTACTTTGGATGTAAAGCTTAAAGTGCAGTAGAATATGGCATTATCAAGCTAACAATAAAACAATAAAAAAGGGGTAATCACTTTAAAAATGATTACCCCTTTTTTTCAAATAATATCACCTAGTGTCCACTAGAACTGTATTCTAAAAAGAAGTCGTTTCCTTTGTCATCGCAGATGATGAATGCAGGGAAATTTACTACAGTAATTTTTCTTACTGCTTCCATTCCTAACTCTTCAAAATCAACTACTTCTACCGATTTTATGCTTTCTTTTGCTAAAATTGCTGCCGGGCCTCCAATAGATCCTAAATAGAAACCTTTGTGCTTTTTGCATGCTTCGCGTACCTGCGCGGTTCTGTTGCCTTTAGCTACCATGAGCAACGATCCTCCGTGCTGCATAAATAAATCTACATAAGAATCCATTCTTCCTGCTGTGGTTGGTCCAAACGAACCAGATGCCATGCCTTTTGGGGTTTTAGCCGGACCAGCGTAGTATATAGGATGATTCTTGAAATATTCAGGCATTGGTTTACCCGAATCTAATAGTTTTTTAATCTGTGCATGAGCTATGTCTCTAGCTACGATAAGCGTACCAGTAAGACTTAATCTTGTTTTTACCGGATATTTTGATAGTTCTTTAAGTACCTCTGCCATAGGTCTGTCTATATTGATTTCAACGGCAGGTGTCATTTCAATTGCTGTTTCGGGCAAATATTTCTCAGGATGTTTTTCTAGCTCTTCTAAGAAAATACCATCGGCGGTGATTTTTGCTTTTATGTTTCTGTCGGCACTGCAACTCACGCCAAACCCTACTGCACAAGAGGCTGCATGGCGAGACAATCTGATAACTCGTATATCATGAGCAAATGCTTTTCCGCCAAATTGCGCTCCTACACCATACTCTTCAGTATATTTTTTTATTTTGGCTTCCCATTCTAAATCTCTAAATGCTACTCCGCCTTCATTGCCCTGAGTAGGTAAATTATCTAGATATTTTGCTGAGGCTAATTTTACTGTTTTTAAGTTGGTATCTACCTGACCACCAATTACAATAGCTATATGGTACGGAGGACAAGCTGAGGTGCCGAAATCTTTAATTTTCTGACGTACAAATTTCTCAAACGACTCTTCATTCAACAAAGATTTTGTTTCCTGATAAAGGAATGTTTTATTAGCTGAACCTCCTCCTTTGGTTAGGAATAAAAATTCGTATTCGTTTCCTTTTTCCGCAAAAATATCAATCTGTGCAGGAAGGTTATCGCCCGAATTTTTTTCGTCAAACATATTTGTAGCTACAACCTGAGAATATCTAAGGTTCTTATCTTTATATGTTTGCCAAATTCCTTTTGAAAGAGCTTCGGCATCGTCGGCACCGGTCCATACGCCTTCTCCTTTTTTTGCAATTACAATTGCAGTTCCGGTATCTTGACAGGTTGGTAACTCGCCTTCTGCCGATACACACTGATTTCTAAGCATTGTATCTGCTACAAATCTATCATTATCAGACGATTCCGGGTCTTTCAAAATATTCGACAAGCCCTGTAAGTGCTCTGATCTAAGAAAAAAAGAAACATCGGCAATTGCTTCTTTTGCCAGTAACTCTAAGCCCTTGGGGTCAACTTTCAATATTTTTCTTCCTTCTACTTCTATTGTAGAAACAAACTCCTTGGTAAGAAGTCGATATTTTGTTTTATCTTCTCCTTTAGGAAACATTTTTTGATACTTAAAATCTGCCATTACTTATTGAAATTTATAGGTTTAAATATGTTCTATTACTGCGTTATTAATATTAATTACAATAAAAAAATACAAAATTTGAAATTCCTAATGTTCATTATTTAATGCACATTAAGCTAGGGTCTAAAGATAAATAAAAAAAGAGTAAAATTAGAACCATCAGTCTAGAAATGAAATAGAAAATCTATTTATCAGCTAAAATCCACACTTAATAACAATATCACACAAACAAAATATGAGCAAAGCTACACCTCAACTAACGTTTCGTTCAACAAAATAAGACATTTTAAAATAAATTATCAAATAAAATAGTGTTCTAAAACTTTATTACTTACAAATTTATTTATTTTTGCAAATCTTTATGATTCTAAATAATAAACGGTATGCAAAGGATTGAAATAAAATCGTTATTGAGCAGTACGGAAATTGGAAAAGAAGTTTGTGTAAAAGGATGGGTACGAACCAGAAGAGGCAACAAACAAGTACAATTTATTACCCTCAACGATGGCTCTTGCTTAGATAATGTACAAATAGTAGCTGATACTGAGAAGTTTGATGAAGCACTTATAAAAAAATCACAACAGGTTCGTCTCTTTCTATAATTGGATTAATTTCCCAATCGCAAGGACAAGAGCAGAGTGTAGAAGTTCAAGCCACAGCTATTGAAGTACTTGGCACCGCCGATGCTGATGAATATCCGCTACAGCCTAAAAAGCACTCGCTCGAATTTCTTAGAGAAATAGCCCACCTTCGCTTTAGATCTAATCTTTTTGGAGCTATTACCAGAGTTAGACATTCAATGATTTACGCAATACACACTTTTTTCACCGAAAAAGGTTTTTATAATATCCACACGCCTATTATTACCGGCTCAGACTGCGAAGGCGCCGGACAAATGTTTCATGTTTCGACTTTAGACCCAAACAAATTACCAAAAACAGAAGAAGGAAAAATTGACTATTCGAAAGATTTTTTTGGAAAAGAAACGAATCTTACCGTTTCAGGTCAACTTGAGGTGGAATTGGCTTGTATGGCAATGTCAAAAGTTTATACATTCGGGCCAACCTTTAGAGCTGAGAACTCAAACACTACCAGACATTTAGCAGAGTTTTGGATGATAGAACCCGAAGTTGCATTTAATGATATTCATGCAAATATGGACTTGGCCGAAGAGTTTCTTAAATATCTGATAAACTACGCTTTGGAGCATTGCAGTAAAGATTTGGAATTCCTAGAACAAAGACTGACTGCCGAAGAAAAAGATAAGCCCGAAGCCGAACGCTCTATGCCACTTATAGAAAAGCTGCGTTTTGTACTCGATAATGAATTTGTAAGACTTACTTACACAGAGGCTATTGAAATACTTAGAGAATCTAATCCGAACAAAAAGAAGAAATTCAATTACTTGATAAACGAATGGGGAGTAGATTTACAAAGCGAACATGAGCGATATTTGGTTGAAAAACACTTCAAAAAGCCTGTAATTCTTACCAACTACCCTAAAGATATAAAAGCATTCTACATGAAGCAAAACCCAGATGGCAAAACCGTTGCTGCAATGGATGTTTTGTTTCCGCAAATAGGTGAAATCATTGGAGGCTCTGAGCGTGAAGCCGACTTTGAAAAACTAAAAGCAAGAATTGAAGAGATGCACATACCTATGCAAGATATGTGGTGGTATCTCGATACCAGAAAATACGGAACAGCACCTCACGCAGGGTTTGGCTTAGGTTTCGAGAGACTATTGCTTTTTGTAACCGGAATGACAAACATTAGAGACGTGATACCATTCCCAAGATATCCGAAAAGCGCAGATTTTTAAGATTATGGAGCTAGAAGTAATAAGTAAAACAGGTAAAGCCCAGTGTCTTGATTATCAGCTTTACAATTTTTTATCAGATTTCAACAATATTGCACAAATATTACCGCCGGAGCATCGCGATAAAATGGAATGTACTGCCGACACGTGTACCATAAATGCTCAAGCCGGAATGAGTGTTACTTTGGAATTTATTGAGCGAGATCCATATAAGATGCTAAAACTGGGAGCTGTAATGGGTAAAGATTTTTATATCTGGATACAGTTGAAACAAGTAGATGCTTACGATACCAGAGTGAGAATGACCATAAAGCTGAAATGAATATGCTTATGAAAGCTCTGGCTAAGAAGAAATTGCAAGAATTTGCCGATGCTTTTGTTGATGGCATTTGCCAAATACCGGCAGCTGCACTGCAAATGTATGCAAATAAGTAAGTTTGGGTATCGCTATTAAAAAAAGGGTTTATTTTTGTTTGAATTTAATCTGTATTGGCAATCCATAATTCTTTAATTTTTTGAGCAAATAATTTTGTTTGTGTTTTGCGTGAATAGAGCTCAAAATTTGATTTAGGTCGAAAAGAATTATTTCTTTCAAGATGCTGATTATAAAGCATATGTAAGGTGTTTTCTATGTCAATACTGGTGTTACATATATACCCGGAATTTGTTGTTTTAATAATTTCTGACAGACTTGCTTTGTCATCTTCAAAAAGCAGAATATATTTTTGTAAAGCTAAATAATCAAAAACCTTAGCGTAAGTTTGAGGTTTCTCAGCCGAAGCAGGAAGCAACAGTAGCTGACTGGAATTTAATATTTTTAATGTCTCTTGATGACTTAATCGCTCTGTTTGAATTAATTCGCATTGTATTGATCCAAAAGCCTTTTCAATTCGTTTTGCTTGTTCTGGGTAAAATTTCGAACCCACAAAAATCAATTTACAAGTGTTGTTTACATTTGCAAATCGTCGAAAACCTTCAGCAAATAATTCAATAGGTTGATATGAATAAAGTGTTCCAGCGAAAGATATTGTAAAATGCTCATTTTCTTGAACATCTATAGAACTGAATAATTCAGGAAAGTATCCATTTTTTATTTCAAATACATTCTTTTGGGGGAACAATTTTTTAAATCCCTCAACAAATTCTCTAGATACAGAAGTAATGAATGAGGCTTTATTTACAATATTTTTTTCTATACCTGCATAAAACCTACGTTCTAACCTTGAAAGATTATAATTTGAACTCCAACCATCTCTATAATCAGCAATCCAAGGTATTTGATAATACTTTGAAAGTAAGGAAGCATATTTAAAAAGAATGAAAGGTTCACCGGTTGCAATAATTGCATCAACCTTATTCTGTTTCAGATACTTTTTTGCTGCGCTAAATATTTGTTTTCTATTATCGAAATTTGAAATGTAAAATTCGGTTAAAAGAAAAAATACAGTAAGGAATTTCCGAAGCAAAGTAAAACGTTCCAATCCATACTTGAGAATTAGTCTGTCGCGCAAATTTGGTTTGAATGGAATACGAATGACTGTTCCAAATTCAGTATCTTCAACTGTTGTCTCTTGACAAATGGAGGGTCTAATATAATCTACAGGGTTTTTAATATCAATATCCCAGTGCCGAGTAACAACTATTGGATATAAATCATTATCTCTGAAATATTTATACCAACTATAGGGCCGCTGTCCACCAATAGAATTGTAGGGAGGAAAGTCATATGCAAGTATAAGAATTTTCTTTTTCAAAATCTAAAAATTGTTTAAAGCAAATAGCGGTATCACAAATGGTTAACTCAAAATTAATCAATCAAATCTTCCTAGTAAAAAATTCTACCAAAAGAAAACACTGTACTAAAAAAAGGTAAATTAACGAAAAAATTCTTTTAGGTTTCAATAAAAGTACTCACCTACTCTAAAAATAATAAAAGCAGCTATCCAAGAAATATAAATTTGCTATTACATTTTGAATGAAAATAAACAATATTAAAATATATTAATACTATTTATTTCTTTCATTTATTACTTCATGTTATATTTGGAAAAAATATTTTGTTGTTAGAAATTTAAATTAAAATAATGTTGAATTTTTTAAAAAATTTTGCTCTATTGGCAATAGTTATATTTTTGGGAGCTTGTAGTCCGAAAATTTCATCAAAAATTTCCAAAAGTTATCCTTCATTGAACTCAACTCAAAGATATAATTGTCTTAGGATTAAAGTGAATCTGCCGATGATAAGAGTGAATTAATTGGGAAGGTAAAAGTTGGAGATTCCGGTTTTACTGTAAAATGTAGTTTTGAAGAAATGTTAGAAAATGCAAAGATAGAAGCAAGAAAAATGGGAGGTAACCTCATTAAAATTGTTGAACATAAGTATCCTGATATTTTAAGCACTTGTCATAGAATTATTGTAAATGTATATAAGGCTGATAGTATTGATATTAAACAATCAATAAATGTTGAAGTTCCTATTGATACTACTCTTGACTATGCAATATTGTATGTTTATAGATTTGGTGGCGGTGGTGCACTTGTAACTTATAATTTACATCTTGGCGATTCTACACTATGTCGCGTATCAAATAAATCTTGTCAAGAAATTAAAATAACCAAGAAAGGGATGAATGAGTTGTGGGCTAAAACAGAATCAAAAGTTTCATTACCTATAAATGTAAAATATGGAGAGAAATATTATTTACGTTGTGGAATTACAGGAGGTATATTTATAGGAAGACCTAGTTTGGAGTATATAGATGCTAAAACTGGACAATTTGAGTATAGTTCAGTTTGCAAGAGAAAAAATAAATAACTTTCTTATTTTCATTAGAAATATAATTTAAAATGATAAAATTTTTTGGTTTTTTAATCCTATTTGTAGGAATTGTAAATGTTACATTTTCTCAAGATTTGATAGTTACAAACGAAGGAGATTCTATAAATTGTACAATTACAAAAAATAAAAATAAAGATGAATATGTATATTTTACTTTCAAGTATGAGAATAAAGAATTAAGAAATTCACTATTAAACAAAAATCAGATAAAGACTTTAAGTGAAAATTTTTATTCCGCATCATCTCCCGAAAAACTTGAGTTAAAAACCAAGAGCCTACATCCAAATTATACGATTGGGTTCAATGGTGGATATAGCTATAGAACCGGAAAAATATCACCAAGTGCAAGTGGTTTTGTTAGAGATTATTTGAAAAAATTGAAATCAGGTTATTGCTTAGGAGCCGATTTGTATTATTTAACATCTGAAAGTTTCGGGTTTGGGTTGAGATACAGTTTTTACAATAGTAGAAATTATTATGAAAATGCTTTAGTAACTGATGAGTATGGGAAAGTGATTTATGGAGACATTGAAGATAATATTTTTATTCAGATGATATGTCCTTCAGTAATTACTAAATTATTGAAGGGTAATACCAAACAAGATTTATCTTTAGGTTTTTCATTAGGTTATCAATCGTATATTAATAGAGCTAAAGTCGTTGAAGAATTTAAAATAACCGGAAATACTGTTGGACTCATTATTGATTTAGCTTATAACAGAAAGATATTTAAAAACTTAGAAATTAATATTACTACAGCAATGTTAATAGGTTACTTATCAAAATTCAAAATTGACAATGGTATCACAAAAGAAACTATAAATCTAAACGATAATTATAGTGAAGACATATCTAGGTTTGAATTTAAGATTGGTTTTAGATTATTAAAATAGTTTCTAAAAACTATTTTTTTACAATTGTACATCTTTTTTCACTTCTGTTTAATACTTTAATAAGCTACAAATTTTGGTATTCACCATTCTTTGCAAATATTTATATTAGAAAAATTCAATAAAAATACTCACCTACTCTAAAAATAATAAAAGCAGCTATCCAAGCCATTGCCGATGAGTACACCACTGAAAAGACAGCAAATTTCCACTTGCCCGATTCTTTTTTAATAGCAGCAACTACTGCAATACAAGGAAAATAAAGCAGTATAAACACCAAAAAAGCAAGTGCTACATGAGGTTTAAATACAATTTCTCCTTCATAATTACCAGAAGTGTGTTTTTGAGATTGTATTGATGCGATGAGCGATTGCGAATTTTCATCGGCTGCACCATCAGCCTGGTAGAGTACTCCCATAGTGCTTATTACGATCTCTTTGGCTGCAATTCCGGTTAAAATAGCCACTCCCATTCTCCAATCGAAGCCTAATGGTTCTAATATCGGAGCCATGCTATGTCCTAATTTGCCAATGTATGATTTCTCTCGTCTTTCATTTTCCATTGCCAACTGCAAATCTGTAAGCTGCTCGTGATACGTTATCTGAAGACTGTCATCACTATTTATAGCGATTTTCGCATCAACAGATTTTACTTGGATATGATTTTCTAAATTGCTAATCTCAGCTTCATAATCTTTAGAAAAATCTACCTCCCGCGGAAAATATTCCAAAGCCCAAATAATAATAGAAGCTATTAAAATAAGACCTCCCATTTTCTTCAAATATTGACTTCCTTTAAACCACATGTGTATAAATGAAGCTTTCATTGTAGGTATTCTGTAGGGCGGCAATTCCATTACGAAAGGCACTTCTTTTTTTCTAAATAAAGTTTTATTTAAAAAAATAGCAGTGATAACAGAAAAAAGCATACCAGCCAAATACAAAACAAAAATAACCATTGCAGCATATTTTGGGAATATTGCGCCGGCAATAAGCAGATATACCGGTAAACGCGCACTACAGGTCATAAAAGGTATTATAAGCATAGTAAGTAAGCGGTCGTTTCGGTTTTCTAAGGTTCTGGTAGCCATAATAGCAGGCACATTGCAACCAAAGCCCATAACCATAGGAACAAATGACTTTCCGTGCAATCCTAAGTAGTGCATGAGTTTATCCATAAGCAATGCTACTCTCGACATGTATCCGGTATCTTCCATAAATGATATGAAAAGAAATAGGATAAGAATATTTGGTAAGAATATCAATACACCTCCAACACCACCTATAATGCCTCCAACAACTAAATCTCTTACCAAATCGTTTGTAAGTACACTATTCAGATATTCACTTAATAAACCAATGCCAGATTCTATCCACGCCATTGGGAACTGCCCTAAGCTATAGGTAGTTTCAAACATCAACCAAAGGAAAAATAAAAATATGGGGAATCCGGTAAATCTACCGGTAAGAAGGCTATCTATCTTATCGGTTCGTGTTTTGGTATGCGGATCTACATGCTTTGTTTTATATGAAGCATTCAAAGCTCCTTCTATAAAACCATATTTTGCATCGGTTATAAGGGTTTCACTATCTTCTTTATAGTATTCTTCTAGAATTTGTATCTCTTTCTCGGTAGTTTTGTAGAGCTCTAAGAAAATTTCATTTTTGTCAAAACACAACCATGCTTGTTTATCTTTCTCCAACAGTTTTATTGCAAAAAAACGTGTTGAAAACTCAACAGAAAGAGATTCGTATTTACGAAGAACCTTTTGAATTTTATGTATAGAACGCTCAATATCTTCACCATAGTTTATATGAATATGCCGAATTGTAGGTTCATTATCTTCATAAACATCAATGAGTTTGGTAAATAGCTGTTCAAGTCCATTTCCTCGAGAAGCGACTGTTGGTATAATAGGAATACCTATCATTTTGCCCAAACGTATATAATCAAAGACATCACCTTTTTTTTCAAGCTCATCATACATATTAAGGGCTATTACAACCTTAATATCCATATCAATAAGCTGAGTACTCAGATATAAATTGCGTTTTAAATTAGAAGCATCTACAACATTTACTACAATGTCGGGTTTGTTGAATAAGATATGTTCTCTAACGTAAATTTCTTCGGGCGAATATGCTGAAATAGAATATGTTCCGGGTAAATCTGTAATCTGAATTTTATAGTTGTTGTGTTTTACAGAAGCCGTTTTTGACTCTACTGTAACGCCTGCATAATTTCCGGTATGCTCTTTTTTACCTGAAGCATGATTGAAAAGTGTTGTTTTGCCGCAATTAGGATTTCCTACTAACGCAACTTCAATAGTATTCTTTTTTTCAAATACTTCGGCCTGAATACGCTCCCTTTCAAAAGTACCAAAATAGGAATTTGAAATATTCTCATTAATTAAATTTTCAGAATCATTTGAATTTATTCCTATTACATCAATTAGTTTGGCTTCACTTTGTCTGAGTGAAACCTGACTATCCATTATTTTATAAACAACTGGGTCTTTTAATGGTGCTTTTTTAATAACATGTATTTGCTGTCCTTTTAAGAAACCCATTTCCAATATTCTCTTCCTGAACGCGCCTCTACCTCTTACCTTTGTAATAATTCCGGAATCACCGGTGTTTAAATCATGCAACGTCATCTTCCAACCGCTTTTTGTATAGGCAAATATCAGTTAAATTTCTTGTTAAAAAAATCATAATAAATTACTAATTTTTCGTAAAGAAACTTAACAGATGCAACAAGCTATTTGCTGAGTAAATTCTTTATATCAGCTTCAATTTCTTCGGGCTTTGTACTTGAAGAATATCTTTGTACAATAGTTCCATTTTTATCAATCAAAAATTTTGTAAAGTTCCATTTTATTTTTCCTTCAAATTTTCCATTTTCTTTTGTCTTCAAATAAGTGTAAAGCGGACTTTCATCTTTTCCATTTACATCAATTTTAGAAAAAAGTTGAAAAGTGGTGCTATAATTCACTGAACAAAATTGTGCAATTTCCTTCTCAGTACCAGACTCTTGATTTGCGAACTGATTGCATGGAAATGCTAAAACTTCGAAACCATCTTTTTGATATGTTTTATATAAAGTCTGTAACCCTTCATACTGCGGGGTATATCCACAACCACTAGCAGTATTTACAATGAGCAATACTTTGCCTTTATATACTGAAAATGGAATCATTGTACCTTCAATTGATTTCATTTCAAACTCATAAATTGTAGCCGGAAGCGCCGTTGTATTTGTTTGTGCACTAGTGCAACTAGCTAATGTAAGCCAAAGTAACAGAATACTGATTGTCGATTTTAATAGAATGCCTTTTTTCATTTTTTTATATTTTAATTATATTTTATATTTTGCAAATCAAAGGAATAAATTAAGAATAAACACTATTTATTGGGTTTACTTTTCCCAAACTTTGACATAGTTTTATTGCAGTACTTTCATCAAAAACAGAATAAGAATTATTTTTCTCTTTTTTTAATGATCTCGAAACTTTTCTTGCCTCCCAAATACACGAAATTGAAGAAATAAATACCCGGAGCCATCTTAGAAGCATCATAGATTATAGAATGAACACCTTTGTCAAAAATTCCGTTTTCAACAATTGCAACCACTTTACCATGAATATCAGAAATAGAGATTTGCAACTGCATTTCTTTTGGTACAATAATTTGAACTGATACTTCTTTTTGAATCGGATTAGGATATAATTTGCTCAACCAAACTGTTTCTGTAAAAGTAATACAAGTATCAGTCTGTAAGAATATTTCATTATTTAATTCGCTCGTAAGCTGACTATTTAAACATATATACTCCGGATATTCGCTTTCATTAATCTTGATACCTGAAGAAAATTCGACCAAAGTAGATGTTCCGGGAGACAGCATTCCATCCCAAACTTCTTTTAATTCAGTTCCCCTACTGTCTTTGTAAATAATATCAGAAGTGTAGATTGGAACAGAGCCTCCATTTTGCAATAAAACTTGTATATACAAATATCCATTTTTCTCACTAAAATAAACAGAATGAATTTTTAGCGAATAATTTGCAGCAGAAGTAGAAATAATTTTGGATATAGAATCAATACATCCATCGGGAGAAATTGCTTTTAAAACGACCTCATAATTGCCTAAATAACTGAAAATATTGGTAGGATTTTCTAGAATACTTCTTGTATATGTATCAAAAGTCCATTCATATTCATGAGCATTTTCTGATGTATTAAAGAATGAAACTGCAAGCGGAGCAGCACCAAACTTAGGAGTAAAATCAAAATCTGCAAATACAGGTTTGTATATAGTAACGAACTTTGATACAGAATCTTTGCAACCCATAGGAGTTTCAGTGATAAGGTCAATTTTATACTCACCATCCTTACTAAATTTCCTTGATAAGTTCTTATTATTTGAAACTAAAGAATCATTTACATACCAATTGCATAAATTCAACAAATCATTTTCAGAAGTTGTGTTACTTACCATAATTATAGTATCGTTTAAGCATTTACCGTTTACTAAGAAATCCGCAAATGGTTTAGAGCCTACAGATATTTTCTTTTCTTTCGTGCTAGAACATCCATTTATAGATTTTACCGTTAATGATGCTTCTATTTCGCCCTCATTATAGAAATTTACATTTGGACTTGCAATTTCACTATATTCAACTTTATCGATAACCCACTTATACGAAAATATCTTATTATATTCTTGAGTATAAGAAATATTGCTAAATTCAGTAACTTCTCCTAAACAAGATTTTGAAACATAAAAATCTGCCGTTGGCGATTCTTTAATTGCTATAGATTGTTTGATGGAATTCTTACAACCGTAACTATTTTCTGCCTCCAAATAAATGGTATCAATGCCTCCTTTATCAAAACTTAGATTAAGTGTATCGGAAATAATTAAGCTACTATCAACAAGCCAAGATAAATTTTGTAAAACTTGGTTAATTTTAGGTTTTACCGAGAAAGCTGTATTCTGACCGACACAGGTTAGCAAAGGTGTAATTTTTAACTCTGGAATTGTATGAATAAATACTGAGTCTGAAAATTCACCAAAACAATTATTTTCCGTCTCGACTTGCAATCTAACTAAATAACTATCTGATTTTCCAAACAGATAGTTTACACTGTCACCCAAAAGCGTATCGTTACTTATAAACCAACGAATGTTAACTAATTTGGAATTATCAGTTGAATACGAAAGATTATTGAATTCTGTTGTATCACCAAAACAAAGCAAATCAGTTTCAAAATTAACCATTGGAACAGAACCTTTAATTGCGACATTGAGAGTATCAAAAAGAACACAATTGTTTCTATTTGTAGCCATTACACTAATTGTTTCAGGAATACTTACTGTGTAATATTGATTTACAGAACCATCAGACCATTCATATATTACACCATCAAGGTCTACATACTCTAGAATAATATTCTCGCCTTCGCAAAGCAATCTATCTTCGCCTAAATGTGCCAAAATAGCAAAAGAATCAACGAGAACTTTAACAGTATCTGAAAAAAAAGAACATCCGAATAAATCTTCAATTCTAACAAAATAATTTCCTGAGTTTGTAATATTTATAGAAGATAGTGTATCAGCATTAGACCAAAGATAGTTATACTCGCCTTCTAAATTTGTATTCCAAAGAATGGTATCGCCAATGCAAATATTTACATTGGCATTTTCTGTTAAGTAATTTAATTTTGGATACAATACCTGCACCGTATCGCTACTCACAAAACCAAAATTGTCGGTTGCTGTTACAGAGTATGTTCCTGTGCTATTGACGCTGATTGACGAGCTCGTTGCTCCGGTATTCCATAGGTATGAAACAAAATTCTCTCCTGCTCTGATTACCGTATCACAGAAATCGGTTTTTACTATGTCTCCTCCAACCTTTACCGATTGTGCATAGCTGCTTTGTATGTACTGCTCTACCTCTTCGCGTTGCATGGTAGTTAGTACTGTTGAAAAGGCAAGTATCTCGGCTACGCCTCCTTTCCAATAAGCTCCAGTGGTGCGTAGGTCGCCCAATTGTAAGGTAGATATTGTCTTTACCGTATTACTATAGCCTCTGGCTATTTTATAGTCCAAAACAGGGGATATGTTCAGTTGTTTCATACCATTTATCCATATATTGGCGGCAAATGAACTGGGTTCGTTATAGAAATTTGTGCTTCCGGTGGTGCCACATAGTAAATTTGATGATCCTGAGCCACTCGAGCCACTCAACAATCCATTATATGCCGAAAATTGATCCCCTCCTTCCCAGTTAAATAGTACATACAACTCCTGAAATACAACGGGTTTGATGCTGTTTAGACGCTCAGATCCACTGAAATAAACTACATCTTTATTGTTTAGTTGTGATATAGATTGTTTTACGGTGGGCTGGGTGGATTTTGTGTGTTGTACTAAATGATTCGATTTTCCACTCATATCATAGAGCGTATCTACTTTATCTAACGCTAAATGTACAGAATCCGAACGGTACCATAAGGCAAGGGGGGCTATCTTTTCAATACTTGATACGATAAAGAAATTTGTTTCCGATTTTACTTCATCACCACATTCATTTATAGCTTTTACTCTCCACCATAGACTGTCTTTGTTGGCTATTGATGAAATATCATATTCTAAATACTGATTTGTAAGTATTTCTGAAATAGTAGATGTAGAAAATTCAGAATCGACAGATGTTTCAACGCTGTAGCTAATTGCATCTTCTGCTGTCCAAGAAAGCAAAACAGCGTTTTCAAATATTTTCTCTCCTTGGCTTGGTGATAGTATGTTTGTTTGGGGCAAAGATACTGTTTGGGGTATAGTAATTGTTTGATTTATTGTATCTTTACATTCATTTGATGCATATGCTATCTGCGTGACTTCAAATTCTCCGTTGGTCGAAAATAATTTCTCTGGATTGGATTCTTTACTCGTTCCATTATTTTGGAATATCCATTGCACTGAATCAATCTGCTCAAATTCGGGAGCAAAAAGACGTAGTTGTGAAATTAATTGCTTGATTGGGACATAGTTTGCCAACAATAAAAGCGGCAGTTGGACTTGGTTTAACAATAATAGTATCTTTTGAAGTACTCGAACATTCTCCTGAATATGCATCACCCAAATTGGAAAATTGCCAAAACTTGAAAATACGTGCTTGTTAGTATCAGTATTAATAATTTGATTTTCAATTATCCACACGTTGAATCTGTTGCAATATCAGACACTATACTTATTTCTGAGGCATTTCCTTGGCAAACAGTATCTTTTTCAATAGTAATTATGGGAGCATTACCCTTAATGGTTACGATTATAGAATCTTTTGAAATACAATTGTGCGTTTACTACGGTAAATAAATATTTGTTCGTTGCAGAAGGAGAAAGAATACACTGTTCACCTTCACTACTCCATGTATATGTATTTGAATTTATGCAATTTATCGAAATTTCATTTCCCATACAAAAAGATGTATCTGCTCCAAGAAATGAAGTTGTATCAAAGAAAATCTAATGCTATATATATTGAATCTAGCTCTTTTTACATCCATTTATATCACTTACGATTAAAGTATTCCATCCTTCTGCTTTCGCCCAAAGGGTTGGGGTTGTATCAGTTCTATTCCACAAATAACCATAACCAATGGGTACATCTTGTACACTTAATTCAATAGAATCGCCTGCACATACAAATACAGTATCGGCGCCTATTGTATAGGTTGGATACAATACCTGCACCGTATCGCTACTCACAAAACCAAAATTATCGGTTGCTGTTACAGAGTATGTTCCTGTGCTATTGACGCTGATTGACGAGTCTCGTTGCTCCGGTATTCCATAGGTATGAAACAAAATTCTCTCCTGCTCTGATTACCGTATCACAGAAATCGGCTTTTACTATGTCTCCTCCTACCTTTACCGGTTGTGCATATCTGCTTTTTATGTACTGCTCTACCTCTTCGCGTTGAATGGTAGTAAGTACTGCTGAAAAGGCAAGTATCTCGGCTACGCCTCCTTTCCAATAAGCTCCAGTGGTGCGTAGGTCGCCCAATTGTAAGGTAGATATTGTCTTACTGTATTACTATAACCTCTGGCTATTTTATAGTCCAAAAGGGATATGTTCAGTTGTTTCATACCATTTATCCATATATTGGCGGCAAAATGAACTGGGTTCGTTATAGAAATTTGTGCTTCCGGTGGTGCCACATAGTAAATTTGATGATCCTGAGCCACTCCGAGCCACTCAACAATCCATTATATGCCGAAAATTGATCCCTCCTTCCCAGTTAAATAGTACATACAACTCCTGAAATACAACGGGTTTGATGCTGTTTAGACGCTCAGATCCACTGAAATAAACTACATCTTTATTGTTTAGTTGTGATATAGATTGTTTTACGGTGGGCTGGGTGGATTTTGTGTGTTGTACTAAATGATTCGATTTTCCACTCATATCATAGAGCGTATCTACTTTATCTAACGCTAAATGTACAGAATCTGAACGATACCATAAGGCAAGGCGGGCTATCTGTTCAATACTTGATACGATAAAGAAATTTGTTTCCGATTTTCCTTCATCACCACATTCATTTATTGCTATTACTCTCCACCATAGACTGTCTTTGTTATTGATGAAATATCATATTCTAAATACTGATTTGTATGTATTTCTGAAATAGTAGATGTAGAAAATTCAGAATCAACAGAGACCCCAACGCTGTAGCTAATTGCATCTTCTGCTGTCCAAGAAAGCAAAACAGCGTTTTCAAATATTTTCTCTCCTTGGCTTGGTGATAGTATGTTTGTTTGGGGCAAAGATACTGTTTGAGGTATAGTAATTGTTTGATTTATTGTATCTTTACATTCATTTGATGCATATGCTATCTGCGTGACTTCAAATTCTCCGTTGGTCGAAAATAATTTCTCTGGATTGGATTCTTTACTCGTTCCATTATTTTGGAATATCCATTGCACTGAATCAATCTGCTCAAATTCGAGCAAAAGACGTAGTTGTGAAATTAATTGCTTGATTGGGACATAGTTTGCCAACAATAAAAGCGGCAGTTGGACTTGGTTTAACAATAATAGTATCTTTTGAAGTACTCGAACATTCTCTGAATATGCACTTACCCAAATTGGAAAATTGCCAAACTTGAAAATACGTGCTTGTTAGTATCAGTATTAATAATTTGATTTTCAATTATCCACACCGTTGAATCTATTGCAATATCAGACACTATACTTATTTCTGAGGCATTTCCTTGGCAAACAGTATCTTTTTCAATAGTAATTATGGGAGCATTACCCTTAATGGTTACGATTATAGAATCTTTTGAAATACAATTGTGTGCGTTTACTACGGTAAGTAAATATTTGTTCGTTGCAGAAGGGGAAAGAATACACTGTTCACCTTCACTACTCCATGTATATGTATTTGAATTTATGCAATTTATCGAAATTTCATTTCCATACAAAAGGATGTATCTGCTCCAAGAAATGAAGTTGTATCAAAGAAATCTAATGCTATATATGTTGAATCTAGCTCTTTTTACATCCATTTATATCACTTACGATTAAAGTATTCCATCCTTCTGCTTTCGCCCAAAGGGGTTGGGGTTGTATCGGTTCTATTCCACAAATAACCATAACCAATGGGTACATCTTGTACACTTAATTCAATAGAATCGCCTGCACATACAAATACAGTATCGGCGCCCATGTGTATAGGTTGGATACAATACCTGCACCGTATCGCTACTCACAAAACCAAAATTATCGGTTGCTGTTACAGAGTATGTTCCTGCGCTATTGACGCTGATTGACGAGCTCGTTGCTCGGTATTCCATAGGTATGAAACAAAATTCTCTCCTGCTCTGATTACCGTATCAGAAATCGGTTTTTACTATGTCTCCTCCAACCTTTACCGATTGTGCATATCTGCTTTTTATGTACTGCTCTACCTCTTCGCGTTGCATGGTAGTTAGTACTGTTGAAAAGGCAAGTATCTGGCTACGCCCTCCTTTCCAATAAGCTCCAGTGGTGCGTAGGTCGCCCAATTGTAAGGTAGATATTGTCTTTACCGTATTACTATAGCCTCTGGCTATTTTACAGTCCAAAACAGGGGATATGTTCAGTTGTTCATACCATTTATCCATATATTGGCGGCAAATGAACTGGGTTCATTATAGAAATTTGTGCTTCCGGTGGTGCCACATAGTAAATTTGATGATCCTGAGCCACTCGAGCCACTCAACAATCCATTATATGCCGAAATTGATCCCCTCCTTCCCAGTTAAATAGTAAGTACAACTCCTGAAATACAACGGGTTTGATGCTGTTTAGACGCTCAGATCCACTGAAATAAACCACATCTTTATTGTTTTAGTTGTGATATAGATTGTTTTACGGTGGGCTGGGTGGATTTTGTGTGTTGTACAAAATAATTCGATTTTCCACTCATATCATAGAGCGTATCTACTTTATCTAACGCTAAATGTACAGAATCGAAACGGTACCATAAGGCAAGGGGGCTATCTTTTCAATACTTGATACGATAAAGAAATTTGTTTCCGATTTTACTTCATCACCACATTCATTTATAGCTTTTACTCTCCACCATAGACTGTCTTTGTTGGCTATTGATGAAATATCATATTCTAAATACTGATTTGTATGTATTTCTGAAATAGTAGATGTAGAAAATTCAGAATCGACAGATGTTTCAACGCTGTAGCTAATTGCATCTTCTGCGTCCAGAAAGCAAAACAGCGTTTTCAAATATTTTCTCTCCTTGGCTTGGTGATAGTATGTTTGTTTGGGGGCAAAGATACTGTTTGGGGTATAGTAATGGTTTGATTTATTGTATCTTTACATTCATTTGATGCATATGCTATCTGCGTGACTTCAAATTCTCCGTTGGTCGAAAATAATTTCTCTGGATTGTATTCTTTACTCGTTCCATTATTTTGGAATATCCATTTGCACTGAATCAATCTGCTCAAATTCGGGAGCAAAAGACGTAGTTGTGAAATTAATTGCTTGATTGGGACATAGTTTGCCAACAATAAAAGCGGCAGTTGGACTTGGTTTAACAATAATAGTATCTTTTGAAGTACTCGAACATTCTCCTGAATATGCACTTACCCAAATTGGAAAATTGCCAAAACTTGAAAATACGTGCTTGTTAGTATCAGTATTAATAATTTGATTTTCAATTATCCACACCGTTGAATCTATTGCAATATCAGACACTATACTTATTTCTGAGGCATTTCCTTGGCAAACAGTATCTTTTTCAATAGTAATTATGGGAGCATTACCCTTAATGGTTACGATTATAGAATCTTTTGAAATACAATTGTGTGCGTTTACTACGGTAAGTAAATATTTGTTCGTTGCAGAAGGGAAAGAATACACTGTTCACCTTCACTACTCCATGTATATGTATTTGAATTTATGCAATTTATCGAAATTTCATTTCCCATACAAAAGGATGTATCTGCTCCAAGAAATGAAGTTGTATCAAAGAAATCTAATGCTATATATGTTGAATCTAGCTCTTTTTTACATCCATTTATATCACTTACGATTAAAGTATTCCATCCTTCTGCTTTCGCCCAAAGGGTTGGGGTTGTATCGGTTCTATTCCACAAATAACCATAACCAATGGGTACATCTTGTACACTTAATTCAATAGAATCGCCTGCACATACAAATACAGTATCGGCGCCTATTGTATAGGTTGGATACAATACCTGCACCGTATCGCTACTCACAAAACCAAAATTATCGGTTGCTGTTACAGAGTATGTTCCTGTGCTATTGACGCTGATTGACGAGCTCGTTGCTCCGGTATTCCATAGGTATGAAACAAAATTCTCTCCTGCTCTGATTACCGTATCACAGAAATCGGTTTTTACTATGTCTCCTCCTACCTTTACCGGTTGTGCATATCTGCTTTTTATGTACTGCTCTACCTCTTCGCGTTGAATGGTAGTAAGTACTGTTGAAAAGGCAAGTATCTCGGCTACGCCTCCTTTCCAATAAGCTCCAGTGGTGCGTAGGTCGCCCAATTGTAAGGTAGATATTGTCTTTACTGTATTACTATAACCTCTGGCTATTTTATAGTCCAAAACAGGGGATATGTTCAGTTGTTTCATACCATTTATCCATATATTGGCGGCAAATGAACTGGGTTCGTTATAGAAATTTGTGCTTCCGGTGGTGCCACATAGTAAATTTGATGATCCTGAGCCACTCGAGCCACTCAACAATCCATTATATGCCGAAAATTGATCCCCTCCTTCCCAGTTAAATAGTACATACAACTCCTGAAATACAACGGGTTTGATGCTGTTTAGACGCTCAGATCCACTGAAATAAACTACATCTTTATTGTTTAGTTGTGATATAGATTGTTTTACGGTGGGCTGGGTGGATTTTGTGTGTTGTACTAAATGATTCGATTTTCCACTCATATCATAGAGCGTATCTACTTTATCTAACGCTAAATGTACAGAATCTGAACGATACCATAAGGCAAGGGGGGCTATCTGTTCAATACTTGATACGATAAAGAAATTTGTTTCCGATTTTACTTCATCACCACATTCATTTATTGCTATTACTCTCCACCATAGACTGTCTTTGTTGGCTATTGATGAAATATCATATTCTAAATACTGATTTGTATGTATTTCTGAAATAGTAGATGTAGAAAATTCAGAATCGACAGAGGTTTCAACGCTGTAGCTAATTGCATCTTCTGCTGTCCAAGAAAGCAAAACAGCGTTTTCAAATATTTTCTCTCCTTGGCTTGGTGATAGTATGTTTGTTTGGGGCAAAGATACTGTTTGAGGTATAGTAATTGTTTGATTTATTGTATCTTTACATTCATTTGATGCATATGCTATCTGCGTGACTTCAAATTCTCCGTTGGTCGAAAATAATTTCTCTGGATTGGATTCTTTACTCGTTCCATTATTTTGGAATATCCATTGCACTGAATCAATCTGCTCAAATTCGGGAGCAAAAGACGTAGTTGTGAAATTAATTGCTTGATTGGGACATAGTTTGCCAACAATAAAAGCGGCAGTTGGACTTGGTTTAACAATAATAGTATCTTTTGAAGTACTCGAACATTCTCCTGAATATGCACTTACCCAAATTGGAAAATTGCCAAAACTTGAAAATACGTGCTTGTTAGTATCAGTATTAATAATTTGATTTTCAATTATCCACACCGTTGAATCTATTGCAATATCAGACACTATACTTATTTCTGAGGCATTTCCTTGGCAAACAGTATCTTTTCAATAGTAATTATGGGAGCATTACCCTTAATGGTTACGATTATAGAATCTTTTGAAATACAATTGTGTGCGTTTACTACGGTAAGTAAATATTTGTTCGTTGCAGAAGGGGAAAGAATACACTGTTCACCTTCACTACTCCATGTATATGTATTTGAATTTATGCAATTTATCGAAATTTCATTTCCCATACAAAAGGATGTATCTGCTCCAAGAAATGAAGTTGTATCAAAGAAATCTAATGCTATATATGTTGAATCTAGCTCTTTTTTACATCCATTTATATCACTTACGATTAAAGTATTCCATCCTTCTGCTTTCGCCCAAAGGGTTGGGGTTGTATCGGTTCTATTCCACAAATAACCATAACCAATGGGTACATCTTGTACACTTAATTCAATAGAATCGCCTGCACATACAAATACAGTATCGGCGCCTATTGCTATGGGTTGGATACAATACCTGCACCGTATCGCTACTCACAAAACCAAAATTATCGGTTGCTGTTACAGAGTATGTTCCTGTGCTATTGACGCTGATTGACGAGCTCGTTGCTCCGGTATTCCATAGGTATGAAACAAAATTCTCTCCTGCTCTGATTACCGTATCACAGAAATCGGTTTTTACTATGTCTCCTCCAACCTTTACCGATTGTGCATATCTGCTTTTTATGTACTGCTCTACCTCTTCGCGTTGCATGGTAGTTAGTACTGTTGAAAAGGCAAGTATCTCGGCTACGCCTCCTTTCCAATAAGCTCCAGTGGTGCGTAGGTCGCCCAATTGTAAGGTAGATATTGTCTTTACCGTATTACTATAGCCTCTGGCTATTTTATAGTCCAAAACAGGGATATGTTCAGTTGTTTCATACCATTTATCCATATATTGGCGGCAAATGAACTGGGTTCGTTATAGAAATTTGTGCTTCCGGTGGTGCCACATAGTAAATTTGATGATCCTGAGCCACTCGAGCCACTCAACAATCCATTATATGCCGAAAATTGATCCCCTCCTTCCCAGTTAAATAGTACATACAACTCCTGAAATACAACGGGTTTGATGCTGTTTAGACGCTCAGATCCACTGAAATAAACTACATCTTTATTGTTTAGTTGTGATATAGATTGTTTTACGGTGGGCTGGGTGGATTTTGTGTGTTGTACTAAATGATTCGATTTTCCACTCATATCATAGAGCGTATCTACTTTATCTAACGCTAAATGTACAGAATCCGAACGGTACCATAAGGCAAGGGGGGCTGTAAATGATTGACCAAAACAGACATTATAAATAATAAAAAAAATTATATTTAAGAATAGATTCTTTGTCATAAGTAATGTTTTACAACCCGAGAAATATTATGTTTCAAAATTAGATTATTTTTAAGATTACTTTGTCAATTATTAACAAAGAACTTTACTAAAATACACATCTCTAGCTAAAACCAAATATTTTACATTCTGAATAATCTATAAAAAAATTTAAATATTTAGGGTTACTAAGAATTTGAAACAATAAATTTTTGACTCTTTCTATCAATTTTAATTAAATTATTCTTTTTTCTTAATTTATTATATCTATTAAAGTACAATCGCCAAATCAGTTTTTTTGTCGCTTTTTTGTGAATTGAAAGAATAAATTTCTTTTTATTTAGAGGCAGATAATTGTTCGCTATTAATTCGGCTTCTTTTAAGTATTCATTGTAATTATCTAAAGATTTTTGGTTTTCAGAACGAATTCTAAACAATCCGAGTATTGCATCAACAGAATATAATAAAGATATATTAAAGAAACGAGACCAAAGCTCCATGTCAGATGCTAGTTTATAGTCTTGCGAAATATAAGCCCCAGCTTTTTCCCATAAGGTCTTCCTCCAAAATGTACCTTCTTGTTGTATAAATTTATAATTACCTAAAGCATAGTCGAATTTATCCCAAAATCTAGGACCTCTTGTATTAATAATTCTTGACAACTCATCAATATGAGCAGGGTTAGAAGTTATCCAATCAATATCTTTATAATCATAAAAGATTTGACTTACTATACTAAAAGCACCATCTGAGTATTTGTCGTCACTATTAATCCAAGCCATTATCTCCCCAGAGCTTTTATCAAAACCTTTTTGAATCGCGTGATACATACCATTATCAGGTTCACTAACCCAATAAGTTAATCTATTTGCATATTTTTTTATAATATTTAACGAATTATCGGTACTTCCTCCGTCAATAATAATATACTCAAAATTTGGGTAATTCTGGTTCAAAACTGATAAAATTGTCTCTTCCAAATATTGACCTTGATTAAAAGATGGTGTTATAATTGAAATTTTGGGATATTGTTTATTTGTATCAGTTTCATCCTTTAAAAAAAAATTTGACATAAAATTTTACTTTAACATATTTTGATAAATTTTAATATAGGCATTTGTTTGCTTTTCAACACTATATAAAGATCTTGCTCTATTGGAAATATTAACAGATGAAAATCTTTCCTGATTATTAAAAAATCTATCTATTCCTTCAACTAAACTTTTCACACTAATTTCTTTACATATTATCCCATTTACTTCATCTTCTATCATATCTGGTATCCCACCTACAGGAAACCCTATAACAGGTGTACCACAACAAAGAGATTCTACAATAGTATTTGGTAAATTATCCATAATTGAAGGAGTTATAAATACATCAGCCATTGAATATATAATACTCATTAATAAATCATTATTTATTCGTCCTAAAGCTAACACATCCTTTTCTGAATTAAAATCGGAGTTATTATTACCTACTGTAATAAAAATAAAATCACTACTATTAATTGATTTTAGTGCTCTATTAAGATACTCAAACCCCTTTCTAAAATTTTTAACATCATCTGCCACAAATAAAATAACCTTTTTATTAAGAGGAATATTAAATAACTCTTTTGTATATTCTTGATTTCTAATCTTAAATACCTCTGTATCTATTCCGTTAGGTATAACTTCAATTGGGAATCGAGAAAACAGTTGACTTTGTTTTGCCTCCTTTGCAAGCCAAGCAGATGGAGAAACGATAGTAAGTGTATTAACATCTTTCAATGCTTTTATTTTTATATCTAAATTCTCTTTAAACCGCTCCTTTTCAATTTTTGTCAGAACTCTTTTTATCGGATAACCTCTATCATCTATACCAAAAAGGGCTTCGAGATAGTGCTCTCCCCCACTAAATGGGTTTTGATCATGCAAAGTCCAAACAATTGGTTTATTGTTTAATTTAAAAAAAGAAGAATAATCAAGCATTCTTGCAACCCAGTGAAAATTTACTATGTCGGATTCTTTATAATGTCTTGATTTTGTGATATCAATATTGGTTTTAGGCGAAGAATAAAACTCCAATCTATTATCTCTATTTTTAATAAAAGCATCTGCTACAATAGCTTTTTCTTTACTGTACAAATAAAATTCTTTCAATATAGCTTTCGATTTATTAGAAATCATCTGACCTAAAGAATACTTAATGTTATTAATAGTAAAATCTTCTATTTGAACTAATTTTTCTTTATGCTTTTGGGTTAAATGATTTACTAATAAATTAGAATCAATATTTGAATTCAACAAACCACTATGCAACCTAATACAAGCTTTGGCTGCTCCTCCTACATCAAAAGTATTTACTAATAATGGTTTCATGTTTTCAATAATACTGTTCATACGAAATATTGTCGTATGCAACTCCTTTGTTTTTTAATATGTTAATAGTTTCAATAATCATTGAAGAGCTCCCACAAATATAGAACTTTGAGTTTCTTTCTAGTTGTATATTTTTAAAATATTGGGTTACTCTTCCTTTATAATCTCCTTTGGTATCCTCAGTTGTGCATAATATAATTTTTTCTCTATTATAGTCGGAACTATCAATAACGTGATTAGTTGTCTTGGCTCCGTGAACTAATGTCCAATTTTCTACTTTCCTTGATTTTATAAAACTATGAAAAGGAGCTATTCCAGTACCATTTGAAATAAAATAATTATTATTATTATCATTAAAATCGGAAAGAAAATTACCTGAAACATTTTTATAATCAATATATTCTCCATTTTTCATTATGGCTAAATTTGGTGTTAAATAACCATTAAGAACAATTTTAAAAATTAGAGATATTTCATTACATGTTTCTGATGAATAGAAACTGTATGTTCTGAAATGAAAAAGATTGGGAGTTTTTATTTGAATATGTTGTCCGGCTACAAACTCAATATTATCCTTTTCAAAAATAATTTTACAGATATTGTTGTCGTATATTTCAGTAGAAATTATTTTAGATTGAGCCATAAAAATTAACTTTCTTCTTTAAGTATCTGATTTATTGATATCATTCTATCGCTTTTATTTTCGTCAGTAAGATAGCCAAATATTTTACCTCCATTAGTATAGTCAATAGCTTCAAATTCTGTTTCAAGTGTATTTGCAAATACAACTGAATGAAATCTCATACAGATATTATACTTTGACGATTTCATTGCAATCATTATTTTTTCTACAGTAGATAATTGTTTATCATACTCTGTAGGAATACAGAAATCGGAGAAATATTCTTTTATAAATCGTCTTGAAAAATCTCTATCATCACTTCCAACAGTAAAGTTATGCATATGATTAAATTCTATTTTTTCAACTTGTAATTCAATCGCCTTTTTCTTTATTCTTTCAGCTAAACGCTGTTCGAAATAATTTCTTTTTTGAATGAATGTTTCATTATCAAAGTTTGTATAATTTCGAGGCCATTCTCTTAAAAAACAAGACAATATATTCTGTTTATGAATTGAAAGTGTTTCTGCTCTGTATTTTAAATATAAAACTGAGGGGTCACCAATCACTTCAGCTTCTTTGTTCGGACAAATGGTTTTTAAAAGTGTTTTACTGCAGCTATCTCTTAAATAAATTTTATCAGTATATTCTAATATTCTTTTCAATTTATCAATGTATTTACCCGAGATTGGGCCTATACCACATCCATATATCTTTGTAGTTTTATTATATTTTTTGGCTATAGAAAATGCAATAATTGGGATATCCATCTCATCTATATTCATTAATGGTCCTCCTCCCATTATTGTCTCATCAGATGTCTTAGCATACTTTAAAAATTTTAAAGTTTTTACACCCACAACCTCTGCATCTATATTAAGTTCCTTTAACGTATTAATTGTAACAAATGGATAAATACTTGCAATAATTATTTTTATACTTGCGTATTGTTCTTTGTATTTTTTAATTATTCCGGCAAGTATAGCTTTATCTCCAACTGTTTCTGTTCCATACCACCCAACTATAAACAATTGAAAAGATGCTGTTTTTTTATTATTTATTAATAGCTTGGTATAAAAAAAAGTTCTTTTTAAAGTATTAATATCAAATATTCTATTCAAGAAATATTGCTTTTGTAATTCTTTGTATTCATTAAAAGTCAATTTATAATGATAGTCATGTATACAGTTTTCGCAATGTTTTGCAATAATTTTTCTACGATGCTTAATTTTTTTCTTAAATAGCTTATTTGCATTTTTTTCTAAAGCATTTCCAATAATGTCGGACTTTGGAGCACAATATGAAATTTCTCCTTTTGAATTTAAAACAATTCCTTCAGAATGATATGGACAGCCTATTAGTCGTTTTCCTCCACCAAGAATATTAATAATACTTTCATAAGTACGTTTATATGTTTCATTTTTTTCATATGTAAATTGTAGTTTTTTGAAGAACAATTGTAAATGATGTTTTTCTTCTTCACTGAAATTCCTAATAGATGACGTATTCTGAGAATTATAGAGTCTATTTATATATTCAGCCACCCTGAAACGCCCATAAATATTGTTTTCTTTCATAAAATCCAATAATTCATCAACATACCAGACGTTTGCCTTAGATATAGTACAACCAATTGAAAAAGGTATAGTCGTATTGTTTTTCAAATAATTTATAACATACATACTTGAAACAAAATTGTTTTTTGTACCACGTATAATATCATGAATTTCATTTATCCCATCAAGTGAAATCATTACAGAAAAATGAGTATTATGTTTTTTGCATAATTCATAAATTTCAAGTATTCTGTAAATTACAATTTCACTTTCAATTGCATTTGAAATTATAGAAACCCCTTTAAGCTTTGGTAATGAATTAATTACCTTATCATATAATGCAACTATGTCTTCACGAAGTGTTGGTTCACCTCCTGTTATTCCAACATGTTCGATTTTAGAAAACAGTTTATTTTTGAGTATGTTTTCCAATTCAGAAGGTGAAAATTCAAATTCTTTTTCACGTTTCCAAATATTGCACATTACACAATGTGAATTGCAAATATCATTTGCATTAAGATTTATAACAGTAGGTTTTTTTGGGAAAAATTGATGCCAATAAACTCGTAAAAATTTCTCTTTTAAGTAATTCCTCAATACAAGAATTAATCTGTATAAAGAGTAAATTTTCACAACAATTTTAATCTTTAAGAGTACTGTTTTTATTTTCCCAATCATTTAACCGTTGTGATGTGTTTAAGAATTTTTAATAGCAATCCAAGAATAATTTGATGGACTTCTTTTTCTACTTTTAATTAAAAAATCCATTAGAATTGCCATTGAATTAATAAAACCATTTAATAGAAATAAACGAAAATGTAATTTTTCTCTAAAATACTGGTTTTCATCTAATTTAAATTCTGATAAATACCAATCCATCATTACTGTAACTGCAAAAGCACGATGTACGCCGCCATTTCCTTCAATTTTTACAATTTTAAAATCCGAATCTTCTAAAATTTTCCTCAGACCTAATTCTGTGTATCTTCTATAGTCGTATGGCTCCAAATGAATAGGGCTTATATGAGGAACGGAACCTATAAAAAAACCATTAGGTTTCAATACTCTATAAGACTCCTTTACTGATTCTAAATCATTATTAACATGTTCTAATACTTGGTTGGAAATAACAATATCAATAGAGTTGTCTTGAATAGGTAATGATTCTGCGAAGCCTATTTTTTGAGAAATATTTCTTTTTTCATTTTTTGGAAGTGACACTTCTAAATCTACTACAATATATTCATTTGAATAAGGTTCAAAAAGTTCATAATATGGTGAATAGCCTGCTCCAACATCTAAAAAAGTATATTTTTTAGATGTTAAATATTCATGAATAAACTTTTTTTTAAAACATACAATATGGTGAATGTTATGATAATTAAAAGAAAAAATAGTATTGAAAGGCCTTCTACCTAAAATAAATATTTTTAGTTTTTTATGAAGCCTATTTTGCTTTGTTTCAAAATAGACATATATTTTCTTTAATACATTCATAATTTTTTAGCTATAATTATTATTCCGGCTCCTCTATTATATTTATTTAAAATATAGCGAATGAAGCCACCAAAAAAATTATAAGTATTTATCTTAATAGATTTTTTTGAAAACGTTTTAAGGCTATTCAATAACTGTTTAAAACTGGTATTAGGTATATTAGGCCATAATTTACTGCCGAAAGAATATGATTGTGCTTCTTTTATTTTAAACCCATTATTTATTAGGAAAATCTTTAGATTTTTTATATCAAAAGCATGGAGATGTCGTGGAGGATCTAAAGCAAAAATTGGATTAAATACGAGTTTAGTCAAACTATAATTTACAAATTTTTCTTTATATAAATTATGATAGAATTTTTTTGTTCCATAATTGAGCAGAATTTCATGACTTTTACTATTGTCTGTTTCCAAAATAAGAATTCCATCAGATTTTAATAACATATTAATATCTTGAATCAATAATAATGGATTTTCTATGTGCTCTATTACATGCCTACAAAATATAATGTCAAATTTTCTTTGTGGATATTTAATTAGAAAATCTAAGGTAGTTCCTTGAAAAACTTCATCAATATTTTGTTTGGTTTTGGCAAACTCCAATGATACAATATCAAGATCAATCAATGTCGTTTTTATTCCTTTTTCTTGAAATGCTTTTGAGTAATATCCTAAACCTCCACCTATATCTAATAAACTACTATTTCTTGATACTTGTGGTTGAATTTTTTTTAAATATACGTCAACTGATTCTTTTGCCCATTTGTATTTCTGAAAATCATACTCTTTTGAAAGTCTTTGATACATGCCTGTATTTACTTCTTTTATCTCAACAGGTTCAGGGTATTTATCAAGAGTTTTATGTCCGCAATTTCTGCATTTAACTATATTTAATTCTAATAGATAGAATAAAATTGAATGATTGGTTCTAGTTCTACAAATTAGACAATCTTTAGTCATTGTTTTCATTGCTCAATAGTTTCAGTCCAAATACAATTTGCAAAAACCGACCCGTAATCTGTAGAATTCAAGATTACAAAATTACTTCCTTTGTCAATTATTTCTATTTTTAAAGGATGAGGAAGTGAGTCTATTACTCTTTTATTTGCTATATATACACTAACTGTAAAATTAACATAGCCTGGTGTTAGAAAATTTGCCGGAACTTCAATTATTTTTTTTACTTTCCCCTTCGAAGTTATAGAAATAGGAGTAATTGATGAAAAAATCTTATTTAAATATAAGTCCATCGCTAAAAGAACAACATCAACATTTTGTTGAGGATTGTTGATTTCAAGTTCAAGTTCAAAAAATATTTTCTCATTATGGGAAAAAGAAAAAACATCTTTTAATTCTCCTTTTACTGGTCTAAAGAGGGTAATAGAATAATTTTTAAATGGATTATTATCAATAATATAAGAAGAGATTTTTGAAGAACTATTCATATAATTATTAATAACCTCCTCTGTAGTTCCATTCATTGACATGGATCCATTTCCCAACATAATACATCTTGTACATAAATTACGAACCGCCCCCATATTATGACTCACAAACAAAACCGTCCGTCCTTGTCCCTGGCTTACATCTTTCATTTTGCCTAGAGCTTTCTTTTGAAACTCAGCATCGCCCACTGCAAGTACTTCATCTACAATAAGAATTTCGGGTTCAAGGTGAGCTGCTACGGCAAATGCTAAGCGTACATACATTCCTGAAGAGTAGCGTTTCACGGGTGTATCTATATATTTCTCAACTCCGCTAAAATCTACAATCTCTTCGAATTTTGAACGTATTTCCGCTTTTGTCATTCCTAATATAGCTCCATTTAGAAATATATTTTCTCTACCGGTAAGTTCGGGGTGAAAACCAGTTCCTACTTCTAGCAACGAGGCTATTCTACCATAAGCTTTTATTGAGCCTGTGGTTGGTCCGGTTACTTTTGAGAGAATTTTCAAAAGGGTAGATTTTCCGGCTCCGTTTTTTCCTATTATGCCCAATACTTCGCCTTGTTGAACATTGAAGCTTATATCTTTCAACGCCCAAACATATTCATTATCGTCTTTTTTTGTTCGGTCATTGGTCGCTCCAACTTTTAGATATGGATCTTCCTTTCCTCTCACTTTGTGCCACCAACGGTTTAGGTCGTGACTCAAAGTACCGGTACCAACAGTTCCTAATCTGTATTGTTTAGATATGTTATGTACTTCTAATATATTGTTCATTGTGCCAAACTAATACTAATTTTATTAAATTCCAATAGTTGTTGAGTTTCTTTGATAATGTTTTAATGAAAATAAAAAAGGCAAATAGATTTAATATCATTTCAACATCAAATCTATTTGCCTTACATTAAATTCTTTAATAGAAAATTAGACTTCTAATATAGTTATCCAATTATGAGTGTCTACAACTTCGCCAAACTGTATTCCGGTAAGAAGGTTATAAAGTTTGGTAGAATACACTCCTACGTTACCATCTTTACAAAAGGTATATTCTTTATTTTTTTCTTTATCAACAATTCTTTTTATCGGACTTATAACTGCTGCTGTTCCGCATTGACCTACTTCTTCAAAATTATCTAGTTCGCTTACTTCAATCTTGCGTCTTTCTACTTTTAACCCTAAATCTTTGGCTAGTTCTATTAAACTATTATTGGTAATAGAGGGAAGTATTGATGGTGATGCGGGAGTTATATATGTTTTATCTTTAATAGCAAAGAAATTTGCCGGACCACATTCATCTATATATTTTTTTTCTTTCGCGTCTAAGTACATAAGCGAGCTGAAATTTTCTTTTCTAGCTTCGATTGAGGCTTTTACACTAGCTGCATAATTTCCTCCTACTTTTACGTTTCCGGTTCCCTGTGGTGCGGCTCTATCAGTATTTCTTTCAATAAGAACATCTACAGGAGCAAAGCCACATTTGAAATATGGACCAACCGGAGTAACAAAAAATATTAGTGTATATTCTGAAGCAGGATTGATTCCTACTTGAGCACCGGTGCCTATAAGTAAGGGTCTGATATACATAGATGCGCCTGTGCCAAAAGGTGGTACAAATTCATGATTTTTCTCAATCACCGTAAACAAGGCTTTCTTGAAAAGTTCTAAAGGTAGTTGAGGAACAAGTATTCTATCGGCAGAGACATTAAGTCTTTTGGCATTTTCTTCCCATCTGAACAATCTTATTTTGCCGTCTTTTCCCCTATATGCTTTCATGCCCTCAAAGCACTCTTGACCATAATGTAAACAGGTAGCTGCAATGTGCATATCTATCTTATCATCGGTAAAAACTTCTATATCACTCCATTTACCTTCTCTATAATAAGCCCTAATATTACAATTTGTTTTTACGTAACCAAACGGTAAATTTCCCCAGTCAAGATTTAGCATATTTATTTATAATTTTTTAGTATCAGATTCAAATCTAAAATTTTGATCTTTAATTATTTTTAATTGTGTTACTTTTCTCTCGTTCCTTCTCTTCTTTGAAGATTCTGTATAAAATTTATGATTTTGCAGGAATTTCATTTGTAATTTATTCCACTCCGCCTCACTTTTATTTATCATTTTTTGTTCAAGCAATTCTCTGTATAAATTTCTTGAAACAGGTAAATAATCAGCTCTTCCTAAATAATCTAGATCTGCATCACATATAATTTCTTCAAGTTTATTCTTAGGATTAGAAGGTAGTTTTGTTGCAAAAATAATTTCTCCTATAATCTTAATTTGACTTTCAGAATAATGAAACTTAGGTAGTATTTCGTTAGCCAATTGTACTCCTAGCATTTCATGATCATGATAACCAACCATAAATCCAGAATCATGAAAAAGTGCAGCTGTTTTTAATAATAGCAATTCTTCCTTCGTAACACCTTCTTCAGTAGCAATTACTTCGGTATGCACAATTACATCAATTGTATGTTTGACATCGTGGTAATAGAGCTTATTAGAGAGTTCTTTTTCCATTCTATCAAGCATAAACTCATGCAAATCATTATACCTCAATAAAGCAAGTTCTGTTAAGAATTCCTGATTTGGTTGCAAATGTAATGAATCTTTGGAATATTCTTGCTTTATTCCGTTTACAAAGTACATATCTATTTCGCCTTTATACTTAACCGGCATTTTCCCTCTATATTCGCAATCGAAATATTCTTTAATAAGTGTATAGGTATCTTCGGAAATATTTACTCGTCCTACTTCTCCAGATGATTCCATTCTACTAGCAATATTTACTGAATCGCCCCAGATATCGTAAGTGAATTTTTTACTGCCAATAACTCCTGCTACAACCGGACCGGTATGGACTCCTATTCTCAAACCCCAATACTCTTCGCCTTTGGCTCCGGCTTCTGTTTTGAGTATGGCTATAAGACTTTGCATTTCAAGTGCCGCTAAAACAACTTCAATTGGATTTGTTCTGTTCTTTTGGGGAATACCTCCGGCACACATATAAGCATCGCCAATGGTTTTGATTTTTTCTATATTATATTTATCTACAATAGAATCAAATTGAAAGAAGAACTTATCAAGTTGATCTACCAATTTGTCTGGATTCATTTGCTCAGCAATTTTAGTAAAACCCTGAATATCTGAAAACAAAACTGAAACCAACTCAAACTTCATTGATGATGCTTTACCTTTATCTTTGAGTTCTTTTACCGTTCGTTCGGGCAAAATATTAGACAAAAGTCGCTCTGTTTTTTCTTTCTCACGAAGTAAGTCTTCGGTTCGTTCTGAGATTATTTTTTCTAAACTTGTTTTTTCTTTAGCAAACTGATATGCTCTCCAGCGTAAAATAAGTAAAACCAATGACACTACTATAAAAACATACATTGATATAGCCCACCATGTATAATAGAAGGGCTTTAAAACGGTAAATGTAATGCTTGAAGCTTCTGATTCATTACCAAAATAATCTATTGCTTTTACATTAAAAGTATATGTTCCGGGATTGAGGTTTGTATATGTTTTGGAGAAAGTACTGCTAGGTTTTGTCCATTCACTATCAAAATTTTCTAAATAAGTTTTATGCAATATCCCATCGTTTTTAAGATAAATTGGGGTGGAAAAATCAAACCGCACGGTATTGTCGCCATAAGGTATTTTGATGGAATAACCCTGTTTAAGAAATTCGGCACTTGAAATTAAAAGTGAATCATGATTTAATTGCACAAACCTTATAAATGTTTTTGCATCGGGTTTTATGTCTTCCAATGCTCTAAAATCGAGGCGCACAAGCCCTTCAAAACCACCAAACCAAATAACAAATCTATTATCAGGATATATTGACTCACACATAATTTCTTGAATTCTTTTAAATGGCTGAGATATAAATGTATATCTGTTCACATTTTCAATATTCCAAGCTACTGCTATATGTTTCTCATAACTTTTCTCGGCATCATAGCTTATCCATAAATTATGATCTTTATCTTCAACTATGGGTTTTATTCTACTTGAATAGTTGAGCAATGGTAAATTAAGTATTGTATCTCTAATAAATGTATTTGTACTAAGATCATATTTAAAAATTCCTTTTTTTGATGAAAACAAAATTTCTTTTGAAGTTTTAATAACATCAATTCTTCTATTATCTTCGGGTAATTTGTATTTAGAATAACTGTAAGAAACTCTTTCTGAGGAATTGTTTAAATTAGAAATTGAAAAAAGTCCATCATGAAGCGATCCTATCCAGATTTTACTATTATCTACACCTATAGATGTTATTGTGCTAGGCAAAGTTGAAATAGGTTTTGTAAAAGACCATTTTTCATTGAGAAAATATCCTGAAAGCAAATAATTATTATCTGAGAAATAAATTTTAGAACTGTCTTTTCCATCAAGTTCTACGCTTGAAACATTTCCTTTATATATTTGTTTGGCTTCAAGTTTTTGTATTAAATACATTCCCTTTTCAGAAGCAACAAGCAACTGATTTTTAAATAAAAACAAATCGGTACATGCAAACATAATTCCTCTAACTGGAACAAAATCGGGTTCAAATTTTAACAGTCCTTCTTTTGTCTTTTTCAATAAAAAAAGACCCTGACTTGTAGCTACATATAAATCGGAATTATACCTTAATATGTCATTTACTTTCCCCTTTAATCCATTAAGTGGACCAAAAAAGGAATATGCCGAACTTAATTCCAATATACATAAACCATTACTAAATGCTACCCAAACATTTTTATCTTTATCAGTAAATAAATAGTTTACCTGATTGTCATAAAGTCCTAATTCTTTATTTAATATCGAAACTATCTGAAAATTTTTATCAAACACACACAATCCACTTGTGGTGGTTCCAACTATAAAATAACCATTATCTGATTTTAAAGAACAGGTAATGTCTAATCCTTTACTTATTATTTTATCTAGATCACTTTCTATCTTTACACATTTATTATCTTTATAAACGAAAAGACCTTTGTTGGTAATAATATTAAATCCTCCATCTATTTCGGTTAAATCAAAAATAGTTTCATGCTCTCCAATTACTATCTCTTCAATTGTACTAATTTTATTATTCTTCAACCGAAAAAAACCTTGAGAAGAAACAATAATCGAAGATTCGTTTAAATAATAAATATTTAAAAACGTCTCATCTTCAATAATTTTTGAGAAATGATTATTTCTATTTAGAAATACACCTTTAGATGTTAATATAAGATATTGATTATTCTCAACAATTAGTTTTTTTATCTGCCCAATTTTAAATGTAGTATCAGAAAAAACAGGAAGACACTGAATTTTTCCTCCTTTGTCGGGTTGGAGTGTATAAATAGTATTGTACCCTCCAATATAAATTTGTCCTACTTTATTTTTATATAAATATGGATTTCCTTCAATAAAATAATTGTTCCAATGCGTACCATCATATTCAATAACCCCATTTTCATTTCCAAAATACATAAAACCTCTATTGTCTTGAACTATAGAAAAGGTATTTCCTCTAAATCCGCTAATTTTTGGAGAAATATTTTTAAAACCGGGACAACCTTGCTCAATAATTTGACCTTTTATAGAAAAAAAACAGAAAAATATAAATACTAGAGTAATTAAGTTGAACTTTTTATAGAAAAGCAAATATATTTTCATATTTTTGATTATCGACGGGAATTTTTCTTACATTCTTTTCAGAGATTAACAAATTTATTATATTTTAGTAAAAATAACGAATTTAAACACACTTTTTATGGAAGCTCAAGAAAGTAAAAACATTTTAATTACCTGGGACTTCTCTAATGTAGCTGAATATGCACTTCAACATGCCATTAGAGCAGCAAAAACTATTAATGCAAATGTTGTAATAGTTCATATTGTTGAAAAAGAGAAGGAAATTGAGTCTGCAACTGAAAAAATGAAAATTGTAATTTCAGATACAGTAGCAAAATATGGTTTTACTCCTGAATTTGTTGTGAAAGAAGGAACAATCTTCAAAACCATATCAGAAACTGCTGATGAATACAAAGCTATTTTTGTAATCATGGGTACTCATGGTATAAAAGGTATGCAAAAAATTACTGGAAGTTGGGCTTTACGAGTAATAGCAGGTTCAAAAATGCCATTTATTGTGGTACAAAAACCACCTATGGATCAACAACTTACTTCTATCACCTATCCGGTAGATTACAAAAAAGAAGATAAGCAAAAGTCCGTATGGGCTGTTTATTTAAATAAATATTTCAAGTCAAAATTATATATGTTTGTTCAAAAGTCTACAGATGCAACTCTTACAAAACATATACAAGCAAACGTGATTTTTACAAAAAATGTTTTTGACAATCAAGGAATAGAATATGAAGTAGTTGAAGCTCCAGGAGTGATTGATTTCTCTGAAGAAACAGTAAATTATGCTAAAGAAATAAATTCAGACGCTATTTTAATTACTACTACTAAAAATATTGATATAGCAGATTATATGTTTGGAGCAACCGAACAGAAAATTATTGCTAATAAAGAAGGTGTTACCGTAATGTGTGTAAATCCAAAAGAAGGTAAAATTACAGGATTCAACTAAAAATTAATTATATATACAGAACAAAAGCCGCTTAATGCGGCTTTTTTATTTAATTCAAGTATGAACAAATTCTATTATTTTATCATTTTCATCTTTCTCTCATGCAACGCGCTATTGTCTCAAACAATTTTAAGACAGTTTAGAATTTCATTTACCGACAAAGATTGCAACGAATATTATATCAATTCGCCCGAAGATTTTCTCTCAGAGAAAGCTTTGCTACGCCGAGAAAAATACAATATCCCTATAACCAATCAAGATTTACCCGTTTGTAATTCATATTTAGACAGTATCTCAAATATAGGTGCAAAACTATATGTTACATCTAAATGGTTCAATTCTGCAGTATTTGGAATTGAATCAGACTCAATACTTTCTTTAGTAAAAGAATTATCATTTGTAGATACAGTAGTTTATGTGGCACCACACAGAAAAAACGAAAAAGGATCAAGAGCAAATGTTGAAAATGTACAAACAAATCCATTTTTAGAAGACACCATCCGCTCGTTTTATGGCGACTTTTACGACGAAACTATCTTTTTGAATGCTCACCATCTGCATAAAAATAATTATTGGGGTAGAAACATACTCATTTCTGTAATGGATGCAGGTTTTCAAAACGTTGATTCTATAGATGTATTCAAGAGACTTTTTACAGAAAATTCATTGAAATTTACCAAAGATTTTGTGAAAGATAGTGTACAAATTTTTGAGGCCAGCGGTCATGGAACATCAGTTCTATCACAAATAGTGGGATACAAACCCGGCTATTTTACAGCCTCAGCACCATTCTCAGAAATACTACTACTTAGAACAGAAGATGCTAATACCGAATATATTGTAGAAGAAGAGAATTGGATTGCAGGAATAGAATTTGCTGATAGTGCTGGTGCTGATATTTCTGTTGCTTCATTAGGTTACAGCAGATATGACGATTCGCTTCAAACCCATCCATATTCAGCTTTTGATGGGAAAACAATAAGAATTTCTATAGCAGCAGACATAGCCTTTTCAAAAGGTATGGTTGTAATAGAAAGCGCCGGAAATTATGGTAACAAACCATGGAAATATATAGCAGCACCGTCAGATGCTTTTAATATAATTTCAGTAGGCGCAAGTCACAAAGATAGCGTTATAGCAGCCTTTAGCTCAAGAGGTTATACTTACGATAATAGAATAAAACCTAATATTGTAACTATTGGAGCATCGGTATCTGTAATTAACACAAACGGGAAAGCGGTAAATTCTAACGGTACTTCTTTTGCAGCACCAATGATTGCCGGATATACAGCTTGTTTGCTCGAAGCTTTTCCAGAAGCTACTCCTACTCAAATAAAAATGGCTCTGGAAATGAGTTCAAACAAATACTTCTCTCCCGATAGTATTTACGGTTATGGGATTCCAAATTTTAATAAATCATTAGAAATTCTAAAAGATATAATTGAAGAAAGAGTCGCAATAGAATCAGAAATAACTATTTATCCTAATCCTTTTGATTCAATTTTATCTATTTCAATTAAAGAAGGTTACAATGAAAAAATTACTGTTAAATTGTATAATTCTAGCGGTATTGAGTATTTTTCAAAATCAATAAACAGAAATTCGGTAATTGAAAATATCACCGTCGACCAGTTGGGTAATTTACCTCCTGGTTTTTATACAATAAAAATAATTTTTGGTAAAGATTGTGTGATTAAGAAGTTGATTAAACTTTGAAAGAGGATATATACTTTTCCATTATCTCAACCAACAGATTGGGTTTTATTGGTTTAGCAATATAATCGTCGAACCCGGAATTTAATATTTTTTCCCGTTCGCCATCCATCGTAAATGCAGTTTGAGCAACTATTGCTATCTTGGAGTTTACTTGTTTTATCTTAGTTGTAGCTTCATACCCATCCATTATTGGCATCTTGATATCCATCAAAATCAATTCAATGATATTAATATGCTCTTGATATAATTTAAGTGCTTCCGCACCATTTCTAGCTCTGAGTATATTTAGGTTATATTTTCTTAATAACTCTTCTATAAAAATAAAATTTATATCTTCATCTTCGGCAACGAGAATAGTTTTATTATCCCAATTTACAACCTGTTTAGTTAATTCAGATTGTTTGATTGATTGATCTACCAATTCCACTTCTGTAAAAGGGAATCTGATATAAAATCTAGAACCCTTACCCAATTCTGATTCTGCTGCAATAGTTCCACCCAAAAGATTTACAAGACTTTTAGAAATAGTAAGACCCAAGCCGGCTCCACGATGCATTTTCATAGCCTCATTTTCGCGGTAAAATCTGTCAAATATAAACTCTTGATTCTTTGTAGAAAACCCCACACCAGTATCTTTCACATAGAACTCAATATATCTTATAGACTGAACTTCAACGTAATCATAACCAAATTCTATAACTCCGTTTTCGGTAAATTTTAGTGCATTATTCAATAAATTTGAAAATATTTGTCTGAATCTGAGTGGATCTGTTTTAAGTTTTAGAATTTTATTTTTTTCTTTTCTATTTAAGACTAAACTTACAGCATCATCTTTCTGCGATTTACACAGTTGAGAATAAGATGTATAAATTTCATAAAGAATTGTATCAATATTAGTTGTAGAAGGTTTTATTGCTATTTGTCCTGTTTGAATTTTGGCAATATCAACAATATTGTCAATTAAATCA
Organism: Bacteroidales bacterium; assembly: GCA_016714605.1. Classification (GTDB taxonomy): domain Bacteria; phylum Bacteroidota; class Bacteroidia; order Bacteroidales; family UBA1715; genus JADKDL01. Next base: position 308,227 of record JADKDL010000001.1, on the reverse strand, counting down.
AGCAGAATATTTCCACTGTTGAAAATGTAATGAAGATACTTTTTTCGGTCAACTTCATCAAAATTATTCTCAATAAGCAATTCGGAAAATCCGATAATTGCATTCATTGGAGTTCTTATTTCATGCGATAGATTAGCCAGAAATGAAGATTTTAATTTGTCAGAATCTTGTGCTTTTAGTTTAGATTTTCTGAGATTAGTTTCTATTAATTTCTTTCTGGTGATATTTTTGCATAAAAACACAAAACAACCTTCATTATTAATTTCAGTATATTTAATATCTTGCTCTAAATAGACAATAACATTAGAACTTGTTTTGAATGAAATTACAGATGATTTATAAACCCCATTTTCCTTTGCAATCTCTATATAATGCAAATATAATTCAATATATTTTTCTTCTATCCAATCAAGAATTTTCTTATTTCCAATATCGGAATAACGTTCAATACCTATAAAATTCTTAAATGCATCGTTAGCATATATAAGAACATTGTCGGCATTGGTAGCATAATAGCCAATATCCAATTCATCAAAAAAACTATTCGGATTGATATTCTTAATGTCTATCATCTAAACTTAGCAGTGCAAAATTAACTTGAACATGTTACAATATTAACACAATTATAAAAAAGAATTAAATTTATGAATATAAAGATTAATGTAAAAAAGAATGATATATATCACCTTATTTTTGAAATTTCCTGACTAAGCTACAATTGGTTTACCATCAGAAACTATAATTGATTTAGGGAACAGCAAATTGAATGTAACTCCTTTATTTAAGGTACTTGTACACTCAATTTCTCCACTTAATTTTTGAGTTACTAGGTTGTAAACTATATTCATACCTAAACCGGTACCTGTTTGCATATTGGTTGTAAAAAATGGGTTGAATACTTTCTCTACAACTTCGGGTGTCATACCATTACCATCGTCTTTGTACTGAAGCAATAAACTATCGTTCGTTTCAACTACATTTATTAAAATTGTGCCTCCGGCTCTGTCTTTAAATCCGTGGAGAATTGTGTTTACAATGAAATTGGTAAATATTTGTGCAAATACACCCGGATAACTGTTAAGTTCAATATTCTCAGGACATTGAATCTCGATTTTTGTTTCTTTCTCTCTAACTTTTGGCTCTAAACTTTTTACTATATCTTTTAGATATTCATTAATATTAAACCTACGCTTTTGTTCAGATACTTCATCAACAGAAATTCTTTTGAAACTTTTTATTAGATCACCGGTTCTTTGTAGATTAGTTTGTATAAGTCTCGCTGCATCTTTTGAATGACTGAGATATGAAACTAAATCTGTCTGCTTCATTTTCTTATCTTCAAACAGGTCTTTAAGCATTTTGGTTTTGGTAATTAAAGATGTAGATGCGGCAATACCGATGCCTACCGGTGTATTTACCTCATGTGCAACTCCGGCAACGAGATTACCCAGAGACGCCATTTTTTCTGATTCAACTAATTTGTTTTGAGTTTGTTTCAATAAATCTATTGACTCTTTAATTTTTAAAGTCTGCTCTTCTATTTTATTTTTTTGCTCAAGCATTATACTATTTTGAACTGCAATTTCATCAATTTGCTTCTCAATTTGTTTATTTTGAGTACCTATAAGTACAGACTTTTGCTTAATACTATCAATATTTGAATCTATAGATATTATTTTAAACAATTGATCATCAACAAAAATTGGAGTAAGAGTAGATTGAGTCCAAATTTTCAAATTATCCTTACCCGTTTTCTGATATTCAAATGCTATAGATTGCTTATTTTCAATTCCTTCAATGATTTTTCCTTTAATAAAATCGTCATTAATAAATGTATATAAATCTAACTGTTCTATATCTTCTAATGTAAATCCAAGATGTTTTGTAAATCCACCGTTAATCCATTCAAAGCGGAGATTACTATCAAATATAGCCACAGCACTATCGGTTTCGCTGGCCACAATAGATAATTTCTCTAATTCAGTATGCAGAAATTCTAAATTTTCTTTTTGTGTAATGATCTCTTCATTTCTTTGCATTATTTCGGCATTGAGCATTGTAAGTACTTTGAAATCTTTACGTTTTTCTTTAAATCTCAATAATAAGAATATGAAGAATATAGCAATACCTGATAATAAGGAAATTATAGCGATTTTCAGTATTCTTTGTACTCTTTGCTTCTGTACAAGTAACTCCAACTCCCTAACTCTCTTTTGCTGCTCCAATTGAAAAATAAACTCTTGTTTTTTCAACTGTCTTTTGAGTACATCCAAATCACTATCGAGTACTACATACTTATCAGAATGCTGAGCTAATTGTTTGTTGGAAACAACATTAATATATGGACTAACTATATCTATATATTTCGAGAAATGAAAAAGAGCTTTGTCGTAAGCCAATTGTTTTACAAATAATTCTGACAATGAAAGGTGGTTCTGAGCTATAATATCTGTAAGCTGAAAACTTGTAGCAATTACCTGACTTTCTTCAAAATTGCTCTGTGCCAAAGCATCCTTATCAAGCTTCTGATAGGTATTTCCAATGTTGTGCAATGTAAGAGCTAGTCCTTCTTGATAGTTAATTCTTCTTTTTATATCGGTAGATTCTAAATAAAGGCTCAAAGCTTCGTTATAATCTTTTATACTAAAGAAACTATTAGCTTGATTATTCAAATAAATAGATTTAGAAAACTCATTCTTTGATGTTTCAGATAAAGCTATTGAGGTGTCAAAATATTGTATTGCAACTTTAAAATCTTGTAACTTATGATGTGAAAGTCCAATTTTATTCAACAATTCTGCCTTTTCATCAGCATTATTATCAAACGAACTTAAAATCTCAAAATAATGTATTGCTTCTTTATATTCACTATGCTTAAAATAAACATTAGCAATATCGTTCAACAATTGCTTTTCTCCGATACGGTCTTTTAATTTTCTTTTTAATTCAAGGGCTTTGTACAGATAATCTAACGACAAGGATTTATTGTATAAAGCATCGTACGACAAGCCAAACTCTCTATACAAATCGGCTAATTCTTTCTCTTTATTAGTAGCTTTATAATAATCTATTGCTTTTTGAAAATAATCTAAAGCTGCATAGATATCGCCACTTTGGTAGTATGCTTTTGCTAAGTAGGTATTACAAACAGCAGCATTTAGCGCATCAGCATGATTTTCATATAAATATAGTGCATTACCAAGATTTTCTATTGCCGATGTATATTCTGTTTGGTCTATATTTTCAATTCCAAGTATTTTCAAAGAATCTGCTATGTCTCTCCAAGTTCTAACTCTAACTGAAGGCTTGTAAGTAACCTTCTCAACTTCGGGTTCAACAGTTTCTATGGCAACTACAGTATCAATAGGTTCAACAGGAATAGGCGTAATTTCACTAACAACATTTTTTGTTACTGTTTTATAAGCTACATAATTAATATCTTTAATTGTTCCTATTTTGGTGTTTAAAGCATTAATATTTGATGTTTTTGCTTGTAATATCTGAGAATAGTATGAAAGAGCTATTAAAGAAGAATCTTCCGAACTATTACTTTTAAATATCTCAAACTCGCCAATATTCTGTCTTAACGTAGAATCTGTTAAGTAGATAGGATCTAAATCAATAATATTACTAAACGTGAAATTTGTGAAAAATTTATCTATTTGGAATGGATTTGAAAAATACACATAATCTTTATAGGTAAACGAAACGAAATATGATTTTTCGGGGAATAAACTAAAATTGTAATAGCCCCAAGCTTCATCTGTTTTGGTAGAATCTATAATATCTTTTTTTGCTATGTCAAATAAAGAAACATCCAAATCATGTAAAGTATCATTGGTTGAATTAATTACAACCCCTCTTACTTTTACATTTGCATATTTAACATCAAGAAACTTTACAATATTCAGCTTTAACTCGCCTTTTCCTTCTTTGCAAGGTGTTGAAAAATAACCTGTGTGCCCGTCGAGCGTTGTTTTGAAAAACAAGTCGTTTTTTGGTGTATTTATTGGGTAACCAATATTTTTTACATTCTTTACAATAGTATCTTTTACAATGGTGCATGAATAAATATCAAATCCGCCCATGCCTCCGCTCCTATCACTACTAAAATACAGCAAATTTTTACCTGCTTGCAAATGCGGACTTTCTTCATGATTTTCTGAATTGATACTCGGGCCTAAATTTATAGCATCGCCCCAATTCCCTTCTGCATCTTTCTTAGAAACATAAATATCTAGTCCACCAAAGCCATCGGGTCTGTTACTGGTAAAATAGATACAATTACCATCATCAGAGAGCGTAGCATGGGACTCGTAATAAGATGAGTTTATAGGGGATGGAAATTTTTTAGGACTTGTCCAAACGTCCGTTTCAATTAAATCGCTATAGTAAAGATTTCCATCATTTTCATCATCTCTAAAAATTATTAATTGCTTACCATTAGGGTGCATTCCAATAGATGCTTCGCTTTTAAGCGTGTTTATATTAGTACTGATAGGTTTAGCTGGTAACCAGCCTTCTGAGGTGAGTTTAGAGTAAAAAATATCGTCGTTGTAAATACCAGCTTTTTCTTCTTCTGCTGTTGTTGTGTTGTGAGTATAGATATAAATTGATTCATCGGGCGAGAAAAATGGACTATGAGCAGCAGCCGGAATAACAACTTCTGCTTCACTAAAATCAAGATGTTTTACTTTTACCGGACTTCTCATCAGCTCTAACGCCGACTTGCAATTCTGAATATAATCTTGAATTTCTTTTCTTTTTTCAGAACTAAAATCGGCATAGTCTAGAAGTCTATTAAATGTTTTATAGGCTTCTACATAACTCATATCATAAAAATATTCTTTTGCTAGATATTCAAGTGCAACTACCGGAGCGTTTCTATGTTTATAAGAAGAGATGTACTGTGTACTTACTTGTAATACAGCTTTTTCTAAATATGGTATTGCAGATTCGTGAGAGTAAGACTCTACTAGAGACAATCCCATTTTGAAATTAAAATTAGAATTTGATTCATCATAGGTAAGCAACTCTTTAAGCACCGGTATTGCCTTTTCAAAATCAGACATTGCCAAAAGCCTATCAGCCGAATTGTAATGCCTTTTCACAGCATTATCATCTTGCGTGAAAATGCTATCAGGCAATACGACTAAAAACAACAATAAAACATAGTATAGTTGCTTCATTTACTTACTATTTAAATGATTTTTTATATATTTTCAAAGCAACAACCTTAAAAATACGCTTATTTATTTTTGAACCCTAATTTTCTTATATTCTATGACTAAGATATAGAATAATTGAGACAAAATCAATTAATTAAAATAGATTTTTTTCTTATACACTAATATTGCATGCTTTTGTTTCACTTACACAGTAAAAATGTAAGAAAAAAGCCCATAAAAAACCAGATATAGGTTGATTTTTGATTATTAATATTCAAATATAAAATAGTTGAAGCAACAACTCCGGTTAATAACAAAACTATGAAAAAAACATAAAAACCGTATGGAAAACCTGAATTTAATAATATGAAAGTCAATGAAAGTAATGATCCCCAATATGATATTTGAATATTTGTATCACTGAAAAAACCGAAAATAAGTAAAAAAATAGTTACTAATAACTGCGATAATAGAAAACTATTTATAAGTACTAGAACCTCATGTTGTTTAAGAATGGAATAACAAAAATAGAGAACTATAGCTTGCAATGCTGAGGGAAACATAAGCTCATAACGTTCTGTTAATGTGAATTGTAATAATTTCGTAAGAAAAATTTTAATTGAATATACAATAAGCGGTATAAGAAAGGTGAACCCTATAATGATATAATACACATAATTCTTTACCGGAACTCCGTAAAGTGAATAAATTGTTCCACTATTGAAAATAATAAGTATACCAAGACTTGTAACAGATAAATACGTAAGTAGCGTATTTACAATTTTTACAAAATACTGAGAAATAGTAGAATTGGTAGATTGTTCAGTAATCATGTTTATAATTCCTTTCTTAAACGGCCAACAGGAATGCCAAGTTTTTCTCTATATTTTGCAATAGTTCTTCTTGCTATAATATAGCCTTTTTCTTTCAATAAATCGGCAAGACTATCATCGGTGTAGGGTTGTCTTTTATCTTCGTCAGAAATTAAATCTTGCAGAATTTTTTGAATTTCTCTCGATGAAACCTCCTCACCACTATCGGTTTGTAGACCTTCTGAAAAGAAATATTTCAGAGAATAAATGCCAAATGGGGTTTGTACATACTTACTATTTGCAACCCTCGATATGGTAGATACATCAAGACCGGTAGTATCGGCTATATCTTTTAGTATCATTGGTTTTATCTTAGTTTCATCGCCCGACATGAAAAAATCTTTCTGCAATTCCATAATATGGTGCATAGTGCCTAAAAGTGTCTGGTGTCTTTGCTTAATTGCGTCTATGAACCACTTAGCAGAATCAATCTTTTGCTTTACAAATTGCAGAGCTTCTTTCTGATCTTTGCTTTTTGCCTTCTTATCTTTATAGTCGGTAAGCATTTCAATATAAGCTCTGCTGAGTTTTAAATCGGGTACATTGCGCGAATTAAGAGACAAATCTAACTCTCCGTCTACTTCATCAATAATAAAATCGGGCATTATGGTTTGATTCTGAACTTTAGCCAACGGATCGGATGATGAGTTGCCCGGCTTTGGATTCAGCTTAACTATCTCTTTTATAGCATCTTTTAGGTCTGTTTCTTCAATATCAAGCTTCAATAAAATTTTGTCATAATGCTTTTTAATAAACTCATTATAACAATCTTTCATTATCATTCGAGCAACCTTGATAGGAATAGAATTTTGTTTCTTAAGCAATTGCAAATACAAACACTCTTGCAAATCTCTCGCTCCAATACCCGGAGGATCCAGTTGTTGAATAAGCATAAGCACATCTTCCAACTTACTTACCGTAGTATTAATATTTTGAGCAAATGCAATATCGTCAACAATACTTTCCAAATCTCTTCTCAAATAACCATCATCATCTATATTACCAATAAGATATTTGGCTATTAGCAAGTCTTCTTCGTTAATATTTCTCAATCCAATTTGATATTCCAGATTTTCTTGAAATGAATTTCCCACAGAAAAAGGAACTTCCTTATATTCCTGATCGGGCGATGAGTTATCTGCTTTGAATTTATAGTTAGAATATTCATCTTCGTTAAAGTAGTCATCTAAAGAGAATTCATCGTTTTCAAAAATATCCTTTGAATCGGAATCATTGTCAGAATCTTGATTACTATCAAAGTCATTATCTTTTTCATTGTAATCATCATTTCCATCGGCATCGAATTCCAGTGCCGGATTTTCTTCAATCTCAGCTTTTATCCTTTGCTCAAGCAACATAGTAGGCACCTCCAACAATTTGATAACCTGTATCTGTTGTGGCGATAATTTTTGTTGTAGTTTTAATTGAAATTTCTGATTTAACATATTCAGATTAACTATTAACAGATTAAAAAAAGAATTTACATTATAGAAACAAACATACAATATTTTTAAATAGAAGTAAATTATAAAAAACAAAAAAAGGGACTGATTATTAAATCAGCCCCTTTTTAATATACATTTGAAATGTTACTACTTTTTAGTAGCTTTTACTATTTCATTTCCAAATTCGGTTTCAACATAAATTAAATACACACCTGAACGATATTCATCTGTATTTAAGAATATACTGCTCTGATTTACTTTAATTATCTCAGTTGTAGAAGTAAGAATATTAAATATACTTACTGTATAAATAGTACAATTAGCTTCTACGTTGATATCAGTAGTAAATGGAATAGGATAAACAGATAGAGAAAGTGTCTTATCGTCTAAGCCACCAACAACAACCGGTTCTATACCTAAAGATTTAATCTTATCAGATAAAGTTTTAGTAGCATCGGCTATTTCAAGTTCTGAAGATTGTAAATCTTGCTCTACAGCTTCTGCATCAGAAACTACTGTTAAGAACTCGTCATACTTAACAGTGCCAGCTGTGCCAGAACCAAATAACGATTCTTTATAGATAGGATCTTTAGCACTCTTAGCCATGATTTCATAAGCTTGTTTTAAGAGTTCTTTAAGGGCCGATTTATCAAACTGAACCGGAATAACGGTTACCGTAACTTTAGCTGAAATAGAAGGATTAGATTTAGAAGTAATGGTTATTTCAGCAACACCTTTTCCGGTAGCTGCATCATAACTTACTCCGGTTACGTTTCCTAGAGCATCAACCGTTACAAAGTCTGTATTAGACGAAGTAAATGTTACATCTTTATCAGTTGCCGCAGAAGGATTTACCGTAAATACAATTTTTGAAGATTTACCTTGTTGTACTTCAATTTTTGTAGCAGTAGTAGTTATAGATTCAACTTCTACAGCTTTTACAGTAATATCAATAGATTTACTCAAACCAGAACCATCTGCAGCAGTAGCAGTAATAGTAGCAGTACCCGCAGAAACTCCGGTTACAACACCACCAGTAACTGTTGCTATAGCTTCATTGCTAGAAGTCCAGTTAAGTAGTTGATTGGTAGCAGTTTTTGAACCAACTTCTGTTTTCAGTGTAAGTGTCTGTTTAATTGCCACTTCTGTTATTGCATTGCTTATTGTAATGCTACTTACTTTTTCAATTACTTTTAGTGATACATTACTGTAAACAGTAGTATTAGAATTTGAAGTAACTTTTATAGACACATCGCCACCGGTTACACCAGTTACTGTGTATGTATTTGCATTTACTTCTTTAATATCTACAGATGAACCAGTTGTAACAGAAGAAGCTGTAACAGAGAAGGTGTTTTGAGTAGTATTAGCCGGAGATGTATTTATTGTAATTGTAGCTACACCACCAACTTCTATTTGACCAACACTAATTGTAGGAATAACACTAATAATAACTATTTCTTCTTTTATTACCGTAATAACCATTTCATTAGAAACCACACCTGAACCATCGGTAGCAGAAGCTTGAACTTTGAACGTTTCACCTGCAGTTCCAGTTATAGTTATCTCTCCTGTTGCAGCATCAATAGTACCTCCAAATCCTGAAGTTTTAGCCCAAGTAAGGGTTTTATTAGAAGGATTTAATGGAAGGATTTTTATTGCATCAGCAGTAAGTTTAAATGTACTAGCTTCTTCAAGCGATAAACTTACAGGGATAGAAATAGAAGTTACTGGTGTAGAAGTATTTTCCTTTTTAACGGTTACTTTTATAACTGCTTCTTTTATTGAACCGTCTGTAGAAGTTACTTTTACAAAAATATCAGCTTTTGCTTCTGTTCCAACAGTTACTGTTTTTCCGGTTATTTTTCCTGTAGTAGGATCAACCATTACAACGTTATTATCAGAAGAACTGTACTCAATAGATTGTACCGTAGCTCCGTCAGGATTAAGTTGCACATATTGAGAAACATCATGTGTACCATTATTATCACTTACAATAACACCAGTAGTGGTAATTGTAATAGATTCTACAGGTATATTAATTTTAGAAACGGTTACAGTACAAGTATTTGAAGATACATTGCTACCATCTTGAGCAAGAACTTTTATTGTTGTAGAACCTTCTTTCAGACCTTTTACTGTTCCATTTTCAACAGAAACAATAGTAGCGTCGCCTATTTCAAAGCTTACTGCATTTAATTTTGCAGCAGGAGGGTTGATAAGTATGCTTAACGTATTGTAACCATTAAGCGGTACTTCAAGCGTTGAGCTAATATCAATAGATTGGATTTTAGTAGAACAATCGCTAATTTTCACCTCTTTAGTAAGAGCTGTAGAGCAATTATCAATGCTCGTTACTGTGTAAGTAACTGAATATATACCAACGGCTAATACAGAAGGATCTACACTTGCAGCAGTAATATCACCTGAATAAGTTCCACCAGCAGGTGAGAAATAATCATCTAGTGAAATTTCAGCATCACCAACACAAAGACTAGTAGGTATCGGTTTAGTAAGAGTAACATCCGGAGCAGCATTTATTGTAACTTTTCCTTCTGCTCTTTCAGAAACGCATATTCCTAATGAATCTGTAGCAAAATAACTGGTTGTACCAACTTCTGCGTCTGAAACATTGAGTTTAGCTTCTCCTTCTTGTAATACAATAAAAGTAGAGCTGCTACTATACCAAGTTATGTTAGTTCCACTTGCCTCAAGAGCCACACTTGTTGACCCTTCGCAAGCAGTAACTGGAGCAATTGTAGGCTCTGCAGGAGTTTCATGTATAGTGTAAATAACTGCAACTTTATCAGATTTACAACCTTTCGTAGAAACAGCAACAGCATTATAGGTATAGTTTCCAACAGCAGTAACAGTAGGAATATACTCAGAACCATTACTTAATTCATTACCATCTTTGTCTTCCCAAATAATACCGGTACCAACAGCAGAAATTTTCTTAGCAGTTGCACCAAAGCAAATTTCTGCTCCAGTTCCTACAGGTAATTCAGGTACAGCATTTACCGTAACGGTAGTAGAAGCTTTCACACTCTCGCAAGCGTCTTTTTGACTCACTCTGAACGTATAAATTCCCGGTTCGGTAATATATTGAGTAGGATCGAATGAAACACCAGTAGTAATGAATACATTACTTTCATTGTACCATTGCAAATTAGTTCCGGTAGCGGTAAGAGAAGCAATAGCTTCACCTTCACACACTGTCACACTATAAACACCAGTTGGAGCAGGTAATCCGCATGAAGATACTGAAAGTGTTGCCGATACAAAATTACTTTCGCAATTATTTTCTGTATTCGTAGCATAGAATGTATAAACGGTATTCTCTACACTTGTAGGATAAACAACAGCATCAGGAATATAACTAGGGCCGTCGGCAATCAATTGTTTTTGAGCATTATACCAACGTATAGTACCTGAAACATTTGCACCTGTTGCTTGGAATGCTAATGGAGTTCCATTAACAGCAACCGACTGATCGTTTACTGTTGGAGCCTCTGCGTGAACTACTGCAATAGTAGTAGTAGCTGAACAACCGTTTGTATACGTAATTGTTTTTGTTCCTGCACCGGCAATAGATGGATAAAATTTATCAACACTAACACCATCGCCAGACCAGTTACCTCCTGTAGGAGTAGCAACTAGGGTTATAGCACCGTCGCTTGTACAAAGAGCAGCAACCGGAGTTATAGAAGGAGCTTCTGTAACTACAATTGTTTTAGAATCTACACCGGTACATCCGTCTTTTACAACAGTATGAGTGATTATAGAACTACCAACTATAGTAGGAGTAAACAGCGATGCAGAAACATTACCAAGATTATCGGCAAAAATACCACCGGTTACACTTACTTTCGTTGTAAGATTTATTGCATCTGAGTTCACACAAACAGATGTAGGTAAACCAACAATAACCGCTTCTGGAGTTGCATTTACAGTAACTGAAATAGATTCAGCAGCTTCGCAATTATTTTCACTTACTGTATATGTCAATTGGTTAGCACCAATAGTTGCAAGAGCAGGATTGAAAGTGTTTGTTCCAGCAACAATACCTTTACCAGTCCACACACCACTAGGCGGTGTAGCAGCTAAAGTAACAATTGCATTATTGCTACAAACAGGACTTACCGGAGTTATAGAAATAGCAGGAGCAGCATTTACGGTGATATCTTTATTAGCAATACCACCACAATCGCCCGCTACTGTATAGGTTACTGAATTAGCACCAATTACAGCACTTGCAGGAGTAAATAATCCATTTGCAGCTATTGCAGCCGAACCAGACCAAGTACCACCACTAGGAGTTGCAGTAAGAACAGTAGCATCGTCGCCTTCGCAGAAAGAACCAGCATAGGTTATAACTGGAGTAGAAGACGCAGATACAGTAACTGTAACCGCAAGTCTTGTTGCACTTTCGCAAGCATCGTCATATTTTGCAGCATAGAGTGTTTTCAAACCAGTTGTTACACCATGAGCAAAATCGTTTGTTTCATCAATTGCTGTACCACCTGTAGAAGCAGCAAACCAACGAGTAACTGCAGTAGGAGAAGCGTAAGTAGCTTTCAAATTAGCCACCGGAGTTCCCGAACAACCTGTTACATTAGGAATTTCTGTAGCTATAGGAGCAACGGTAGGACAAGTAACCGTAACCGAAATAGTTGTAGAAATACCATCGGCACCATTAACCGTAATTACAGTATTACCAACTTGATTACCAGTAACAACAATATTACCAGGTGTAGAAACTACAGCCTCAGCAATACCAGCTACAGAATATGTAAAAGTAAGGGCTTTATCAGTAGCATCGCTTGGAGTATAAGATACAACCAAAGGAGTACTTGAACTATTAAGCGGAACACTAACTGTAGAAGGAGTAACTTTTAAGCTTTCCAATGGAATATTGGTGCTTATAACTGTTACAAGAGCCGAAGGACCGGCAATTTGTGTTCCTTGAGATGCATATACATAATAATTACCTTGAGCTACCGCAGTAGTAGGCATTGAAAATGAATAAACTCCAGCAGCTAAAACTGTAGAACCGGTAGCAACATTATTTGTTGTAAGATCGGCAACAGTAGAAACAGGAACAGTAGCAGGTACTAAATAAACAGTAGCAGCTATGTTTGTAGTAATTTTTATAGGATTACCTTTTGGCAAATTACCATTAGCATCTACAACATAATCAAGCTCAAAAGTAAGTGTTGGAGCTACAATAGTGATAGAAGGGTTTGCTGTTTCAATTGAAGTATTTCTTTCAGGAGAAGCCCAGTCTTGTGCAACAAATACATATTTGCTACCAATAGTAAGACCATCTTTCAAAGTAATAGCAGTTTGAACACCAGCCTCAACATTTTCAGTACCCACGCTTGCAGTAAAATAAGAACCCGGTAATGTGCCCGCAGGAACAATATACACCGTAGCATCTTCATTTACCGTAACCGAAACTACAGCACCCGAAGAGAAATCACCTTTACTAAACTGAGTGATTACGGGAGCAGTAACGTCATTTATCTGAACACCAACTCTAGAAGAAAGAGCACCTGCAGCAGGATCATAAGCATAAGCAAAATAATATCCTGCTTTCAATCCGGTAGCAATCAATGAAGCTTCAATATTAGCGGTAGCATCAACTGCAACACCAAGTTTTTTAGCAACAGCATCTTGCAAAGTAGAGAACATAGGAGCAGTTTCTTCAGGAACCAAATATATTTTTCCATCGGCACTACTTGTAGCTTTTACCGTACCATTCTCATTTATTTCTGCAGTTACTTTCGACAAGAACAATGGAGAACCAATAGAAATATAATCGAATTCTATCTTACCGTCAAACACTGTAGGTTCCCAAGGAGCTGCAGTAGCTTGAGCTGAAATAAAATACATTAGCACTTGATAAATATTCGTTCTATCAATTTCAACAATATCAGCAAATGAATATTGATTAAAAAGTGTTGCTTTTAAATCAAGTGTTTCTTCTTTCCATGTAGTAGAAGGAGTTAGTTTTAACCACGCCATACCATCACTTGCATAAGAAGGTTTAGCAGGGTAACAATTCACTAAATCTTTAAAATCAATTCTTAATTCAAGATTTGAAGGAACAGTACCAACTACTCTATAGCGGAATTTCACTATTTCACGACCAGTTAAATCCATTACTTCTTTCGCAGCTAAAGATTGATTAGTATAAGTCATAATACTTATTCCATTATAACCCTCTGATCCATCCATTGTAACAGAATAGTAACCATCTCCGGTTGCTACTTCAGCACCAACAAAATCGGCAGCTACACCAACGTTGGCAGTTACAAAGTCGGTAGTAGATGCAAAATCATCTCTCCAACCGGTTGTAACCGTGATTCCAAATAAGTTAGCTAATTTTTTATTTGTAAACGCTTCATTATATCTATTGTCTAATGATTGTAATGCCGCAGAGGCAGAAGCAGTTACGGTAGTTGAAGAACTAAGAACAGGAGTACCTAAGGTAAATACTAAGGTTGTAGCATCGCCTTGTTTTGCTTCTATTTTTGTTACTTCCAAAAGATCAGTACCATTCATTAATGTAACTAAGTCATTAGAAGCAGGAACTTTCATACCCGTACTAAACTTAATTTCAATCATAGAACCGTCATAAACCACTTTTCCACTTACAAAATCAACCGTTGGAGGCGGAGGACAAAGACTTAAATCATCAATATAGAATTCTATATCGGAACCTGGACTAGCTTTGCTACCTCTTATCATTACAGCATCATATAATTGATCGGCAGGAGCTTGAATAGCAGCTTCGAATTCAACCCATTTTCCGGTTCCTAAAGTTGTAGCAGAAATGTAAGCAGATCTACCATTAGCATCATAATCATATTTTGTTGAATGCATCAATTGAATTTCAATATTTTCAGAAAGAGAATTTGAAACCACATAGATTCTACCTTTCAATTTTACACCTGCAATATTCATTGCAGCCATAAAATCTGTGGCATCAGTATATTTAGCTCTAACACAACCCCATTCAGTTCCATTTCCAGTGAAATGACCAACTTTATCGGTAGCATCAAGAGGATCTTTATCGGTAGTAGTCCACTCTACAGCACCACCCCATGCAGCAACTAAACCTAAATTAGCATTTACGTCAAAATCGCTAATTATTGTACATTCAACGTTCATATAAAAATTCTGAACACTGGCATTAGTAAAAGGTTTAGCAGTTTTTGCACTTGATGTTCCTGTTATAGAACCACCGGCAAATGTAAGCGTAATAACATCGGTAGCAGCTTTAATAACACCACCACCAATTAATAAATTAACAACAGTAGGGTCTGTAGCATCTATTTCTATACTGTTTATAACAGCTGTAGTTCCATTTACTTTTATAGTAAAGTCGGTTTTATCAAGTGATGTAGAGGCTATTTCCTTACTCCACTGAACTTTAATCATGGTACCCAAAATGTCGGTAAATCTATTTACCGGAAATGGCTCCATGCTTGTAATTTTATTAGTAACTTCTAATTTTGAAAAAGCATCAGCAGCTTTATTATCGCTATTAGATTTTATTGATGTACCATTATAAGATATATAAATAATAGGCTCAGCAATATCAGAAGATAAAGTAACCGCTACTCTAGTACTTCCGGCACTAACTGATACAGAAGAAACAGATACAGAAGTTGCAGACAAATCAGTTTCATCAGCATACGTTTCCACTGTCCAACCAGTTGAAGTAGTAGTTGCAGCCAAAGCTTTACTAAAATCTACATAAACAATTTTACCATTAGCATCAGTTTCAGCAGTAACAGGTACCGGTTTCATATCCCAAAAGTTTGGCATGTTACCAGAAAGTACGAGCATGAACATTAACTGAGTAGTATGGGTATAATAAGCACCAAAATCATCTCTAGCAGAACCAACAGACCAGCATGCGTCAAGATAGTTTGAATGTGCAGAACTTACCATTGAACCTAAACTTAACCCACCCATGAAACAAGCGTTTTTACTTGAACCCCAAGTAGCAAAACTTCCCGGTTCACCAGATAAAGGATTTCCATTTAGATAATATCCATCAACAATATTTGCAGGGTTAGAATATTTTCCTTTTACCCAAGTAGTAATTTTATCGGCAAGGGGTTTTAGCTTTTAAATGTTTAGCATCGCCATACCACGCATAGGCATGAGCCAAACGCCAAGGAATACGTACCGCATCGTAACCAAAGAATGATTCAAATTTTGAATCTTTTATACCACTTATATATGAACCATCAGCATAGCACCAGTCAGGAATCAAACCTGTTGAAGCATTTGCAGTTTTCTCCATAAGAGAATATGAGTTTGCAATTACTGAAGCCCAATCGTGAGTTGTCCAGTTTTGCGAAGCCTCAACATCAGCAAACAACTGCATAGCATTCGTTATGAAATAACATGGGTTTTTATAATCGTCGAACGCATCACCTGGCTTCAACAATTTTTGAGCCTGATTTACTTCAGTATTCCAAATAGCATTTGTAAGAGTTTTAGCCTCATCTAAGTATTTTATAGATCCGGCACTACCCCATTGTTTGTGAGCAAGTAAAAGAGCCTGCGCAGCATCAAGTTCAGCATCGGTAGCACCATTTGCATTACCAGCTCCGGCAGTTACTTGACCGGTAAAGGCATTTACTTTCCAGTTCATAACTCCGTTGCTATTACTATTTTTCTTGTAATAACGCCACAAACGGTCAAATTTATCTTGTGTTTTGTTGGTACTGTTGTCCATGTACACCATTATAAGCATACCGTAAGCAATACCTTCTGACACTGAATTTGTACCCGATTCGCCGGATTGTACAAACTTAATACGAGCACACTGGTCGCCACCAATAGTACCCTCGGTATAATAAGTTGCCAACCACGAATTGTAGAGACCTTGAATAGTGGTCTGTACACTTGTGCCTTTGTAAACAAGGCCGTTCGGATACTGGTAATTTTGCGGGAAAGGATAACTCTGAGAGAAACCCGAAACCGTAAAAAACAGAAAAGCAACAAGCATTAAGCTTAATTGCCTCACCACACCATGAAAACCCGAACTACGCTTTTTCATTACGTAACTGTTTTTAATTCTCATAATTGTAATTTTAGATTAATAATAATATATAATAGTTAAAATATAAATATGTACTTGTTTTACAATATCTTATAGTCTTGTGTCTATAAAAAAACGTTATACTGTTTAAATTTTTATAAAAAACACCTTAATCACAAAGATATAAATTTCTATAATTATTAACAATTTTATTAACAATTTAAAAAATGAAAATTTTAAACAAAATAAAACTAATTGTCTCACTTAAAACTCTAGACAATCTAAGTATGGATTTACCCTATATGGAATTTGAAAATTAGTTAATGTGAAGATTTGGAGATGTGAAAATGTGAAAATTAAAATAGAGAAAAGTAGTTTATAAATTATGGTCTGAACTAGGATTTTTGAGATTATTATGATTTGTATGATTAATTGTCAAATTGTCTCATTTTCTCATTTTCTCATTTTCTCAATTCTCAATTTTCAATTTTCAATTTTCAATTTAGTTGTCTGAACCTTGATTATTGAGATTGTATGATTGCCGTAATTAATTCTCAAATTATCTGTGCGTATCAACTACGAAACCAGATATTGCAGGGGAAGACAATAACCATTGTGAGGCAAAGTCGTCATTGACAGTACAACAATCAATGTGCAGTGAACTAAAAAATTAAAAACTTTTTTAATGAGCCTATAAAATGCAATAAGTATAAGGTTTACAAGCTCTGCTGTTTAATACTAACTATTAAATGAGTTGTTATTCCAATAAAATAAAAAAATGAGACAATACGAATTTGTAAAATATGCTAAAATGTAAAAAGGCGATTAAAATTTATCTAATCGCCTTTTTCACAGTATTTAAATACTCTTAGTCTTTCAACTTAGCCGACAAAAACTCTCTGTTTAAGCGAGCAATGTTGGTTATAGATATATTTTTCGGACATTCAACTTCACATGCTCCTGTGTTGGTACAGTTACCAAAACCAAGTTCATCCATTTTAGCTACCATAGATTTTGCTCTTCTTGCAGCTTCTACTCTACCTTGTGGCAATAGCGCAAGTTGCGAAACTTTTGCAGAAACAAATAGCATAGCAGATCCGTTTTTGCAAGAAGCTACACATGCTCCACAGCCAATACAAGAAGCTGAATCCATTGCTTCATCGGCATCTTCTTTTGGAATTGGAATAGCATTACCATCGGGTATTCCACCTGTATTTACAGAAACGAAACCTCCTGCTTGCAATATCTTATCGAATGCAGAACGATCTACTATCAAGTCTTTTACAACCGGGAAACCGGCAGAACGCCAAGGTTCAATTGTAATAGTATCACCATCGGTAAATTTTCTCATGTGTAACTGACAAGTTGTAATATCTTCGTCAGGTCCGTGAGCGTGTCCGTTAATATATAAGCTGCACATACCGCAAATACCTTCTCTGCAATCGTGGTCAAATGCAACCGGATCTCCTCCATTACTAATAATCTGTTCATTTAAAATGTCCATCATCTCAAGAAATGAACCTTCTGTTGATATATTTGATACCTCGTAGGTTTCGAATTTACCTTGGGCTGTTGCAGACTTTTGTCTCCAAACCTTTAATTTAAGATTTAATGTTTTACCTTTCATTGGTCAATCTTTTTTTTATGTTACTACCCCAAAGGGTAAAATCATGTTATTTGTAATTTCTTTGTTTCAATTCACAATAAACAAATTCGAGAGCTTCTTTGTGAAGTACCGGTTCTTGGTCAATTCCTTTAAATTCCCAAGCACCTACATACAAAAATTTATCGTCCTGACGTTTTGCTTCACCTTCTTCGGTTTGGAACTCCTCACGGAAATGTCCACCGCAAGACTCTTCTCTATGTAAAGCATCGCGAGCCATAAGTTCACCTAGTTCAATGAAATCGGCAACTCTATTAGCTTTTTCTAGCTCTACGTTCATTTCATTAGCATCACCCGGTATTCTTACGTCTTTCCAGAATTCAACTCTTAATTTTTGTATTTCAGAGATTGCCTCGGTCAAACCTTCTTTGGTACGACCCATACCAACTTTGTCCCACATTATTTTGCCAAGTCTCTTATGGAATGAATCTACAGATTGCTTTCCTTTAATACTCAACAATTTGTTTATATTACCCTTAACCTCATCGGCAGCTTTCTTAAAATCTGCACTCTTAGCAGGATCAATTCTTGGAGTATGAAGTTCATCTGCCAAGTAATTTTGCACAGTATAAGGCAACACGAAATAACCGTCTGCCAAACCTTGCATTAGAGCCGATGCACCAAGACGGTTAGCACCATGATCAGAGAAGTTAGCTTCTCCGGCAGCAAACAATCCCGGAATTGTAGTTTGCAAATCATAATCTACCCATATTCCACCCATTGTATAGTGTATAGCAGGATAAATTTTCATCGGTGTTTGGTAAGGATTGTCATCGGTAATTTTTTCATACATTTGGAAAAGATTACCATAACGAGCTTCAACTACGTCTTTACCAAGTCTTTGAATTGCATATTTGAAATCTAAATATACAGCTTCACCAGCTTCTACACCATAACCGGCATCGCATCTTTCTTTTGCAGCACGCGAAGCCACATCTCTAGGTACAAGGTTACCAAAAGCAGGATATCTTCTTTCCAAATAGAAATCTCTATCATCATCTGATAAATCTTCAGGTCTTTTCTTTCCGGCACGTATTGCTTCTGCATCTTCTTTTTTCTTTGGGGCCCATACTCTACCGTCGTTTCTTAAAGATTCAGACATCAACGTAAGTTTCGACTGAAACTCTCCGTGAACTGGTATACAAGTAGGGTGAATCTGCACATAGCAAGGGTTTCCGAAGAATGCTCCTTTTTTATATGTTTTCCATGCAGCCGATACGTTAGATCCCATTGCATTAGTAGAAAGGAAATAAACGTTTCCGTAACCTCCGGTTGCTATAATTACAGCATGACCAAAATGACTTTCAATTTCACCTGTAACAAGGTTTCTTGTAATGATTCCTCTAGCTTTACCGTCAATTACAACCACGTCCATCATTTCGTTACGGTTGAACATTTTTACCGTTCCTTTAGCTATTTGTCTGTTAAGCGCTCCGTAAGCTCCTAACAATAATTGTTGTCCGGTTTGACCTTTAGCATAGAATGTTCTAGAAACCTGAGCACCACCAAAAGATCTATTGTCAAGCAAACCTCCGTACTCACGTGCAAAAGGTACACCTTGAGCTACACATTGGTCTATAATACTATTGCTCACTTCAGCAAGTCTATGTACATTAGCCTCACGAGCACGATAGTCTCCACCTTTTACGGTGTCATAAAACAAACGGTGTACGCTGTCGCCATCGTTCGGATAATTTTTTGCTGCGTTTATACCACCTTGTGCTGCAATAGAGTGAGCTCTACGCGGACTATCTTGGTAGCAGAAACATTTTACATTAAAACCCAGTTCGCCTAAAGAAGCTGCTGCTGCACCACCCGCTAATCCGGATCCTACAACGATTACGTCTAACTTTCTTTTATTGGCAGGGTTTACCAATTTTTGATGTGCTTTATAGTTTTCCCACTTTTGAGCTATATCACCCGCAGGGATCTTTGAATCTAATGTTGCCATATTTTATTTAAATATTTACTTGTTTTTGTAATTGATTAAAAGAATAGATACTGGGCTATAGCTATAACGCAAAATCCTAGACCAATGAACCAAGCTACCACTTTACTAATTGTTTGTAGTCTGTTTAACCATACTGTGTTGTTCCATCCAATGGTTTGAAAAGCCGACCAGAACCCGTGAGATAAGTGGAAAGAAAGAGCAATACAACCTATTACATAAATTATTACAATGGCTATATTTTGAAATGCAGTGTTTACTAACGCATAAGCGTTTTCTCCATGAGCTTCGGCTCCCATAAAAGGGAAACTAGCTTCTTGGTGTAGCAATGGGTCGCCGGTAATTTTCATTTTTACCCAAAAATTTGCTAAGTGAACTACCAAAAATGAAACTACAAATATTCCTAATACGAACATATTTTTTGATGACCATTCAACATCATCAGTCTTTGAACCTGATGCATACCTTGCAGCTCCTCTTGCTTTGATGTTTTGAATTGTTAAACCTATTGAGTACATAATATGAACTAAAAACCCAATTGCCAACATAGGCTCCATAATTTTTATGAAAGGGTTTGTTGCCATGAAATGTGCTCCGGCATTGAACATTTGCCCTTCTTCAAACCCAAGAACGCCATCTAGCAACAAAAATGAGTTTAAAGTAAGATGGACAAGTAAGAAAACTATCAGGAAAAGCCCTGTAATACTCATCAATAGCTTTCTCCCGATTGATGAACTGAATAAATTAGCCATACTACTTCTTATTTTTTTAAAGGTTAGATATTAAATCAATTTAACTTTGGCAAAATTATACTTTTTGTACAAATTTTTGGAAATTTAGTAGGTTTTTTTGTCAATTATTTTACTTTGAATCGTCTATAGAAGGTTTTCTTTTAATGAAAATAAAATTTTATAAAACAATTATATGAATTCTGTATTAAATTCATATACTTTCAATACATTAAATTCAATTATTAAGAATCAGTATTTTATTATGATTTTATCGGTACTTTCACATTATCTGTCTATATTCTTTTAGTTTGCAAAATCAATTCATTTATCTTTGTTCAGATAATCAATATTTCTGATGAATATAAAAACTTTCTTTGTTAACCATAAAACACAAATAAGAAATTCTATTCTCCATCTATTTGGTTGGTTTATATTTTTTTCTTATCCATATTTGGTGTTGAATATGCCGTTCAACTTCATACCTCTCGAAGTAAGAATAATTGATAGTTTATTTGTATTAATTGTTTTTTATTTCAATGCTTATTTTCTAGTTCCTAAGCTATTGCTCAAAAAGAAATATTTCTATTTTGCTATAATTCTAACTTTTATAATATTTCTATTTTCAAGATTTTCTGATTATACTCGCAGATATATTGACCCCAAGCGTGGAAATGTCGTTATGCGTTATGAAGAGCGCGTGCGGCAAGGCAATTCGGTAAGAACATATAAATATGAACAAAGAACCGATTTTGAAATTCAAAAACGATGGATGAGACATAATCACCCAAGAGCTATGAATATGGGTATGCTCTTGAATATTGCAATAAGCACCAGTTTGGGATTAATGGCTAATTACTTTAGAGAAGAGAGACGAAAAAAAATTGTGCATAACGAAAAACTGAAAACTGAACTAACATTCTTAAAAACACAAATTAATCCGCATTTTCTTTTCAATGTTTTAAATAGCATCTACTCCCTATCGCTAAAAAAATCGGATAAAGTGCCAGAAATCATTCTTAAATTGAGTGAAATGATGCGATATATGTTATATGAATCTGAAGTAAATAAGGTGTCCTTGGATAAAGAAATTGATTATATAAACAATTATATATCACTGCAAAAGCTGAGAGTTTTTGAAAATTGCACTATTACCTTTTCAGTCTCCGACAACACCAATGGGGTAACTATAGCACCAATGATATTAATTCCATTCGTAGAAAATGCTTTTAAACATGGTATTTCACATACTGATGATTCTCCTATAGATATTAGTCTAGAAAGAAAAGATTCTAAGCTGCTATTTACCGTTAAGAATAAACTTCACAAAAACTTACATACCGATAAAACCGGAGGCATAGGAATTCAGAATGTTAAAAGACGTTTGGAATTACTCTATCCTGATAAACATAAACTTGAGATAGTGGAATTAGACAATAATTTTGTTGTTTCGCTTCATTTAAAACTTAATGAAAATGAACTGTCTGATAATTGATGATGAACCATTGGCACAAGATGTCATAGAAAGTTATATAGAAAAAATTCCTTATCTGAAATTAATTAAAAAATGCAAGAATGCTTTTGAGGCATCGGCAGCAATACAGGAATTTCACATAGACTTACTTTTTCTTGATATTCAAATGCCTGATATTTCGGGTATTAATTTCCTTGGTTCATTACCAGTAAAACCCTATGTAATTTTTACAACAGCATATTCACAATATGCTATAGATGGTTTTAATCTTGATGCAATAGATTATTTATTGAAACCAATTGCCCCTGAACGTTTCCTAAAAGCTGTTACAAAAGCTAAAGAGCTATATGATTTAAAAAATACAAGTGAGATAAAGTCTGATAAAAACTTTATTTTCGTAAAATCAGAATATCAATCGGTTAAGATTATTTTTGATTCTATTCTCTATGTAGAAGGTCTGAAAGACTATGTAAAAATTTACACCACCGGGGGCTTGGTTATGACTCTTATGACAATGAAAGGAATAGAAGAGAAGTTACCTTCAAATAAATTTATTAGAGTACATCGCTCTTTCATAGTTTCAATAAATGCTATTGAAAAAATTGATAGAAACAGAATTATAATTAAAGATAAAAGAATTCCTATAGGCGATGGTTATAAAGATGCTTTTCAGAAATTGGTTGAATAAATAACTCAGAGAATGAACTTTACTTTAAATAATTTGCTTTATGAGAATTATTAATGCAGAAATAATAGAGGTAGAATAAACAAACATTTTAAACATATCTTCGCGCAATTTTTTTGTAAGCAATATTCCTATATATACACCAACCAAAAGCAAAGGCAAAAGCCAAAGGGCATACAAAAAAGTATCTAAAGTAATAGTTTCCCACAAAAACACGTGCATGGGTACTTTAAACAGATTAACAGTAAAGAAAAACCAAGCACCGGTACCTACAAATTCATTCTTTTTTGAACCCATTGCCAATAAGTACAAACCCATTATTGGTCCGGCTGCATTGCCTATCATAGAAGCAAAACCTCCTGCCAAACCTAAACTTATAGCCATAAATTTATTTCCTGAAACATCTAAAGCTATGAGTTTATAATCTTTCATTATAATAAGCCCAATACCAACAATTATAACTCCGGCTATGGTACACATAAATTGCTTTTCATTTAAAATATCGCCAACATAAACCGCTAATAAAACCCCAAGAAGTGCCCAAGGTAAAACGCTGAATAAATATTTTTTGTTAAGATATTTTCTGTAATGAATTATTGCATAGACGTCGGCAAAAATAAGAAGCGGTAAAATAATACCGGTAGAAATTTTTCCTCCAAATGCAATAGCAGCAAGTGGAATAGCTATCATTCCGGTTCCGGGTAATCCTCCTTTCCCAATACCAATTAATAGTGTTGATAATGCAAGTATAATTAATTGAAATATTGATAATTCAAACATATATGGTAGGATTTAATCGGATAAAAAAAAGTAAATAATTTACTTTTCAAGAATCATTGTAATTTGCTTAATCAAAGCAAGTGAATTATCGGCATTAAATAAACTTTTTGAATACGATTTGTTTGCTATTGTATCTGTTACATACTGAGCTTCATAGTTATATCCATTTCCCGCCCAAGGCAAATCAATAAATTCCGAATTATAGGTAATCACCTCAACTTTAGTCGGACAGTGCCACATAGCATGCAACTTTACAACAGCTTTTTCAAAAGTAATAACTGCTTCATTGTTTAACTTTTCTTTAAACGAACAGGTAAACTGCGCTTTAGCATTTTTATATTCGTAAGCTATAAGGGAATGAATGTCTACACCGGTTTCTCCAGTTTCTACTTGAACATTTATTTTGTCGGGGGTACCGAGAAGAAAATTACACAAAAAAATAGGATAGATTCCAATATCAAGCAAAGCACCGCCACCAAGTTCTTTATTCAGTAACCTGCCTTGCGGATCTGGGTTTGCAACGAATCCAAAACTCACATCAATAGACTTTATTGCTCCAAAAGTATTATTCATTACTAACAGTTCAAGATATGACATAGATGGTAAAAACCTCGTCCAAAGTGCCTCCATTAGAAATAATCCTTTTTGCTGTGCAAGATCAAAAAGTTCTTTTGTCTGGCTATAATTTGCAGTGAAAGGTTTTTCGCATAATACATGTTTATTATTTTCTAAGCACAGTTTAACATGTTCGTAGTGCAAATTATTATTTGAGGCAATATAAACAACATCAAGTTCCGGTAATTTTACCATAGCCTCATAACTATCAGAATAATTGAGAACTGAAAATTCTTTAGCAAATTCTTCTGCTCTCAAATGACTTGACGACGCTACAGCATAAAGAACCGCATTATCGACAAATTTTAAGCCTTCGGCAAATTTTCCGGCTATTTTTCCTAAGCCTATTATTCCCCACTTTACCATGATACAAATTTTGAATAAAAGTAGAGTTTTATTATGATATAGTTTAAAAAAAAGGATGACTTACTCTATCTTTTTTATATTTATTTTTTATTTATTTTATATTCTCTATTGGGCTCTTCCTTTTCTAAATCAATTTCAGACGACGACAAATGAATTTGATAAAAATGAAACGTAAAGAATTTATAAATCCCTATAAACAAAATGGAGAATCCCCCAAAAGGAATTCCCCACATACTAATAATCAAAAAGATATAAGCGAATATATAAGACTATGAAATAAAGAAAAACCTTAAAACTTGAACCCAATTTTAAATCTACCGGTAGCAGTTAGTCCGGTATATGCTAAAGATCGAATATCTTCATTAAGATAACTATCTATATAGTCTTGATGGTTTGGGGCAAAACTAGATATTGTACCTATTCCGAAAGAAAAATCAAATACAAATTTTGGTAATGGAGCCATTTGAAGACCAATAAAAAAATTGGCTCCAACTCTGTGAATATTTATATCCTCCATGCCACTAAAATAATAACCGGGCTCTAGTTGCTCATTAAATTCGTTAGTATGTGTTTTATCACCATTAACAGAAATTTTGTTCCATTTGTAAGTAGCATTTAGTTCTCCATAAGGTATTACTTTCTTACTTGGATCTATCAAATTAATTTTATATGCGAATTCAAGTCCTGTCCCAATAAGTTTTTCATAATAAGGACTATCGAAACCAAAATTCTTGAAATCATGAGAGAAGTAATAAAAAATAGGAGCTATTACTATAGAATTATTTTTTAACGGCAACTCTAGATCAGCTCTTAAACCGTTAAAAATAATCTCTGTTGGCACAATCATAATCGATTTTCTGTAAAACTTCTTCTGTTCTGGTTTTTCCGTTACTTGCTCTTGCGCGTAAATGAAACCAATTGACTCTAATAAGAGAACAAATAATATAACTATTTTTTTCATATGCTTTTTTTTAAAATTTCTATTTAATATGGTTAAAAAACTATAGTTTTATACCAATCTTGAAATTACAAGTAGGAATAATTCCACTGTATGCCATATCTAAAATTTCTTCACTAAAATTTTCTTTAACAAGATCTTTTTCACTTTCAGCAAATGAATGTCGAGTTCCTACACCAATACAGAAATCAATTACAAATCTTGGAATTGGAGTTATTTGGAATCCCATCAAAGCATCAAGACCAACCTTGTGAATGCCTACTTTTGTCAAATCATAATTAGGGGAATAATTACCAAATTCATCGTAATATTCATAAATATTATTTATAGCATCTACCGAAAAGTAATCATAAGATAGATTAGCAGCTGCATAAGGAACAAATACTTTATTAGGATTAATTAAATTAAATTTGTAAGCCAAATCTAAACCTGCTCCATTCATTTTTTTATAATCATAATAATCATCATAATTTATTTTACTATAATAAGTTGGCGCAATTACAATAGCATTCTTTCCGGTTCTAAACTCAAAATCAATACGCATACCATTCACTGCGGCAATTTGAGGAACTATCATTATTGCTGTAGTATAATGTGCTCTTTTTTCTTCTTTTGTTTCTTTTTTTTGTTCAACCACTTCTTGCGAAAACAAAGAACTGGTTATTAACAAAAACCCTATAAAAATTAAATTAATATTTCTCATAACATGTCTTTTAAAATTAATAATTTTTCTTTTTTAATTATTTATTAGATTTCTAAAGTTTTATTCCTATCTTAAAATTTGTTGTAGGAATAATTCCAGTGAATGCCATATCTAAAATATTATCACCGAATCGAGATCTCATTTCTTCTTCATCATTTTTTGCAAAGCTATGACGAGTACCAACTCCTACAGAAAAATCAATTACAAATCTTGGAATTGGGGTTATCTGAAATCCCATCAATGCATCTACACCTAATTTGTGAATGTCAAAATGTTTTTCATTAGTATAATATTCACTTGATTGAGAATATCCATACTCATCATAATAATAATTTTCTGTTACATCAACAACATCAACCGAATAAAAATCATAAGAGAGATTTGCAGCAGCATAAGGAACAAAAACTCTGTTCGGATCAGTTAAATTTAACTTGTACGCAATGTCTATTCCTGCACCTTCTTTCTTTTTAAAGTCATCATAATAATAATCATAATAATCATGATTATACTTATTGTAATAAGTTGGGGCAATTACGATAGCATTTTTACCTATTCTAAATTCAAAATCCATACGAAGACCATGCGATGCTAACATTTGAGGCATAATCATGATAGCAGTAGTATAAGGAGCTCTTTTCTCTTCTTTTGTTAATTTTTTTTGTATAACAGCCTCTTGCGAAAACAAAGAACCTGTTAGCAACAAAAACCCAATTAAAAATAAATTAAACTTTTTCATAACTTCTTTATTTAGATTTATACTTTTAAAAATTATTAAAACGATTTATTAACGTTATTTTGTATGTAGATAATACGACAGTAATTTCGTTCCCATTTTATTTTAACTTTTTTTTAAAATTTTATGATTTGTATTCTATCTCCAGCTAAAACCATGAAATCGGTCGATTATTTTCCTGAAATGAATCAGACAGAACCCACGTTTATCACAGAATCTCAAGAGCTTGTATTATTACTTAAACAATATACTTCATCTGAGATTGTAGAAATGATGTCTATTAGCAGTACCTTAGCACAATTGAATTTTGAGAGATTCCAAAATTGGGATGAAAAAAAAACAGACTTAACAAAAGCAATTTTTGCATATCAAGGTGATGTTTATACTGGTTTAGATGCTAAAAATATGAGTAATGAGGATTTGCATTTCGCTCAGAAACATCTACGCATAGTAAGCGGATTGTATGGAGTAGTGAAACCTTTTGACGCAATAAAGCCCTACCGACTAGAAATGAGTACTAAACTCATGAATAATAAAGGCGATAATCTCTACAACTTCTGGACAGAATCTATAACTCAAGCTATAGTTCAATCGGTAAATGAAACTGAACCTAGAATTTTAATAAACTTAGCTTCTAATGAATATTCTAAGGCCATTGATTCAAAAAAGACAGATATAAAAATTATTAGTCCTGAGTTTAAAGACTCTAAAGATGGTAATTACAAAATAATAAGCTTCTTTGCTAAAAAAGCCAGAGGCATGATGGCACGATACATTATAACCAACAGAATAAAAAATATTGACGATTTAAAACACTTTGATATGGATGGATATTTCTTCAACGAAAAACTATCAACAGAAAACAAACCTGTCTTTACTCGTGGCTAAAATTAAATTAATATTAAAATAACAAACACATAACATACACTTTGTAAGTTGATTTGGATATTTTCAACTAAATTGCAGACAGAAAATATCTAGTACTAAATAAATAAAAAGATGATTAAATTTTTACATTTCGGAGTTATTATCATAATAATAACTATATTTCTTGGAGCATGCTCAAGCAACAACAAAATAACTGAAAATAAAACCAAACCAAAATATATTTTCTATTTCATAGGAGATGGTATGGGTATGGCTCAAGCACAAATTGCTAACGAATATGTAAAAAATACATTAAATGATTCATTAGCATTTATGTATCTTCCAAATCAAGGAAATATAACTACCCACTACAACGGTGGACTTATAACTTGTTCGGCTGCATCGGGTACGGCATTAGCAAGTGGAGAAAAGACGAGTTTCAATACTATAGGCATGAATACAAATCATACAGACTCTTTAACTTCATTAGCAGAAGCTTTTTTTCAAGAAAAAATGAAGATAGGTATTGTTGCTTCGGTTACTATAGACCATGCTACTCCTGCGGTTTTTTATGCAAATCAGAAAAAGAGATCTCAATACTACAGAATTGGCAAACAACTTTCTCTATCAGGATTTCATTATTTTGCCGGTGCCGGATATGAAAACCCTAATCCTGTTTCTCCGGAAGACTCTGCTGCAACGGTAGGAAATTTATATGAATGGGACAAAAAAAGCGGATATACAATTCTAAGAACTAAAACAGAACTAGAATCGCTAAAAGACACTGCGCTTAAAGTTCATATGGCAGATTCTCTAATGCTTAAGTACTGCATAGATAAACCAACTGATGCATTAACACTTGCGGACTTTGTAAAAAAAGGAATTGAACATTTAGACAACCCTCATGGATTTTTTATGATGGTAGAAGGTTCGAAGATTGACCATGCCTGTCATGAACATGATGCTAAAACTGCTATAAATGAGGTAATTGAATTTAATACTGCATTTAAAGTAGCTTTAGATTTCTACAACCAACATCCGGAAGAAACGCTTATAATTGTTCTTGCCGACCATGAAACCGGAGGAATGTCGCTTGGTTTCGATAAACTGGGATATAATACAAACCTTTCTGCACTTAAACATCAGTCTATTTCAAGAGAGTTACTCGAAGAGAAAATAAACAATTGGATTAAAAATAATAGTAGCGAAAATTCAATATTAGATTCGGTACAATATTTTGCCGGTTTAAATAGCGACAGCACTCTAATCATAGATAATACAGATAAAAAGAGATTACATGAAGCCTACATAGCATCTGTAGCACAAAAAAAAGGCAATGGTAGTACTGAGGCAGTCAATTATGGAAATTACGAGCCTTTGTCGTTAACAGCTATTACAATACTTTGTGAAAAAGCAGGTATAGGTTGGACAACCTTTCACCATACTGGCGTAGCTGTACCTATAAGAACCATAGGCGTTGGTAGCGAACTTGTTGCCTCTGCAACAGATAATGCCGAAGTTGCCAGAAAATTATTTACTCTCATGGGTATAAAAAATCCTAACAGATAAAAATATTACCATTTCTCCATTTCAAATTAGAAAGAGTTGAGTCGCTAAAGATTCAACTCTTTTTTGCATTATAAAAATGAGTATCTTTAAGTCTTTCTATCAGTAATAGATAAAGTGCTAGAGAGAAAGATTAAATAATATAATTTTTACAGTTATTATATTTGAAATCAGATAAAAAGAAATTTTACAGATATGACACCTGAAAAAAAAGAAATCTCAGAAATAGTAGAAAATAGATTCCCTTTTTTTGAAAAAGAGTTAAAAGAAGCTATCATTGATTGTGGTCGGCTAAAACATATTGAGAAAGGAGACTTACTCATAAATTCGGGCGATTTTATAAAGTCTTTTCCACTTTTAGCAGAAGGGCTTCTTAAGATATTCAGAGTTGATAAGATAATAATGAGCTTCTTTTATATTTTCTAAAACCAGGAGAACCCTGTTCTATGGCTCTTACTTGCTGTATGAGCGAGATGAAAAGCAATATTGAAGCTGAAGCAACAGAAGATTCAATAATTATAGCTATTCCAGTACAAAAAATAGAACAATGGATTTCTAATTTTAGTTCATGGAAAACATTTGTCTTTTATAGCTATAGAAAAAGATTCGACGAGCTTCTAGATACTATAGACAGTATTGCTTTTATGAATATGGACGAAAGACTTATCAGGTATCTGAAACAATATTATGAATCAACAGGAAACAACGTGTTCTGTGGAAGCCATCAAGATATTGCTTTTGCTCTAAATACTTCTAGAGAAGTAATTTCAAGACTACTTAAAATTTTAGAAAAAAACAAAAAAATTACCCAAATAAGAGGGAAAATTAGTTTTTCGGGTCTATTGTGATTTTGGTCACTTACAATTGATATCATTTGTATTTACTTTGCTTTAATAATTTTTTTATTAGAAAATAAGTAACCTCAAAACAGATGATTAAACAACTTTTAAATAAATATTTGCTCGAAATTGTATTTACAATTGTAGGCGGTGTGAGTGGCTTTTTATATTGGAAATATGTTGGCTGTAGCACTGGAACATGTCCTATTACCTCCATTTGGTATATGAATACCATTTACGGTATGCTGTTTGGCTATCTACTTTCGGGAGTTATTAAAGACTATGTAAAATCTAAAAAAGAAAGTAAAATCTAAAAAAACTAACAATGACAAAATTTACAGAAACAATAAATGGAAATTTACCTGTATTGGTAGATTTTTATGCAGACTGGTGTGGTCCTTGCAAAATGATGGGTCCGATTTTACAAAGACTTGCAGCTGATCTTGAAGGTAAAGCCAAAATATTAAAGATTGATGTGGACAAGAATCCTCAAGCAGCTCAAAAATATGGGGTGAGAAATATACCTACTATGCTCATTTTTAAACAAGGAGAAGTAAAATGGAGAGGTGTAGGAGTTCATCAAGCAGATCAATTGAAAAGTATTATTGAAAAGGTATAATGATTCACTATTTTAATATGAAACTTTGTCCTCGAACATATTATAAATGTTCAGCACACTTATAGAATTATTTAGTATTATTTCAGTTTGATGAATAAGTTCAAAATAGACACTTCTACTCGTTATAGAAAGTTCATGGTTTTTTATTCTAAGAATCTGTCTTTTACGACTTCTTTCTAAAAGTAAATTTAACTTTGAATGAATTTCATACATTTCGTCAATTTTGGTCTCAGAATAATTTTCAAACAGAGAAAATATGTTTTCTGTAAATTCTGTCACTATTGAACTTAACTGTGAAAACTCTTCTTTTTGCTGAAAAGATAAGCTTTTATGGTTATTATCAAGATATTTGAAAACACTGTCGGTAAGAATCCATAGTGCCTTAGAGGCATTTTGGAGCTTTTCTATCATGATTAGGTAGTTGTAGTTCTTTTCTAATTCATCGTCAAATTTTGAAATAACCTTTTCAATATTTTCTTTTTGAATATTTGCAAAAGAGTAGATTTGTTCTGCATTTTTTAATGATTCTTTCAATTCTTTTCTTTCATTAGATATAATTGATTCAACTACTACTTTATAGACAGAAAAAATGAAGAATAAATTATTTTTAATAGTTGAAGAAATCTGTGCTTTTTCTACATTTTCAAATATCAAGGCTTCTTTCAAAACATTTTCCTGAGTTTTCTTTTTACTTATAATATTTGATTTGAAATAGAAAAAAGCAATAA
Source organism: Bacteroidales bacterium (assembly GCA_016714605.1). Lineage (GTDB taxonomy): Bacteria > Bacteroidota > Bacteroidia > Bacteroidales > UBA1715 > JADKDL01. Next base: position 276,406 of record JADKDL010000001.1, on the reverse strand, counting down.
TTAGAATTAATATCAAAATAGCAGTAACACCACCCCAATAAATAAAAAATGTAACAAAAGCTGTTAAAAAGAACGCTATAAAAGCTGTATAGAACCAAGTGCTTACAACCGTTATTACTCCAGAAAGCCTATATACAGCATTTTGACTATTCCAGGCACCATCGCCTATTGATGAGCCCATTGTCACCATAAAAACTACATAAGTTGTTGACAATGGTAAATTTAGATTAGTACCCAATGAAATAAGAATACAAGCTACTGACATATTAACTGCTGCTCTAACCGTATCAAAGCATTGATTCTCATCATGATTATTATCTATTTCACTACCAGAATATCTGCTGCTAATAAATAGGACAATCTTATTTGGTAATAAAAATAAAAGTAATTTTTTCATCAATAACCAATTTCTTACAATTTCTCGAGCAATATAATTACTTGAAAATTGTTCAATTATTTGATTCTTAGAGCTTAATTTTAAAGTTGTAGCTATAACTTGCTTAGGTTTACTACTCAACCATAGCGTTAACACCATTACCATTCCGGCTAACATCAAATATATTGATGGTGTTGGAATTACAGTTTGCAAGGCTGTAACGGGCATAAAAATATCATTACTAGTCATAAAAATTTGTAATGATTCATAGCCTGCTAATGGAACACCTATAAAATTTACTAAGTCATTGCCTGCAAAAGCGAATGCCATGCCAAAAGTACCTGCTAAAACTGAAACTTTCAAAACATCGGCAATCTTATAGTAACTTAATAGATATAGTATAACTAATGAAAACAAAAAGGTAATAATAAGTAATGCGATTACATTTTCTTTTAGAAACAAAAGAGTTTCTTTTGAGAAAAAAGAAACATGCTCAATCCCAATAAAACAGTAAAATACACAATAGATGTAATAACTATTGCACCAAAAAAACTACCCAAAAATGAATGTTTTTTTTTATATTAAATGAAAATAATAGACGAGCAAAAAATTGAATTACTATGCCAAATGCTATTGCCAAAATAATTGAAATAATTATACCACTAACAATTTTTATTGCAAAACCAAAATTGAGATATTCATTTAATGCCGAGAAATCATGCTGAACGCCAAAAATTCTAATTAATGAAATAGCAAATGCTCCACCCAATAATTCAAAAATAAGCGCTAATGTTGTAGACGTAGGTAATCCTAAAGTATTTAAAAAATCTAAGAGCAAAATATCAACTAACATAACCGAGAAAAAGACAATCATAATCTCATAAAAACTATATTTAGCCGGTACAAATAATCCATTTTGAGCTACTTCCATCATCCCGTCAGAAAATGAAACCCCTAATAATATTCCTATACTTACTATTACATTTATAAGCCAAAAAGGAGCAGCGTCCGACCCTATTGCAGAACCCATGAAATTCACAGCATCATTGGTAACCCCAACAACAATGTCGAAAAAAGCTAAAACAAAAATAACACCTACTATCAGAAAATAATATTGCTCCATATATTATTGATAATGTATAAAAACATATTAATACGAAGGTAATGCAATTTTTAATTTTGTAAAATATAAAAAATTTTACTTCCAGCTTGTCTTCAATTTTGATAACATAAATGGTGAATTAGTAAGATATTATTATTTACTTTACACTAAAGCAAAAAATGAATATTGGGAATTCTTTTATCAGAAAAATCTACGATAAATAAAATTCATGAATTTTATTTATCGAATATAAATTTCAAATTAGAAAAAACATGAAAATACGTGTAACAAAAGAATTTACATTTGACTGCGCTCACGCACTTTTTAACTACAACGGTCTTTGCAAAAACATACATGGTCATACATATAAACTATTTGTAACAGTAATTGGAAACATAATTGAAGATGTTGAAAATCAATCGTATGGAATGATAATAGATTTTTCTCAATTGAAAAGTATTGTAAAAAATAATATTGTAGATATATTCGACCATTCTTTAATACTAAGCAACAGACACAGAAACCCTAATAATATCTCAGATTTTCAGGAAGTTGGAAAATATATAGAATTTGAAGGACAAGCCACTTGTGAGAATATGGTTAGCTATTTTGCAAAAGTACTGATACCAATACTTCCGAAAGAGGTAGAACTGTTTTCTATAAAATTATACGAAACACCTACATCTTTTGCCGAATGGTTTGCCTCCGACAATTAATTGCCACTATTCGCCATCAATTACCTTTTTAACAACAGATGAAATACTACCATCAGAAAATTTCACTGAAATCTCATCAGTTATTTTTATCTGATTAATAGATTTTACAATTTTTCCTTCAGAATCGGTGACAATACTGTAGCCCCGCTTCATGAGTAAAAGCGGATTGTTAATTTCAGAAATCAATTCTGCTCTATCTAAATTTTGCTTATGTGCCAGAATTCTTTTATTTACAGAATTTATTAAATCCTTAGAAAGATATAAAATTTCTGATTTTTTATTGGTTGAATAAACGGAAGTTGCAACTCTCGTTTTCTCCGCAAAAAAATGCAATTGCTGCTGCAAGAGTTTCGATTCATTAAACACACTGGTTTTAATATTCTGAGAAATTGACAATAAATTCAATTTTCGTTTGTCTATCATAACCGTAACCGACTTTTGTAGAGATAAAGCATGTAAATCAATCTGTTTACAAATGGAGTCAATAACCGACCGCGATGCAACTTCAAATCTTCTCAAAACCTCATCGAGACTAGCTTGATAGGCAGAAAATCTCGACAAAAGAAATTCGGCAACTGCTGTAGGAGTTTTCATGGAAGTATTTGCCACAATATCAGCTACAGATTCATCTCTTTCATGACCAATGCCGGTAATTACAGGCAAAGGAAATTGTGCAATATTAGATGCTACGTTATAATTATTAAAACAGCTTAAATCTGACTTTGATCCGCCGCCTCTTATAATCACAACAACATCAAAATGTGGCAAATAAGAGTAAATTTTGTCTAAAGCTGCTATTAGCGAATTCTCTGCATCCTGACCTTGCATAATAGCAGGAAACAGCTTTAAATGAAAACGATAGCCATAACCATTATTGTCAATCTGATTTACAAAATCTTCGTAACCCGCTGCGGTTGCCGATGATATAATTGCAATATTCTTAGGCAGCAAAGGTATTTCTAACGACTTATTTAAATCGGCAATACCATCATCATGAAGTTTCTCCAGAATCTGTCTTAACTGCAATGCCTGTTCGCCGAGTGTAAATTCCGGATTTATATTTACAATATTTAGACTTAAGCCATAAACCTCATGAAATTCTACCGTTACTTCTACCAAAACTTTCAATCCGCTACACAATTCCTGATTGGTAACCGTTTGAAAATATGGCACCAACAAACGTGCTCTCGACGACCATATTGTAGCTCTCGCCTTGGCACAAATGTGCTCTGAAGCAGTTTCTTTTTCTAGTAATTCAAGATAAACATGACCCGAATAATTAACCGAAATTTCACTTATCTCAGCTACAATCCAATACGTTTGTGCAAAAACACCTTTTACCGCATTTTTTATTTCGACCAAAAACTGAGACAAACTTATTTCATTCATACATAATATTTTTCTTGAAACTAATAAGTCAGAGACATATTTATACAAAGAAACAAAAAATTATGAGAAATTAATAAATAGAATTTTAGTTGAAATGACGAATCTTAATAGTAATTTATTTAGCTAATATTCACAATTTTAAATTATTAAGTATCTAGCATTAATAAAACACAAATAAAATCTATAATAACATAGAAATTTTTTCTACTATATTTGCTGCGAACTATAAAGCAGAAAAATTAAACATTATTTAAAGAACATGATATATGTCTAAAGTACTCTTCTTTTTTACAAGCAATTATCCTTACGGAAAGGGAGAAACTTTCATTGAAAATGAAATTGAGCATCTATCTAAAGCATTTGACAAGATTATAATAATATCAAACGATACTACAAATCTGCAAACAAGAAAAACACCTAAAAACTGTGCAATAACTAGATTTAATTATGAACTTTCTAGCATCCTAAAACTACTATCGTTTTTGGAAATTGGCAATTCATTGTTTTGGAGAGAAATGAAAATAATAAGGCGTTTGTACAAATTAAAAACATCAAAAATTATATTCAATACTTTAATCATTACACTTCAAAAAAAATACATATTCAAGAAAAGAATAAAGAACATAATATCTCAACAGACCTCTCGCAAAGATGAAGTTTATCTTTATTCCTATTGGGCCAATGATATGGCAATTGCAATAGCATCTATAAAAAGTAAGAAAATTATAAAAAAGAGGTTTTGTCGGGCACATCGTTGGGATTTATACTTAGAAGAAAACCGTTCGAAATATTTGCCTCTAAGAGAATATCTACTAAAAAATATTGATATTTATGCTTCAATATCTAGCGATGGATGTAGATACAATCATTTGTTACTAGGTTCAGATTATCCTTCTGTTAAACTTTCAAGATTAGGAGTGCAATCTAGAATCTTCAAGAAATGCAACATCAACAATTTTACAATACTTTCGTTAAGCAATCTTATAGATGTAAAAAACATAAAGACACTTATACACGCATTATCAATTTTAGAAATTGATTTTAACTGGATACATATAGGCGATGGTGTTTTAAAACAAGAACTTATACAATTAGCTGAATTAAAAATACCTAACAAATATACTTATGTAGGAGCTCTTTCAAACCAAGAAGTCATGGATTACATGAGCAAAAAAAATATTTCTCTGTTTATTAATGTAAGTCTTTCTGAAGGTATACCGGTTTCCATTATGGAGGCAATGAGCTTTGGAATACCATGTGTGGCAACCGCTGTAGGTGGTACTCCGGAAATTGTAAATGATGGCTATAACGGATTTTTACTTTCCCCCAATCCTACTGCGGTAGAAATTGCAGATATGATTGAAAAATTTTATAATTTATCATATGAATGTAAAGAAAATATGCACCAAAACGCTTTTTACACATGGGAAAATGAATATAATGCTGAAAAAAATTATAGTGCATTTATCAATCAAATCCTAAGTAATTAAACTTTATATAGTTTAATCAGTTTATCTACATATTCCTTTATATCAAACCGCTGAGCAAATTCCTGAGCATTGCTACTGATTTGGTTGTATAGAGTTTTGTTTTCCCAAATCTCTATGATTTTATCGGCAAATAATTCTGGATTTTGTTCATCAATTATAAAACCATTTTTACCATTTTCAATTAAATCTACATTTCCACCTCCATTGAGTGTTATAACGGGCAAACCAGCAGCCATTGCCTCAAGTAAAACTAAGCCAAATGGTTCATAAGTTGCTGAATGGACGTAAATAGAAGCATTTGAAAGCCAATTAGAAACCTCAGAAACGTTTCCGGGCATTGTAAATATCTCGGAAAAACCATTCATATCAACAGACAGTTTTACTGCATTGTACAGTACTCCGTTGCCCAACAGAATAATTTTACAATAGATATTTTTTTTCTGTAAAGATTTTATAATATCTATAAAAAATATTTGATTTTTCTTTGCAACAAAACTTCCTATATTTATTAATATCAATTCATTATAAGATCTATTTTCGATCTTGAATTTTCTACAATCAATAGCGTTGTGAAGTAATACAATATTCTTAGCCAATTCAATAGGTAATATAGAATTGAAATACTTTTTGGTATGAGATGAAATTGCAACAAAATTATTTTTACATTTTTTGTATCTGTTGAGCAATTTTTCCCGCTCGTAAAGTTCTGTTATTCTTTTTTTAGAAAACAAATCAGGTAACTTAAAACGCTGCAATTGGTGCATATTATCATGGCAATGAGTTATGTATTTTACTCCATCCAATATTTGCCAACGTGATACAATCTCCGCTTCAAAAAGATGTGAATGAATTACGTTAGGTTTAAACTCATTGATAAATGACAGTAAATTGTCTATTTCAATTGTTGCCTTTCCGCTTAATGAAGGAATTACTCTTGAAGGAATTATCTTAAATATAATATTATCAGTTAATGATTTATACTCATTTATGTTCCTAAAAATAATGAGACAAACCTCAATTTCAGCTCGTGAGTGTAATTCATTGCATATGTCTAATACCAATCTCTCTGCTCCACCCTTTTGCAAAGAAGGAATTATGTGTAAGATTTTAAATTTCAAAATTAAAAATAATTTAGATAACTATAATATTTAAAGTGCTAAATAATAGAACATTAGTACGATACTAAAATAGATCTTAGCAAGCCAAATTTCCACCTCATCATTTTTTTCTACAGATAAAATAGACACTACTTCCAATTTTTTTAAATCTTCTTAATTTAAATAATTGAATAAAATTGGGGAATGGATATAATGCAGGATAAATAAATGAATCTATTATGAAAAATTTAGAAACTTGAGCTTTCCATATTTTAGTTCTGTAATTCGAAATATCAACTAATGTTGTTTTTGACATAAATGAATGCGAATATCCAAAAAACATTTGACAAAAATTACACTTCGCTGTGTTTATTATACGTTTAAAAAAAAAATTGATAAATCTAATATGTGAAGTGAAGATTAATTGAGTAAATAAACTAATAATTGCCATGGTACCAGTTGGAACACCAATAATTGCAACTCCATTTGGTTTGAGAACTTTTTGCATTTGAAACAAACTTTTTTCAATACTATTTACATGTTCCAATACATGCGAGCTAAAAACAACATCAAATGATGCCTCCGGAAAATCTAACTCTTCGGCATAACCCTTTTTAATCGAACTATCTAATTTGAATGTATCACTTTTTCTATTCACCCCATGTGCACCCGGATCTGGATCTATACCAGATACTTGACATTGTAACTCAGTTTGAGCTTTTTCCATAAAATATCCGGCTCCACACCCTATATCAATAAACATGCTATTTGTAGGTATAAATGCCTTTATGGCATCCCACTCAGTATCTCTAGCTATTTTTTGATATTTATTTTCTTTATCTTTTGATAAGATTGGAAATGTATAAACCTTCAGTAGAAATTCTTTTGTACTCACTTACTATTAGTTTGATTTTGTATTTGATAAAAAGTAGTTAAATATAATTAGAAATATAATATTACATTTGATTTAGAAACAAATTTATATTTTTATTAATTAATGAAAATCTTACAATCTATACCTAAGCATTGGAATCTGACTCCAGCAGAATTAAAAACTATCTACGATTTAGAAGTTATTCAGGCACATAAACTTAACACTGCTATTCCAGAAGAAAGAAAAAAATTGTATACAAAATTATACGATGAATATTTTGCAGCTTTACCTTTTCATCCTCAATTTAAGGTAAAACATGACGACTCTTTTAAAACAGAGAAAATAAACTATTTGCTAAAAGCAACAGTTCCATTTTTAATGAACAATAATACTTTTGTCGAGATAGGTGCTGGCGATTGTTCTTTAAGCAAGGCTATTGCGCAAAAAGGCTTTAACACATTTGCTCTCGATGTTTCTGAAACTATTTCAAAATCTATAGAAAATGAAAAATCAAACAATAATTTTAACTTCATCTGTTTCGATGGCTTTAATTTGCCGTTTGAAGCAAATTCAATAGATGTTTTCTTTAGCAATCAGCTTTTAGAGCATCTCCACCCCGATGATGTATTAGAACAAACAAGAAATATCAATTCTTGTCTTAAATCTAACGGAAAATATATATGTATTACTCCTAATAAACTAACCGGACCTCATGACATTTCTAGATTTTTCACAAATAAAAATGTAGGTTTTCATTTAAAAGAATATTCGGCATACAATCTTCATAGCCTTTTTAGAAAATCTAATTTTAACAAAATAAAATTTTACTCCATGATTCTGGGCAAATATTACAAAATTCCATCGTGTATGCTTTTCTCTTTTGAATTCTTGGCAAGGATTATACCGCTCAATATGAGAAGAATAATTCTAAATAAAACGATACTGAATAGATTAACAAACTATATCTGTATTGCTTTTAAAAAATGATTTGCAAATATGAATCATCAACCATATTTTGTGCTTAGTAGCTCTATTTTGAGGATAAATAATTATTGATTTAAATAAAAAACCTATTGCCTCCAATTTATCACCTCGCTTTATATGAAATCTGGCTATTCCAAAATAACAGGTGCAGATTTCATCCTTCATTATTAATTTTGATATATTCTTACCTATTTCATTTCTAAAAATTGACTTTGATACATTTAGCCTATTTTTAAAAACATTATTTTTTAAATTGGTAGTATTATCATCATGTAAAACATATAATACCGAATGCTGATTTACATGAATAATTGGAAAATCATTGACAATTCTAACTCCTAATTCAACATCTTCAGAAATATTCAAATTTGGATTGAATAAGTGTTTCTTAAAAATAGTATGATGAACGCACCAACGCGCAGGTATTATTCCAATATTAGAACTAAAAAAGAAGGCAATATCATGAAAATGAGAAGGCCAACATGCTTCAATTTCTTTTATTGTTTCATTCTGTTTTAAACAAAGATTTGTAAAAAAGAAAGCCTCTTTTATTTGATGCTTCGAAATAAAATCATATAAACCCTGTAGGTGCATAGGCAGAAATTCATCATCACTATCTAGAAAACAGATATATTCGCCCTTTGCTGCGTTTATACCATTATTTCTAGCAGCACTTCTTTCTTGATTGTTTTGCCAAACATAAACAATTCTACTATCTGTAAAACTTGATACAACTTCAAATGTATTGTCAACAGAGCCATCATCTACAACAATCAACTCCCACGACCTAAATTGTTGCTGCAAAACACTAGAAATAGCTTTTTTTATGAAATTTGCTCTATTATAGCTTGGAAGTATTATGGAAAAATACGGATTTGTTTCTATCATCAAAAGTCTCTAATAATTTTATCAATCTTCTCTTTTAGCGATACTTTCAAATATGTTGCATTTGAAAGTTCAAAATGATATTTATAAACTATTGATAGAATTTTATCAATAATTCTTTTAATAATTGATTTATTATTACTAGACAAATAAAATTGCTGTCTTATATATATCATCCAAATAAAATACTCTATGTTAGAAAGTAGTTTTTTTTGTTTTATCAAACTCAATAACCTCAATGATTCAGCAACGTTAGCTTTTTCCATCCATAATTTTGACATTTGATAATATAATTTTGCAAAGTACAAATTATACTTTTTTACTTTACCTTTTTTATTCTTTATTTCATTAAAAATTTTATTTGTTACATATTCTCTATGTAATAAATATTCATTTGATGAACTATTTTTTCTTATTGAAAAATTTTCATTAAGTCGATAGTAATTATCAGGTTCGTTTTCAGATTTATAATAATCTTCAGCACAAAGAATTGCTCGTATATGAATATCCCAATCTTGCCAACACTTTAAATTCTCATCAAAACCATCAATCTTTTTAAAAAATGAATTGTCCCACAAAACAGAAGTTGTTTGCCAAACCGGATCTACATTTAGAAAACGTAGCAAATCATTTTCTTTATTGAAAATATTCCAATATAAATCGCTATCGCCTAATGTATTAATAAATGTTTTGGTAAGAAAAACAAAAAAATCTGCTTTTTGATTTTTTTTTAAGACTGATACTCTATTTTCAATACATGTAACATCAAGAATATCATCAGAGTCTAAAAAAATTAAATAGTTCCCTTTTGCATATTCGGCTCCTTCATTTCTGCAAACATTTGCACCTTTAGTTGAACTATTTCTTTTGAATAACTTTATATTTTCATGCGATCTAACAAAAATTTCCAACTCCTCAAAAGATCCATCGGTACTATGGTCATCAACAATTATTAATTCCCAATCTGTGCTTGTTTGATTGACAACTGATTGAAGGGTTTCAAAAATAAGAGATTTTCTATTCCACGAGGGAATTATGATTGATATTAGCATAAAAATTTATACAATCCAGCTTTTAAATTCATCTTGAACACCATCTGGCAAATCTATATTTTTAACTATTTCAATACTTTTCCATTGGCTATGTTGCCCAATAATTGGGTGAAAATCTTTGATTTCAGGAGAAAAATTCTCATAAAACTTTTCATACCAATTTTCTACTCTTGTATAGGTATTTCTAGTTGCAAATTTTGCCTTAATCCTTTCGTCTTTTTTTCTGACCAATGCAAAATGATGCATAGGGATACCGGTATTAAATCGAGGCACTCCTTCAATATGTCTAAAAGAACTAACTTTCAAATAATCTACCAATGGAAAAATAGACAATGGTTTATAAGGTTCCATAGGTGCTACTCTATAGTATATAGACTTTATGTAGGTGTACATATCTACATAAAGTGCTTTGTTGAATGTCTTAATTTTTTTTGTTAAAGCAATTAATTCCTTAATATCTTCCCTCTTATAGACCTCATCGGTATCTAGCATCATAAAATGAGTAGCTTTCATCTCATTTTTAACATATTTTATTAAATCAGGAAACTGTTCATCTTCATTGTTCCAGTTCTTTCTTAAAACTACTATTTTTTCTCCGTATTTTTGCTTCAGCTTATCAATAATTGGTTCAATATCTTCATATTCAATATTTGCATTCAAATAAGCTTTATCGCTTCTAACAATCAACACAGCATCAACATGGTCAATAACAGACTTTATCGATATCTCCACCCATTCCTCACAATTAAATGCACGAGATACCGCTACAATTCTTTTGGGTTTAATTAAAAATAAAAATGACTTGAATTTATTTAATAATAATTTCATACCGATTTTGATTTCAGAAGATTATAAACCGATGGGAATAAATAATCAGCTAACAAACATTTAAAAAACCGCTTCCCACTATAATCGGAATATTTAATATAAAAATACAAAAAATACAAACGATTCAAAAAATCATATTTATCAGCTATCAATCGTGGTATTTCTCTTTTACATATATGTCTTACATATTCTTTCTTATTAAGATTTAAAGGAATAAAATAATTCAAAAACATAGATTTTGCCATATTGCGTTTAATATATTTTCTTAAGAAGAAAGGTGCTGCTAATTTAGAAAGAATTTCATATTCAATAATATATTTTTCACTTCTAAACTTATAACCTAGAGATACACTTTTTGATGTTTCATGTAAACGAAACATATTAATCGGAGTATCTATTTTCTTTATTCTCCTATTTCCATTTTTCAATAAATAGCGTATATACAATTCGGAATCCATTACATAATGAAATTCGGTATTTAAGGGCAATATTTCTTTAAAAGTAGAAAACTTTATAAATGTACAAGGTTGATCAAAAATTCCTAGAAATACTGTATAAGTATAATCGTCAGACACGAAAGTACCATTGGTAAGTTCTTTTTTAGTTGATGAAAATAAAAATTCCTTAGCAGCTACAATATCACAATCAGGATTTTCCAAAAATGTCCTACCTATTGTTAAAAGAGCACCATCTAAATAATAATCATCACTATTCAGCCAATTAAAAATTTCTCCTGTACAATATTCCAATCCCTTGTTTATAGCATGACTCTGACCATTATCAGGCTCACTCACCCAGTAAGTTATCCTATCTGCATATTTCTTAATTATTTCGACCGAATTATCTGTACTTCCACCGTCTATAATAATATATTCAAGATTTGGGTAATTTTGGTTCAATACTGATAGTATGGTCTCTTCCAAATATTGCCCTTGGTTGTATGAGGGGGTTACTATTGATATTTTAGGGTAATCTTCCATTGGTTTTTACTATTTATTGTCAATTATTTTCCAGTGTCCATTTCTATCAGTTCCAATGCGTTTAATTATTCCTTTATGTTTGAGAAAACTTATATTGTTTCTAATATTTTTTTCGTTTATTCCCACTTCTTCACTCAATTGCTTTTGTGTTGTATTCTTATTTCTATTTATGATTTCAATAATTTTTAATTGATTTAATGTCAAATCTTTTTCTAGGTCTTTTTCTAGGTCTTTTTCTAGGTCTTTTTCTAGGTCTTTAATTGATTTATCAAAAATTTCTACCATTACACCTTCTTGTATTACTCGTATTTGTGGTTTTGGTAGATTATATTGTTCAAATAAATGCAAAACTCTTCTTACTCCGGTTCCATATTTTTCAATCCATCCAATATCTTTTACTATTTGAGCAATTTGCTTATTCCTGTGATAGGAAACAAAATTATTTGAAAATAATTGTTCAATAGAAATAGATGAAGGTAGTGTACCTGGATTATAAAATACAATTTTATCTTTGAATATCTTTATTTGAGAATCGGCAGTAGCGGTATAATCACGATGGACAATCATGTTTAGAACTATCTCGCGAATTGCCTCAAGTGGGTATTGCCATTTTTGAATACTTACTTTTGCTTCAGTTATTATCGTCTCTTTATTGATGTGTTTTTTCACAAAATCAAGAACGATATCAACTTGTGTAATTATATCGTGCCTTGAAGTTATACTATCTTTTATAGTGATTTCATCTGCAAAAAAACCTAATTCTATTGTTGTATGTAGTAGATTTTCATTTTTGCAAAAAAGAAGATAACACGCATTTGTTATTTTATCATTTTTGATGAGTTCATTCTTTTGTAAAAATTGCAAAGGATTTTCAAAACTCAATAATCCATTTCTTTGAGAAATAGCTTCAATGGTTTTTTTAATTTTTTCAAAGGAAATATCTTCAATAGTTTTATCATTACGAATATAAAAATCCCAGCTTGAGTTTACCGACTGTAAGTGAATATCTACAATTTCTGAGGCTTGCAATAAAATAGTTGCATTTTGCACTCTTTTATAAAAACGACCTTTTGTCCCAACGGGTTTTACCGGATATTCAGCAACCGAAAATGCAACAATCGTCTTTCCATCAATAAGTTCTGTCGAAACCTCAGGTATTATTTGAGGAGAGGTCTTCGTTTTAATTTCGTTAATCCATTGCTGAATAGTTTCTTGTTTTAGTTGAACTCCTAATAGTTGACCTGCATCGGAAACCCCTATATATACAACTCCACCTTTCGAATTTGCAAATGCAACCAAAGTCTCAATAACCTCAAAGTTGAAATTTGCTTTAAACTCTTGAGTCAAACTTTCTCCTGTAGCAATTTTAGTTAGTATATCTTGTGGTTTCATTGAGTACAAAATTAGCTCTAAAAAACGACTCTTACAATAATGTTAGATTTCTTTGACCAGATAAGAATATTTTTCAGGCAATATTCTAATTTCTAATTTTTTCTGTTGTAAATCAAAGTATTAAATCTTTCCGTTTATTTAATTATGTTTTTTATACCCGCAAAACATTGTCCTAAAGCTATAGGCAGACCTGAAATGTTTGCAGGAGAAATGTAATTTTTTAGAATTTTTTTCATACTAATCAGCTATGAATTTAGAAATACGATAATAATTGTTTTAAAAAGAAGATGAATTAATGTAAATATAAAAAGAATGTTTCCGTTTTTATATTCATATATTAATAAATTAATAACACGTATAACTATTAAATTATCAGCACAATTCTATTAAAAAGACAAAACAAAATTGATATTAATCACCTTTTAGGAATCATATTATTACAAAGATTATTATACATTTGCGATTATGGAAAAATTTGATGTAGTTATTATTGGTTCGGGGCTTGGTGGACTTACAGCAGGAGCCACATTAGCAAACAAAGGAAAAAAAGTGCTAGTGATTGAACAACACTACAGTTTTGGTGGTTGTGCTACAAACTTTAAACGCAAAGGTTGCGAAATAGATGCAAGTCTGCACTTACTCGATGGACTTGGCGAATCAGATAGTAAATTCAAGATTTTTCAAGAGCTCGGTGTGTTCAAAAATGTAGAATTATTGCCAACACCCGAATTTTATAATTTCACTTCCGGCGATACGCAAATAACCATACCATATGGATATGATGCTATTGAAACTACTCTTATAAATAAATTTCCGGAAGAAGAGAAAAGTATTAAGAAGTTTATTAAAGTAGTCAAAACTGTTAGAAATGAAATAGATATCATTGCTAAACTTCCTAAATGGAAAAGGAATATGTTGTTGCCTTTTGCATTTCTAGTTTTTCCATATACTATAAGATACATAAAGCAAAATGTAGGTGATTTTCTAGATTCAATAACTAAAAATGAAAAACTGAAGCTCACTTTGGCTGCAAATATAGGATTCTATCACGATGACCCATATAAAATGTCTTTGGTATTTTTCTGTTCAGCAAACGGTTCTTTTTATAGAGATGGTGGTTACTACATAAAAGGCGGTAGTCAGAAACTCTCCGACTATTTTGTTAAAATAATTACCGACAATGGCGGTGTAATGATAAACAAACACTTAGTAAGTTCTGTACTTACCGATCGCAAAAAAGCTATTGGAGTTGAATATCATCCGGTTAATAACGTAAATGACAAAAAGCAAGCTTTCGGCGAATACGTAATTGCCAATGCAAATATACCCGACGTAGCAAAAAAATTGCTTCCTGAAAAATGGGCAAAAAAACTTAAAAAGAAGATTCGCAATATTGAAATTGGACCATCAATTCTTTGTGTATATTTGATTTTCAACAAAGAAAGCAAAGAACTAGGAGGAAAAAATTATTCTATCTTCAATTTGAAGCATGACCATCATAACTTGAAAGATTATCGCAGAATAAGTCAGGCAAGCTATGATGAAAGACCATTTCTATATACAGACTATGGTGCTATAGATTCTCAGCTTGCTGCTCCGGGCAAAAACTGTGCAACTATATGTACCTTAGACTATTTGGAAGATTGGGAAACGCTTGATGAGGAGACATACAAAAAGAAAAAAGAAATGGTTGCTCAAATCCTCATAGACAGATTGGAACAGCATGTACCAAATATTAGAGAACATATAGAACACTACGAAGTAGGAACACCTCGCACCATAAAACGATATATTAAAACTCCAAATGGAGCTATTTATGGATATGCTCAAATGCCTTTACAAGCGCTCAATAACCGTATTAAATATCAATCGCCATTGAAAAACCTATTTTTTTCATCAGCATGGAACTTCCCAGGAGGCGGATTTGCCGGAGCTATAGCCAGCGGTTGGAATTGTGCTAAAATTATTCTTAAAAAAGAGAAATAATAATAGTTTTATCTTTTATAATTTTGCATAAAAAATATTGGATAATGCTAATTAAATGTCGTTTAATCAAACTATTGCAGATAGTGTTTACTTTTATCTTGTAATAATAGATAACTGCGCATGAAAAAATTAATCAGCGTCAGTACATTGCAAACTATTTTTCTTAGTATGA
Organism: Bacteroidales bacterium; assembly: GCA_016714605.1. Lineage (GTDB taxonomy): Bacteria > Bacteroidota > Bacteroidia > Bacteroidales > UBA1715 > JADKDL01. Next base: position 261,083 of record JADKDL010000001.1, on the reverse strand, counting down.
TTCTATGTTAATTTTTGTTTACATCAAAAAAATTTATTTCTTTGTTTATAATTAAGAAACATGATTTTTTGGGGGTAGAAAAACATTTGAAAGAAAACCTACAACAGAGTAAATTCTTGAATTTACTTTACAAAATCTCAAATTAAAAATTTTAAAGATGAAGATATTTTATATTCTAACTATTTCAATTTTAGTATTTTTACAATCTTGTGAAAAACCAAAACCAGAAAATAAGGGCTATACCGAACCTACCGGAAGACGACTTCGTGATATAATGGAAGAAAAATTCACAGACACCTCTATGATTGTAGGTGTAACCTGCGGACTTTGGGCTTTTGATTATGACTGTGGTAAGATTGTAGATACTGAGTTTAATTACGTGACACCTGAAAATGATTTCAAACAAAAAATAATTCATCCTAATAATTCAGAATGGCATAATGAAGATGCTGAGAAATGGATAGAGCATGCAACCCAAAACAATCAGATAATCAGGATGCACTGCCCTATAGGACCGCAAGTGTCTGAATGGACCGAAGACGATTCTAGAACTGCCGATGAACTAGAAAAAAATATGACAGATTTCCTCACCGCAGTATGTACAACTTACAGCAAAGTTGCGTGTATAAAATACATGGATGTTGTGAATGAAACGGTTATAGACGGCAAATGGTTTATGCCAAAATCTGGTGTTGGCGACTGGGAAAATCCATGGCCAAAAATGGGTTTTGAAATTGATAAAAATAGTACCCCAAAGTACATAAAAAAAGCTTTTGAGATTACTAATTTATATGCTCCAAACATTAAACAGCTCTTTAATCACCATGAAGACCCGAGCAAAACAAACTCTTGGAATTTGATAAAAGAAACTATTCTCAATCTAAAAAGTTCAGGTATAAGAATAGATGCTGTAGGTTGGCAGGCTCACGTTGATAATGGATGGGCAACAGAATCAAATCTTGAAGCTTTAAGATTGCTGATAGATTGGACACGCGATAATGGAATGGAATTTCATATTACAGAGGCAAGTTCATTTATAAAGGATAAAGTAACTGATACTGAATTAAATCTGCAAGCAGAAACGTATGCAAAAATATTTGGAGTACTCCTTGAAAAAAGTAATTTAGGCAAAGTAGGTTGGAATACTTGGCATCTTACAGATGCTTATACCTATAGAAGTGAATATTCACCATCGCTCTTTGATGAAGATTGTTTACCCAAACCGGCATACTACGCTATTCAAAAGAAGTTAGAAGAGTTTGTTCCTGCTAAAAATTAACACCTTACTTATGTTGAAAATGAGCGTTTAAAATTTCATTTAGTTGTTGCTCATTTACAGGTTTTGTTAGATAAAAGTCAAACACATCTTTATATATACTAATTTCATTTTCTAGTGCATAAGCAGTAAGAGCAATAATAGGAAGTTCAGGTCTGCTTTGTTTAATTAGGGTCTGCTGAAAAACAATATTTGCTTTGACAAAGAGAGTATTACCATTATATTTGTAATACTAAAGTGCAAGGAAATATGTCAAAGCAATATAAAAAGCGTGCATCACCACCCGAATATGTTAGTCCCAAACAATTTACGATTGAAGGATTTGGTAGTCCTTTTTCTCAACATTTAGATTCAAAGAACCGTTGGATTGTCTTAGCCAATTTAATTCCATGGGATGAATTGTGTGGTGTCTATTACAAACATGTTGGGGTTAGTTCAACAGGCAGACCTCCATTGAATCCACGTTTAGTGATAGGGTCACTGATTATAAAACATTTGTGTAATCTTGATGACAGGGAAGTTGTGTTGCAAATTTCAGAAAACATGTATATGCAATTTTTCGTAGGTTTTTCAAGCTTTACAACCCAACAACCATTTGATCCATCGTTGTTTGTGGAATTTCGTAAACGGCTGGGATTGGACACTGTAAACGCTTTGAATGATAAAATCATTGAGCTCAAGACTTACTTCGATAGTTCAGAAAAACCTACAAAGCATGACAATTCAACAGAAACGCCCGATAATATTCCACCTTCAGAACCAGATAATAATCAATCTCCACAAAACAAAGGACGTTTGATAACAGATGCAACTGCATGCCCCCAGGACATTGCATATCCAACCGATTTGGATTTATTGTCGGATGCCCGAGAAAAAGCTGAAGAGTTGATTGATAAACTTTATCAAAAGAATCTGCATACGCATAAACCCAGAACATACAGAGAGACAGCCCATAAACTATATCTTAATACTGCACAAAAACGCAATAAAACAAAAAAGGAAATTCGCAAAGCAACAGGCAAACAACTACGTTTTCTTGCCCGCAATCTCAAACATATTGATAATCTACTTGATGCATACGAAACGAACATCCCGCTAAACAGAACCGATTACAAATACATGTTGGTAATCCGTACCTTACATCATCAACAACAACAGATGTTCAAGAACCATACCCACAGCATCGAGCATAGAATTGTAAGCATCCATCAGCCACATGTGCGACCAATTGTGAGGGGGAAAAGCAAAGCAAAAGTTGAATTTGGTGCAAAAATAAATGTATCTCTCATTGATGGTATCTCGTTTTTAGATGAACTCAGCTGGGAGGCTTTTAACGAAGGCTGTAATCTGATTGAGTACATTGAGCAGTACAAAAAGCGTTTCGGGTTTTATCCAAAAGAACTACTGGCAGATAAAATATATTGTACTCGTGAAAATCGAAAAGCTCTCAAACAGAGAAACATCAAACTGATAGCCAAACCTCTTGGCAGACCATCGGCGGTGAGAGAACATGTAAGTCCAGGAGAACGTAATCCAATAGAAGGTAAATTTGGACAAGCAAAAACTGGTTATGGTCTTAATTGCATAAAACCAGATTGAAGGGAACAAGTGAATCTTGGATTGCGAGTATTATACTGGTATTAAACCTAGTCAAGTTGGCTGGGGCAATGCCGTATTGTCTGAAATCTGAATTAAACAAATTATTAAACATGATGTTTTCTGTCAATTGGAACAGCACAAAATCAACATCTCAGATTTTATGCTATTGTTGGGTAGGTTGAGTTTTTCAGCAGACCCTAATTATTTTAGTGGCTGTATATCCATCCATTTCAGGCATTTTAATATCCATAAGTATCAGGTCAATAGACTTATCGTTGAGGCATAAATCAACAGCTTCTTGTCCGTTCTTAACACGGATTAGGTTTATACCACTCGGGGCAATCAATTCTTTGATGAGCAAATAATTAATCTCCTCATCTTCTGCAATAAGTATTGTGTTAGTTTTTTTCGCAACATACTTTATCTTATTTGATTCAACAACTGTATTTGAAGAATTGTGTTCTATTGTGAAATAGAACAGAGAACCTATTTCGGGAGTAGATTCTACCCAAATTTTACCACCAAGTAGCTCAACCAATCCTTTTGAAATAGAAAGCCCCAGTCCGGTTCCACCATAGGTTCTAGACAGACTCGTTTCGGCTTGAATAAATCTTTGAAATATTTTTTCATGATGCTCATCTTTAATGCCTATTCCAGTATCTTTTACATAGAATTGCAGAAATGTATCAATGCAAGTATACCCTATTTTTATTGTTCCTTGATGCGTAAATTTTATAGCATTTGAAATAAGATTACTCAGTATTTGAGTGAGCTTAGATTCGTCGGTATTAATGAATGCTAATGAATGTTCAAGTGCATTATTTACAGAAAGTTGTACTGATTTTGCTTTTGTTTCTGGCTCGAACAGATTAAACAAATTATTTACAATATCATTAATATTAACTTTTGAAATATTTAACTTTTCTTGCTTTGTCTCAATTGATGAGATTGTAATAATATCTGTTACAATTGATAGAAGTTGTTTGGTGCTTTTTATAATTATATCTGAATAAAACTTTCTTTTCTCTTCGGTAATATTCTTTTTTTGGAGCATTTCAGAGAAACCCATAATACCATTCATTGGGGTTCTAATTTCGTGCGACATATTCTGTAAAAATGCCGATTTTAATCTATCACTCTCCTCGGCTTTTTCCTTAGCTTCAATAAGTTGTTTTTCGTACTGACTCAGTTCCGTTATATCCCATACGGTAGAAACCATTGTGTTTTGGTCTATGAGAGGAATATTTACAGCATTTACGGTTCTTTTATTTCCATTTTTTTGGGTTATTTGAATATTTTCCCAGTGCATGCAATCCGGATTTCCAGACTCTATGTCTTCAATTATTTTTTTCTGTATCTGTTCTCTATACTCTTTATCAGGATAAACGTTTTTGAAAAAATTTGAGATGCTAGTTATATCTTTTTTAGACCAACCATAAATCTCTTCAAATTTTTGGTTCATATATGTAGCATCACCATCATCAAAATTATTGAGAGCAATGCCAATTGGCAGATTATCAAGCACCTTCTGAATAAAACTATTTTTCTTTTCTATTTCTTTTATATATAATTTTTGCTGTGTAATATCTCTAGCAGCAGCATATATTTTCCCTCCAACCGGATACGACTTCCATTCTATCCATTTATAATCTCCATTTTTGCATCTATATCTATTGGTAAAATCAAATATCTCTTTTTGCTCTTCCAACCGCATTAGAATTTCATTAGTAGCAGCCAAATCATCAGGGTGAATGAGTTCCATGAAATTCATTTTTTCTAAATCGGAGAGCTTATATCCCAATATATTTTCCCATTCGCGGTTTAGTCTTAAAAAATGACCTGAAGTATCGGCAATACAAAGTAAATCGAGAGCACAAGAAAAGAACGTATTTATCTCTTCATTTTTCTCAAAAATAATTGCTTCGGCAAGTTTTCTTTCAGTAATATCGGTAATGATACCATACCAAAGAGTCCCACCATCGTCCATGCGTTGTGGACGAGCATCACAATGCCTCCATCGCAAACCTTGCTTTGGCAGAATAACTCTAAATTCGCTATGATAAACCGAAAGATTTCGAGCCGATTCTTGAATTGTCTCAACAATATAATTGAAGTCTTCCGGATGAATTCTTGTAAACACAGGCGAAGCATCGGTACGAACTTCATCGCTAGTTACCTCATATATTTCATACATACCTTCGCTTGAGTATGGAAATGAAGATGAACCGTCAGCATTTAACCTATACTGGTAAACCACACCGGGAACTTGTGCGGTAAGATTTTGAAGCATAGAATAACTTTCTCTTATTTTTTGCTCAGAAAGTCGCTTCTCAATTTCTACCTCCGTTGAAATATCATTGAGAACAGAAACAACATATTCAACCTCCTCTTTTCTATTAGTAATTGGAAATATAAATTCTTTAAAGGTTATCTTTTCTTTTTTGGAATTACAATCAATATTCGCCAAACTGTACTCAAACTGATGACAAAAAAGATTACCGGCATAAGCTTGTTTAAAATTTTCGTTTGCTCCGGTATATATAGAAATAGGGTCGGACAGAACATTGTAATTGCCTATTCCCTCTTCCAGATTTGGTATTCCGAGAAGTTCCTTTTGCTTTTCATTTATTTTATATGAATAGCCTTTATTATCAAATATATGAATTCCGTAAGGAAATCTATTTATAATATCTGCATATAGACTATTTTCTCTAGTAAGATCCTCAATTTTTTTTTCAAGTTCTAGTATTTTTTCTGAATAATTCATTGAAATGCTGTGTTTAAAAATAACTATGATTTGATATTATATTTGCAAAATTAAAAGTAAAGATGCCTGATTAGAATCTGAAATAAATTGTAAAAGAAGCTATATTAAAATAAAACTTCACAGATTGCATGGCTTTCAGCCAATTAAAAATAAACTTATACAAAATACAGATACTATTTTTCAATTCTTTATGAGCAATTTGATAAAAAAATAAAAGACTTTCTAATAAACATTGTAATTTAGACATACTATTTAACCGTCTGAAATTTAGAATAATTATACTTATATAGCAAGTTTAACAGTCTTAATCTTGGGTATTTAAGATATGTAATTGATTGATAAAAATCAACATAATACAATTTATATGAAGAATGAAGAATTATTGATGCCTTGCAATAAAAAATGCGATTTCTGTTTCATTAACTATTCAAACGCACTATCTACAATTCCTATTTTTAAGAATATTGAAGAATATGAAGTAAAACAGATAATAAGAACCACCCATCATCAGGTAAAATCATATAGTAAAAATGATGTCATATTGCAATCAGGAGATAATTGTAATTTCTTATATATAATTGTAAAAGGTACCGTATCGGCAGAAATGATAGAGTTATCGGGTAAAACATTACGAGTAGAGACAATATCAGCACCTAACACAATAGCTACAGCATTTATTTTTGGCGATGATGCTAATTGCCCTGTTACAGTAACAGCTCATGATGACGTGAAAATAATGCTCTTTCATAAATCTGAATTACTGCTATTATTCCAAAAAAATACCACTGTTTTAATTAATTACCTTGATATTGTTTCTAATAGAGCCAGATTTATGGCAGAAAAAATAAAACAATTATCATTTAAAACTATTAAATCAAAGTTGGCACATTATATACTTAGTATTTCTAAAAACAAAAATAGCTTCGTTTTTGATAAAACTCAACAAGAATTAGCTTTTCATTTTGGCGTAGAAAGACCTTCAATTGCCAGAGTCTTAAGTGATATGAAGGAAGAAAAAATTATAACAATTACAAATAAGAAGTGCACTATACTCAATATTTCGGCATTAAAAGAGATGCTTGACAGCTAACTAATTTGAGATAAATTATTATTTGTTATACTATTTTACAAAAATATTGTTAGATTTGTTGCTGAATTAATAAATTTTATATAATATTGTTAAACTATAACAATTTAATAATATAAAATTTATCGAGATGAAAAAACAAACAATTTTCTTTCCAATCTTAATTTCACTGCTATTACTAGTCTTTTATTCATGTAATAAGGAGCAAGTTACAAAAAACGAAATGTCAGGTAAAGGACATGTTTCACTGAGTATAGAAGGAAACAATACCTTAATTGAAAGTTCAAGCAGCTTTAAATCAGACGAAATAAATAATTTTGTTGTAGAAATTTACAAAGAAAACAACGATTTAATTATCCGTTATGAAAAACTAGTAGACATGCCTTCATCAATAGAATTGGAAGCAGGTACATATTATGCTCTTGTATTTTCTCCAAATAAAAAACCTGTTGCTTTTGACGAACCATATTATCACGGTCAAAGCGAAGTATTTACAATTAAGAGTGGCGATAATAAATCAATATCTGTAGAATGCTTTATAGCTACAGCAAAAGTAACGGTAACTTATTCAGAAAATGTAAAAAAAAGTTTTACAGATTATAAGGTTGTTGTAAAAAATCAGGTAGATTCACTTATATTTTTGAAAGATGATACCAGAGCAGGCTTTTTTCTACCTGGAAAACTAGAGGTTACCGCATATTTGAAATATACAACCTTAGATGGAAGTAGTAAGACCAAAATAATTACTGGAACTATAGCATCGGCAAGTGCCAGAAAGCACCATGAACTTTATGTAGATGCTACCACAGGAAACGGTTCGAGCGCTCTAAACGTGACTATAAATGATTCACTTACAAGCGAAGTCTATTCTATTAAAGAAAACAACACAGGCTCAATTGCAACAATGAATATGCTAAGCCAGGGCGATATTTTACTCACTGAAGTAATGCCCAACCCAGATAAAGTTAGCGATGATCTAGGAGAATGGTTCGAAGTATATAATAACACTTCAACTACAATAGATTTAAATGGAATGATAGTCAAGATAGGAACAAAAAGTATGAAAATATCTCAATCAATATTGATAGCTTCAAACCAATATGTATTCTTTTGCAAAGACATACAAGGCGGAAGCGAAGCCGTTCAGTATTATGGCGCTGCATTATCACTAACAAATACAACAGGAACAATTCAAATTCTTAACTCCGATACAGAAAATGCGGTGGTATTATCTGAGTTTACTTATTCCTCTGCTCCAACTGGTGCGAGTCTAAGTCTTGATCCATCATCATATAATTACGCATTAGCACTTAACCAAGCTTCATGGTGTACTGCAACAGAAATATATAGCACTGGCGACAAAGGTACTCCGGGCAAAGCAAACACTCCTTGTAATTGAATTATATAAAGAAATAGTAATATATTTTATTATATTTAAAGTAGAAAATATAGTATAAAAGGATCTGTCCTGAAGGTGTACAGATCCTTTTATTTTTGTATAAAAATTTAAAAAAATCAAAGAATCTTCAGAAATAATAATCTCAATTCAAAATTAGAAATTTATTCAATAATAAATGATTTTTGAAAATTGGAATTTTCGCTTTTGTAAATTATCGAATATATTCCTTTGGGTAAAATTGACAAGTCTAATTGCATCTCAACATTCAAACCGACATGTTTCATAAGAATTGTTCTTCCCATAGCATCTATTACACTAATACTTTTAATATTTTCTTTTTTTGGAATCCGTACAGTCAGGAAACCTTTAGATGGATTTGGGAAAATAAGCTGTTCTTCTTTTTTTAAATCTTCAAAATTAGTTGATGGTACTATATAAATATTAAATAATGAACGCACTGTATCTTTTGAGTTGATAACAGCCAAAACTGATACTTTACAATTACTATTTTCAGGTGAATCAAAAACTTTATTTGTTCTTAATGTATCTTCATCTAAATAAAACCAATCATTGTTATTTTTGCCGACTTCAAATTCATCTAAAGTCATAGAAATATTATTATTTTTAGGAATATTAATTGAAAGAGAACCAATTGGAGAACCCACAGAATTTTTCTCATCAATGTTGTAATTTGATAGATCTACTTTTATCGAATTGAGATTATAATTTCTTTCAGGGTCAAAACTAAAATTCCTTAATGCATTTATTATAAACCATTTATTATTTTGAAATGATAAATGTAAATACTCCAAAGAATCGCCTTTTTTAACTAACACACTTGCAATGTTCTTATGTATGTCAAGTATTTCATATGTAAAATCATTATTTAAAGCACAGACATTACAGTTAGACTGCAAAGTAAGGAATTGAGACTTATTGAGACTATGAACATCACTGTGAGATATTGCTAACCGTCCTACATACGAATTATGAAACAAATTAGCATAATTAATACTGTCAACATTATCTATGCCCTTTACATATGTTTTAAGAATAGCTTCTAAACTAGCTGTATCTCCAAGTTTATCAACCGAATGATAATCCCAAACTGCATTGAGTACTTTCCAGTAACCATCAAATTTCACCAAATGCAAATAATCATAAAAACTATTGGAAAATAATCTAGCTGTTGCAATATTCTCTGATTCATCAAGAATAGTTATTTCTTTCTTACCTTTCTTAACATCACTGAGACAACCCCAACAATTATCTTGCGCATTCAACATCCAACTATAAGAAACGGAGCTAACAGACACATCAGAAACAACTTGTCTTTTTTCTAATTGTGGGTGAAGTGCTAAAATCATTTGTTCTTTATTACCAGAATACCAGCCAGCTACATAATTGAAAACCGCTTCTTTTGCACCCAAAAAATTCAATACCTCTGCATCAACCCAATAGGTTTCAAAACCAGAACTGCTTCCTGTTTTGCTTAGGCTATACATAAAGTATTTGTTATCTGGAGTTAATCTAAATCCGTCAAAATAACCTTTAGCAAACATTCCTCCAGAAACTACTACAGGTACAGACCAGCTATCTTCACCAACACTATCGCTTACTGCAAAATGCTTTACATTATGCATTCCTCTATATAATTTGCCGTTTATAACTGCAGGATTTTCATCCCAATCATCTGTATTTACAGTATCTATTAACTTAACAGCATTTTGAAATTCATTGTTTTCATGTTTTGAATAATAAATATCAGTAAAGCCAAAGGTTCCTTCTCTACCTGAATTAAAATATAAAGATCCATTTTTTGCTACATACGGATAATCTTCACGACTTGATGAATTAACTTTATTGCCCGCATTTATGGGATTTCCCCAACCATTTTCGTTTCTTTCTACATACCATAGATCATAATCCCCAAATCCGCCTTCTCTATTTGAGCAAAAATAAAGTCTTTTACCATCAAGAGAAAAGCATGGGCTTGCATCCTGATATATACTTCCAGATAAGCAAAATGGGGCTTCTTTTTCATCAGTCCATTCTCCATCTAAAAAGATTTTATAATAGATGGTATAAGCATCGTAATTGCCAGAATAATAAATTTCCTTGCCATCAGGAGAGTAGCTTACTGTATACACCGTGCCGTTGAAAACATTTTCTGCAAACAATTTTGGGTAATAACCCGGAGGCTCTTCACCAAAATAATCTATGACATTAGACTGTGAAAAAAGTGATAATTCAAAAAATAAAAAGGTTAAAAATAAGATTGTGTTTTGGATAATCGATTTCATTTTTTTGTGTTTTTTAGATGAAACAAAATATTTTTTAAAAATTTGATTGAGATTAAATCAAAACAAAATTATCTTGTTAAATCACTAAAATCGACCGTTTGGATGCAATAGTACTTTTTTTTATTACTTTTATTTAGATTAATTTGAATATAGGTATTCTTTATTTAATAATTCATTTCCACCTTTTTTTCTGAAATCTTTTGGGCAAATTCCAGTATGCTTAACGAAGGCAGAATTAAATGTTGATTTGGAATTGTAACCAACCTCGAATGCAATTTCAAGAATTGTTTTCGAATTGTTAGAATCAGAAATTTGTTCTATACATTCCTTAATTCTATACCAGTTTACTAGTTCATAAAATGATTTCCCTAAGGACTCATTTAAAATTTGAGACAGATATCGGCTCGGTATCGACAATTTTTTCGATAACAGATTCAATGAAAGTAATGGATTTCTGTATATTTTATCGTTTTCAAAAAGTAAAATTAATTGTTCTTTGTAATGTTGTTTCTCATTTTCGTTTAGCACTGAATAACGATACTTTTTTATTTCATGAAAAAATTGTGGATTATTTAATATAAAATAAGTTAATATGTTAAGCAGAATAAATGATGTTAGAAAATAAAGATTTACTATCTCATTGCATCCATTATAATAACCAGATATATCCCACATTACAAAGAAAATAGTTTTTATTAGTAAGATGGAAAAAAAACCCCAAACAATGTACTTTAACAATTTCAAACTCTTTACTTCTAACTTTGAATCGCTTTCGTTTAAAAAAGATGCTTTTTTCCAAATTTTTTGTATGGTATATAAAAAATAAATTATTGAGTGTACAAAAGAAAGCAACCCTAGTAGAATATGATTTACTCTACAGGTTATAGGTATATGAATCCAATAGAGCTTTATAACTAAATAAATTGTAGCTAAAGCAAAAGGAACAAAATGAAATAATTCCTTATTTGAAAAAGATTTTTTATTGTTTATGAATGAATCTGCATAAAAATAAATCAATGGCCCAATGAGAAAAATAGTTTGATTGCCAATATGAGCTAGTCTAAAAAGACTTCTATCAATTCCTGAACTTAAAATGAGCGAACAAAGAATCATTATTGCATAAATCAGTAAAATAAAGGATATATACAAATTATTTCCTGTCTTTTCTTTTCTGGTCTTAATAAAATAAACTGCTAATAAACTTATTAAAGCAACTGCTATTATACCACTTATTTGGATTAAATTAAATTTCATTATTCAATAATAGACTTTAAGCATAAATATACTAATATATTTATATACTCTCATACAGTATTGTACAACTTTCTATTTAATACTAAATACCAAACCGATCGCTACCTAGATACTCGGATGGATGAATTTTATATACTTTTATAAACGCTTTTTCGAAGTAATGATAATTGTTGAAGCCCGATTTTAAAGCAACTTCAGGAATGGTGTACTTTTTATCTGAAAGATACATTATACTTCTCTTCAGTTTGATAACCATAATGAATTCATTAATGGTAAGTCCGGTAAGTGTCTTAATTTTTTTATGAAGCAAATTTTTACGTATCGAAGCTGTTTCGCTCAAATAATCGGCTGAAAGAGACGGTTCATTCAAATTATTCTCAATAATTCTACTCAAAGTAGAGATTAATTGCTTGTCGGTTTGCAACAACGAAAGTTGATCGGTCTCGAAATTATGAATAAATATATTTCTGTATAAATATCTATCAGACAGTATATTATTAATGACAATTATTATCATTTGCTGATTAATAGGTTTGTAAATAAAGGCATCTACAATAACCTCTTGTTCCTTGGCTTTAAGTTCATCGGCAGGAGAATCAGCCAATAAAATTATAGGAATGTGACAAGTATCAGTATCAGATTTTAAATTTTTACATAGCTGAAATCCATTCATACCCGGCATAGAAATGTCAGAAATAATAATATCGGGCAAATACTCCTTACATAGGTTTATTGCTTCTTCACCATTAGAGGCCTCCATAAGTTCACATTTATCGGAAAAAGTATGGTGCAAAGCAGAGCGTATTGCGGTGTCGTCATCTACTATTAGAAGTGTTTTTCCTTCAAGCATTTTTACATCTTCCTCAGTGAATGTATAATTCCTATCAAAAGATTTTACAAAGTTACCTTGTGAAATTATATTATTTAATGGCTTTTCGTTTTCATTAAGTGGAAGTGCAATGGTAAAACTTGTACCAATATTCTGTTCACTTTCAATGCTAATTGTTCCATTGTTTATTTCAACAAACTCTTTACAGATAAGCAGACCAAGACCGGTTCCGGTTTCATTATTTGTACCATTAGTAGATTGTGCATGATCTAGTTTAAATAAAGCATTCATCTGCTCTTTAGTCATACCTATACCGGAATCGGAAATTTTGGTTTTTCCTTTAATAGAATCTACCGTTATTGAACCTTTTTCGGGGGTAAACTTAATAGCATTGCTAACTATATTTCTGAAAACTACATTTATCATATTATAGTCGGCATAAACTTTTGTATTATCTTCAATATTAATAATTAAAGATATTTTCTTATCCTCAAGTTGCCGTTCAAATAATCGAGCTATTTCATTAAAAATATCTGTAAGTGATATCATTTCAAGATATACCTTATGTTGTTTAGACTGTGTTCTAGCCCAATCTAATAGATTTAACAGAAGATTCTGAATGGAATTGGAAGATGAATGAATATGGAATACAAACTTTCTTATTTTTTCTTTATCATAATTATCAAATTGATTCATAAGCAATTCTGAGAATCCTGTTAGAGCATTTACCGGATTTTTTAAATCATGAGCAATAATTGAGAAAAACTTATCTTTTGTTGAATTTAAATCTTTTAACTCAGCATAATTTTGTGTTAATATATCTTTCTGTTTTATGATTTCTTCCTGCTGTTTTATAATTTTTTCTGTTTTTTTGGTAATCTCATAGTTTGAAATCTCAAGTTTTTCATTTTGTTGTTTTACTTCTTCTGATGAATCTAAAAGAAGCGCATTTATTTCAAATAATTCTTGAGTACGTTTACGAACTTCCTTTTCAAGCAATTTGTTTCTTTGTTTTATAGAACGAGTTCTGATATAGAATGACAATATGATAATGAGTATAATAGCAAAACTTAGAGCCACTCTAAACCACATGGTTTTCCACCAAGGAGGTAGAACAATTATGTGAAGTGTAGTACTATTTTTATCAATTTCAAAGAAAGTATTGTAGGTAGAAACTTCAAAAATATATTCACCCGGATTTAAGTTTGTGTAGGTTGCTTTGTGCTCTTTTTCAACAAAAGCCCAGTCATTATTAAACCCTTTTAATCTATATGCATATTGTATTTTATTAATACCTGAGGGCGAAACAACATTAAAATAAAGACTAAATTCCGATTGATTAGGTCTTATAATAAGCGTATCGGTAAATGCAAGTATTCTGTTCAAATTACTATTTGATTCTGAGCAGAGTATCTCCTTGTTTCCAATGTATAAAGAACTTAGAACAACCTTTTTTGCAGAAGAAGATTTCAAAACACTATCTGGATTGAAAATATTAAAGCCCTCAATGGCTCCAAAAACCAAAGACCCATCTGCAAGATTTTTAGCAGATTTCTGAATGAAATAATTACTCAACAATCCATCTTCTTTGGCAATTGAGATTGTTTTCTTTCTAGTACTATCTATTCTATAGATTCCGGAATTTGTACCAATCCAAAGATTACCATTTCCATCGGTTAATACAGATTTAACACTATTGGGAATATTCAATTCTTTATTAATAAAGTCGAAACTCTTTGATGATTGATTGAAAGAACACAAGCCCAGTTCTGATGCAATCCATATAATTCCTTTTTTATCTTCTTGTATTTGATATGTTCTATCGGCTAATACAGCACGAGGATTGGTTCCATTGGTGAAATCTTGTAATATTTTACCGTCAAACATATACAAACCCTGTTGTGTACCTATCCAAATTCTCTTTTGGGAGTCAACAAAAAGTGCATTAATCCATCGGGTTTTATTTAATTCGAACTTCCAAAATTTTGTTTCTACAGTATTATCAAGAGTATTGTAAATATTAATTCCATCGCCGTGAGTACCTACAATAATAAAATGTTCAAAAGCCGCCAAAGCTTTTACATTATTAAAAGACAATCCTGTTTTACTATTTGCATTTTTTTTAATTGTTAAAAGCGATCTAGTTTCGGGGTTTATTTTTATTATTCCACCCTGCCACGTTGCCGCATATATATTACTATCAGCTCCATAAACTAGGTCAAGTACCCAATCGCTCGAAAGACCATTTTTCAAAGTAATTTTATCGATTGCTCCGGTTTTGCGATTTAGAATATTTATGCCACCACCATCGGTAGCAATCCACAGTTCGTTTTTATATTCAAGAAAACTAGCTACTTTACCGCTATTCAGTTTATTATCTGAGTTTTGACCGGGAATATAGTAATCAAAAAATTGCTTTTGCTTTACAACTTTGTATAATCCATTAGCATGAGTTCCAATCCACAAATTATTATCATCATCTTCAAATATACAGGAAGGAGAGACGGCTTGAATAGAATATGGGTCATCAAAATCGGGTTTAAATTGTATAAACTGCTCAGTTTCTCTATTAAATTTGTTTAGATAACCATTTACACAACAAGCCCATATAGAATTATCTTTTGTACAGTTAACAATGGTATGATTGCTACCTAAATTACTATTTTGTATATTATAAACCTTATATGAATAATCTACAGGGTTTATAACTGCAATACCGGCATCATAGGAGCTTACCCAAATTTGATTGTTTTGGTCAATCGAAATATTTCTAACCTTCTTAGTATGCAAGTCATTTTTATTGTATGCACTGAAGGGTAATATTTTATCTGTCTTTGTGTTAATTGTATATAAGCCACCATTATTGGTACTAAACCAAATTAAATCTTTGCTTTTTTCAAAAAACATATCTTTTATCATGGTATCGGTAAGAATACCCTTTTGTGTGTTCATATCAAACCATTTGGTTTCCTTGGTCCGTTTATTATACTTACAAATACCACTATAGGTACCAATCCAAAATACATTATTGTTTTCTTCAATAATAGTCGCCGTTTCAAAAACTTCTTTTTTAGGGAGTAATTTAACAGGAGTGATAATATCTTTTTCTCTATTATAAAACGACAGTCCGTTTATGGTACCTATCCAAAGATCTTTATTGGAATCTTCGGTGATGCCAATTACCGTATTACTTGACAGTCCGGTACTATCTGATTCTTTTTTGTATAATTTGAAAGAATAACCATCAAATCTGTTTAATCCATTATAAGTACCAACCCACAGATAATTATATGAGTCGTTATAAACTACATCAATATAATTACTAGCCAAACCATTATCTAAGTTAAAATTCTCAAATTTCAACTTAGTTTGACTTGAAATAGTATGAGATAATAATAGGTAGAAAAAAAACAAGTAGAATTTTACAAGATAAATATATCGTTTCTGCATTGTTCAAATTTTTAAATATCTATTTATTTTAGGTTCTCTAATAAAAAATCAGACATAAAAATGAAAACCTAAAAACCTTTGAAAATTACATTTTATATGTTTGGTTTCAACGCTTAACATAAAAAATAGTTAGTGTTCTAAAATATTTTTAAAGATGCTATTAATCACCATTAAATTGAGCAAATACTTAATAAAAAAAAGAACAATTTTTTATTGCTTTTATAATTTTCTTACAATAAAAGTCATACCCTGTCTAAAAGAAGGAGGCAAAAAGTAACATGAAATAATAAATATACTAAAAAGAAAGTTGTTTCTGTAGAAATAATTTTTAAAATATGCTTTTACTATTTTGAAATTTGATTTAGTCAGATACACACTCATTTCCTTCATTGTATGTTCTCTAAAATGACCGTGAATATGCTCATTTTCAGAAAGAAGCATAAAGGGATTTCTACCCACAAGCATAAGAATACGGTATGGAAGTGTAACCGCATTTGGTGTTTGCAAAACAAGTATTCCGTCTGTTTTAATTAATGAATAAATAAAATTTAAAACATGAGTTGGTGAAACATAAAGATGTTCAAGTACTTCAGTAAAAATGACTATGTCATAAGAAAAATCTGTTTTAATCCATTCATTGGAGTGCTGACAGCTATTTAAATTAAAAAAAAAATGTTTTTCTTTATTCTGATATGTAACTTTACCAAAGTGATAGCCTAAAGTATCAATATGAATTTCAGGAAAAAAATGCTTGATTAATACTGTTTGAAAAGCTGGCCCAATATCAAGAATTCTACAATCAGGTTGTTTAAAATCTGCTATAATATTTATAATCTCAGCATATCTTTTGGCATGATAAGAAATGTAATTCTTTTCACTCTCTTCAAGAGCGAATGTAGAAAAAAAATTAATAACCGTTTTCGAATCGCAAAACATTTCTATACTTATCTTGATACCTTTAAAAAAATTATTTTTACTATCACCTAAAATTCAGGTTCCACTCATTTAATTTCATGGTTTTAACTACTTTCGGCAAAACCACTATTCAATAACATTTCATTGAAAAACTAAAAAATTAGAATATACAATGAAAAAGAACTAATGATATAAAATAGTTAAGTAAACATATAAAAAAATACTTATATTTGGTGCAATACCGAAAACAATTAGATTTATCACTTTATTAAACAAGGTTGGTTATTTGGAGCATCTCTAAAACCGGCGTTTCAAGGTTTTATAATTATTGAAAACTCAGAGTTTACTTATTGTAAATGAATACTTTTCAAGGATTGTTTAACACAAGAAATGGATGTTTTCAGAATTGCAATTTAAAGCCAACTCATAGTTTATCGTCTAACATTAATATATTCGCTACCGATTATTATAAAACATGGAAGCCGTTTCACTGTATCTGTCAGTTCTAACATCATTTTTTATCATGGTATTGTTTTTTACCGGATACAAACTTTATAGAACAAAATTGAGAAGAAATAAACCATTTATTGGTAAAATATTTTTTTTGATATTGGTTATATCTGTTTCACAAACACTATGTTTGGTGTATGTCTATTTTATAAATTGATAAGTTATAAAATCGAAGACTTTTTTAGGAATATAATAGGAAAGTATATAAAAAGAAAAAAGGAACTGATATAGTTCCTTTTCTTTGTTGCGGGAGCCGGACTCGAACCGACGACCTTTGGGTTATGAGCCCAACGAGCTACCAACTGCTCCATCCCGCGATATATCTTAAATTTGTAGATTTTTCATCTTACAAAATCACTGTCTAAATCGGATTGCAAATTTAGTATCTTTTTTTAAAAAAACAATAAAATAAATGATTTTTTTTTAGATATTAATAATCATCAACATAGACTCCTTATAATCAACATATTAACATTCAATCAAAACAAAAATATTAAAATCTAATTATACTGTTAATTGACTATTTAATATAATTACGATTTATCTGAAGCTTGACTGGGATCAGCATTATTTGTTTTATTTGAAACAAAAATGGTTAATTTGAAAAGAATCATTTGCTGCAATTGATATTCTGAAGTTTGATAAATATAATCATCTGTAAAATTACAGAATGTCATAAATGCTTCTAACTCTTTATCTCTTAAATTTGTAATTTCCTCAACTATAGTTTTATTGTATTTTTTATTAATTATAGGTATTCTATATGATGAAGCTATGAGATCCTGAGCTTTTATTTTATTTTTTCCTTTTCTGCTAAATTTGTTATATATTTCATCTATACCAAAACTTAACGGACTCTTATATTTTGGAGGTGTTTGCGACTGTGCAGTTGGCATATTAGGCAAGTTAAAAGAAATGCTATCTTTAGGCTTCATCAAAACAATTTCTGTAATAAATGCTTCTTGTGTAAATTTCTTTTTTATTACTACCTCATCTAAACCATAAATAATTTTATTCATCTCTACGCGAAACAATTCTGTGCTATTATCAACAAGTTTTTACACCAAAAATAACCTACTGATGAAGCAATTATTGTATCTCCAACTTGGGCTGTTATAGAAAATTTTCCATTTACATCAGAGGCAGTAACAAGTCTTCTACTTATATTGTAAATATGAGCAAAAGGAACAATTTCATTAGTTACCGAATCTCTTGCAATTCCATCAACATTCTGAGCCTGTAGAGCTGTATAGCCTAGTAAACATACTACTACAAATAAAATTAGTTTATTCATATATAACCAATACAAAAAAATGTAACTATCGAATTTAGAAAAACTATAAAACAAAAATAAAACAATATATTGAAAAATCTCTAATAAAAGTGTAAAGTATTATTATTCAGTAATGATTTGTTCATAACCAAAAATTATGATTTTTTTCAAATAATGATTTCTCTCATTTTTTGAGTTAAGTAATATCAAGCGTTTGTAAAAGTAAACATCAATATGAATTTGATTAAAATATGGCATTGGTGTATTAACTTTATTGCTTTAAAAAATGAGGTACTCATTAAAAAATATAGAGATATGCCATTTCAATTTTATTTTAAACAGTTAGTTCTCTTTGAGAAAGAAGGTGTGAAACTTAGAGGTAGAATTGTACAATATTTCGAGAAAGATAATATTTTTAGGATAAATACTTCTAGAGGCGATAGCTTTTTGGTGAAATTAGATAAAGTCATAGCTAGTTTGTCGAGTTGATAAAAAATAAATACAGAGAAAAGTTTTTAAATTTTTTTCTTGATTTTGTTTTTTCTTTTCTATATTTATTTTTCAATACGTTAGACAATATTCTTTCGCACCAAAAACAATTAATTTGCAAATAAACACATTTTCAAAATTAATTTCTCATGAAAAATTTAATCACTATTCTATTTTCTATTATTGCTATTGTAACATTTTCTCAAAATACAGTTATTCCTTCAGATATTTTGGCATCGTTTAATAAAAAATATCCAGTTAAAGATTCTGTAAAAACTGAAAAAATAAGTAACGAATACCAAATTACCTTTTTTCAGAAAGGCATAAAGTCTATTGCAGTATACACTATACCAGGAGTATGGAAAGAAACAAAGAAGTTTATTTCTCAAGATGATGTACCTGAAGCAATAAGTAAAGCGGTAGAAAAAAAATATAAAGAAGTAGAGTTTTACGATATTTATGAAATTGAAGGTTCTGACGGATTAAAATACTATGAACTTAAAACAGATACCGAAACGGCAGGATATTTCTTAAGACTTACTCACACAGGAACTATTACTACTACAAAGCAAATACACTCTTTTGAAGATTAAAACATTCTGCTTTGTAACATATGTAACATAATAAGCTTTTATATAGATATAGATTTGTTCAAAATTTAAAAACAATCTATATATGAGTATGTTCTGTTATCAATGTCAAGAAGCATCAAAAGGAGTTGGATGCTCAATAGTTGGAGTTTGTGGAAAAAACGATAAAGTATCAAATCTTCAAGACTTACTATTATTTACAGCAAAAGGTGTATCTTTTTACGCTTATTTGGCTCAAAAAAACGCAGTAAAAACCCCAAATGCAGATAAATATGTATTTGAAGCTTTATTCATAACCATAACGAACGCTAATTTTGACGATTCAAAAATAGTTGAAAAAATTATAAAAGGTTATGATGTAATTGCCGAAACATTGGCAATTCTAAAAGACAATAAGGTAGATGTTCCGCAGTCATTACCAGAGAATGTAACATGGAAATCTACAGATTTAGTTCAATTAATAGCTAAAAGTACTGAAGTTGGCTATTTGAACGAAAAAAACGAAGATATAAGATCGCTAAAATCATTGTTGGTATTTGGAGTAAAAGGTATGGCAGCTTATGCCGAACATGCTTTCAATCTAGGATATAAAGATCAGAATGTTTTCGATTTTATGCACAAGGCATTAAATAAAACATTAGACAACAATGCACCTGCCGATGAACTTGTTGCAATGGTACTTGAATGTGGAAAATTTGGTGTAGATGTAATGGCTCTGCTCGATAAAGCTAATACAGAGAGTTACGGAAATCCGGAAATGACAAAAGTAAATATTGGTGTAAGAAACAAACCAGCAATTCTTATCAGCGGTCATGATTTGAAAGATATTGAAGAGCTTTTGAAACAGACTGAAAACACCGGAGTAGATGTTTATACACATAGCGAAATGCTTCCGGCACATTACTATCCGGCATTTAAAAAGTACAGTCATTTTGTAGGTAACTATGGAAATGCATGGTGGAAACAAAACGAAGAATTTGAAACGTTCAACGGTCCTATATTATTTACAACCAATTGTATTGTTCCGCCTAGAAAACATCATATTGATAGAATATATACAACCGGAGCATCGGGTTTCCCAGGCTGCAAACATATAGGCGACAGAAAAGATGGGGCTACCAAAGACTTTTCTGCCATTATAGAACATGCTAAATTATTGCCTGCTCCTACCCAGATTGAAACAGGTGAAATAATTGGTGGTTTTGCACATAATCAAGTATTACAATTGGCCGACAAAGTGGTTGCTGCGGTTAAATCAGGCGCTATCAAGAAATTTTTAGTTATGGCCGGATGCGATGGCAGAATGAAAAATAGAGACTATTATACTCAATTTGCATCGGCATTACCACAAAATACTATAATTCTTACAGCAGGTTGTGCCAAATACCGTTACAATAAACTACCGCTTGGCGATATAGGCGGCATACCTAGAGTACTTGATGCCGGACAATGTAACGACTCGTATTCTCTTGCAGTTATAGCACTGAAACTTAAAGAAGTATTTGAACTGAATGACATTAATGATTTACCAATAAGCTACAACATAGCATGGTATGAACAAAAGGCTGTTATCGTATTACTTGCTTTGCTTTATTTAGGAGTAAAAGATATACACTTAGGACCTACATTACCGGCATTTTTATCGCCAAATGTTGCAAAAATTCTGGTTGAAAATTTCGGAATTAAAGGAATCTCAACCGTTGATGAAGATGTTAAATCAATGGCATTATAATTAATTCATTTAATATAAGGCCATCTCTAAAAACTATATTTTTCAGCACTATACAAGCTTTGAAATTTGTAGATTTTAGAGATGGCTAATTTTACCTACTTCACAGGTGAATTTGTAGGAAAGAAAACATTGTAAACAAGTATTTTAAACATTATGAATATGGAACTAGATATAATAACCCATTCGCAGATAAATAATTTGGCAAAAAAAATTGATTATGCCGCAGGAGGAATAGTAAGTAAAACAATAGTGAAAGAAAAGAACGGAAACGTAAGTCTATTCTCATTTGATAAAGATCAATTCTTAAGTGAACATACAGCCCCTTTTAACGCGTTTCTACAGGTTATTGAAGGTATTGGTTGTATAATTATAGCCGGAAAAGAATATGTGTTAAATACCAACGAATCTATAATAATGCCGGCAAGTGTGCCTCATTCAGTTAAAGCGATTGAAAAATTCAAAATGCTACTAACGCTTATAAAACAATAGTGACGTATTACAATTTAATGATTAATTGAGAATTAAATAATATATTTTATGCAGGTTTTTTGTAAGATAAAACTTTCATGAAATAATCTTTCAAAAGGGTAAGATAAAAAGTGTTTCTAATCAGTAAGTACAACTACAAAACTTTTCGTTAATAGAATTAAAGATAAAACCTCAACTTTGTCGAAAATTAAAATCACCGCTAATTTGGGTTTAGCTTAGTGGTTGCAACTCAAATTATTGAATTAAAGTATTTTACTAGAAAAGAAGGGCTTGTAGCCAGGCAAAATAAGCAATGCAAATAATTCAAAGAGAATTATTACATTTGTTTTATAGGCATAAAATGTACAACAAGTTATAAGATTAAATTCTTTGATAGAAAATATTTTAGAAATTGACTATATTTGAGTTGTAGAAGTTAGTTTATACGTTTTATTGCCGTGCTACAAGCACTACTTTATCTCTAATAGAATAGCGTTTGGGTTGCAAACCCTATCGAGCGGGGGTTTGCTATAATGGATACTTCTAAACCAATCAAATAACAATTAAAACAATAACTAAAAAAAAGAAAATTAAAAAAGAAACATTGTATAATTGCATTAATAATAATAAAAAGCCATTTTGATTTAAAAACTTAGTTTATAAATTTCAATAAAAAAATTAAACATGAAAAAAGTATATATATTTTTCATTGCAGTATTATTTTCAATAATTATATTCGCTCAGTCACCTCAAAAATTGAGTTATCAAGCAGTTATAAGATTAGCAAATAATGAATTAGTTACAAATACAATTGTTGGAATGCAAATAAGCATTTTGCAGACAAGTATTGATGGTAAAGTGGTTTATATTGAAACACAAAACCCAAAAACAAACATAAATGGTCTTGTTAGTATTGAAATAGGCAATGGAATTACAAGCGATAACTTTTCTAATATTGATTGGGCTATGGGACCATATTTTATAAAAACAGAAATTGACCCCCTTGGAAAAACAAATTACTCTATTAATAGTGTAAATCAACTGCTTAGCGTTCCATTTGCTCTACATGCAGATGTTGCAAGTTCAGTAAGTGATGTAAATCTGCAAATAGCAAAATCTATAACACAAGAAGATACAATTAGGTGGAATAAAAACAATTGCGACCTAAGTGGTTTAGCTACAAAAATTGCATTGCAAGATTCTATTAGCATACTTCGTAGTGAGATTCCTGATAAAAATGAATTTGCAAAAACGACTGATATACCTAAAAATCTAAGTGAATTAAATAATGATGCCGGATATATTTCAACACAAACTGATAATCAAACATTATCAGTTATATTAAATAAAAATAATGATGGAGGAGGTAAACAAATAAAAAATATTGCAAATCCCACAGATAGTCAAGATGCCGTTACAAAAGCTTATGTGCAAATAAAAGCTTCAAAGTGGGGCGATACATTATTCTTAGGAAATGACCAATGGCTTATTATCCCTGGAATAAGTGTAGCCAATAGAGAATTTTCAATAGCTACTATTGAAACAAAACCAATATCATATATAACAGAAATAACCGCTGTCTCAGGTGGAAATATTACAGATAATGGAAAATCTGTAATTATAACAATGGGGTTGGTTTGGTCTGACACAGAAAATCCGACAATCGAAAATAATATTGGAAAATCAATTGATAAAACAGAAAATACAAGTTATGTTAGCTCAATTAATGGTCTGAAAGCAAATACAACATATTATGTAAGAGCTTATGCCATAAATAATAAAGGAATTGCATATGGGAATCAGGTCAGTTTTTTAACTCCTAATGATGGCACTTCCGGATCAATAACTGATATTTATGGAAATGTTTACCAAACTATAAAGATTGGGAATCAGATTTGGATGGCAGAAAATCTTAAAACAACATCATTAAATGATAATACAGTATTACCAAACATTGAAGATAATACTGTATGGAAAAATCAGACATCTTCGGCATACTCATCAATTAACAATGATCTTGAGCTATTAAAAAAAGGTTATGGATATATGTATAATTTGTATGCTGTAGAAACTGGAAAACTTTGCCCATCGGGTTGGCATATTCCAACAGAGGCCGATTGGACGGCATTATTTTTAGAGGTTGGGAAACTGGAGTCAGCGAATATGTTAAAACAGGCAGGAAATTCAGAATGGAATTTCCCTAATTCTGATGTTACAAACAAATATGGTTTTACAGCTCTTCCTACTGGAGGCCGTGGCACAGATGGAACTTTCTTTGCTTTTGGGGGAGGAGGATTTTTCTGGAGCATTGAACTAGATAATACGAATCCAGCATACTTCAATTTCACTTGTGATTATCCACAAGCAAGTTCTATGAGCGTTCCCTTTAAAAATTATGGATCTACTGTAAGATGCATAAAGGATTAAGCATACTCAGTTCTGCTCAGGCTGCCTATAGTCTAACATATTTCATTAGACTACAATCTATAAATTAGACTACAATCTATAAATTAGACTATTAGCATTAAATAATTGTATGAATCAGGGTTTATAGGATTAAAAGATTTGTATGATTTTTTTAAAACGTCAGTGTCTTCACTGGCGTTTTTTTTTTCTAGGTTATTTTATTTTATGTTAAATGTTTACTTCTAGCATACTTATCTGCATTTCAATAATTTTCAATTTAATTGATTATCAGCTAATATATTAGGGCTACACCCATACTTTGATTTGACACTGTAGAGAAAATTCATGTATTTTCTTTACGTAGCAAAATGGTAGATTATGGTTAATTCTGTAATTCATCGCATTGTACAATATCTGAGTTAGGTATAAACTGAGGACTAAAAGCTTCTTTGAAGGTCTGAGCAACATGAAAAATAGATATGTAATTTTAGTTATTCTATTGAGAAGTATATTGTTTGCAATTTTTTTCTTATCTTAGGTAATGATAATTTTATAAATCCATTAAACATCAAGACTATGTTTCAATTTCGCTCGTTTATAATTACAATAAGTATTATTGCATTTACATGTTCTGCTGCCAATGCTCAAAAGAAAATGGACACATTCACAATGAACCATTTTGGAAAAACACTTGATATTAAAGCAAGTGAACGAAAAAGCAATGGCGATTTTAACCTTTACATACAGGCTCACTCCATTGATAAGCTGGTGAACGAAGTATTGCTCATCATAAAAAGAGACAACCTCACAACGTTTCGGGCAATCATTGACACTGCCGAAGCCATATACTCTAAATGGTCTGATGCAGCAAAAACTAATAATATTACAGAATTAAATAAAGATATTGTAATTGATAAAATAGATATAGATGCTTCATTTATTTTTGAAGAGAATAGATTTTTTGATACTTCTGTTGAACTAAAAGCCCGCTTTAAAATTATAGACGGAAAACATCTGTTGATTATAGAAAATACTGAGGAACTCGTATCAGAAACAAATAAGAACATAAAAAGCAAAGGATTTTACTTATTGTTCAATTCCACCGAAGAATTGCAATCCTTTAGTTCCAAAATTAGCCAAGAAAGCATTAAACGTTTCCATACTACAGGAACAGAAAATCACGAAATTTTCAAACAATAAGTTATCCGCTATTGTCTGAGTAAATGAAAAATGCAAGTACAAGATTCTAGAAAGCTAAAGACGAGTTTTACACTCATAGTTTACAAAGTAAATGTATTTGGTTGTTTTATTTGGCACAAGTTACAAATTATGCAATCTAAGGTGTGAATAGTAGTTCGCAGTATCTGAGGTAGAAAATTAATAAATTTTCTCTACCTCAGATAAATGGTAGTTAATTGAAAATTATTGAATTAAAGTATTTTACTAGTAAAGAAGAGCTTCTAGCCCAGCAAAATAAGCAATGCAAAAAATTCAATGTGAATGTTTACATTTGTTTTATGGTTACAAAAGGTACAACATGTTATA
The DNA here is from genome assembly GCA_016714605.1 of Bacteroidales bacterium. Classification (GTDB taxonomy): domain Bacteria; phylum Bacteroidota; class Bacteroidia; order Bacteroidales; family UBA1715; genus JADKDL01. The sequence goes on along the minus strand of JADKDL010000001.1, from coordinate 235,191 downwards.
TAATATAATGCTTTAAGAAAAATATTATAGAAATTTATTATATTTGAGAAGTAGAATTTAATTGATCTGTTTTATTGCCGTGCTACAAGCACTACTTTATCTCTAATAGAATAGCGTTGGGGTTGCAAACCCTAACGAGTGGGCAAGAAAATGGACTTGCTCATTTTATTCCTTTGTTACCAAATCCATAAAGATGAGAAAAATAAGTGTAGAGTTGAAAAAATTTTGGGAATGGTCATGTTTAACAAAATATGACTATATGAGTCAAGATTTTAAATTAATAAATAAAAAATCTGCAGAATGGGAAACTGACTATCCTTTTTGGGATAAACTGGAAGATGCCTTTAAGTCAGATATAAAAAATATGAATAATTTTAGCATTAGAGAGTTTACAGAAGAAATTTTATTATCGATTGCTATTGATAATGAAAGTGAGGGTTTTGCAGATATTTTATTTAATATATTAAAAAATAATGAACTTCAAATTGTTGTCGAAGCATCATTTGACTTTAATAATATTGATGTACAGCTACAATTTATTCCTAGGATAAAATCTTCTTGTTTGCTAGATAAAGAAAAATATCTAAAAAGATATGCAGAAGAAGGAATGAACGATATGATTAAAAGTAGAGCAAAATATTTTTTGCACCGTTAATTTGGCTTCGCTGAGCACTTCGTGGTTGCAACCCAAATTATTGAATTAAAGTATTTTACTAGAAAAGAAGGGCTTGTAGCTCGGCAAAATAAGCAATGCAAAAAATTCAATGTGAATGATTACATTTATTTTTATGGGTGCAAAAAGGTACCCTAGATGGTCTGAGCTTAATGAATAAAGCAAGTTCAAGATTATAGAACGCTGGTTCGAGTTTGTAACTCGGACCTTACGAAGTCATTATAATGAAGTGTTTTATTCGGCACGAGCTTCAAGCTCACGCCATCGGGTGTGGGGGAATTTTTATATTATATTTTACAAAGAATTAATTAATGATCAAAGAGAGAAGAAAAAAAATCACAACAATCATCATTCTTATACTGCCACTTATAATTATATTTATTGTTGGAATCGATTATCTAATGTTAACAGAAAGTAGAAGATGTGACAAGATTACAACTTGCAAGAAGTCTTATGCATATGTATTGAAAATTACAAGAGATAAGCCAATGAATATTCAAGTAACATTTTTAAGTTATAAGAAAGGAAAACCAGTACTTGTATATTCAAAAGAGAATAAAAGAGATATGCAAAAGATTAAATTATCAAAAGGTTGCTTTTACGAATATTGGTATGACTCTTTAGAACCATATGTTTCAGCTATTACATTTAGTGGTTATGCTATACATCCTGATACTGTAATGGCATATTTCAAAACACAAGGTATAGTATTTAATCTTAAAGATGCAATACCAGAAAATGAAGAGGGTGGATTTATAAATTTCTGTAAAAGTTATATAAAATTAAAAAAAATTGCAGGATAGGTTTAATCCCCTAGATGGTCTGAGCTTAATAAATAAAGCAAGTTCAAGATTATAGAACGCTGGTTCGAGTTTGTAACTCGGACCCCTTACGAAGTAATTGTAAATGATTGTTTTATACGGCACGAGCTACAAGTTTGCGCCATCGGGGGCTTCTTCGGAAGGTTTGCTTCGCTCATCTCTTTTATCCATACCTGACTGATTTTAATTCAGCCTTTTCTGTTTTCCCTTCGCACACAACAATCGCTCACCATGCACAAAAAATCTGTAGTTTGAAGCTTGTTCCAGTAAACCGACTTCGGTGAGTCATTTTCATCGCTATGAAATTCAACCATCTTAATTGTAGTTATGTAAAGAAACTCTTTACTCACAGCACACCCCAAATGAGCGGAGATTAGCTGTAGTAGAATATTATTTTCTATTTGTGTATAATAATAAATTCAATCAAAAATAATTTTATTTATTTGCTCAGGCAACTTCAAAAGAGAAAAAAGTGTTATTTGAATTAAACAACCTAAATTAATGGAAATTGGAAATCAAAGAAGTAATAAAACATTGTAAAACGGGAAATCAGGTTGCTCAAGGTATATTGTTCAATACACACTATAAACAGATGTACAATTTATCTATGCGCATTTTAGCCAATCATCATGATGTTGAAGATGTTTTGATCGTTTCATTTACGAAGGTTTTTGATAATATTAAAAAATTTGAATACCGTGAAGAAAACAGCTTGAATAAATGGATTAAAACAATTGTTATCAATGAATCAATTAGATATGTAAATGCAAGAAATAAAATTAAGTATGATGATGATTTGCCTGAATTTGAAATGAATACGATGTTTGATTCTAATCTAAGTGATATTGACATTGAGCAGGTTTATTCCATTATTGAAACTTTGCCTGCTGGTTATAGAATGGTATTTAACCTATATGCAATAGAAGGTTATTCTCATAAAGAAATATCAGATTTACTAAATATTACGGAAAACACATCAAAGTCACAGCTTAGAAAAGCAAGAATAAATATTATTGAAAAAATTAGCAAAACTATGAAATATGGAAACTCATAAAATTGACTCAGTTATAAAAAAAGCAATAAATGAATCTGAAAATTATTATAGTTCAGATGCTAATATTGCTAAAGAAAGAATATGGAACCATATTCAACGTGAAAAGCAAAATCAATCAAAGCCAATTATGCTACGTTTATTGGTTGCTGCTAGTATTTTGCTATTTATCAGCCTATCGATAATAACAATTTCGAATATTCGGAATAGAAATACTATAAATACTCTAGTTGAATTAAACCGTAAATTAAAAAATGAGGCAACGATAAACGTCAAAAATACCATAAAAAAAGAATCAATAATTGCAACTAATGTCATTATACATGACACAATAATTATTGAAAAAAAGGTAATTGAATATAAACCTCTTGCCACCACTAAACATTTTACTGATACCGTTTATATCCAACAAATAGTATATGTCAAACAAGAACAAAAACCTGATTTTTTGATAACAAATGAAAAAAATTGCTCAACAGATTCAGTTATACAAAAAACTGGAAACAACTATAAATCAGAAATTCTTATTAGTAATAATCAATCACTAAAAAGGAAGAAAGTGAAAAAAATCCAAATAAAATTTGGGGGTAATAAAGACCAAATAGATAGTGGAACATTAGCTTTTACAAAAAGATTTTAAATTTTTGGCGCCATAATTTAAATCAATTATTTAATAATTAAACATTTAAGAAAATGAAAAAAACAAGAAAAATAATCACAGTATCCATACTTTTATTGAGCAGTATTATCTCTTATGGCCAAAAACTATGTCTCGATTCAATTAATGTCCAAATTGATAATAAAATAGAATTAAGTTTGAGCATATATGAATATTCTAACTTAGTTGAAAACATAGAAAAAGACTTACAAAGTCTTCATTCTATACTCAAAGACAATAAAGAGATTCCTGAAAATGGATCCTATTCTATTTTGTATGAGCCCGATAAATTATTGTCTATTAAGCAAACAGGGCCTATTGAAAAAATAATTTGGGAAAATGGTAAACAAACCAGATACCAATTTAATAATCAATGTAACATTAATTCTAATAATTACTATTTAAAAATTCAATATAATGAACTTGAAAAGGTTGTATCTGATAGCTTAATTATTAAAATAAAGCAAGTTATTGATTCCACTAGCACTATTAAAGGCAGATTGTCTAAAACACTTAATTATTCTTTTCAGGGAAACTGTGTAACTCACAATGAGCAATTCGACAAAATTAACGGACAAAAGGATGCCATATTTTTTAAAGGTGGTGTAGGAGTAAATTTAATAAAAAACCAGCCAGTAATTGATCTTGCACTTGAAATAGGTTTTGCTTTTAGCAAAAAGGGAATTTTAAAGAATCAGATTTATTTATCGTATAATCAATTAATTGTTTATAACGATAATTCCATTTTTAATATTAATTCAAATAGTTTTTTTAATCTTGGATATCGATATAACTTATCAAATACTTTTAAAAATCCCAATTGGATAGGTTTGGAACTAGGTTATCTGGTATCTAAGGAGGGTAACTTTTTTGGTAAAAACACATTCAAATTCGGTGTCAACTGGGAAGTAGGAAAATATATAACTATTTCACCTCAATTATACTTTTCTGTGGATCTTTTATTATGTCCAGCAATACGAATTGGATTTGGATTATAATATTCTAATGAATAGGGATTAATAATGGGGAAATTGTTTAAATCTCCGCTAATTTGGGTTTAGCTTCGCTGAGCACTTCGTGGTTGCAACCCAAATTATTGAATTAAAGTGTTTTACCCTAGATGTTCTGAGCTTAATGAATAACGCAAGTTCAAGATTAAAGTACGCTAGGCACGAGTTTTTAACTTGGACTTTACGAAGTCATTATAATAAAGTGTTTTATACGGCACGAGCTACAAGCTCGCGCCATCGGGTGTAGAGAAAATTCATGAATTTTCTCTACACAGCAAAATAATTATTTATTATAGATATTTGTCCGATTTATGTCTAATACATATTTTGCTGTTTTCTTCTTTTCTACTGTATATTTACTTCCGCTAAAGACAAATTAAGAAATATAAAAAAGCAACTCATGAAACTATCAAAACTTTATTGGCTCGGCTTGGGCTTTATGCTGTTTTTTCAAGTAGGGCATAGTCAGACTGCTGGTACAGATTGCAAATATCCGTTTCCGCAGACCAAAGTATATAAACATTGTATTGTGCCTAATCATGTATCGAGAGAGCAATTGAACAATGATGTTGCAGCTTTTTATGATCATTGGAAAACTGCATATTGTAAACCTACCATTATGCCCGGTGGTTATTATATAGAAGGCCATGCAACCAACAACGAAGTGCCGGCCAAAGGTACCAGCGAAGGTCATGGTTTTGGTATGATTACTTTTGCTCTTATGGCCGGTTATGATAGTTTGGCAAAACAGTATTTTGATGGTTTATATCTTTTCTTCGACTCGCACCGAAGCATTATAAACAATGAGTTAATGGGATGGACTGTTGCCGAAGATGAGCGTACAAACAGTTTTGATTGTGCCACCGATGGAGATTTAGATATTGCCTATGCTCTTTTGTTAGCCGATAAACAATGGGGTTCTGAGGGAAAAATTAATTATCTGCAAGAAGCTAAAGATATGATAACACTGGGACTCAAAAAAAGTTGTGTGGATCATAAATCTATGCGTATTGTGCTAGGCGATTGGGACTCACTTTCTACAGCTACCAGACCGAGCGACTGGATGGTTGCACAATTGCGTGCTTTTTATAATGTTACTACCGATTCTTTTTGGCTAAGTGCTATTGATACAGTATATGGAATGGTAAATACTATAACAGAAAACTACTCGCCTAAAACAGGACTTATGCCCGATTTTGCAACCGGAACACCAGCTAGACCGGTACAAGCAGGGTTTCTAGAAAAATCGAGCGATAAAGATTTCTCGTGGAATGCTTGCAGATATCCGTGGCGAATAGCAATGGATTATATTCAATATAAAGACAAAAATTCGCTAAAAGCGGCATCGAAAGTTGCTGAATGGGCAAAAGTACGTTCGGAGAACGATCCTTCAAAATTTACGGCTGTTTATACTCTTGATGGTACACCATTGCAAACCTATACTTCTGTTGCATTTACTTCGCCAATGTTGGTAGCAGTTATGACAAATAAAGAAAATCAAGAGTTTTTGAATAAAGGCTGGGATTTTATAAAAAATAATAAATACAAATATTATAATGATTCTATAAATCTACTTTGTATGCTGGTGATTTCGGGCAATTGGTGGGAAATTTAATTTTTAAAACAAATAAATTGAAAAAGGAGCTGACTCAAACAAGACAGCTCCTTTCTTAATGAGATATAGAAATTTAAAAAACTTACTATTTAATTGTCAATTTCTCTTGTTGAACTTTTCCATTATGAATTAATTCAACTACATAAATTCCAGTTTCTAGATTACCCAAATCAAGTGTTAATTCAGTTACTTCACCTTCCAAAACCTCAATCACTTTATCTAGAACGGTTGTTCCTATTACGTTTGTCAATTTAATTTCAGAAATTGAAGATGTTTCAGCAACAAAAGTAACAGTTACGCTTGATGAAGCCGGATTAGGAAATACTGATAAAGAAGTACTGATTACTATTTCACCATCAAAAGAACCATCATTACTTACATCAGCTTTAGGAGAATCGTTGCTTTGGTTGTTTTGTCCGGGAACGCCGTTGCCCGAAAGCGCTACAAATACATCGGCCAAATTACCTCTATTGAAAGCAATTAAGTCGTCAATATTATCACCATTGAAATCGCCCGAAATAGGTATTTGAGAACCACTTGCAAACCAATCGTACCATCTAAGCGATGTACCTACAAAACTAGAACCATTAGATTTTGCAATATAAACATCGGCAGAAGTACCTCTAGTGAACGTAACGATATCATCTTTGCCATCTTTGTTTAAGTCGGCAACTACTGGTATTTCAGAACCATAACAGAAAGAATCATGCCATTTTACAGCAGTTCCATTGAATTTCGAACCTGTAGAAAGAGCAACAAAAGCATCGGCTGTAGTACTTCTTGTAAAAGTAACTAAATCATCTTTTCCATCGCCATTGAAATCGCCAACGAGTGGAATTTCGCTGCCATAGCAAAAGCTATCATGCCATTTTACAGAAGTTCCATTAAATTTTGACCCTGTAGAAAGAGCAACAAAAGCATCGGCAGTAGTACCTTTGGTAAAAGTTACAATATCATCTTTGCCATCGCCATTGAAATCGCCAACAAGAGGGGTTTCTGTACCATAGCAGAATGAATCATGCCATTTTACAGAAGTTCCAACAAATTTACTTCCGTTAGAAAGAGCTACAAACACATCAGCATTAGTACCTCTAGTAAAAGTAGCAATATCATCTTTTCCATCGCCATTGAAATCACCTACAAGAGGTATTTCAGTACCATAGCAGAATGAATCATGCCATTTAACCCCAGTACCATTGAATTTCTTTCCGTTAGAAAGTGCAACAAACACATCAGCAGCAGTTCCTTTTGTAAAGGTAATGACATCATCTTTTCCATCGCCATTGAAATCGCCAACAAGTGGAACTTCACTACCATAGCAAAAGCTATCATGCCATACATCGGGGTTCAAAGCAGCATTTACACCATTGATATCAAGTGTACTAAATTGAGTACGTTGTCCAAATGTTTGTCCGGCAACTTTGCTTACAATAGTAGGTTTACCATTTTTGGAAAAAGCAGTTGCTCCATAGTGCATTATAGAACCAAAGTCATAAGCTCCTAAATCTAAACCGGTAGTATATTTTTCAAAATTATGTTCTTTACCAGCTTCAATATTAGCTGTGTTTATAGTTACAAAATTATCTCTATCGGCTCTAGATTGTTCATGATAAAGACCTATTGCATGCGATATTTCATGCACAGTAGATCCCCAACTGCAAGCACCAATAGAAATTTGTTGTTTTCCACCCTGGCGACCTATGTAAGACCAACAGCCATCGCCATTGATAATCTCAATATAGTCAGCCTGATTTGTTCTTGCAATAAGGTTGGCATCAGTATTATCATTGATGTATTTTATAGCACTCTCAATGTCGGCTTTTTTAGGATGTCCACTTGCAATAACGAAAGGAATTATACCACCTCTCCAATGACGATCTTTGCCTGTTATAACTGCACTTTTAAATGATGGATCTTCCATCTCTTCAACAGTACCTAAAATAATATCACCTTCGAATATTACCATATCATCAATAATTTCAACGGTAACCGTTTGCAACTCTTCTGTAAAAGGTAATACAATATTCATTTCTTGAGTAGTTCTTTCTGCATCAGGCATATATGCCTCTTGTGCATTTGTGATAACTCCTAAAAAGACTGCTAAATATGCAGCTGTAAATAGTTTTTTTGTTTTCATTGTAACTTTTTTAAATTTTAAATTGTTAAATAGTGATTTTGAGTTTTTGAAAATTTTCAAATCAAACTTACACCCATTTTTATCGAAAAAAAATGCTGAAAACTTTAAAGTTATTAACAGTGTTTGTTTTATTAACAAAAACGAAATAACTTACTACTGAATATAGTTAGAATAATAAAATAGGGGAATGAGACAAAATTACTTATTGTTAATCGTCTATCAGTAAAAAAAATTGAAAATCATATAGTATTGATATTTAGAACTATACAAAATTTTCAAAATCAAGTAACTGAGTATTACCTGTTAATAACTTATGAGTATTTTAACTCATATTAATTTAGTAGTATATCAAAATAACACTAGATAGACAACAGTGCAACAGTCTAAAATGGAGTTACTTAATTAAAAATAGAGTTAAAAAATAAAAATAATCGTAAAATGCTGAAAAAACACACTTAAATGATACATTGTTAGAATATATTCATAATTTTTAAACAATAAATAAGAATAAATAAAAAAAGCCGAAACATAAATGCTTCGGCTTTGTAAAAAAACTTGCTTTAAATTCTAAATTATAGCTTTCATTGCAGTCATAGCTTCACGAAGTTCTTCTCCGCAAATTTCGATATCATGATAACGGATATCTTCATTAATTTTAACCAATTCCATGTTATCAACCTTATTGTCTTTACCTTCATTGAAATTTTTGCCAATCAAAGATAAATCAACTTTTTTCATAAAGTCAGCTAAAAGCGGTTTACAAGCGTGGTCGAACAAATAGCAACCATACTCAGCAGTGTCAGAAATAACTCTATTCATTTCAAATAGTTTTTTTCTAGCAATAGTATTAGCAATAAGTGGAGTTTCGTGTAATGACTCATAATAAGCAGATTCAGGTTTCATACCAGACTCAGTCATTAATTCAAATGCAAGTTCAACACCTGATTTTACGAAAGCTACCATCAACAAACCTTTATCAAAATACTCTTGTTCAGTAATTTCAACATTTGCAGCCGGAGTTTTTTCAAAAGCAGTTTCGCCTGTAGCAGCTCTCCAAGTAAGAAGATTTTTGTCGCCATTTGCCCAATCTTCCATCATAGTTTTTGAGAAATAACCAGAAAGAATATCATCTTGGTGTTTTTCAAATAACGGACGCATAATAGACTTAAGCTCTTCAGCTAGATAATAAGCTTTTACTTTAGCCGGGTTTGTAAGTCTGTCCATCATGTGTGTAATACCACCAATTTTAAGAGCTTCAGTAATAACTTCCCAACCGTATTGTACAAATTTAGCAGCCCATCCTTTATCTATACCTTTTTCAACCATTTTGTCGAAGCAAAGTATTGAACCGGTTTGCAATAAACCACAAAGAATTGTTTGCTCACCCATAAGGTCAGATTTTACTTCTGCAACAAACGATGAGAAAAGTACACCAGCTTTATGACCACCAGTACCAACGCAATAAGCTTTTGCTATTTCTAGTCCATCGCCATTAGGGTCATTTTCTCTGTGAACTGCAATAAGTGTAGGTACACCAAAACCTCTCAAAAACTCAGCTCTAACTTCTGATGCCGGAGATTTAGGCGCAACCATTATAACCGTAATATCTGGTCTTATTTGCATACCTTCTTCTACAATGTTGAAACCGTGAGAATACGACAAACAAGCACCTTTTTTTATCAAAGGCATAATATGATTTACAACAGGAGTATGATATTTATCGGGAGTTAAGTTCAAAATAAGATCTCCTTTTGGAATCATTTCTTCAATTGTTCCAACGGTAAATTTGTTTTCAATTGCATTTTTATAAGAAATTTGTTGCTCGTCAATTTCAACTTTTCTTAAAGCATAAGATACATTTAAACCACTGTCTCTAAGGTTTAATCCTTGCGCCAAACCTTGTGCTCCGCATCCTACAACTACAATTTTTTTACCTTTCAGATATTCTACACCGTCTTCAAATTCTGAACTGTCCATAAAATCACATTTTCCTAATTCTTGCTTTTGCAAACGAAAAGGAAGAGAATTGAAATAATTTGCCATTTTTATTATTTAATTTAAATTAATGATTACTATTTTGTGTGTACATCTTACGAAAATTACACATTACAAAGCAAGTCAATTTTGTTGGATAATTGATATGAATAATAAATAAATATTTGGTACTTTTCGTGGATTTGTGAAAATAAAATATCTATATGGTATTTATTATTAGGATATTTAGCGGAAAAATGTTTGGCTTTTTTTGTATTAGGAAGCCAAACATTCTATGAAGAGTAAATAAAATTAACTTTTAATAATTCTTAATTTCTTCCACTTACCACTGCGAAATCTTATTACTAAAACACCGCAAAATACTAAAAAGAAAATAACTAAGAATACCCAACTGATTATAACAGAAAAATGAAATACATTGAATGATAAATATAATACTGGCACAAAAATCCAGTGCGCTGTAACCGATGCAATCATTGTAAAATGAGTGTCTCCTGCTCCTCTTAAAGCACCAACAATGGCAACCATAATAGCTTCTGCCAGCACATATAACGCGGCAATCCGCAACATAGATACTGCTGTGGGAAATGCATTTGCAAAGATTTCTGATTCAACATCGGGTTTGAAAACATTTACCAAAACTTCTGGAATCGTTACAAAGAGAATAAGTACTAGTGCAGAAAATAGAACTCCGGTTTTAATGGCTGAAAAAGCTGCCCTATGTGCTACATGTGGTTTGCCGGCTCCCATATATCTACCTACCAAACTGGTTACAGCTATTTCCATTCCTATTAATGGTATAAATGTTACTAAATCCCAATTGAATACAATAGTAGAGGCTGTAGCAGCAGCAAGACCTTGTGAGTGAAACAAAGAAATCATGAGCGAAAATGCTAAAAAATTAAGAAACATTTCTACTCCGGCAGGATAGCCATAGAAAAGTAGCTTTTTCATGATTACTAAATCAAATCGCAAGGATTTGAAAATTGGAAACTCTTCGCGAATTTTTTTTGTAATTAATGAAAACACCAGTATAATTACAGCACTTATTGATCCGAGAATTGTAGCTAATGCAGCTCCTTCTATACCCATTTGTGGAAAGCCAAACTTGCCAAATATAAGTACGTAATCGGCTATTATATTCACAACCATTGCAACTATCGTCGCGGTCATTACAACACGAGTTTTCCCTACACCAATAAAAAAACAACCTAGTGTGGTTCTCAGCATACTAAATATACTACCCCATGCCAAAATGGTGTAATACTGCTTTTGAAATTCCAATTGCTCAATAGGAGTTTTTGTGAACTCAAAATACCACTCTGCCACAGGTTTAGCCATTACAATAATAGGCCAAGCTAAGAGTGTAATAATGATAGCTTGCACCGCAGCTTTTACAGAATTGTGTTTCTCATTTGCTCCAAAATACTGCGCCACCAATGCTGTGGAATAGCTGATAAGACCGATAAAGAAAAACATTATAACAAGCAAGGCAATACCACCTGCAAAAGCGGCATTCATATGTTCTGCTCCTAACTTAGAAAGAAACAATCGGTCGGTAAAGGTCATAATACCATCGGCTGCCGAAGAAATTACCATTGGGAGTGCTAGAATTAATAATTCCTTGATTCCTCCCATTTTATTATATCCTGAAAAATACTTTTTTAAAAAATTCATTTGATAATAGATTAATAATTTTATACTATAACATGTAGTAATTTGATAGAGTGAAAATTAATCGCTCCACTTTGATACATATTATGCTGATGATTATGGTGAATATCAAACTATTGGCTATTCAAATGATTATCAATAAAAAACAGGCAACAAAAACAAAAATGCGCTATGAGTGATTTCTATTAAAAATCCTCAATAAACAGATTTGCATATTGCTGTTTTCATTGTTCATATAGTTGAAAAAACTAAATGAAAATTATTCAGTGATGCCGAAAAATTGATTGATATATTCACACATTTATTAGCGTTTAGAAACGCCAGAAGTACCATAAGTTATGGTACTAAAATACAAACTTCATGATTTCTATGTAAGGTTTTTTATCGAAAACAAGTACAATTTTAAAAAAATACTGTTTTCAAAATATTAACACTCAGTTAATAAATTATTAAAAACGTAAGGGCTTGTTAAGTTTAATATGCGAATATTTTCTTTTGCCTTCTGAAAAATCGGTAACCGTATGACCATCGCCTTTTGCTATGTACTTGTAAATAAGTAAACCATCGAGACCAACCGGACCGCGAGCATGTATCTTATTTGTACTAATTCCTACTTCTGCACCAAATCCATATCTGAAACCATCGCTAAAACGGGTGCTGCAATTCCAAAATACATTACCTGAATCTACATGATTTAAGAAATACACTGCGGTGTCTTTATTTTCGGTCTGAATAGATTCTGTATGACCTGAACCATACGTGTTTATATGATCAACAGCTTCGACACAATCTTTCACTATTTTTACCGACACTTTATAGTCTAGATATTCTGTTTTCCACGATTCATCGGTAGCAGGAAGTACAGAAATAATACTTTGTGTTTGCGCACAACCATATATTTCAACTCCACAGGTTTCTAACGCCCATTTAAGTTGTGGCAGAATAGCATTAGCTATAGCTTCGTGCACCAAAATAGTTTCGGTAGCATTACAAACAGCAACATACTGACATTTAGAGTCTAAAGCTACTTTAATGGCTTTTTCAATTACAGCATCTTTGTCAATATACACATGGCAGATACCATCAGCATGACCCAAGACCGGAATATTTGAGTTTTCCATTATATACTTCACAAAATCATTAGAGCCTCTAGGAATTATGAGGTCAATGTATTGATCTTCTTTAAGCATCTCATTTACATCGGCTCTTGTTTCCAAAAGTTGAATCCAACCATTCGGTATATTGCATTTTGCAGTAGCATCTACAATAATTTTTGCTAAAATTCTATTTGTCTCAAGGGCTTCGCTTCCGCCTTTTAGTAATGTACTATTGCCACTTTTCAAACAAAGAGTAGAAATTTGCACAAGCGCATCGGGTCTAGATTCGAAGATAACTCCAATAACTCCGATTGGACAACTAATCTTATATAATTCCAAACCTTCGCTCAATTCTGTAGAAGCAAGTGTTTCACCAACCGGATCGGGTAATTTTATAAGACTGTTTATTCCGTCTATTACGCCGTCGATTTTTTCCTCATCAAATTTCAATCTTTTTAAGAGTGGAGCAGCAAGATTTTCCTTTTTACTTCTTTCTAAATCAAGATTGTTTGCAGCAATAATTTCTTCTTTTCTGTTTCTTAACTCTTGAGCTATTGTTTGTAAGGCTTTGTTTTTCTGTTCTGTAGCAGTAGCTGCAAGCATTATAGATGCTTGTTTTGCTGCTTTGGCTAAATCTTTTATGCTCATAGAAGTAAAACAGTTATGTTAATGAAAAAATAGAGGCAAAAATAATATACTTTCATACGATAAGTCAAGTATAATACGATTTTTTTTTTATTTTCTTAAAATCATCTTATTAAGATGTTGTTTTTTCATTATTAGTCAAAAAATTGCAGATTTATTTGCTTTGTAAAATAGATTCAACTTCTGCTATACTTAATCCGGTCATTGCTGAAATATTTTCTTTTGATAAATTATTAGCATGCAGATTGAGTACCAAATTGGTAATTTTTGCAAGTGCCGCTTCTTTATCTAAAATTGCCTTGGCTTCATTTTCCTTTGCTTCTGCTTCTTTTTTTATAGCAGCTTCTTTTTCTGCTGAAATTTCATCTATTTTTTTCTGAAATTTCAGTTCTATATCTATCGTAGCACTTTCTATTTCGGCTTCTTTGATGCGTTGTTATTTTATAAATTGCTCATAAGCAACTTTTTCTATGCCTTCAAGGTTGTCTTGTCGCATTTTTTCTTTGGCTTCTTGCAGACCTTTTGCTCTGAAACTGTCTTTTATCTCGCTGTTTTTCAGAAAGTAAATCCATTCGTCAAGACTGTCTTTGGCTATATCGTTGAAGACGTTTACTTTTATGATAAAGTATTGTGCAAATATCTCTGAAACGGTTTTGAGGTCGGGGAATAACTTTCTCTGCGAACCACTCAGGCTGAGTGTATCTTTGGAATGTATTCCTACGAAATCGGTATGTCCTTCATATACATAATCTTGACCTTGGCCAAGCTCAAAATAAACTATGTTTACCGATATGATTCTTTTTACGTTTTTATATCTATTGCCTACTGGCAAATATTGTGTAATGAGTTTTGCTTGCGAAAAATTCATTCTATGAAAATAATCGTGTTCACGTTCGTTTTGAACTTCTATGATTACCAGTTCGCCACCATCGAGACTTGCGAGTATATCTACACGGTTGAATTTCTCATGCTCACTTTCCTGATTACTTTCGCTTTCTAATATTTCTTTTATAAGCACATCTTGCTTGAGCAGTTCTGAAAGGAAGCCTTCCAGAATACCGAAGTTGGCTTTCTGACGTAAGAGGCGTTTTATTGCCCAGTCGAAACGGATGTGGGTTGATGGCATAGCTTTTATTTAATTCTTCCTGACAAAGATACGATTAAATTGAAAATAAGACAATTTGAAAATAAGACAATTTGAAAATTTGAAAATGTGGAGATTTGAAAATTAATCATGCAAATCATAAAAACGGTCGTTCAGACAATTATTTAATGCTAATTGTCTAATTTATAAGCCCCCGTTCGGCTTAGGCTGTGCCTAAGTCGTTTATATCTTAAAAGGCTTTGCCTTTCTTTTAAATAGTTTTCCATAAAATCTCAGCCTTAAAGATTTCTATTACACTATCTAAATCTGCATAATTTCTTGCACTTGAATACAGATAATCTTCCGGATTTTCTACAATTCCTGCTCTAACCGGATTATTGTGAATGTATTCTATCTTTTGCTCTATAAATTTTTGACTATATACAAGCTCTGCATGATTTTCATGTGTCCATATCTGAAACGTTTGCTTGTTTTTAAACCTGCCATGATACTCAAATACCATTCTCATCCAATCTCTACGACTTTCTATTGTATCGTTCAAAACTTCAAGAAAATTCTTACTCGTATGATTCTTAAAATCTCTTATTATGCCACTTAAATCGCCTGTTTGGCTTCGTGCCAAGAGATGAATATGATTTGACATAATTACATAAGCATACAACTCAAATCCTTTGTTTTTATGACAGTACTTAAAGCTTTCTATTACAATATCTCTATAAACTTTTCTTGTAAAAAGATCTACACAACCTACTATTTGAAAGGTTAGAAAATATAAACCATCACTTTCTGTTATTTTATAACCTGTTGACATTTGCGATTGCTTTTATGCTCACAAAATAACAATTTTAATTACATTTTTTTATATTACTATTCTATTTTATTTTATAGGCAAAAGCCTATAAAAATACATTCGACTTAGGCACAGCCTAAGCCGAACGGGGGCACAAATTGAATCATATGCCCCATATTATTACTACACTTTTTTCTTAACCTGATGGCTATGGGCACAGCCTAAGCCGAACGGGGGAGATGCTGTGCAAGGCGGTGAATGACAGAATTTGCAATAAACTACCATTTTGCGTTGTAAAGAAAATTCATGAATTTTCTCTACAGCGACAAATCAAAGTATGGGCGTAGCCCTAAAATCTTCGTAGATAATGAATTAAACAGAAAATTATTGTAATGCCGATAAGGATTCAAAAAGCAACCAATTAACCTAAGATAAACCAACCTAGAATAAAAAAACGCCAGTGAATTCACTGACGTTTTCCAAAAAAATCCTGTTAATCTATAAATCCTATAAATCAAGGTTCAGACATTTTTATTAACAGGCCAGAGGCCTTGATAGCTGCGACGAAGCGAGGACGCTTCGCCTAACAAGGAATATTATTAAAAAAATTTTTCTGGATAACGAATAATAAAATAAAAAATAAAACCCCCAAAAGCCTCAATAGATAAAACTATTGAAACTATTATACTAATAGCTTTTTGATGTTTATACTTTCCATGGTACTCCTGATAAATTTTTTCATATTTTTTATTATAGTACAATAAAAAAAAATTTAAAACATAAAAAAAGACAATAAATAAACCTCCTCCATATTTTCCAATTTTTAATACATTATAAAATAAATGCATAAATTTTATATCTAGTGCAAGAAAAAGTATCATTGTATTCATTCCCAATAGTAGCGACATCATATGGATTCCATTTGTTGCAGGAATATCATTTTTTCTTAATCTAAGAAATGTATCATAGAAACAGAAATAGATATAAGTGTAAATATTCATTTTAAACATATTTAATTATTAATTTAGAACCTATCTGTAGTATCAAAACTATTATAAATAAAATCAAACCCTCCATAAGAATCTATTACAGTTAATCCAACGGAAAGAACTATGCCGTATGGACCTCCCCGCTCGTTTGGGTTTGCAACCCAAACGCTTTCATTTTTTTACTAAAGTAGTGCTTGTAGCACGGCAATAAAACGTATAAACTAAATTCTACAACTCAAATATAGTCAATTTCTAAAATATTTTCTATAGCAGCAAAATTTCTTGCGCTGCTATATATATAATCCTCTGGATTTGCCACATAACCATCCTCTACAGGATTGAAATGTATGTATTTCAATTTCTGTTGTATTGTTTCGGGTTTGTACAATACTATTGGATGATTGTCTTGTCGCCAAAACTGGTAAGTTTTATTTTTACTATTTTTATCTCCTGCATTTTGTAGTATTTCTAAAAGCCAATCCCTGCGGCTCTCCTGTGAATTTTCCTGTATTTCTTTTATGATATATTTTGCTGTGTGTCGTTTAAAATCTCTCAAAATATCAGATAATTCAAAACCTTCTTTTGCTCGACATATTAAATGTATATGATTGGTCATTATTACATATCCAAATAATTCTAAACCTTTATCTTTACGGCAATATGCAAGACTTTCAATAATTATATCTTTGTAATTACGCCTTGTAAATATATCAAGCCATTCTACCACAGCAATAGTTATGTAATGCAATGCGTTTTGGTCGCCTATCTTATAACTTGTTGTACCTTTTGTACCCATAAAACAAATATAAGTATTCCCTCTGAATTATTTATACCGTTTATTTTGCCGGGCTACAAGCCCTTCTTTATTAGTAAAATGCTTTAATTCAATAATTTGGGTTGCAAACCCAAATTAGCGGTGTTAATTTGAAAATTTGAAAATGTGGAGATTTGAAGATATGAAAATTAAAATTATAGTAGCACATCAGAAAACTGGAATAAGCCTGTTTTGTGTTAAAAAAACATCATGCAAGTCATAATAATCACATAAATCAGTGGTTCAGACAATATTCTGCAATGCGGTGAATTACAGAATTTGCGATAAACTGCCATTTTGCTGTGTAAAGAGAATTCATGAATTTTCTCTACAGTGTCGAATCAAAGTATGGGTGTAGTAAATAAAAACATATTCAACATAGGAACAGACTATGCCTAACTGAGTAAAACACTATAAAACTATAACTATTTCAATAGCATGTTAAAAGATTGCCAAGTAGAGAGTTCAGTGAATGATTCGATACAAATATCGGCAGTTGAGAGAATTTCTTTCTGCCCTACTCCCACACAGTAAAAACCTCCATTTTTAGCGGCTTCAACCCCATTTACGGCATCTTCAAAAACAACACAATCTTGAGGCAATATATTCATTTCTTGGGCTCCTCTCAAAAACACTTCCGGATTTGGTTTTGCTTTAGATATTACATTACCGTCTATAATGACTTTAAATCTATCGTAGAGACCTATTTTTCTGAGTATTAATGGAGCATTTTTACTAGCAGAACCAAGGGCAAAAGGTATGTTATTGTCATCGAGTTGCTGTAGAAAATTGCTTACTCCAGGTAAAATATCTGCTTCTGTTATAGTAGAAACATATTCTAAAAAAAGCGCATTTTTTTCATCTGCAATTTGAATTTTATCTTGTTCAGATTTTTCAATTTTTCCGTGTTCCAGCAATATGTCTACACATCTGCTACGACCTACTCCTTTTATCTTTTCATCAAAATGATGATCTATATCGAAACCAAGATCATTTGAAATTTTTTTCCATGCCAAAAAATGGAATTTTGCAGTATCTACAATTACACCATCTAAATCGAAAATACAGGCTTTAAGAAAACTCATGTTTATAGATTTATAGAATTGTTATTTGTTTGTAAATTTATATCCTATTCCTTTAATGGTCTGGATGTATTTATTTCCCAATTTTTCTCTTAGCTTTCTTATATGCACATCTATAGTTCTATCGCCAACAATAACTTCGCTACCCCAAATACTGTTGTAGATTTCGTCTCTAGTAAATAACCGTTCGGGTTTTGAAGCTAATAAAACCAGAAGTTTGAACTCTTTATTGGGCAAATACATTTCTGTTTCTTCAAAAATTACTAGATGTTTTTTTTATCAATAAATATGTCGTCTATATGAATAATGCTAGTGCTTAAGGTTGTAGCCTTTTCAATTTCAACTCTTTTAAGGAGAGCATGAATTCTTGCTATAAGTACTTTTGGTCTTATGGGTTTAGCAATATAATCGTCGGCACCGGCTTTGAAACCGGCTATCTCTGAATAATCTTCGCTACGGGCAGTAAGAAAGGCTATTACAGAATTTTTGCATTCGGGTATTTGACGTATTTCTTCGCAGGTTTCTATGCCATCCATTTCGGGCATCATGACATCTAGAAGTATTAAATCGGGTTTTATTTCTGAAGCTCTTTTTATAGCATCTTTTCCGTTTTGAGCAGTATAAACCGTAAAATCTTCCTTTTTTAAATTGTAACTTAAAAATTCAAGAATATCTTCCTCATCATCTACTATAAGTATATTTATATCTTTATTTGTCATTTGTTTATCTTAAGTTCTTATAAAGAGTCGTTTAAAACATTCATTTCAGAAATTATGCCTTATGAAACCTAGATTTACTAATAATCATTTTCCTAGGCATACTTCAAAAATAATAAATCATATAAATATTCTTCAGCAAATAGTTTTCTTAATGAGTATTGTTGATTTATACATACATTGATAAAAAAGTACAATAAAGCAACTATTCCTATTTACAAAAATAAGCTTTTTGGAAGTAATAATTGATACTATTAAATTAAATAATGATTAAGAAATTAATCTAAAAATGAGGTAGCCAATTTAATTTTGGATTTAGGCATGGCTTTATCTAAAGTAAAGGTAAATGATGTGCCTTCATTGGGCTTACTTTTCACGTTAATAGTTTGTTTGTGACCTTCTATTATGTGTTTTACAATTGAGAGTCCTAGACCGGTTCCTCCCTGTTCTCGAGAGCGACTTTTATCTACTCTGTAGAATCTCTCAAATATTCTAGGCAAATGAGACTCTTCCATACCTATGCCATTGTCTTTAATTTCGACTAGTATAAAGCTGTCCATGTCGTAGAAACCAACTTTGGTAACTCCACCAACTTTACCGTATTTTATGGAGTTTACTATAAGATTTGAAATAACCTGACTTATTCGTTTTCTGTCGGCATGTACATAATTTGAAGTGTCTGATTCCTTGTTGAATACAAGCGATATCTGTTTTTCTTTTGCCAATATTTCCTGTGCTTCAAATATTTCGGCAAATAACATCTTTATATCAAATATTTCATGTTGCAACACCAATTCGCCCGATTCTAATCTGGATATTGCTTCCAAATCTTTTATTATAGATATCATTCTATTTATAGCTTTATCGGCACGTTCAAGATATTTTCTGTTAATATCAGGGTCGTCAATACCTCCATCTAAAAGAGTGAGAATATATCCTTGAATACTAAAAATTGGAGTTTTCAATTCATGAGAAACATTGCCAATATATTCTTTTCTGTATTTTTCAAGTCGCTTCAGTTCTTCAATTTCATTTGTTTTCTTTTTGGCCCATTCTTGAACTTCTTCATTTGTCTTTTCCAGAATATTCATGTTTTCTGTATTTTCAAATGAAAGTTTTTGAGTTTTGTTCAATTGGGTTGTTTGGATGGTTTTGTATATAGGTGTAATTTTTAATACAATATAATTTTTTATTGCGTAATAACTTATTATATAAGTTATTAAAAAGACAGCCATCGCTATCAATAACTGATAAAGAAACGGACTCTGCTCATAAAAATTCATATAAAAATTAATAAACAGAATATTTATTATTGCAGATACAATACTTATAAGTATGGCTATTTTTTTGTGAGATAAGGTTTTAAGCATGAAAATTGAATATTTAATTTCTCTTCTTTATTTTGTTTTCAAATTAATATTTATAATTAACTCATTGATTGTTAACTAAAACTATGTTATGCTGCTTATGAGTGCGTCTATCTAACAGGAATAATGATTTTGCTAATTCTAATTAGATAACATAAAAATTATGAAAACTTTAGCGAAAGTAGTTCAAACGTTCAAATTCAATGTTAAGGGAATGTGAAATTTTTGAGGATAGGAAATAAAAAAAGGGAGCTAAACTCCCTTTTTTTTTAATTTACAGCTTCACCAAGTTCGCTTCCTGGTTTAAACTTAACAATTTTTTTTGCAGGTATTTGTATTTCTTTACCTGATTGAGGATTTCTGCCGGTTCTTGCAGGTCTTTGCGTTACTGCAAAAGAACCAAATCCAACTAGTGCAATTTTGTCTCCGCTTTTAAGTGAAGTGCCAATACTACTTACGAATGCTTCAAGTGCTTTCTTTGAGTCAGCTTTAGTTAATCCTGATTGCTCTGCGATTGAATCGATTAATTGTGCTTTGTTCATGATA
Source organism: Bacteroidales bacterium (assembly GCA_016714605.1). Lineage (GTDB taxonomy): Bacteria > Bacteroidota > Bacteroidia > Bacteroidales > UBA1715 > JADKDL01. The sequence continues at coordinate 214,406 of JADKDL010000001.1, read as the reverse complement.
ATCTATTTTTGGGATTAATAAATGTTTAATAAAGTCATACAAATGTACTTTCTAAGATTACATTTCCAAACCAAACAACTCTATATCAGCACATTTATATAGACATCTACTACAAATGTACTTTTGATACTATCAACACCAATTCAGAAAGAAATCCGATTAAGCCTGCTATTTTATAAACTGCCCCTTAGTTTGTACCAGTCTAATATTTATAAAGTTAAATAGAAAAATTTAAATTAACAAAAATAAATTCTTTGATATATGAAAATTATTTTTTTTTCTTGTTCATCGGTAAAATAGAAGTAGACAACGAATTATCGGTTGATACTTCCAATTCCTGACTTTCTGCACTAAACGCCTCTTTTTTTTCTTGTTCTATATAAAACAAATCTACTAGATAATTATAAGTAGAATCATGTTCGCCAATATTATTTTTTTCACCTAAATTTCTACTTTTCTCGCTCAGTTCTCTACGCGCTTCGGGTTTTTCTTTTACTAAAAACGTCTTACGTTGTGCGGCTGTAAACATAATGTTCTTATAAACATCAGATACTGAGTCTGATTCAAACACAATTCTAACATATTTGTATCCGGCAGGTACATTGTTTATATCTACTCTGGTTTCAAAAAAATTGTGCATCTGCTGTTCATCAAAAAAAACACAGAAGCGTACATTTTCATTATTTGAAGTAATGGTAATTGCACTTTGCGAGAAAGCAGCATTTACTCCAAAAAGAAACATAAAGAAAAATGGTACGACTACAGGCATCTGTAATCTGCTAAAGAAGGCTTTGAAATTACCATATTTGGTTACTTCTGCTATTGGCATTCTTGATGTTGAGTATAGTGTGTTCATATTCATAGTATTTTATTGCAAATATTTTGGTTATGCAATATAAATTATGTTTATGAAACATAATACAGCGAAACTATATTTTTTATTTATTATTTTTCTTTTCCACTTGTTTTGTTTCGGGCTTTGGATTTCTTATATCAATATCGGTAACCAAATTCCACTTATCATTTTCAAAATAAAGACCATCATAAGAGAAATCGGGTCCATAAAATTCGGGTCTGTTAGAAAACAGCGGATTTGAGGGCGATAAATGATCAAATATAATCATCTCCTTTTTTTCGTCGTACCGCAGTGACATATCTGTATGAGAGGAATATTCAAACACAACACGATTTTTTAGAGTATTGTTACATTGAAAAATGGGCTTTCCAAAACTTACAGAAAAAGCATCGATGGTAATTACCTCTATCAATTTTTTACTTGAAAATAGATTATTGCCATCCCAACCTAAGAGAATATAATGATTAGTGTTTTTTTCCGGATATTTAATTATATTAAAATAAATAGCTCCTAACCAATTACTTACCGTTAGTGTTTTATATTCAGGATTCGACAAGGAATCTGATTTGTCAGTTAACTGATACAGTTTGTAGGAATCGTTTTTTATATTATTTATCTGTATGAAACCAAAATTTTCATATTCTCCTTTATTTGAGAGAGTATTCCAGGTAAATATCCGAAACAAGTCATCGGGCGACTTTTGAATTGAAATTATTTTTGCTAATGAATCGAAAGAATAAGAAAAGCTTTCCTTTTTACTTAGAGACTGTTCTAAAAAAGAGATAATTTGTTTATTATAAACCGCATTTTCACTATACTCTTGGTATTTATTTATTTTTTTATGATAAAATAAAATACTGTCTTCTAGAGAATTGAACAAACTATCGTTAGCCGATGCTGTATTGAATAACAGAAAAAGTGTAAAAATACAATGTATGGCTATAGTTCTATTGAGCATAAAATTAAGGAATTAGAATAAAACATTTATTTACAAATATCTTTCATTTTATATTTAAAACGTGTATTTGTAATTGAATAAATAAACTATCTGATTATTATAGATATTGTATTTTGAACTTTTTTATTACCGTATTGTAATAGATAATATCCTTTTCGTAAATTTTCTGTGATAATCATATCATTCTTAACTTCTATATTATACGCTCTGCCAAGTACATCGTGTATTGAGAAGCTGTAATTTTGAGCATTTTCAAATTTTAAATTTTCACCTTCTAACAAATAGAAACGTGCATTAGGACTATTATCAACAGGTGTTAAATAAGTTGTTTCTGTATTGGTTTTATTATACAAGGAATCATACATATTTTTCACATACAATGCTGTAGATTGTAGCTTTTCAAAACTTGTACCAAACACAATCGAATATACAAATGTTATGGTATCATTGGGTTCAATCTCTTTCTCGTATGCTGATGCTACAACTGCCACATCGTTACCATTTACTACATTTACTCCTGCCAAACTACGCTTGTTGAGCAAACAAATTTGTTTTTCCAATTCGGAAAAAACATCGTTCAAATAAACGGTATTGCCCAATACATTATCTATTGCATAATGCGAAAAATTATTTTCACTCAAAACAGTAATTCCGGCAAAAAGATTCTTTTTTTCTTTACTAAATACATAAATCATATTAGAACTGGCATCATATCGCGCTTCGTTATATTCAGGATTGTATATTTCAAAATCTGCATATATGCCAAAGTACAAATCAGTAAATTTGTTTGCCGAAGTATTTACAATTTCATTCGAATAAATTATAAAGTCATGATTTATAATATTTTTTGAAAATATTTTTTGAGTTGTAGTAAATCCGTATGCTCTGTCGAGTGCCTTTTTATCGTTAAAAACGCTTTGGGTTGCAAGGTCAAAAAACGAATCGGTTATGTACTGTGGTTTTTCTAATACTGCAAAATCGCTGGTACCTCTGAAGCACGATACAATTTTTGGATATAAAATATTACTATTTCCATAAAACAATCCGGCATCAAAAAGAATTTCATTATCTAGGTATCTAATTTTTTTTCCGGTATTATTATCAGTTATTCCTATCATGCCGTTGCCAGTAACGGTTGTAGTAATTTTGTTGATTTCAATATCAAATGAGTTTTGAGAAATATCTAAAGTTATATATTGATATGAACGATAATTATTGGCTGTAAATTCTAATTTGAAATTGACTACAAAATTATCAGGTGCATCACTTGCAATACTAAAAATGAATACAGAATCGGTGTATTTACTGCTGTTTTCCTGAATAGTATCTATTAGAAATGAATCACTTACAAAAGTTAAATACTCATTATCGGCAGTTACAGAAATTCTAATGTTGCTATATGCTTTCAAGTAATTGGTAAGCATTCCCGCAACAACAACAGTATCGCCACTTAGAATGTGTTTATTTTTAGAAACAAAATTTTCATTAAGCAAATAAATAGATGGCAACAGGGAATCTGTGAGAGCTTTATAGACATTCAATCTGCCATAACCTAGCAAATCTTTGTAATTGCTATTATATGGAATTGTATCAATATAATCTGCTGTTACTTTCAATTGTTCACCAATTTGCAGAGCGCTGAGATTGGGTCTTGCCGATTTTAAGATTGCAGCAGCTCCGGCAACCTGCGGACTGGCACATGAAGTTCCGCCCGAAAGTGTTATATATGAATTGTTTGATGTAACTACCGGATAAAGTGTTGCCGGAGCCGATAAATCTATAAAATGGTTCCAATTTGAACCACCGGTACTAGTAGAATTTTGAGGTGTCCATTTTTCATCTTTTTTGGCAGTTCCACCTACACTTAAAACATAATCTAACGAAGCCGGATAAAGTACAGAACTATTATTATTATTGCCGGCAGCTGCAACAACCAAAGCATTTCTATTGAAGGTAGCATAACGAATTATATCAATAGCATACATATTCTCAATATAAACCCCTCCCCACGAACAGTTTATTACCGCACAATTATGGTCGGCAGCATACACAATACCTTCATAACCTGCAGAGATATATCCGGTTTCGGTTTTTGCAACTTTTACGGGCAAAAATCTGGCATTGTAAGCAACCCCGGCTATTCCTCTTGCATTATTTGTATGAGCAGCAGCAACCCCGGCAACCATATTTCCATGATAACCCGATGTTGCGGTTTTGCTTGGGTCATTATCGTTATTGGCCATATCCCAACCTCTGAAATTGTCAATAAAACCATCATTATCGTTATCTATGCCATCTATCTCATCGTCATAGTTATAGGCTACCTTGTCAATTAAATCTTCATGATTCAAATCAAATTCGGTATCTACAATACCAATAACTATTGAGCTGTCGCTCATAGAGATATCCCAAGCTCTGAAAATATCAATAAGTCCCAAGTTATATTGTCCACTTAATTTTGGGTCATTTACTGAAAGAAGCGGATAATGCACTAATGAAGGTTCAGCATATTCAATCTCTTCAAATCTATTAAGATTACGAATAACCTCATCTACTTCTATTTTTTGAGTATATGATATTTTGAAAATGGAGCGAATATCTACACAATTATAGCAAGTATCAATCTTCGCATTTGGATATAATTGGATATATTTTTCAATACCAATAGATTGCAGATACATATTTAGAGTTTTGCTTACCGGAAGCAAACCACCGTTATATGACTTAAACAGTGAGTTTGAAGTAAGTTTTACAATTATGGTATTTTCAATTATTTCCGCATCACCATACTTAACTGTAGCATTCTGACAAAATACAATATTACAATTAAATAGAAGCAATAAGGAGATAATAATAGTAATAGAGTTTTTCAATTTTCTGGATTTAAATAGCTTTAGTAATTCTCTTAATGTCAAAAGTAAAGAAAAAATTAATGAAAGTTGAAATAATGATTTAAATCAATTTTAAAATTTATTAAACAATATACTAAAATAATTAAATCATAAACAATAAAAGTAATTTAAGAGCGTTATAGAAAAGTAGCGTTCATAATTCTAGTTATCCAATAGTTTAATACCCGAGAGTAGAAACCTAAATGTTTTAAGGTTTCTACTCTTTTTTATTTTAGGAAAATCAAGATTTTTTTGTAATAAAGAAAAACTAATAAATTTTCTTATCATAATTACTATTTAATTATACGAGGACAAAAATATTAAATAATAACATCAATTATTTTGTTATGTATATATATATATATATTTACCGACAAAATAAAAATAAATTATTAAAAAATGAGACAATTATTTATTATTCTAGTTTACTTTTCTTTCAATGTATATTGCTTAACCGCACAACAGTGGGTTCCTAGTGGGGCAAGTATGACAATAAACCCAACTCAAACGAAAGTTGGTATTGGAACGACCAGTCCAAAAACAAATTTACATGTAGAAGGAAATGTTTACATTCCAATGCAAAGTTCTTATTGGATTGGTGCAACTTCTGATGCAGGAAACAGATTAAGAATGCACCATACTGGAAGTGGAGCATTTATTGATTATTATCCTAGTTTGACCTTCAGAGCTGGTACTTCCACAATTATGACATTGACAAGCGACCTTAAAGTTGGTTTAGGAGTTAGTTCACCAACGGAGAAATTAGACATAAATGGCAGTTTGAAAGTAAGGGGAGTAGATTTTGTTTTAGGAACTGAAAGTGGAAGACCTCAAGGTTCAAAGTTAAGAAACAGAGCTTTAGTACATAGTGGTGTGGAGAATAAAGATGAATTAGTTGTAAATTTTGATGGTGATTTTGAAGATGGTGTTAGAGTTCAGGGTCCAAAGTTGGGAGTACAAGGTTATTTAGGTATAGCTACAATGTCGCCTACATCAGCTTTGCAAATTAATGCAGAAGGAGATCCATCGTACATCGAAGGTCAAAATGATGTAAATAAGAGACATGGAATACAGATTTGGGGTTTAGATCAGGCTCTCTTGATGGGAGTGAATACAGAGAAAAGAATTTCATATTTACAATCTGTAGATGTGTGGAATTGGCCTTCAAATCTTGTTTTAAATCAAAGAGGTGGATGTGTTAATATTGGAAATGTTGATGTTAACCAAACAGCAGGTTATATATTTGCCGTTGCAGGTAACATGATAGCAGAACGTTATGTTTGTAAACTAAAAGCAAACTGGCCTGACTATGTATTTTCTGCTAATAACTATAGTTTAATGCCTTTAAAAGATTTAGAAAATTATGTTAGAGAGAATAAGCATTTGCCGGAAATACCTAGTGAACAAGAGGTGCAAAAAAATGGAATAGATATGGCAGAAATGACCACACTTTTATTGAAAAAAGTAGAAGAGTTAACTTTATATATTATAGAGCAAAATAAAGAGATAGAATCTCTAAAATGTGTTGTAGATAAATTGAAAAATTAAAATTTGAACATTATGAGATTTTTATTCATTTTATTTATATGCATTGTTTATAATTCTTTTGGACAAAATTTACCTGTCGATAATTTTGATAATTGGAATTGGGAAAGTACAAAAAGTGAAGATTGGTCAAATAAGTATGTAAATCATTTTCCTCCTTTCGATCCAGTAACTGAAGTCAATGACCAAATGAGAGATGTTGTAAAATATGGAGATTATAAAAAATCAATGGGATGGGAATTGATTTGGGCTCAATTTAATGGCATGTATAGTTATTTTATATTATATAACCTACATAGATCAACCGTTCGAGTATTTTTTGCTTTAGAAAAAGAGACTTTTTCTCACACGCTTGTCAGTTTGACTTTTCATGAAGATTACGACAATCCCGGATTACTTACCGGAGCAAACGAATTACAGATAGCTCCTGATATGTATTATGAAGATAAGGTAGATGCTCCTGATATTATGTCTGTAATAGTGCCTAGAGTAGGTGCAGAAAATTGGGGATGTGCCGACTTTATAATGCACTTTGACCCCTACACAATCAAAGAAAAATATAAAAACAAAGACTGGAGAATTGAAATTTGGGGCTGTTTAGATTTTGGAATTTCTTTAAAAGAATCAAAAGATACATTACCAAGAAAGATAACACATCAGATTTCAGGAGGTTCATTTAGTGATGATTATAAAATTTTTAATGCCCAATATGCTAAAGTAAATGTACAAATTGGAAAGGTTAATAAAGGAGTAAATGCAGCATCAACAAAAATTAGTGAATTGGTAACAGAAAAATCTCCTTGTTTTCTTCAAGATTTTGATGATAATGTTTCTAGGATAAGTGATGGAATTGAAATAATTAGTAATATATCTAGTACTGTAGGAACTCTTTTAGGCGTGTTTGAATCTATATTGGCAATTGGTGAAACTTTTAGTAGTGATGGTACATCCAATTCAAAAACTAGTGGGACAGGAGTATTTGAAAAATCTTTAGAGCTAACAGGTACAATGTCATTAAAACACTACTTAGGAGGTAATACAATAAAAATTCCAGGTGTAGAAGGTAATATACTAACAAAATGGAATCCATATAATTGTACTTTAGGTGTTTTGAATTTGGAAAAAACTCCTACTATACAAAAAACTTCACCCTATTTGGTGCTTAGTACTTATAGTGCGAATTCAAAAGGGTTTTTTATTTATGAACTAGGAGAAAATTTTATTACTTTGAATAATAGTGCTGGCGCTATTTATATGAGAAAAGATGTTCTAATGAAAAGACGATTTGTAAAGTATAAATTTACAGATGATATTTCGATAGCGTTTCATGAAATTCCCGGTTTAAGCTTGGAAAAAGAAAATTTAAAATTTGCTCTAGTATTTACATTAAGCATGAAGGATGATTATTATAATCCATTTGTACAGTACTATACATATGATTTCTTTGATGCAAAAAAAGCAATAGTATCACTAAAAACAAATAATCTATTGTATAAATACTTAGATGAAGGTACTCTCAAAATTTATAAGTTAGACGAAAATACTGTTGAAATAGGTACACCTCTTTTATCTGCTGATAAATTGAAAGATATAGTATTAGAGATTCCTGAAAAAGCTAAAATAGGTTTGCGTGTTGTATCTTTAATAGATTCTGATATTTATGGAAAAATAGTTTATCAATCTACGTTCAATTTACAACATAATATACAAAATGCCAAATATAGTTGTTTATTGGGACATCAGGAACAAACTAATTTTAAGTTCAATGATTTTTATCAATTAACTCCTAAAATTTCAATTTCGAGTATAAATTCTCAAAATAATACTGCCGGAATCATCGAAATGACTCCAAGGTTTTGTGGGGCTTCTAGTTTTGAAACTCAAGCTAAAAGATATTTATCCTCAAAGAGGAAATACTCAAATTATTCCTTATGAAGCTTGTTCTTTGTTGAAAAATGGAGAAGCGTTCTTAATTAATGATAGTATTAATAAAATTGTTGATTCACAAAATATTGTACTAATAAATCCTAATCCAGCTTCTGATGAAATCAAAATAATCTCTGAGGGTGGTTTTACTATACGTGAGATTTTTATAACAGATGCTTTAGGGCGTATTGTTTTTAAAAATACATATTCTGATGAACGTGAATGCATAGTAAATGTAAGTACATTTGTGAATGGAATGTATCTAGCGCATACATTACTTAATAATGGATTAACTCATAGCAAAAATATTACAATTGAAAAGCAATGAAGAAAATAATTTTTATTACACTCACCATATTATTATTCTCATGCGAAAAGGAAGTTGTAAAAATTCCTTTTTTGCCAGAATATCGTTGTGTTTTGAATGATATGAAAGATGAAATTTTGGAAGTTGTTTTTTATTGTACAACATATTATGATGGTTATATTTATTCAGATACGAGAAGTAAATATAAAAACTTTTCAGACCCTTTTGATTCTCACTATCTTAATAATATAGATACAATTTCGTATAAACATCAGTGGGGTTTTATTTATGACAGTTGTAAAGTAGACTATGTGGTTTATATTACATTTAGAAACCGTGAGCATAAAAATTATAGATATTCAAAAAGAGATACCTTAACGTATAAAAATAGTGTAATAGAATTTAAATGGCCTGAAGATAGTGCCTTGTTAGTACCTGATTATTATTAGAAATATGAAATTGACAGATATAATGAAAATAATAGTAATAGTTTTATTACTAAAATTTTTTTACGTTGCAGTGGGTTTTGTGGCAAACCAAATATTACCTGAAAATATGATTGCAAATAAAAATTGCAGTGTTGTAGGTATTTTCCAAAGGAATGATAGTTATTGGTATGAAAAGATTGTTGTAAATGGTTATCCAAAGGTAACTGAAAAGGAAGAATTAGGAGTATGTGGGCATTATGGTGCTTATGTTCAGAGTTCATGGGCATTTTTTCCTGCCTATCCTATTCTTATTAAAACTGTAAGCACGGTAACCGGTTTTGAGTTTCCTTTGGCAGCGTTTGTTATTTCATTTTTATTGTCAATTGCAGCATTTTGTGGGTTCTATCTCTTTCTGAAAGAATTTTGGTGCAATGCTCAAGTTGCATTTTTTTCTACGGTTATACTTATGTTGTGGCCATTTCATTATTATTTTTCAATGTACTATACAGAGGCTTTATTCATAGCAACTACTATGTGGGGCTTTTGGGCTGTGAATAGAAAAAAATGGTGGTTAGTTGCCATTTCTGTGGTTATTATTACATTGGTAAGACCCAATGGTTTGTTGGTAGCATTTGCAATGTATTTGTTTTCTCTTGAACAAATGGGAGTTATTAATGGTTTGAAGTTCAGTTTTTCAAAAATTAATAAAGAGGTTATTATAAAGAGTTTCTTATTTTTATTAGGTCCTTTAACTCTTGCTTTTTATTGTTTATACCAGTACCAAATGACCGGATTTTGGAATGCTTATGCCATAGCACAAATTGGCTGGTGTAGAACCTGGGTTTTTCCTTTAAAAGTATTATTTACTCAACATGAATATTCGCTTTATTTCAATTCCCTCTATGCTGTTATTGCAATTGTGTTTGCAGTATTAAATATTAAAAAATTATCGCTTAGTTTCAATATTGTCATCTGGGTTGGCTTGTTGCTTCCCTTGTCTTATGGTTCAACAGTGTCAGTACCACGATTCATATCAGTTATATTTCCTCTTTGGTATATAGTAGGTCTATATCTTTATAAATTACCATATCGCAAATTGATTTATGTTTCATTGCTTTCTGCTCATGCAATAGTGTTTATATTTTGGATAATCGAAAATCCGTTTAGTTATTAAGATTTTGAAGTTTTGTATCAAAAAAAGAATATTTTTAAAATTCAATATCTTTAAGTAAAGGCGATAAGCATAATGTTTAGATTATCAATAATATAATAAGGTTAATATGCTATTCCATGCTTTCGTTTTCGATCTAATTTAAAAAATTTAGCTGTTTTTACTACATTTGTCAAAATCAAAACACATTAAACAAACCTACGAATTTGCAAAAATTAAGGTTTTAAGAAGTATATAAAACTATATTACGTTAAAAAACCTTATTTTTCTGTTCAACTTTAGTTGAAATGCAAAGAAAAAAAATTCTAAAACCTAATTTCCCTATTGATAATTTTGAACGATATGTTAATTGCTTTAACTAAACGATAATGAATACTAATTATGAATAGAAAAATAGAGTTATTAAACTTTTTTTATTATTTTTAATGAGCTGTAAGACTTATTTAATTAAGCCCAAATACAATACTTACAGTGTAATAATAAACTCTTTAATATATTATGATTGTGGCAAATAGATACTTAAAAATGAATAAAAATTTTCTACTCATTGCTTTAATTCTTGTTATTAGTATTCTTATTTCTTGTTCGGAAAACATGGATTCAGATAATAAAACATCAACTCCACAGAGCCTTTCTGAAGGTATCTATTCCGACAATTCTAGCTCTCTATCAAAACGTTATAGTAAAGACATAATTCAGCGATTGTATTATGAAGCAATTGAAAAAGATAGCTCTCTAAAAAAATTGGACGAACAAATATATAATCTTGATAAATATAAAGAAGATAGTATAGCTGCATATAGTAAGTACCTGAACAACAATACACAATATTGGAATACTGTGGAAAACTATGTAAATAGTATTCAAGATACTGTGCTTAGAGTATTAGTAAAAAGTAGATATAAAACTCTTGAGGACGAATACAAAAAACAAATGCGTACGCAAACGAATGCTTATGATTCGCTCACAAATAAAATACGAAATCTACAAGATTGTGAACTGATGCTCAAACTATCTGTTTCGAGTGAAATGATGAAACAGTATCAGAAAACTGAATTACCCAATTGTAACACTATAAAAGAAATAGTTAAGAAATATGATACAATGATTGAACGTGTAGATAACTATGGTAATTAAAACCATCATCATATTTATAGTTTAACGTTTCCTTAAAACATCAAAAAAAAAACTCGAAATATTATTTTTCAATATTATTTTTTTCAACCATTGAAATCTATATTATAATTTTCAAAAGATATAGATATACCTGTCTTCTATCTCTACATAATTTTGTACCAAATAATCCACACTTTTGGTGCAGAACTTCTTTTTTATCTAATCATTTTCCAAAAACCTAGTTTGTCTTTATAGCAAAAGCACATATAGCGTATTTTATTATTATTTTCAAAGTTAGCCCAGATAAGGCTTCTAGAAGTCATGACCGAAATTTAAATCTATTTGGCTGAATATTACAAATCTATCCTGTCATCATTTTCCTGCAATATGATTTTATTCATTTAAATTGTATTGATTTTATAATTTAAAAATTAATTATTATGGGAAAAAAATATTTTATAATAATGCAAAGCAGATTTTTTGCTTTTATAGTAGTTTTAAGTATTTTGACATTTGAAGCTACTGCTAATAATAATCAGTCAATAAGACTTAGTGCCGGATGGAATTTAGTAAGTATTTATGTGGAACCAATAAATAAAAACATTGCCGAGGTATTCTCTTGTGCAGATATAGTAAAAAATGATGATGGTTTCTATAAAACTTCGCAACCTGCTTTTTTGAATAGTATTTCTAAAATTATTCCCGGATATGGATATTTAGTACACACCTATTCTGTATGTAATATAGAAATAGAAGGTCCTATAGTAAAGCTTAGTTCCCAAGAATTGAAAAAAGGTTGGAATATTATTGGCTACCCGTATTATGAAGCCAAAGATGTAGAAACTGCCTTAAACAGCATTATTGATAAAGTTGAAACGGTTAAAGATTTTGATGGTTTCTGGTCAATCAATTCTAGTATAAATAGTTTGACTGATATGATTCCGGGTAAAGCATATTATATAAATGTTGCAGAAGATTGCATACTTATGTGGGATGTAGAAACACCACCTGTAACAACTAACTTTACCGAAACGGTAAACGGAGTTGCTTTTGATATGATTTTTGTTGAAGGAGGTACATATCAGAGAGGATGCGAGAATTGTGCTACACAAGATAAACAATATGAAGCACCGATACACAGCGTGACACTCAATGACTTTCATATTGGAAAATACGAAATAACCAATGCTCAGTGGCAGGCAGTAATGGGTGGCGACTTGCCTTGGGGGAGTTCGGCAAACAGTCCTAAAATTGGAGTAAGCTGGTTTGATGCTAATAAATATATTTGTAAGTTAGATAGCATAACCGGAAAAACATTTCGACTACTAACCGATGCCGAATGGGAGTTTGCTGCAAGAGGGGGAAATAAAGGCAAAAACAACAACTACCTTTATTCGGGAAGCAATAATGCCAACGATGTAGCGTGGTATTCAACAAACAGTAGCAATAAAGCTCAAAATGTAGGTACTAAGGCTCCAAATGAATTGGGTATATACGACATGAGCGGTAACGCATGGGAATGGGTATTTGACTGGCTCATGCCTTATACAACAGATGCAAAACCAATCCGGTGCAGCTAACAGGCGCAGGCAACAAAACCCGACGAGGTGGCAGCTATGATGAACCTGTTGATTTTGTATGAGTAAGCCGAAGAGCTATTTGCTCTCGCGATGGTGCTGCAGGTATGGGATTCCGAATAGCTCATTCTAGCAATTTGCTTCAGGGTATGCAAACTCCATGTGAAGCTGCTAATCCAACAGCGGCATCGTGTTCAAGTGTCAAAAACCGTGACTGTAGATTAATTACCAATGATGATAAAGTATGGAGTGCAGAGATTGGTACCGGGTTTTATGCAAATTTGATTATAACACAAACTGGTGCAGCTTTGACACTTTCTGCTAATGGATTTGCATTTACACAGCTTTCGGGAGAGTGGTACTCGCTCAACAATCGCTCACTGAATTTAGTTTCGACTACAGGGGCTAAAACCACGCAAACATTTGCATATTATGTGTTTAGCGAAACAGAAATGTCTATGATTGGTGATGATGGTCTTCCGCTCAGGTTTTACAAAAAATTAAAAACCGAAGCAGGAGGAACAATACCCGGTGTTCCAAATATTACTAACCCTACGCCACTTACACAATTGCTTTCTAGCGTTCCATCGGCAAGAATGGTTACCGATGCTCAAGTGGCAAATCCAGATAAAACTACACGCGATTCACGACTCGTTCCTGCAGAGGGCAAAACATGGTTCATGGATGGTCGTTGCTGTGGAGGTAATCACAAATATAGATTTCATTTGAGCGCAAATGGCGATGCTGAATTTGTAGTTATGGATTATGATAATACCCTGAAAGAGAATATTTTGGCAAAAGGTAAATGGTTTACAGTTGGCAATATCGCATTGCATATAGAATTAGATGGTAAATATTATAATTATTTATATACCGTGGGCAACAGAACCGACGCTAGAGATTATATGCCTGCAGGTCCAATTTTTACGCACCTATCGTTTCAAAGCTATGAACGAGGCGATATGAGAACTTTCAGCACATTAGACTTCGATAGTAATGTAAAACGCGACAGGGGACCATCAGGAGAAAACCCAGTTTACCCTGCGGGCGACTACCAAATAAATTCGGGTGGAAATTAATTTTTTCAGTATTGAGAATGCACCTTTACTTTGATTTCTTGATATATATTTCAAATTTAGAATTAAAAAAGCCAATTGATCTATTGGCTTTTTTAATTCTAAATAACCTTACTGTTTAATAACTTTTTGAGTATAAGATTTTCCATCAAGGGTGAGCATTAATATATAAGTGCCTGATGATAAATATTCTACATCAATACACTGGAACATTTGTCCTGATTCCGAAATATATTCTTCAAAAAGATATACATTATTTCCTAGCAAATCTGATAACTGAATTTTTATCTTTGAATTTCCACCATGATAATAAGAAATACATACTTCAGAAGTAAAAGGATTAGGAGCTACACTTATCTCCGTTTCCATTTCATTGTTAATAGAAGTTACAACAGGTTTATAAGTATATGGGTAATATAGTTTTCCTATGTTTTCATCAATCCACTTTAGTCGGTCGGTTGTCCATGATTTCAGATAAGCAATATCTTGATTGTAAGTAGATGATATGCTAAAGTTCCATAAATTCATTGAACGACCTTCAACTTGCCAAACTGAAAAATTTCTATCTATTGCACTCCCTAAAAATTGGACTTTATCATCAATTAATTTCATTACCGAATCGGTATGTAAAACATTACTACGCAAGTATTTCCATCTATTTTCAAGTTGATCGACCAAGATAGAATCTTTAAATATTTGGGTATGTTTCATTTGAAAATTATCGTAAGAGTTAAATTGCCACCCTTGAGGCGAAGAAGCAAATTGAAACCTTGAATTACCAAAAGCTAAATCGAAATCCCACAATGGACCAAATTGCAACTTACTGTTAATATCATCTCTATCTTTAAACATATAAAAACTATACATATAGGCATCAGGATTTCTTGTTACTTCCGATATTATTGTATAGTCAAGGTAAGAAGGAATATCAACAAAATTTTTATACCCTAATTGTGTATCAAACAGATTTTTATCAAGGGTAGAATTCGTAAAAGCTTTATAAAAAGCACTAATATATCCTTTTTGATAGTAGGTAATTTCATCGGGCTTTGGGTAAACCAGTTGTATGCCCGATGCACCTTTATCAAGTCTGAAAATATAACCTCCTGTTACATCTATTCCGGAGTTATCATTTGTGGTAATTTTTTTAATATCTACACGATTTTTATCTCTTTTTATCTCTTCTACCATGAAATATAAACCTTGAAATTCACCATTCATAATTAGTTCGCAAAAGGCTGTTCTTGGAGCATACATACCCATTTGTCTGCCCAATGTGTAAGCAATTTCATTTCTAATCTGACTTCGATCTGAAAATGGGCCGATAAGCGTCCAATCATTTTCTGCCGGCATATTCAAAATTGAAATACTTGTATCGCTACCATCAATATCTTGCAATTCTATATTGTAATTTTTCTTTGGAAAATATAAACTTGATTCTCCTCGTGTTTCTATTTCTATTCTTCCGTTATAGGCAAATACTGTGTCTGTTAGTTTATTGTACTTATTGGCATTATCAATAATTTTCATTGCTGCAACAGTTTTTGTTTTACAAAATCTAAATCGGTATTCATCAGTATCTATTATTAGTATTGGCAGATGTGTAGAGTCTAAATCTACTTGTTTTATTCCTGACCATAGAGGTGAATATATGTTATACTTACCTTGGGTAACATCAACTAAACCACATTCAAATTTTAAATCTGAACCTTGTATACTATCATTGTGTACTTGAACTGCCAAAACATTATCTCCATTTAACAGAAAATTTTTAACCATAGTTGTATCTAAATAATACGCATAACTCGGATTACAGTATCCTGAAACATATGCTTCTCTTGAACGATCGGTAGTATCATTAAATTTTTTTGTATCTCCTTTTTTGCCTAAATTCACTCTAGCTATTTCATTTCCATTTAGATACGCTATAAATCCATCATCGAAATTTACCATCAATTGCATAATAGATATTGTATCTTTATTAACATTAAAAGCATATCGTAAATAGATACTGTTGGTTTTTTCTACTACAGTAGAATCTTCACCATAGCCATAGCTTATAGAATACTCGCCATCGAGCCAACTGCTATCAGCAAATTCTAGTTGATTCCATGAGCTTTCTGGCTCTTGTGTGCCGAGTAAATATTTAAAATATGGTGGGGTGAGCTGATATTCCTGTGCTGATAATATGGTTATGAAAAATAAACAACATATCGAGGATAATATTTTTTTTAACATGAAAATAGATTTTTTAATAGATTAACAATAACTTCAAAGTTAACATTAAATAAACATACTGTAATTATGAAGCTTTTTTATTTCTGATAGTATATTTTCATTAAATAGAGGATTAATTAATAAATTTCCACTTAAAATGTGGAAGAGCCCCAAAAGGTTTCTTTTAAATAAATACACAATTGATTGCAATATTTTTATAATAAAATTACATATTGCATAAATTTAAAAATAGCAAAAGAATTTTCTTAGTATGTGCGGAATTAGTGGGTTTTATTCGGAAACGGGAGTGTTTACAGAGCAAGAACTATTGTTGATGAATGATAGTTTACTACACCGTGGACCCGAAAATGGTGGTTTTCATTTTGATGGTTTTTTGGGTTTGGCTCACCGAAGATTGAAGATAATTGATCTTTCAGATAATGCCAATCAGCCGATGTTTAGTGATGACATGAGTAAGACGCTGGTTTTCAATGGCGAAATATACAATTACGACAGTATAAGAAGAGAACAAGCTTGGAGCGTAAAAACAACATCGGATACTGAGATTTTGCTTAAAGCCTTGCAAAAATGGGGAACAGAAGTATTTGAACAACTGAACGGAATGTTTGCTTTTGCTTATTACGATTTCGCTTCTCGAGAACTGCTTTTAGCGAGAGACCGTATGGGAATAAAACCATTATATTACTTCTACGATGGCCAAAATTTAGCTTTTGCATCGGAGCTAAAAGCATTGTTAATGAGCCCTTTTATCAAGAGCAAAGCAAGTATTAATAAGGTAGCGGTCAATCAGTTTTTGCATTTAGGTTATATCCCTGAACCACTGAGTATTTATGAAAATATCTTTAAACTCCCCGTTGGTAGTTATCTGCTTTTCAAGAATGGGGTGGTAACTATAAAAAAATATTGGGATTGTACTGCAATTATTGAACCCGAACCAATAAGCGATTATGTTCAGGCAAAGGAAATTTTGAGAGATTTAATTACCGATTCTGTAAGATTGCGAATGCGAGCAGATGTGCCGTTTGGTACGTTTCTGAGTGGTGGAATAGACTCATCGTTAGTTACTGCAGTTGCGCAAAGAAATAGCTCATCGGCAGTAAAAACCTTTTCTATCGGATTTGAAAATAATCAGTTTAATGAGAGCAAATATGCAAAAAAAGTTGCAGATTATCTGAAGACCGATCATCATGAGTTTTTAGTTACCGAGAATGATGCCAAAATGCTTATTCCTGAGTTGCTTAGTTCTTTCGACGAACCTTATGCCGACTCCTCTGCAATACCTACTATGTTGGTTTCGCGTTTGGCTAAACAGCATGTTACCATGACCCTCTCCGGCGATGGTGGCGACGAACTATTTATGGGCTATGGGGCGCATCTTTGGGCAGACAGATTGGGTAAGCCCACGGTTAAAAACTTCAGACACATTGCCGCATTTATGTTCTCCATGCTCAATAATAGATATAAGCGCATAGGCGAATTGCTTGATTATAAAAATACAGACTTTTTACCCAGTCATATATTTTCGCAGGAACAGTATCTTTTTAGCAGAACACAGATTTCCGGTTTGCTTAATAAAGATTATTATCATTCATTCGATTTAGGTTTTAAAAAGGAATCGGCCCAGAGGAATCTTACCGCAATGGAAAGTCAGGCTTTGTTTGATTTGCTGTATTATTTGCCCGGAGATTTGCTTACCAAAGTAGATAGAGCCTCGATGAAATATGCCTTAGAGGTTCGCGTTCCCTTGCTCGATTACAATATTGTGAGTTTTGCACTCAACTTGGCTCCCGAACTGAAAGTTAAAAACGGAGTTCAGAAATTTTTGCTCAAAGAAGTGTTGTATGATTTCATTCCGGCACAGTTGTTCAACCGCCCCAAATGGGGTTTTAGCATACCATTATGCAGTTGGTTGAAGAAAGACCTGTCGTACCTTATAACTGATTATCTGAGTAGTGCGGTCATAGAAAAACACGGAGTAGTAAACTACCAAACGGTACAATTGCTCAAAAAAAGATTTGCAACCGGTAAATGCGATTATTTATACAACAGGTTGTGGCTTTTGATTGTACTTCATATTTTTCTTGAGAATAGGTGATAGGTGAAGGTTTTATGCCATTGAGGGTGTGACTTTAAGTCACACCCTTAATTAATATCCAACACAACATCTCTAACATTGCGTTCAATTCCATCTGGTGCCACAGCTTTAATATCAATGAATATTACTTTATCGTTTTCCGTTAAACTTAGAAACTTCGTTTTTAATTCTTCACTAAATTTATTTCCAGAAAACTCACCAAAATAGCTACATTGCCCATTCTGAATTATTACTACAGAATAACAAGTAATTTTAATCACAATATCAAATTCAAAAGGAAAGTTTTCGTAATCTAATATGGCTTCAACTCCTTTTAATACTGATAAAAACTTCTTATCTATTGTTCCGTTCTTGATATTTCCAACATACCCAATAAATTCAGGTAAAGCCCTAACTTTGAAAATTCTACTACCAACATACGAAGTATCCCTTCCTTTAACTACTCTAATGTCTATTTTTGCACTACCTACATGTGATGGAGTAATTATAAATGCTGATTTTTCGCATTTATAACTTTCAAAACCTCCTTCTACTTCCGAAATTTTCCCATTATCGGAACTCACTATGAGAGATCCACAGGGGATATCTTCAACAATAACAAAAATTGGATTTCCAATTCCTATCCATAAATCATGCTGTTGTACGTTCGCAATTAAAAAATCCTGAGAATAAATTGTTGTGATTGATAATAATAATGAAATTAGAATTATTTGTTTGTGCATCTGATATTTATATATTGAGTAAACACTATCCTTTTTTGAATCTAAATCAAACCTTCTTTACGATAAAAGAATTTCATCTAACTAAAAAAGTTCTTTCAATAACTAATAATAAAAAACATTTAAATGAATCCTCATGAATTAGTTTTTCACATAACCAATTTAAACATTAATACTTCACCTTAATAATAATCATCTCGATAACGACATATTTTTCCTCTTTCTGTTTGGGTTTAGCTTCGCTGAACACTATGTAGTTGCAATCCATTCTCTATAATACCACTTAGAAATAAAGTAGGGCTTTAGCTCAACTATTTAGCTTAAAAAAATCTATCTCACAAAGATAATTAATTTCTATAAAATGAGCTTACTGCACTATTTCTTGCGTTGCTGTGAAAATTAGACGGTACAACCGTCAATGAGCGAATGGGAAACACCAAATTTCTAATACATAAAATCAGTACTTTTTATATAATTTTGTCAATGTTAGATTTGTTTACAGAAAAATATTCATAAAAGGTTACCAAATAGAGTAACTTAGATTATCTTTGTAATTTATGAGAATACTAAAAGAATCAACATTAGCTCTGTATTGTAAACAAAGCAAGTACCAACTGGCAGAAGAGCCTCTAAAAGCATGGATTTATGAGGTTAGATTTTCTTTATGGAACAATGCAAATGAGCTAAAAGCAAAATTCGGTAATGTTAGTATTTTAAGTTCTAAAAGAGTTGTTTTTAACATAAAAGGCAATGATTTCCGCTTGATAGTAGATATTGAATATAAATTGAAAATAGTCTTTGTTGTATGGTTTGGAACGCATAAAGAATACGATAAAATAGACGCAAAAAAGGTAAGTTATGAATGCTAGAATATTAAAAACTGAAAAAGAATATAATGAAGCTTGTGAGCGTATTTACATATTGATTAACAGTTCTGAAAATGACATTAATCCCGACAGTCCGGAAGGAGAAGAAATACAACTTTTATCTTTGCTCGTGGAAAAATATGAGCAAGAGCATTTCCCAATAGATGCACCAAATCCAATTGAAGCAATCAAATTTAGAATGGAACAAATGAATTTAAAACAGTCTGATATAGCTCCTCTATTTGGTGGAAAAACTAGAATTTCAGAAGTTTTGAATGGCAAACGAGCATTAACCCTAAAAATGATAACATTGCTGCATACATATTTAGGAATACCCTTAGAATCTTTAATTGCAGGAAATAAAGAAGTAAAATTAGAACCCGAAAAAAAAGAGCAACTTCTAAGAATAGAATCAATTAAAAAATTCTTTTTAGGTTCGAAAGTAGCTGTAGTATAGCTTCCGTAAGTCATTGTTCGAATGCTATTCTGCAAATTTGGGTTTAAAACATTGAATATCAATCAAAGTTTTAAAAATAAAAAAGCCTCAGAATATTTTCCGAGGCTTTTTATTTTAGTATTTTTTTTCAATTACCAACTTCCTGAATATTCAACCACTCCATCACTATAGGTAGCATAAGTTCCTGTTCCATCAGCATTCCAAGTATAGTATGCGTATAAAGCACCTGAATAATAATAAGACAAATCTCCTGTATTATCGGTGTTGGCATTTAAAGTAATTTTCATATTATAGCCCAAGTATAATAATTCATAGGTATATAAAATACCTTTTGAAGTAGGTTCCCAAGACCATTTTCCTAAAGAAGTAGTACTACTGCTCGTGTAATCAAATATTTCTAAATATCCTTTACTTGCATCTTTCATTTCTTCTGCATATAGGAATTTGGCTTTTGTATATCCATTACCAGAATAGTAGATTGTCCAAGTATATTTATCAGTCTCATCTGTAACAACATAATAAACAGTATTTACTCCATCAGACCAGGTATAAACTTCTGACTCTTCACCCGATTTAAAGGTCGATAAATCATCATTACATACTTCGGCTGTTTCGGGGATATTAAAAACAGAAGAATATGAACCTATTGCATTAAACATTGTAATATACGATGCGCATGCTTGCGCATTAGTATTAGAAGAACTCGATAATGAAGTAGGTACACTAACAGTCTTTGTTGCTGTATTTGAAGGTTTCTTGATACTTGAAACATCTAGTTTTTCTTCTTTTTTACATGATGTGAAAAGAAGCGATATGCCTAATATACCGGCAATAGAAAGTTTAAATAATTTTGTTTTCATAGTTTTAGCTGGTTTAATTTATTTAATCTTAGATTTCTTGCCATAATATTAGTAATAAAAAAAAATATATATTCAAGAAAAATATACTATTATAAATTATATTTTGGTGATTTAAAACAGTATTATCATATGAAAACTAGAATATTAAATACAGATCAGCGGTCTTGAGAGCTGCGACGAAGTAAGGTCGCTTCGCCTGTAACCAACATGATATTGAGCACTACTTTTAAAATCCTGCTAATCATTTAATCCTATAAATCCTAATTCAGACATTATTAAGACGCACATCTGTGCGTCTCTACAAAATTCTATATTCCCCAAACATCGGGGGCTATTCGCCACTGTTTAAGTGATTGTAATTGAGCTTCATCTATGAACTTCTCGGTTAAGGCTTGTTCTATTAATGCAGAATAATTACTTAGTGTGGTAAGTTGGCAATTTGCTTGCTGAAAATTTCTAATAGCATTTTCAAATTCATAGGTAAATATGGCAACCATTCCTAAAACATCGCATTGTGCATCTCTCAGTGCATTTACTGCTTTTAAACTGCTTCCACCTGTAGAAATAAGGTCTTCTATAACCACTACTTTGCTTCCCGTTTCATAATGTCCCTCTATAAGATTAGTCAAGCCATGTTCTTTGGCCGATGAACGTACATAAATAAATGGCAAACCAAGTATATCGGCAACAAGAGCTCCGTGTGCTATGGCACCGGTAGCAACTCCGGCAATAAGTTCGGCTTGTGGATATTTTTCTTTAATTGCCTGAGCAAATGCATCTCTTACCTGTGTGCGAATTTGCGGAAATGACAGAATTTTTCTATTATCGCAATATATCGGAGATTTCCATCCGCTAGCCCATGTAAAAGGATTTGCAGGGTCTAATTTAATTGCTTTAATTTGCAGCAAATAATTTGCTATTGTTTTACTATTAGTCATGATTGGTATGGATAAAATTTATTTTGATAATCGTATTCTTTTTCTGAGCGACAAAAATACTAATAAATCGGAAAATATTTATAAACTTGATTCACTTGCTCAACTCAAACAGCTCATATTAGATTTTGATAGCGATTTGCACAAGATGGAATCAATTGAAATAGTTTATGCTGACAAGCTTGAGCTGATTGCGGCGGTAAAGGAATGTTTTGAACAAATTCCTGCGGCAGGAGGTTTTGTAAGAAATTTTGATGACAATGTTTTAATCATGTTTAGAAGAGGTAAATGGGATTTACCTAAAGGTAAGATAGATAAAGGCGAAACGCCCGAGGATGCTGCATTGAGAGAAGTTGAAGAAGAAACCGGACTAGATAAACTGTTGATAAGAAAAGAATTGGGTTCTACCTATCACAGTTACTGGATAAAAGGCAAACACATACTGAAACAAACCTATTGGTATGAAATGAAATATGTATCAAGAGATATTTCGAAACTGCAACCGCAAATAGAAGAAGATATTGTTGAAGTAAAATGGATGGATGCTTCGTTGAAATCTATTGTATTTAAAAATACCTACCCTTCTATAATTGATGTATTTGAAATGGTAGGGTTTTAGAGAATTTGTGTGCATCTTGAAAATGCACTATTTCCGTTTTATGCAATTTTTGAAAAGTCTGCGTTTACAATAAGTAACCTTTGGCTTTTCAAAAATTGCAAACTTTGAAACGGTGATTCTTAATAATCAACAATATTTTTTACTTCCAATCTATAAGTTGCCAAGGACTTTTAGAGTCGGTAGTGAGCAGGTAATGAGCATGTAAAACATCATTTACCTCACTTACATTGCCAGACCAAAGCAAATGACCTAAAATATAAGAAACAGAAAGTTGCTCCCAAGAGCCACATTTTTTATAAAGTTCGGCAGCTATACGCTTTATTTCGGTACTTGCTTCATTTTCAGAGCAAAATCCGGCATCAAGTCCCCAACGATACAGGTGTATAGCCCTGCAATAATCCCAAGCAATTGTAGATTGAAATTTGGTTAAATCAATATCTAAAAATTGTTTTACATAAGGAATTATCTCCAAAGCATTTTCGAAATTATCGGTATAATCGGCATCAGCGTTGCTACTATCTTCAATATTTTGAAGTATTTCTAAACTGTGAGCTTCCCATTGGTCGGGCTGATATGCTGCCAAACAACGAGTTACTAAATTGAAGCCTGACCGATGACCAAAGTGTAACAACCAATTAATGGTTTCTTTGAGCGATGAAGCATCATTTATACTCCAAAATTCGGTAAGGATGTATTTCACATCATCAAGCGTATGTCCAGATCTTAATGTGTTAAGGGTAGATTCATTGATTACAGACAACAACGCACCACAACTAATTGCTTTAAGCAAATCTATATCGGCACCGTTTGAGCTGCTATATTTCAGATTATCATCTTCCCAAGCAGTAAATGGATTTTCTACATCTTCGTCACTATCATCTTCAAGCTCTTCAATAGCCTCATCAGAAATTTGTTGCATCATTTCTTGATTAAATGGCATATTAGACAACTGCTGAAGCATCATATCAGGATCCATTCCTGCTGCTTTCCATTGCATTTTCATGGTTTCTAACATTAATTCAGGATCTAATCCGCTTTTACGCCACTCTTCTTTTAAATGATCTATGTAATTCATTATGTAATTATGTGTTTTATAAATTCTTATTTTCTACAAAAAATATAAAAGTATTATTGACTCGGTAAAAGTCATAATAATCTATTTGTTGAAATTATATTCTCCCTCATTTTTTAATTTTTCTGCATCTTCTACCCTTTTTTTCCAAGCAAGTATTTGTGCAAACTGCCTTATGAAGCCTTGTTCGGGACTCAATGTGGGTTGTATAGCAAGCCTTCCCTGAGGGTCGATTAAAAAATAGCTGGGTATTGCTTTAATATTAAAATTGTGTTTTAATTGGTTTTTTTCTTTATCGTAGAGAAAAAGCCAATCAAACTGCTCATTTCTTTGCAAATACTCTTTAAATACATTGTAATCTTGATCGGTACTAATGGTAATAATTTCTATTTCTGTAGGAAAATATTCTTTTATTGATTTAAGTAATAAGTAATCTTGCTGACAGGTATAACTTTCGGACCTACAGAAACATAAATACACAAATTTTCCTTTAAACTTATCTAAAGATACTAAAACACTGTCTTTAGAAGGTAGAATAAAATTAAAAGCCGCTTCGCCTACTTCCAGGGTTTCAGTGGCAATTTTTATATTTTTCGCCATTATTTTATGTTGCTCTACCAAAGTAAGCAAAGCTACAGAATCGAGGGTTTGCTTAAGTGCAGGTCTAGGAAAATCTGATGGATTTGCAAAAGCATCATTTAAGCATTTCAAAAGTATAAGTTCGTTGAGCTTGGGGTCTCTGAGGGCAATATTTTGTTGCATATTAGCATAAACCATAGTAGGACTCTTGCCCAACACAATACTTGAATGCAATTTGGCTCCAAAATCGGTGGTAAAATCGCTAACTATATAATTGTTCCAAACCTGATTTAAAAAGTGCATATAAGCAGGATTATCGTGCAATACCGGTTTGTCTTTCAGATACTTATTGGTAACCAACATTCTATCTCTTTCATAAACAAAATGTCTTAATATGGCATATTTATAAAATTTATAATCAAGAAAAAACTGATTTTTAGAATTAGAGAAAACACTATCTAGAGCATGTTCTAAAGAATCTACAACTTTTTTGTCTTTAAAAATATATAGCCAGTTGAAGCTTTCAGAAACAAACCGTTCATATTCATTATTAAAGTTGAATATCAGGTAGTTTAATTCCTTTTCATTGGCATTTTTTATACCTATACTTATTTCTTCTTCTTCAAAATAGAGATTGAGTTCGTGTACCAGTGTTTTATCTTGCCTAGGTGGCAAAACAACCTCATATTTGCCTCCGGGTTCAACAAATATATATGCTTTATAAATACCTAATAATACGAATATTTCAATGGTTCTATCAGTATCAAAAACTACGGAAAAATTGCCCAAACTATCAATATCAAATTTTGCAATATCAAGTTTCTGAAGGCTGATATAGTCGGTATATTTTTGAAATGTAAGTGTAGCATTTTTATATTCGGGAGCAAACCCAAAAATTTTTACCGGTTTAGCAGTTGTAATGCCAACAGATAGAATAAAAAACATCAAAATAAAGAAAATTATTCTCATTTACTGTAGTTTAATTTTCCGGGTATGAAAGACGATACATCGGCACCATTTTTAATTAATTCTCTAACAATCGTAGAAGAAATATGACCATATTTTGGAGGTGGTACTATGAAAATTGTTTCTACATCTTGATACAATTCTTTGTTTACTTGCGCAATAGATTTTTCGTACTGAAAATCGGAGGTGTTTCGCAATCCGCGGAGAATAAATTTTGCATTAAATTTTTGCATAAATCAACAGTAAGCGTGTCATAATCAACAACCTCAATGGATGGATTGTTAGGGAAAACCGTTTTTATATGTAAAAGTTTTTGTTCGGTTGTCAAAAAACTGTATTTATATGAATTTACACCTATAGCAATAATAATTTTATCGAAAAGCGGTAATGCACTTTCTACAATTGCCTTGTGTCCAATTGTAAAAGGGTCGAAACTACCGGGAAAAACAGCGATTCTCTGCATCTGTTTATAATTAATATATATAATAGATAAAACACATAATGTAATAATAATCAATCACTTGATTTGAATGTTTGTTTCCACGACATTTTTCTTTTGTAATACTATTTGCAAATAGAAAAACAGTCAGAAACATTTCAAATAACGACTACAGACCTAAATAATTATGTGGTGTAATTGATTTTAATTCATTTTTTACTGCATCATTTATATTCAAACTATCAATGAATTGAAGAATAGACTCATTAGTAATACCTTGACCTGTTCTGGTTAAATTTTTGAGTGCTTCATACGGTTCCGGATAGCCTTCGCGTCTTAAGATAGTCTGAATAGCTTCTGCCACCACAGCCCAATTTGCTTCCAAATCGGCAGAGAGAGCAGCTTCGTTTACAATAAGTTTATCAATTCCTTTTTGCAGAGACAAAATTGCAATTACCGTATGAGCCAATGGAACTCCAATGTTTCTAAGAACGGTAGAATCGGTTAAGTCTCGTTGCAATCTGGAAATAGGCAACTTAGCCGATAAATGTTCAAAAAGTGCATTTGCCATTCCTAAATTTCCTTCGGCATTTTCAAAATCTATAGGGTTCACCTTATGAGGCATAGCCGACGAACCTACTTCGTTTTTCTTGATTTTTTGCTTGAAATAATTCATTGAAATATAGGTCCAAGTATCTCTAGAAAAATCAAGTAAAATGGTGTTTATGCGTTTAAAAGAATCAAATAAAGCGGCCAAATTATCATAATGCTCAATTTGAGTAGTAGTTTGCGAACGATCTAAACCCAAAACCGAGTTTACGAATGTATTTGCAAACTCAATCCAATTCAATTCCGGATATGCTACTTTGTGAGCATTGAAATTTCCGGTAGCACCACCAAACTTGGCAGAAAAGGGAATAAATTTTAATTGCCCCAGTTGAATAGAAAGTCGCTCAACAAAAACATATATCTCTTTGCCAAGTCGGGTAGGAGAAGCCGGCTGACCGTGAGTATGTGCCAACATTGGTATGTCTTTCCATGTTTCTGATACAACCAGAAGTTTGTCTATAAGTCCTTGTAAAAGAGGTAGAATAAATTCATCGCATGCTAATTTCAGCGAATACGGAGTTGCAGTATTATTTATATCTTGCGAAGTAAGTCCGAAATGGATAAACTCTTTATATTCTGACAAATTAAGCTTATCAAACTGTTCTTTCAGGAAATACTCTACTGCCTTAACATCGTGATTTGTAATAGATTCAATATCTTTGATACGTTGAGCATCTTCAAGTGAAAAATTTTGATAAATTTCTTTAAGCGATTTGAAAATTGTTTTATCGACCGAAGCTAACTGAGGTATTTTATAATTGCAAAGTGCAATAAAATACTCAACTTCAACCAAAACTCTGTATTTTATAAGTGCATATTCAGAAAAATAGGCATCAAGATTTTCTGTTTTACTTCTATATCTGCCATCTACCGGAGATATTGCGGTTAACGCATTTAAGTTCATTTGTTTCTTTTTAATTGTTTTTTTTTAATGGTCAGATGGAGCATTCATGAATAAGTTTTTCTCTAAGTTTGGGAGTTTCTACTTTCATGAATGGTTCATCTGTTTATTTCTATAAATAATTTAAAAACGATAATATTTTAAAACAAAAGATTGAAATCGTTGATTTCAACCTTCTCTTAATTTTTTAACATGCAAAATTAATATAAATATCGTATTATTTCAAATTTTAAATTTCTTAAATATGGTAAAATTTATTTTAAGAAATTGAGAGACTAATCTTTACCACCATATATCATGTTTCAATTAATAAGTCTATAACTGAATTTTATATGACTAATTTCATCGTTCTGCAACAGTGAAAGCTGCTCGTGGTTGAGCAGGAACGACTTACAGGTAAAAATGTATTTAGAAATCTCATTATCAAAATCTTTGTCTTCCACATAGACACTAAAAATGTCATTTTCGGTAATAGATAAGGTACTTGAATAGGCATCCCATCCGGCTTCAATAGAATCAGAAATTATGTTTGATTCATACATGAAATATCCTTTATGTTTTTTTGCTGAATAATAAATTTTGTACTGCAAATCGGGTTTACTTATATTCTCAAAATCTCTAACTTGCAATACTTTAAGTGCATCTATTTTAAGTTGAATTTTATAAATTTTGGGTTGCATGAAAGTAAACATAAAATCAATGCGACCGGTGTAGGTAAGAGGTTTTTCTTCTGTTACATTCTTAACGCGGTAGCGCGGATCTAAAATTACTTTTACTTCTTGATATCCGGAATCTAACTTTGTCATGTAATAAGGAAAAAAGACCGAAACGGTATCGGAATGTATTGAAGAGCGTTTTTCAACAATAACATCGTTGTTTTTCTTTCGCAACTTAAAATACACATAAGCATCTTGAATATCGACAAATTGCTTTCTGCTAATTTTTACATTTACAATAAAGCCGTGTATTCCGAAAAATTCAACACTATCTTTTATCCATATTCTTTGTATTGCAATATATGGTTCACCAAAAGAGACTGAAACTATAAGTGTAAAAAAAATTGCTGCTAATAACTTCATTGAAAAAATATAAATAATTTACAACTTACAAATAATTTTTGGTAATGGCAAATATATAAAACCTACTAAACTAAAAATGTCATGAGCATCTGGTAAAACTCGCAATTTCTTTGCTTTATAGACTTTTTGCACAACAAATATTTTCAGTGCCAATTATTCCAACACAATTTTTATGCTTTTCAGTATTTCATCTGCATTGAGGGGCTTTAGTAGAAATGATTTTATGCCGAGGTTGTGTGCTTGCTCGCTGTTTATCTCTTCACTATAACCAGTCATGAGCATTATTTTTTGGTTTTGATTCAGCTTAAATACTGCTTTACATAAAGCTTCACCATTTAAATTAGGCATTGTTTGATCAGTTATTATTAGATCAAAAGCTTTAGGTTTTTGAGTAAACTGCTCTAGTGCTTTTACGCTATCTGAATAAGCAGAAACGGTATAGCCATTGGTATCAAGCAACTTTTTCATCATCTTTAGAATTTCTTCTTCATCGTCTACAATCATTATATGCTGATGATTTCCCTTAAATAGACTTATGTCTTCTTTTTTGGGTACATCAACAAATTCATCAACTATAATTTTATTAACATCTGTAGTTTTTATAGGAAAATAAATTGATATTGCTGTACCCTCACCTTTCTTACTGCTAATGTCTATATAACCATTATACTTATTCACAATACCATGTACTACTGACATGCCCAGACCAGTACCTTGATTTTGTTTTTTTGTGGTAAAAAATGGGTCAAATATCTTTTTTTGTGTTTCAGCATCCATGCCAATTCCATTATCAACAATACTTATTTTGGCAAAATTTCCTATAATTGTATTTTCATTATTACTCAATTTTATTTCAGAAACCATCTCTAGCGATAACGTAACTTTGCCCGTACTAGACTGTATCGATTGTATAGCATTCTTGGTAATATTCATAACCACCTGATGGATATGTGTAGAATCTGCATCCATGCAAGGGTTTTCATCACAAAAAAGTACATCTAATGTAACAGATGTAGGCTTAGAATGAGTTTGAAGGGTAAATACCTCATTTACAATACTTTTAATAGATATAAGTTTGATGTCGGGTTTAAAGTAATTTGAGAATACTAATATCTGATTAACCAGTTTTTTGGCTCTTGTGGCCGATACTTTTATTGAGCCAACGTCTTCTCTACTTTCTTCACTCAACCCGGTATCGAGCAAAACTAAATCAGAAAATCCTATAATTGGGGTAAGCAAATTGTTGAAATCATGAGCTATTCCACCGGCAAGTTTACCAATAGATTCTAATTTTTCCATTTGCATTAACTTAGTCTGCAACTCTTTGTTTTTAATGCTCGCTTCTTTTATTTGTGTAATGTCTGAATCAATGGTCACAAAGTTAGAAATTGTGCCATCTTCGCTTAAAATAGGACTTAATGTTGTTTGATAATACTTCTTTGTATCTTCTCCATTTTCAATCATTGTTTCAAAAGAAACAGGTTTTAAAGTTTGTTTACAATTCTCAAATAACTGCTCAATATCGCTATTAGGAATTAAATTTATAATGTTTCTGAGTTTTTTTCTAAAAACCTGATTCATAACTGATTTATAGGTATGTATAAACTCCTCATTATACCATTTTATATTTCCTTCTTTGCTATAAATTACAATACTGTTGTTAGTTTTGCTTGAAGCAATAGAAAGGGTTTCAAGTTCTATATTTTTCTGAGAAAGTATAAATTTTTGATGCTCATTATGTTTATTAACTTCCTTCAATTCATCTAATAATCTATTTTGGTGTAATCTGATGAGTTCAATTAATCCGAATGCAACAAAAGTAATTTGCAATGTAAATGCATACTGAAAACCAATAAGTACACTAGAAATCTTCAAGAGCTCTATGTTTCTAAATAAAATAAGTAAAATTGTGGCTAATAGAGGAAAAATTGAATATATAATAGTTTTTGTTGGTATTGGGTTAAGTTTTATGGACTTAAATGACCAATAAATAAAAAATAAAATAGTGGCTGCACTTACTGGCAGATAGAGGCCTAAAGAAAATAAACGGTAAGGATAATCAAGAAAATTTGTTACTATACCTAATAAAATAATTACAATATTAATTTTAATAAAAGTGAGATAATTAGCCTTTGGAAAAAATTTCTTTAACTCTACATATTCAATAAAAAACAACATGCTGAAAAATATAGTTAAATAGATAAACAACAATCGAGAATAATCGGAAATTATAGGATAATTTGAAAATATATATTGCGCCAAATAACCATAAATGCTGGCAATTAATAAGGTACCTGAAAAGAAATAAAGAGAAGCATATAAAAATACCCTTAATTTTATTTTGAAGTATAAAGTAAAAGTAATCAATACAAGTATAAATAAAATACCTAAAGTGAGTGACTGAATATTCGACTCGTTAATGTATTGATTTACAAAGTAATACTGACTCGATAGGGAAAGTTGAGTAGTTATAGCTTCAAAATTGTTGTGAGCATTTATTACAATTGTTCTTGTTTCGCTGGGTTTCAATATAAAACTAAAAATATGCTGTCTAAAAAAGTCTTTTTTCTGTGAAAATTTTACCCATTCACCTGCATTTTTAGTTTTAACTATAGAATCATTTTCTAATTCAAAAAACTTGATACTATTAATTTCATAATTCTGTACAGCAAGAATTAATGAAGTAAGCGAGTCTGTTTGATTAACAATTGTAAATTTAGACCATGATTGATTAAAAGAAAATCCGGCAGTAATTTTTTCATTATAAGCAGGAACAAAAGGGATGGATTTTAAATCATCTATTTTGTAAATTCCATCTTTATCGTAATACTCAAGCAATACATTTGATAAATCATACACATCAGATATGTTCTTAATGTACAAAGTGTCATGGTTAGAAAAAACGTTTGATATAATGAAGAAAAATGATAGAAAAAATAAAATTCTAATTTTCAATATTTTATTTTTTAGTAGGATATGATGTCTCATAGAAAATAGTAAGTATTTATAAATAAAATACATAATCAACACTGTTTAACAAGTTTGATCTGTACAAATATACTATTTCTAGCCTATTGACATCTAAAAAACTTTAATTTTGAGATAATTAGTAAAACTATTTCTAAAACACAATAAATCTGATAGGTTACGACGGTTCGAAATTGATATGTTTATTGTATGAAAGATGCTCAGTGTAATAAAAGGATATGCGAGATATATAAACGGACAGAATTTCTTTTTAAAGTAGACAAATGTTCGTGTGACTCTAAAAATTCAAAATCATATTGATTTCTTTTATTGTTAATCCAGTATCTTCTTAAATATATACTTAAATGTAAAAAGGCGATTAGAAAAATACTAATCGCCTTTCTCAGAGTATTTAAAAACCCCCGATCGTATGGGTTTGCAACCCAAACGCTACCATTTTATAAATAAAGTAGGGCTGCTAGTTTAGCAAAAAAAATTAAAAACAAGATTCAATTTCTCAAAAATAATCTATTCCAATTATAGTTTATAAATCAGCATAACTCACCGTATTTCTTAGAAGTAAATTGGTGGTTCAATCTTCAATGAGCAGCTAGCTGTTGCGTAAATTATTGATAATAGAAGTAAATTTTAAATGTCGAGTTTTTTGAACATTGAATAAAAATATACTTTTGCTAATTCTAATTTGTGCTAAGTTCGGCATTTTTCCTGACTTACTTATGTATCAAAAAGAAGTGAATACTCACATAATACATTGTTTTTGTGCAACTTAACAAATAAACGAAGTATTGTAAAAAATACACTATCTTTGCATCCGATTTTAGGCTTTCCCTCATAGAATCATATTAAACAAAAACTTTAGGGAATTGAATTAAACAAGATGAACCATTCACGATTTGTAAAACCCCAAATTTCTGTTTTTACTTTCAAAATATGCGCTTCATCAATTAGCAAATAAATTGATAATGACAAAATTTGAAGAATTAAATCTTATAGAGCCTATTTTGAAGGCGCTTAAAGATAAAGAATATAGTATACCAACGCCTATTCAAGCGAAAGCAATACCATTGATTCTTAGTAATAATGATGTTTTGGGATGCGCTCAAACAGGAACAGGAAAAACAGCCGCATTTGCAATTCCTATTATACAAAACGTACACAATGTATTAGAAAAACAACCCGGCAGAGCTCGCATTCAAGCTTTGATTGTAACACCTACTCGCGAGTTGGCTATTCAAATTGATGAAAACATACGAGAATATAGTAAATACACAGATATTCAGCACACTGTTATTTTTGGTGGAGTAAAACAAAATCCGCAAGCCAACAAACTACGTGCTGGTGTACATATACTTGTAGCTACACCGGGCAGATTGCTCGATTTGATTTCACAAAATATAATTAAGCTAGACAGCGTTAAATATTTTGTGCTTGATGAAGCCGATAGAATGTTGGACATGGGTTTTATACACGATATAAAACGATTGCTCGCTATTTTGCCCGTACGTCGTCAATCTCTTTTCTTCTCGGCAACGATGCCTGCTAATATTTTAGAGCTATCGAAAACAATACTTAAAAATCCGAAACGGATTGAAGTAGCACCTGTTTCTTCTACAGCAGAAACTATAAAGCAGTATCTTTATTATACTAATAAATCGAACAAAGGTGATTTGCTCTTACACATTCTGAAAAATAAGGAAATAGACCAAGTACTTCTTTTCTCAAGAACAAAACATGGTGCCGATAGAATTATGAAAAATCTGAAAAAGGAAGATATTTCGGCACTTGCAATACATGGCGATAAATCGCAATCACAACGTCAAAAGGCACTTGGACAATTTAAAGAGGGGAAAATAAGAGTATTAGTTGCAACAGATATTGCAGCTCGTGGTATAGACATAGACAAGTTGAAATATGTAATAAACTTTGATATTCCAAACGAGTCGGAATCTTATGTGCATAGAATAGGACGCTCGGGCAGAGCTGGTGGCGAAGGGACAGCTATTTCGCTTTGCGAACCCGAAGAAAACGACTTTGTAAGAGATATTGAAAAGCTTATAAATCTGAAAATTGAGGTTATAAAAGAAAATCCATATCCACAGACCGAAAAACCAATGAATTCTGCTCAACGCAAAAATTTTGAAAAGGAAAAAAATCAGAAAAAACAAGATTTTTTTGCAGCTAGAAAAAAACAAGAGCGTGGCGGAAATACTTTTAGTAGAAATCGCAGATAATATTTGGTGGACTAAGGATGTAATGTTATTTACCAATGAGATTTGATGCAAGAAATTCAAACTTCTGTTAGATTTTGTTGCAATATGTATTAGAATTATTTATACTGATATTTCTTATTCAAATGAATGTTCTTTATGTTTCTTACGACGGTATGACCGATAATTTGGGGCAATCTCAAGTTATTCCGTATCTTATAGGTCTTTCTAAATGTGGATATTCAGTAACTATTCTTAGTGCAGAAAAGGCCGAAGCGTATAATTCTCGTAAATCAGTTATTGAAGCATTACTTGCAGAAAACAATATTCGTTGGAGTCCAATTTTTTATACCTCTAAACCGAAGGTAATTTCTACAATAAAAGATGTTTGGATGTTGAAAAAAACTGCTAGAAAATTACATGCAGAAAATAAATTCGCAATCATACACTGTAGGAGTTATATTTCTGCATTGGTAGGCGTGTATATGAAACGAAAATTTAAGGTATCTTTTATTTTCGATATGAGGGGATTTTGGGCCGATGAACGTATAGAGGGAAATATTTGGAGAAAAGATTCTATAATTTCAAAAATACTTTATAAGTATTTCAAAAAAAAAGAATTACAATATCTGCAACAAGCAGATTATACAATAAGCTTAACCCATACCGGAAAAGAAGAGATACTCTCATGGAATGTTTTTAAAGACAACAAACCACGCATAGAGGTGATTCCTTGCTGTGCCGATTTGAGCCTTTTTTCTAGAACAAATCTACAAGAAACGGTAGAAGCTGTTAAAAATAAGCTCGGTATTGCAAATACAAAGAAGGTAGTTTCTTATTTAGGATCGCTTGGCACTTGGTATATGCTCGATGAGATGCTCGATTTCTTTAAGGTTTATCAGCAAAAGAATACACAGGCTGTTTTTTTGTTTATCACCTCTGATAATGAAAGTTTTATAAAAAATGCAGCTCAGCAAAAAAACATTGCTACTACAGATATTATTGTGAAAAAAGCTAACCGAGAGCAAGTTCCCGAGTTTTTGTCGGTTTCTGATGTGTCAGTATTTTTTGTAAAGCCGGTATACTCAAAGTTGGCTTCATCGCCTACAAAAATGGGTGAAATTATGGCTATGGGCATTCCAATTGTTTGTAACGATAAGGTTGGCGATGTAACAGCTATTGTTGCCGATACAATGTGTGGTGTAGTTGTCTCTGATTTTACTTCATTAGATTACACAAAAGCTGTTGATTGTTTGGAAACTATGACGTTTGATTCCTCTAAAATAATTGCAGGTAGCAATGCCTACTACTCTCTTGATATGGGTATAGAAAGATATAAAAAAGTTTTTGATTATTTGTCAGCAAATTAAGTGTTACTATTTATAATATATTGAATTAATGTGAGTTATAGAGTTGTTGTTTAGCCTAAATTCCAACCTCTGAATAGCTACTTATATATCAATGTCGATTATTTAAGGCAATTAACAATTATGAATAAGGTAATTAGTTTATTATGAGGTTTAAACATCAATAATAAGGAATCTAAAACCTTATCTTTGGGGGAAACTTTAGTAGAAATATTTGGCAATCAAATCAAACTTATTTCCCCATATTTTTTTTCTATTTCTTAAGATAAATACATTTTCATTTTTTACTACTTTTATAGAAAATCATTTTTTTGAATCTCTGCAATTAGAAACATTATTGTTCATTTAAACAGTGTGAAGCTTTCTATAAAAATAGTATTTTTGCCAATCACAGATTTTTTTAATTATGGACATTCTACTTATTATACCGCCATTTATACAATTAAATACTCCTTATACTTCTATAACTTCACTTACCGGATTTTTAAAAGAAAGGCAATTTGCTGCAACTCAAAGAGATTTAAGTTTAGATTTATTTCTAAGCATACACTCGCGCAACGGATTGCAAATGCTCTTTGATAACGCTCAAAGCTCTGAGTCTGAATTAAGCGAAAATGCACTTTTCATACTTGAAAATAAAGATTTATACATAACGACCATCGATAGTATAATAAAATTTTTACAGAATGAAGACCCTACCCTAGCTACTCGCATTTGCACTCGAAACATGCTCCCTGAAGCTTCACGTTTTATGCAATTCGACGATGTTGATGAATCTTTTGGATATATGGGTATTGTAGACAAAGCCAAGCACTTAGCAACTTTGTATCTGGAAGATATTGCAGATTTTATTAAAGAAGCTATTGACAGCGAATACGGTATGAGCAGATATGCAGAATCTCTTGCTTTATCGGCAGAGTCTTTTGATAGTCTATACGAAAAACTTTGTTCTAAGCCAAGCATTATAGATAATCTAATGCTTGATATTTTTGATGATTATCTCCAGCAAACAAAACCACGAATTATAGGTATTTCAATACCCTTTCCGGGCAATGTTTATATGGCTCTAAGATGCAAAAAATATAAGAGAAAAGTATAAAGATATTTCTGTTGTATTGGGCGGCGGCTATGTAAACACAGAATTAAGACAGCTTACTGAAAAAAG
This sequence comes from Bacteroidales bacterium, assembly GCA_016714605.1. Lineage (GTDB taxonomy): Bacteria > Bacteroidota > Bacteroidia > Bacteroidales > UBA1715 > JADKDL01. Next base: position 178,394 of record JADKDL010000001.1, on the reverse strand, counting down.
AATTTTCGACTATACCAATTACATCTGTCTAGACGATGGCGAACGACCACTTTACCATTTGGCAGAACGGATTATTAACAAAAAAACACTGCCACTGGTAAGAACATTTTGCATATCTGACAATGAAATTGAGTACAACCACGACGCATATTTGCCCGATTTTCAGCATTCTGAAATAGGCACACCAAGTTTTGAAGGTCTGCAGCTAAATAAGTACCTTTCTCTTATAGAAATGGTCAACCCTATGCACCGCCTATGGAGCGATGGCAGATGGAACAAACTACAAATAGCTCACGGGTGCTACTGGGGACAATGTACTTTCTGCGATACATCGCTCGATTATATTAAGAGATTCAGTACCGCGAGCGCAAAAGAGCTATGCAATAGAATTGAAAATATCATACTACAAACCGGACAAACCGGATTCCATTTTGTAGATGAAGCTGCTCCACCACGTGTACTAAAAGAATTAGCTATTGAGCTAATAGAAAGAGAAATAAATATAAGCTGGTGGGCAAACATTCGTTTTGAAGAATATTTCGATTATGATATTTGCGAACTACTGGCAGCTTCGGGTTGCATAGCAGTATCAGGTGGTATAGAAGTTGCCTCGCCACGTATTTTGCAACTTATAAACAAAGGTGTAAGTCTTGAAACTCTAATCAAGGTAACAAATAATTTCAGTACCAATAATATAATGGTTCACGGTTATTTGATGTACGGCTTCCCATCGCAAACCATGCAAGAAACAATTGATTCGCTTGAAGTTGTGAGACAAATGTTCTTAAATAACTGCCTACATTCGGCATTCTGGCATCAGTTTATAATGACTATTCATAGTCCGGTAGGTAAAAAACCTCAGCAGTTTGGTGCAATCCGTTTAGACAACCAGTTAAAAGCTTTTGCAAATAACGATTTGAAACATGCAGACGAAACCAAAATAGACCATTCTATTTTTAGCGATGGACTAAAAAAAGCATTATACAACTACATGCATAACAATGGTTTAGACATGGCTTTACATGAATGGTTCAAATTTAAAATACCTCCAACTACAATACCTTCAAAATATGTAATAAAAGTTTTAAAGCAGAAAAAGGCAACTTGAAATGCAATTTAAAAATTTTTTGTTGCATTTTTAATTTATACATTTGAACACGTTTAACATAAAAACAACTTAAAATGAAACATCTAATTTTTATCTCTTTATTACTACTTTTTATACATTCTAATGCACAAGAATCTAAATCATACAAATTAATATTTTATGCAATAAACATAAATACTGAGGAGTATGTTGATTATGAAAAAGTAACAGCAGCAAATAAGCAAACCATTGATACTGCTAGTTTTGTATGTGAAATTGTGAATGTATTTGATCCTGACATCAGATATGTTGTTTCAAAATTTGCTATCAAAATAAAATCTAAAGACGGCGAACAAAGCTTCATTGGACTGAGTGAAGCAGCACTACTTGAAAAAATTGTACAAACAAATTCAAATTCAGATGGTAGTCCGTCGGCAGTAATAACTGTTACTAAAGTATCTTACAAAGACTTTAGGAATACTGAAGACTCAAGTACTGATAAGAATTTTGATTATAATACAATAACGGTATACTAATATTCTGTACTAATAAATAGCAAATTTCTTCTATTAAAAAGAGCCACTATTCATTTAAGAAAATGTACAGTGGCTCTTTTTTTAAAGTAATTCTGAAAAAATAATCATGTATAATCATCTGAATTTATGCAACTTATCTGAATTTGAAAAAAAAATAATGGTTTTTTTTCTGAGAATTTTATGGAATTTAATTGTTGTCTGCATCATGAAATAAAAACAGATTCTAATTCTAAAAATTATGATTATGAAAACAACAGCAAGAATTTTAGTAGTATTCCTTATAGGATATTTATTATTTAGTTCATTTCAACAAGAAAAAAACATATCCATAAAAGGAGTAATAACAGACTTGAACTCAGGAAATACGATTGCAAACGTGCAAGTTATATTACTGAAAAATCAGAAAAAAGTAGCCGAAACAAAATCAGACAACAAAGGTGAATATTACTTTGAAAATTTATCAGCAGGTATTTTTTCAATTAAAATTACAGGAGCAGATATTACAGAACAAATAACAGAAAATGTAATTGTAAAAACTAATGAAATTACAACCCTAAATTTTAATGTAGAATATACGTTTGAGATATTAGAAGATCCATATGTTGAAGAAAAATATGAGAAAGAGGGTAAAATTAGCCTTCAGGATTCAAAAAGAAAACCTGCAAGTCGTTACTATTCTCAACCCTTAGTTGAAATGTCAGCAAACGAAAGCATGATGCAAATTGATGATATTCCATACAATACAGAAGAGTATGATGTAATAAACGAGAATAAATTTAAAGAAGTAACTTCAAATCCGTTATCTACATTTTCAGTAGATGTTGATAGAGCTTCATATTCAAATGTGAGAAGAATGCTCAACTACGGACAAAAACCTCCAATTGATGCAGTTAGAATTGAAGAGATGATTAATTACTTTGAATATGCTTATCCACAACCTACAGACAATCACCCATTTTCTATAAATATGGAATATGGAGAATGCCCTTGGAATACCGAACACCAGTTGGTACACATAGGAATAAAAGGTGTAGAAACCCAAACTCAGAACATACCGGCAAGTAACTTGGTATTTCTTATTGATGTATCAGGATCAATGGAAAGCGAAGACAAACTAGGCTTATTGAAGGAATCTTTTGCAGTTTTGGTTGAGAATTTAAGAGAAAAAGATAGAGTAGCAATAGTTGTTTATGCAGGTGCTGCCGGAGAGGTACTACCATCAACATCTGGCTCTGATAAAAAAAGCATACTGGCTTCACTTGATAAGCTTACCGCAGGTGGTTCAACTGCCGGAGGTGCAGGTATTGAATTGGCTTATGCAATATCACAGAAAAACTTTATCAAATCGGGCAATAACAGAGTAATTCTAGCTACCGACGGCGATTTTAATGTTGGTTCAAGTGGCGATGCTGATATGGTTAGACTTATAGAAGAAAAAAGAAAGTCGGGTGTATATCTTACCATTCTTGGTTTTGGAATGGGTAACTATAAAGATTCTAAAATGGAACAAATGTCGAATGCAGGGAATGGAAATTATGCCTATATAGACAATATTAAAGAGGCAAATAAGGTGTTTGGTGTTGAATTATGGGGAACGCTTTTTACTATTGCAAAAGACGTTAAAATTCAATTAGAATTCAATCCTGATAAAGTTAAAGCATACCGATTGATAGGTTATGAAAACAGACTACTAAACAACGAAGATTTCAACGACGACAAGAAAGATGCCGGTGAAATAGGTTCAGGTCATACGGTTACAGCACTTTATGAAATAATACCGGGTCATTCTTCAGAAACAACAAGCTCTATAGACAATTTGGAATACCAAAAACAAACAACGGTAAAAAGTGAAAATATACTGACACTTAAAGTACGATACAAAAAACCGACAGAAGATGTTAGTAATCTGATAGTAAGTAGAGTGAAAGAATCTGATATAAACAAAGTAAGCAATAATTTCTTTTTCTCATCGGCTATTGCAGAATTTGGTATGTTGCTCAGAAACTCAGAATTTAAAGCAAACGCATCATATTCACAGGTAAAATCTCTTGTAAAACAAACAATGGGATCTGATAAATATGGGTATAAATCGGAGTTCCTTACTTTGGTAGATAAAGCAGAAGCTTTAAAATAAGTTGAAAAATAAAATAAAAAAAAGAGACACAACTGTAATTGGTTATGTCTCTTTTTTGTTTATCAATTAACATAAAAAATTCTAATGAGCATCAAGCCAATTTGCACCCACTCCTATTTGCACTTTAAGCGGAACTTTAAGTGAGACTGCTTTCTCCATTTGATTCTTAACTATTTGCTTTACTATAAGCAATTCCGATTTATGTACATCGAAGTTCAATTCGTCATGTACCTGCATTATCATTTTACTTTGAAGACCTTGCTCTCTAAACTGCTCAAATATGCGAATCATAGCAATTTTTATAATATCGGCTGCGGTGCCTTGAATAGGAGCATTTATAGCATTTCGCTCGGCAAAACCTCTTACCGTCTGATTATTTGAATGAATATCGGGCAAATACCTTCTTCTACCAAAGAGCGTTTCCACAAATCCATGTTGGTGAGCATAGGCTATTTGAGCATTCATAAAATCTTTCACTCTTGGGTAGGTACTGAAATAACCGTCTATGAGAAACTGAGCATCTTTACGGGGCACATTTAAACTTTGAGACAACCCGAAAGCTGATGCACCATAAGAAATTGCAAAGTTAGCAGCTTTTGCCTGTCTCCTTTGTTCGTCGGTAACTGAAGTTAAGGGAATTTGAAATATTTTTGCCGCTGTTGCTGCATGAATATCTTCTTCATCAAGATATGCCTGAATGAAGTTTGGATCTTCACTAAAATGGGCAATCACTCGTAACTCAATTTGAGAATAATCTGCCGATAAGAAAACATAATCTTCACTTCCAGCAACAAATGCTCTTCTCACTTCCTTGCCATTCTCACTTCTGATAGGAATATTCTGCAAATTTGGATTGTTTGAGCTCAATCTGCCAGTTGCAACAACTGCCTGATTGAAAGAGGTATGAATTCTATTTGTTTTATGATGAATAAGTTCAGGCAATGAATCTATATAGGTAGATATTAACTTTTTAAGAGATCTATATTCAAGTATTAATTTAACAATTTCATGTTCGTTTACCAGCTTCTGGAGAACATCTTCGCCTGTTTGATATTGCTTGGTTTTTGTTCTTTTTGCTTGGTCGGATATTTTCAATTTATCAAACAGAATTTCGCCCAACTGTTTTGGCGATGAAATATTAAACGTTGTACCTGCAATTGAAAAAATCTTATTTTCAATAAATATTGCTTGTTCTTTCAATTCTGAAGATAACTCTTTTAAGGAAGCAGAATCTACACTTACTCCGGTTCGTTCAACTGCACTTAAAACCGGAACCAGAGGAACCTCGATATTCTTAAATAATTCATATTGACCTTTTTCAACCAGTAAAGATTGAAGTAAAGGTTTAATCTGAAAAGTAATATCAGCATCTTCTCCAGCATACTCTTTTGCCAATTCCACTTCTACCGTTCGGAAAGAAACTTGATCTTTACCCTTTTTACCAATTAAAGATTCAATACTCACCATTTCATAATTTAGAAACTGCTGCGATAGAGCATCTAAACCATGCTTTGATTCCGGTTGAATTAAGTAATGGGCTAATAAGGTATCAAAAATTGGCTCACTTACCTGCAAATCATAATTTGCTAAAACACCAATATCATATTTAAGATTCTGACCAATTTTTAGAATTTCTTTACTTTCAAAAACAATTTTAAACTCATTGAGAATATTTTTGCATACATCAAAATCATCAGGGAAAGGAATATAGTATGCCTCTTTTGCTTTTATAGAAAATGCCAAACCAACAATTTCTGCATCAATTGTATTTAAAGAAGTAGTTTCAGTATCGAAGCATATTTCACTACATTTCAATAATTTACTAATCAATTCATTCCTCTTTTCTTTTGTGTCAATCAGCTCGTAATTGTGTTCGGTATCTGTAATAGTACTAAATGAGTTTGTGAACTCATTAGTAGTTTCGGTATCTTCCGTTTCAACTAAATCGAGTTGTTTATCGGTAGTATTTTGCTCCTTGGGTTTTGTAGTTTGGGGTGATTGTAACGGTGATTGTTGGTTTTTAGCTAATACTTTATTGATTAATGTTGAAAATTCATATTCATTAAAAAGAATTGATAATTGTTTTGTATCATAATCAGACAGTAAACAATCTTGAGCTGAAAAAGTAATATCAACATCGGTTTTTATAGTGGCTAATACTTTTGAAAGTAGTATTTGATCTTTGAAATTTATAAATACTTCTTTCTGCTTACCTTTCAATGAATCTAGATTTTCAAATATACTTTCAATAGAACCGTAGTCTTGAATTAGTTTTTTTGAGGTTTTCTCACCAATACCTGGAGCTCCGGGAATGTTATCTGAACTATCGCCCCAAAGTCCAAGTATATCAATAACTTGTTCTGGGTTACTTATACTAAATTTTTCATTTACCTCGTTAATACCCATAATTTCAATACCATTGCCAAAAGATTTTGGTTTATAAACGAAGATATTTTCTTCAACCAACTGGCAGTAATCTTTATCGGGTGTCATCATAAATACCTGAAAACCTTCTTTCGCTGCTTGTTTTGCTATTGTACCAATAACATCGTCGGCTTCATAATTTTCTACCTGCAAAACTGGTATTTTGAAGGCTTCAAGTAATTTGAATATTTCTGGTATAGAGGCTTTTAGGTCTTCGGGGGTTTCTTGTCTGTTTGCTTTATATTTTTCATAAAGCTCATGTCTGAAGGTTTTACCCTTTGGGTCGAAGACTGCTGCTATATGACTAGGGTTTTCTGATTTGAGAAGATCTAACAATGTATTTGTAAATCCGAATATTGCAGAAGTATTTAATCCTTTTGAATTTATTCTCGGATTACTGATAAAGGCAAAATACGCCCTATAGATAAGTGCATGACCATCAAGTAGAAACAACCGTTTTTGCTCTGACATAGTATTTTAAATTCTTTTATTTTAAATCTTTATAAAAGTAATCAAAATTGTTTTATGCCAATAACTCAAACTGTATATACTTTAGGTTTATTTATTTACTTTATATGTTTCTAGGGAATGGCGAAAGGAAAGAAAATATTTAACAAATTAAAATAATTAACAAATTGGTATAAGGAAAACTGTAAAAAATGAAATACTTTCATTTCACTTATTACTTTAACTAATACAATTTAATTATTTAAATATTAAAATAATGGGGTACTTAAGAACTAACCTAAAAAACTTAAAATAGTACCCCATTAATAACAACTAACTCAAAATATAATGAAAAACGTTTCTAATAATTTGTAATACTTAAAATTGGAGTTTTATGAGATGACATTTATTCTTTTTTAGGAACAAATGGTCTATATACTGCGAGTAAACTATCAAGCTTAACTTTTTGTGAATCAGATAATTCAGCCTTAACCTCATCTATTACAGCAATAAAATTTGCCGGATTTGGTCTTGACAAATCAACCTTTTCAAGATGAGCATCAATAATTGTCTTGATTTTTGCCTGTTGAGATTCATCTAACTGCAATTCGGCAGTTGCTCTCTGGAGAACCTTAGCTCCATGTTGTTTTTTATGATTTCTAAAGTCATCATTTTTACAGCATGGTCTGCCCGGACCAAAATCTGAATTATGAATACCTACACGTTGCATTCTACAGCTATTTATCTGTCCGTTAAGAACAAAACCGAGAACACCTCCAACAAAAAAAGCAAAGATTACGATTATAACATGTTTTGTTTCCATGATTTCTTTTTTTAATTTTAACTTAATGTTTTTCAAAAGTAATATGCAAACTAATGTATTAAAAATATACTAGATGAAATAGACTTTTGTACCGATAAATAGAAACCTTTTAGGAGATAAATATCAATAAAATATATATTTGAAATAGTATTTTAAAGCCAATCAAATGAACGAAATAGACAACTATATTTTAGATTTTCCTATAGAAGTACAATTGATTCTAGAGGATATAAGAAAAATAATAAAAGAAGAAGCACCTCTTGCACAGGAAGGAATTGCCTACGGAATGCCAGGGTATAAAACCAACGGAAAACCATTAGTTTACTTTGCCGGTTATAAAAAACACATTGGGTTCTATGCTACACCATCAGGTCATGAGCAATTCTCAAGTGAACTATCTCAATATAAACAAGGTAAGGGCTCTGTTCAATTTCCGTTAAACAAACCAATTCCTTACGACCTGATTAGAAAAATAGTGGCTTTTAGAGTACAAGAAAATGATTAATAGTCAAATAAAATACTTAGGTATGGTAAAATATTTTCAGATGATTTCTCATAGTTGTTAATCATCAAAAATTTATAAAAATCTTATTCTACTAAAGATTTTTTCTACTAAAAAATATCTTAGAAGCCATAGAATCTATAACTAGTTCTTCAACATGTAAATATGCATTATTAGTATTGAATAATGTGGAAAAAGAGATTCTAAAGAATATTTATTTCTTTTACTTAAAGAAAACTTGATTTTATCAAAATAAATTTATAAAATTTGATTAACTAATTAAGAATTTGATTTTGTAGTAACTTAATGTAATGCATCTATTTGAATTTAGTTAGATTATTTACAGAGAGAGCTATCCAATAGTTTTTCTATTACATAAATAAAATAAAAATCATAAATGGAAAATTCACGATTTATAATTAAGTATCTGTTGCCTTTTTTGATAATAGTAAGTATGCCTTTATTAAATTTTGGAATGGAAAATTTTTTAATTTATTTATATATTATAATTGCCTTGTTATTATTTCTTCCAAGAATATATAGATACATAAACAAAAAGAAAAATTTAAAATTTGGTTCGCGATCGAAAATTTCTGATTATTTCAACAGTAATAACTTCCTGAGAGAAGATGGAACATTTCAAGAATACTATTCTCTTTTATACGGAGGCTTTTCAAACAATAGTTATAATTTATGGATGTTTAAGTTTACCACTTTCTATGCAATGTTATTTCTTTTTTTAGGATTATTTTATCCTTTAATTGTGAGATTGTTAAATATAAATTTATCTGAAGAAACAATAATAGCCATAGTTATACTAATATTTACAATTACGCCAATAATTATTTTAATTTTACATCTAATTCAAATTAAACATAATTATTTACTTTTATTTGCTATAATTTATTTTTTAGTTTTTTCCTTGCTCTTTATTTCATCATATTTAATGATATATGTTTTATTTGTTCATTCTATTTTTAGGTTAATTAAAAGAATATTAAATAATTTGAGAATTGTTGTGAGAGTCTAGGAATTATTCAACATAAAACAAAATTATCTAGTTTTTTATTTAGTATGATAAATCATTCACCACAGTATCTCGCAACTTCGTCAATTATAGTTACATACCATTTCCCTTTGTACTTACTGACATAAAAAATAAATTTGCCACCTGAATTATCAACAAGGAAAATCTTGATACTTTTTTTCTCAATTTTTTCATATTCCTTAATAATATCACTATTGATATAATTATTTTCTACTCCAAAATCAACGAGCTTATATGTAGAATGCGACAATAGATTGTCTCTATATTTTTTATCACAAAAAAGTCCTGTTTTATTCCATAAACCGGAGTCACAATCAAACACCGGATTTTCTTCATATTGAAAAGTTGAATCTATTTCAAAGTCCTCATAATCATATAATTCTTTCTGATTTTTATCAAAAACATATTCGTGCAATCTTACAAGTCCATTTATAGACATCATGCCTTTGCAATATATTGCTACCATTCCAAATTTTGGGTGAATGCATTGATTTATCAGCGCAGTATCTCTAGATTTAAATTCTTTAATTATCTGATTAACTTCCGATTCAAAATCATTTGACTGACCAAAATTCATCTGTATTGAACTAACTATAATTGAGATAATTATAAATATCCTTTTAATATCACTTTTTACATTCATATTAAATATATTTAAATTCTTTATAAATATAATTAAGTAATTTAGATACTAATGCGAATTAAGAGTTGAAAATTGTATATAAGATTGAACCCTTCTCAGGGTTCTGTATGATAAGAAACATATTTTTCACCCCGAGTTTTACTCGGGGCTATTCATATTCAATCCCTTTAGGATTGTAAGAGATAATAACCACGGAGTGATTAAATGTGAATAGCCCCGTATGTAATACGGGGTATTAATCAGCAAGAAAAAGAACCCTGACAAGGGTTCAATATTAAAATTTTCTATTCTTAAACTGCATTACTAGTACATACTATTCTAATGATTTATAAGCATTTTCCTTCAGCCTATCTTTCAATTAGAATATTGATATTACACCAAATTTCTCATTTTTTTGTATAAAAACTGAGCAAAATATTTAACAGCGTTTTTAAAATTGAACATTGATATTAATAAAATTTGTAACTTTAGTATTAAGAATGTAGAATTTACCGACAAAAAAACCCTTTTTCACCGAAAAAACATATTTTTCGAAGTATATTAAATCTAATTTTGTTTAAGAAAAAAATTAAGGAACTAAATACATATCATTATGGAAAAGATTAAACAGCATTCAAAACTAGCAAAACTATTTGTTGGATTTTTTATTGTCTTAGTAGGAAGCGTTTGGCTTGCTAAAAACTTAGAATTTATACAAGAGCCATATATAAGTTACATTTGGAACTGGAAAGCATTATTAATTGCATTAGGATTTTTAATTATGTTTTCTAAAAAACGCCCTAATGGAGGGGGAATTTTAATTTTGGTTGGAGCAATATTCCTTACAAAGCAAATATTGGAAATGAATGCAATTTATACAATAGATACATTTAAAATCATACTCCCACTTGTAGTAATTCTGATAGGTATTTCAATTATGTTTAAGAAATTTACTAGACATCACGCTCATTGTAATTTTAAAGAAAAGAGTTATAGTTACGATATTCTAGAAGAGGTAAATGTATTTGGTGGAGGTAAAAGCAATTTTCACTCTCAAAATTTCAAAGGAGGCAGCACAGTTTCTGTATTTGGAGGTAGCGAGATTGACTTTAACGGATCTCAATTAGCACCTGGAGACCACATTCTTGAGTCTGTTTCAGTATTTGGAGGCTCTGTAATAAAAGTACCCAAAGATTGGTTTGTAAGAGTAGAAGTAGTTGGCATAATGGGTGGATTTGTAGATAAAAGAACAGAACCAAATAAAGGACAAGATTCTGGAAGAACACTCATTATCAAAGGTGTAGCAATTTTTGGTGGCGGTGAATTGAAAAATTAGAATCAAACATTAAATTATAATAATTTAATATTCTAACATTTAAATACAAATCATTAAACTATCTGTTTAATATTAATAGGCGAGATAGTTATAAATGAGATAAAAAAGCGAATTTATGATTCATCCGCTGTTCAGAAAAAATGTTTATCTCTACATTTATTTTATACTGTGGATACCACTTTGGTTTTCGACTGTAGCAGTACTTGTATTGAACAATTTCACTGATGTACCAACAGCATTATTTGCAGGATTTTTAAACAATTTTGTTTTTGCAGTAATTGGAATTGGCTTGTGGTATGTTACCCTTTACAGCAATGCCAATGAGACTAACTTTACAGGAATAATTATAGGTCACTTTACGTTTGCAATAGTTGTAACCGCACTTTGGATTTTTATCGTTGATTTTCTCATGGGCATAATTAACACAATTATGCCCGACGGAATAATTAATAGTCAGAATTTGTACGCCAGTAGAGTGCTCATAGGCATAATATATTACGCAATTTTAACTTTGTTCTACTATACCGTGAGATACTATCATGAGTCGAAAAATAATAAGGTAAATGAAGAGAAACTAACAATTATGTTGCGAGAAGCAGAGTTGAATTCACTTAAATCGCAGATAAATCCGCACTTTCTTTTTAATAGCCTGAATTCTATAAGCATGCTTACCTTATCTGATCCGGGAAACGCAAGAGAAATGCTTGTGAAATTATCTGATTTTATAAGATATGCACTAAAGCAAAAAGATCTAACTCACTCAACATGCCTAGAGGAACTTGATAATATCAACAAATATTTGGAGATAGAAAAGGTTCGATTTGGAGATAAACTGCAAACAAAAAACATAATAAATGAGGCATGTCTTAAGATGAAAATCCCGGTTATGATTCTGCAACCACTATTTGAAAATGCAGTAAAACATGGTGTATATGAAAGCATTACACCTGTTGAAATTCAGACATCTTTGCTCTGCGATTCTGATTTTTTATACATCACCATTTCTAATAATTTTGATCCTGAAGCGGTAACAAGAAAAGGCGAAGGTATAGGCATGAAAAACGTATCAGAAAGACTTAAGATAGAATATGGTAGAGATGACTTGTTTAGCTATGAAAAACAAAAAGACCATTTTATAGTAGATTTAAAAATACCAATAAACTAAATAAATATACATATTATGATTCGCTGTATAATTATTGATGATGAAGCTCCGGCAAGAAATATTATTAAAACTTTTTTGGCAGATTTTGATTTTATTGAGATAGTTGCCGAATGCGATAATGGATTTGATGGATTTAAAATGATAAATGATTTAAACCCTGATTTCATTTTTTTAGACATTCAGATGCCAAAACTTACCGGATTTGAAATGCTTGAAATTCTTGATAAAAAACCTATCATAATATTCAGCACATCATACGATCAATTTGCTATTAAAGCATTTGAACATAATGCTTTAGACTATTTACTTAAACCTTTTTCTAAAGATCGTTTTAGAGATACAATAAAAAAAGTAGAGCAAAAAATATTAAGCAACGAAACTCAAACTCAACCTATAGATGAACTTGTAACCGAAGTACAAGGAAAAATAGAAAAACTAGATAGAGTTGTAGTAAAATCAGGAACAAAAATTTCAATTATCTCTATAGAATCTCTAATTCATGTAAGTGCCGAAGACGATTATGTTATGCTTCATACAACATCAGGGAGGTTTTTAAAACAATTAACTATGAATTATTTAGAAAACCATCTTCCTAATGAAAGTTTTTTAAGAGTACACCGTTCTAGTATAATAAACATAACTTATATTGATAAAATGGAAAGATATGAGAAAGAAACATATATGATTATTCTAAAAAACGGAGAGAAAGTAAAAACAAGTAAAACAGGAGCAAAACTATTAAAAGAAAAACTGCATTTTTAATAAAAAAACGTGTAATTTGCGTATTAGTATAAAAAACTGAAATAGAAACACATAAAACAGTTGGCATTCTTACATTTATAGTAGCATGTTTTCATTGTCATATATACAAGTTTCTAATCAATTTTATGTTTATACTATTAAACTTCCAGATGAAATAAAAATTTCAAGAAGTGGTTTGATTTTATAAAAGTGTCATATTTAAAAACAATTTAAAAATTAATATCATGAAAAAAGTTTTATTATTGATTTCATTTTTAGTGACAGCATTTTTGGTTATGGCACATCCTGCCAAAAAAGTTGAGTTGCAATACGACAAAGCATCGGGCGAAGTAACGATAACTGCTACACATTCTGTAAAAAATGTAAAAGATCATTTTATTGACTATGTAACCATAGAAATAAATGGAAAAGAAGTGAAAAAAGAATTGTTCACTGAACAAACTTCTATTGAAGTACAAGTTTATAAATATAAAATAGAAAGTCCGAAAAAAGGAGACGTTATAAAAATCAATACACATTGCAATAAATCAGGTACTAAAGGAGCTTCTTTAGTTATTGAATAAAAGAATTTTTAGCGGTTTTTATTAATTGAATAGATAATATTTAAATTTGAATATTATCTATTCTTTTTTATTTAGATTAGTTCTAGTTTAATTATTTTTAAAAATTAATGAGAAATTATTATTTCAAGTAAAATTAAAATCTAATTTCACAGAATAAACACATCATCAAACATTCTAAATTTTAGTTTATTACAACTCATGGAAAGCTAAAAAAAGACTGAAAACACAAATGAAAAAGAAGAAATTACCTATTGGAATACAGACTTTCAGCACAATACGAGATCCAAAAGAAAACTATGTTTATGTAGATAAAACAGACATTGCATTTAATTTAATTGACAATGGTTCTTATTATTTTCTTTCTCGTCCACGACGATTCGGAAAATCATTGTTTTTAGATACACTTTCTGAGATTTTCAAAGGCAGCAAACAATTATTTGAGGGGTTGGCTATCTATGATAAGTGGGATTGGAATCAGTCATATCCGGTTATCAATATTTCTTTTGCGGTGGGTGAATTTTTTTCTAGAGAAACTATTAAAGATAGGATAAGTACAATACTTGAACATAATTGCATCAATTTGTTGATAGATAATGATAAATGCAAGAATTCTCAGCTTGGTACCTACTTTGAAAATATGATCAGAGATGCCTTCCAAAAACCCAATCAGAAAGTAGTAATCCTTATTGACGAATATGACAAACCCATTCTCGACAATATTCACAAAGAAGACAAACAACCTTCTACAGATGCACGAGAGATACTTCGAAATTTCTATTCGGCAATAAAAGCGAGCGATGCGTATATTAAGTTTGTATTTTTAACGGGTGTAAGTAAATTTTCGAAGCTCAATCTTTTCAGTGGACTCAATAATTTGAATGATATAACGATTGATACTGACTATTCTACAATAACCGGTTATACACATGATGATATAATAAATGAATTCAGTGAATATACACATAATGTAGATTTAGAAGAGGTAAGATGTTGGTATAATGGTTATAATTATTTTGGCGAACCAATTTACAATCCGTTTGATATTCTGCTATTTTTCTCAAAAAATGCAGTTTTTAGCAATTATTGGTGGGAGACAGGAAACCCCTCTTTCCTAATTGAAATACTTAAAAAATCGAATTATAATCTGCCAGAACTAGAAAACATAATCGTAAGCAAAGAAACACTGAGTGCTTTCGATATTGAACACATTGATGTGGTTGCTTTGCTTTGGCAGACCGGATATTTAACCTTCGATAAGGAAATTAATATATTTGGAAGAATCACATACAAAATGAAAATTCCAAATAGAGAGATACAAATATCTTTAAATGCTCTTTTTCTTGATTACCTAACTAATATAAATGGACAAAAAGCACAAATACAGAACAATGTAGCTATTTCGCTTTTAGAGCTCAAATTCGATGTTTTTAAACAGAATATACATTCTTTGTTTGCGTCAATTTCTTATACCGGATATGTAAATAATAATATCGGCATTTATGAAGGTTACTATGTTTCTGTAGTTTTTGCATTCCTTTCAAGTATTGGACTAGATATTGTGCTTGAAGACCATACCAACAAAGGCAGAATAGACATGACCATTAAAACTCCCGATACAATTTTCATCTTAGAGTTTAAAGTTGATGTACCTGAAGAAACTGCAATCCAGCAGATTAAAACCAAAAAATACTACGAAAAATACCTTTTTGAAAATAAAACAATTTATTTACTTGGAATGCACTTTTCTAGTACAGAAAAGAATATTGTTGGATTTGACTGGGAAATATTTAAGTAAAAATTTATATTTGACAATATTTTTAAAATTACATTCTTTACATGCATACTAAAAAATTACATATAGAAATTACCCCTAAAAAAGATTTATTTGATATAAATATAAAAGAAATTTTCAGATATAAAGATTTACTTTTCCTTTTCGTTAGGCGCGACTTTGTTGCAACATACAAACAAACAATTCTAGGTCCAATTTGGTTTTTAATACAACCTATTCTTTCTTCGCTCGTTTTCTATATTGTGTTTAATAAATTTGGTAAAATTTCTACCAATGGAATTCCTCCTTTTCTTTTTTATATGGCAGGACTAACCGGTTGGAATTACTTCTCTTCATGTCTTACAGCTACTTCAAATGTATTTGTTGGTAATGCAGGTATATTTGGTAAAGTGTACTTTCCCAGACTCATCACTCCCTTATCAATAGTTATTTCTAATCTTATAAAATTTGGTATTCAGTTATTTCTGTTTTTAGTATTCTACAGCATCTATTGGGCTAAAGGCTATGATTTGAATATGAGCATATATATATTATTTTTGCCTTTTCTTATTTTTCTAATGGCTGGATTGGGTTTAGGTTTTGGACTAACAATATCTGCCTTAACTACAAAATACCGCGACTTAACTTTTTTATTAGCATTTAGTATTCAATTGCTTATGTATGCAACTCCTGTTATTTATCCATTATCAGACATTCCTGAGAAATATAGATTTTATATCATGCTAAATCCAATGTCTAGCGTAATAGAAACATTTAAAACTATTTTCTTTAACAACGCATTAATAAACTGGTATTCTTTATTCTACAGCCTTGTTTTTATGGTGATTATGTTATTTATTGGAGTTGTAATATTCAATAAAACCGAAAGAAATTTTATGGATACGGTTTAGTTTTGTAAATATAGATTTTACTTACTATTTAAAATATTTTACTCGCATAAACCTATATAAGAACACATTCTTCCAGTTGTTTTATCGCGCCTATACGAAAAAAATGTGGTTTCATTCTTAAAGGTATCAACTTTCTTATTTTCAACAAATCCAATTCCTGACTCAATAAGCTTATCTTCAATACATTGATTCAAATCAAATAAAATTTTATTATTTGATTTTTCGAAATATTTAGAATCAAAATAATTCAAAAACTCCTCTCCTACTTCATAACTATCTTTCTGAATCATAGGTCCAATATATGCGGTGAAATTTGAAAGCGAATCATATTTTGAAAGTGCCAAACACATTTCTTCTATTATATTAGCTTTAGTTCCTTTCCAACCTGCATGAAGTGCAGCTATGGTATTATTCTCCTTATTATGAAAACAAACAGAACCACAATCGGCAGTGGTAATGGTAAGTAAGGTGTTTTTGCATCTGGTAATCAATCCGTCACCAGCAATGAAATTTTCAAAATTTTTATCTACACTATGAATTACATTCGAATGAACCTGATTCAAAAAAATGTTTGTAAAATTTGGTGCTATGGCATTAAACAACAATTTTCTATTATTGAGAATACATTTTATATTATCATCAGTATTTAAACCAACATTAAGGCTCGAATATGCACATTTACTGTAGCCTTCATGCCGAGTAGAACATCCGGCAATTATTTCATCAGTATTTATGTACGAGAGAATTTTTAACTTATTGATAGATTCAAATTTCATTTTTTACAATATTATTCATAGTTACCGGAGTTTAAAAATTAGCGAATCAAAAAAATGACTCATATTTAAAGATATTAAATTTCAACTTAATAAATATAAAAATTATGTTTATACATGCAAAATAATATATGTTGACATTGCTCAAGAAAATTCTATCAGAAATCACCTTTATTTAATTAATTTTAAGTTATTTGGGTTGATTTAATCTTAAGAAAATCATAGTTTATATATAACTTGTTGATTATGCTCGTGTTTAAGATTTTAAAGTAATTCCTTGATTCAACTTCATTTTGGCGGAATACTTATGCGTGGTTATTACATTTGTTTTATCAACACTTGAATTTGGTAAAAATGTGAAGATGTGGTAAAAAGATATTGAACTCATTCTGGTGAACAGGTTATTAGATTAACCATAGGTGCAACAAATCAAGTAAATCTTAACTATATGATTTTCAATTCTAAAACCGAATCTTTGGCTATTCCATTACGAAAGGGTTGGAATCTAATTGGTTATCCTTTCAAGGAAAGTTCTGAAATAAAAAATGCTTTATCAAGCATCTCCTCTTATTTGGAAGATGTAAAAAATACTGATGGCTTTTAGAATGCTAAACAACAAATTATATTAAACACTTTAACTGAATTAAAATGGGGCAAAGGCTACTTTGTAAGAGTTAATCAAGAATGTGAATTAATTTTGATTCCCTAATTTTATCTATTTGATTTATATTATTTTCTAAAATTGAAAGTAAATAAATGGCTGAACATCAGCTGATTTAGATTGATAAACTATCAAAACAGTTATAACTACAAAAATTATTTTTATCCAAACAGGTGTTTTAATAAAAGTAGTTTTATAATAGCTTTTTATACTACTAGGAAGCCAATGTATTAAATATCCTACAAACAGTATTAAGAATATTTTCCAATAAGAAGTTATGATTTTTGCCACAAGTTGGATATCAAAATCTCCAAATATTTTAAGTAGCATTATGTTAATATTGTCCATATCTTTTGCTCTGAAAAAGATCCAAGCAAAACAGACAAAATGAAAGGTAATAATTATAGAAACTATGCGATACGCTTTAGAGGTATTTTTTGCGAGCGGAACATAATACATCCACAATTTATGAAATGCCAAACCAACACCATGTAAAGCTCCCCAAATTACAAATCGTATATTTGCTCCATGCCACAATCCACCGAGAAGCATAGTGAGCAAAAGGTTTATGTACTGTCTAAATTTACCTTTTTTATTTCCCCCCAAACTAATATATAGATAATCTTTAAGCCATGACGATAGAGATATGTGCCAACGACGCCAAAAATCGGTTATTGAATCGGCTTTATATGGTGAATTGAAGTTGAGTGGCAGACTGAATCCTAGAAGTAACGATACTCCAATAGCTATGTCTGTATAACCCGAAAAATCGCAATATATCTGTAAAGCATAACCATAAACGGCAACTAGATTTTCGAAACCGGTATAGGTGCCCGGATTGTCAAAAACTCTATCTACAAAATTAAGCGAAATATAATCGGAGATAACCATCTTTTTTATTAATCCATTGATTATATAAAATATAGCTATACCAAAATCTTCTTTTGTTAAGCGGTATTTTTCATAAATCTGTGGAATAAATTCAGCAGCTCTTACTATTGGTCCGGCAACCAATTGCGGAAAATAAGAAACATAAAAACCAAAATCAATTATGTTTTTTACTGGTTTTAATCTACCTCTGTAAACATCAATAGAATAACTGATTGTCTGAAATGTATAAAAGGAAATTCCTACAGGAAGAATGATTTCATCTATACTAAAATTTGCATTAAAAAGTTGATTACCTAAAATTGCAAAATGATCTACAACTCTAAAATCTGTACCTAATAAAATATTAATTTGTTCGGTAAAAAAATAACTGTATTTATAATATCCCAATAGCGCTAAATTGACAAAAACACTGAGAAAAATCAATATTTTTTTTCTATTTTGGGATTTTGAATTATAAATTGCCAGTCCGATGGAATAATCTACTAAAGTGGAAAATATTAAAATAAAGAAAAATAAACCGCTTGATTTATAATAGAAAAACAAACTTACAGCAAACAAAAATGCACTTCTTGTAAAGTGTCTTTTATAAATAAAAGAATAAACAATAAGCACAAAAGCATAAAAAAACCAAAAATACGAACCCGTAAAAATCATGGGTCTGTCTTGGCTGTAAGTTAAAAAGGTTTCGAAGAAATTCATAAATTATATTTTGCGCTGATAGTGTTATTTTGGTCTATAGTTGAGATTTTATGTCGTTTAAAAAATGTACAGTTGTCTCGGAAATACTTCTCTCAATTGGAACAAACTTATAATCAATAGCTTCTACAATTTTTTTGTTTGAATAAAGTGTCTCTACGAATACAGATTTTATGCTGTCTTTTGTAATAATTGGAGATTGTCCGGTAAAAAAACTCTTAATCTTTTCCAATCGCCATTTCACTTGAGTCATAAAAGGGGTTATTTTTATATATGGTGGTTTTTTGCCCATAGCAGCGCTCATGTAATTAAATAAATCTCTATAACTTATATTTTCTGAAACTACTATAAATTTTTGATTGTAAATATTATTCTTTCTTAATTGCAACATACACCCAACTACGTCTCTTACATCAACATATCCATTTATTCCATTTGAATAAAATTTCATACCATTCCAAACGGTATGGAATAAAATTAATGAAGACGAATGCCACTCTCCCGGACCAATAATCAATCCCGGATTTACTATGGTTACCTTTAAACCTTCTGCCACTCCCCTAAAAACCTCCATTTCAGCATGATACTTAGAAATAGAATAAACCGAATTAGTTTTGCTTATTTGCCATTCAATCTCTTCTGTTATTAATTCTCCGTTAGCATCAGTACCAATAGCGGCTATTGAACTTATATAATGTAGTACCTCAACAGACTTTTCTAAACAAACATTTACAATATTTGCAGTACCTAAATGATTAATAGCCATTACAGTATCTTTGGCCGAGGGGTCAAAATTTACATAACCTGCACAATGAAACACTTCCGTTATTCCAACAAACACATCCAACAAGGAATCAATATCAGTAATATCGGCTTCTTTCCAGATGATTTTAGAAAAAATATTTTCATAATCACTGCTGTAGTAGGAAAATATTTTTTTTGTTTTTTGTCTTGATTTGTCTGATTTATAAATAGCTACAACATTATCTTCATCTTGTAGTAATTTAAATAGTAAATGCGCCCCAACAAGTCCGGTTACTCCGGTTACTAATATCATAATGAAAGTGGTTTTTCCCAAATAATTTTTTTTCCAAAACCTAAGCTGTTATCAGTAAACTTGATATATTCAATATCTAACTGCCACAAAAAAGTATCTTTAAGCAATGCAAATGGGAATGTTTTGAAATATAAGCTATTAGCTTCTGCTAGCATCTCGTTTTCAGGAATAAACATATTTCCGGAAAACTGAATGCCTTGAATTTTACCTATGATTTTAGTTTCTAATACAATAGAACCTGCTACCTGCTTATTAATAACTGCTTCCTGAGCATGTCGAGTTTTTAAATCTGATGAAAAAATTAGACAGGTTTTCTCCTTGTCAAACGCATAAAAACAATTGCAACACCATGGTTTATTATCAACAGATGTTGCAATTGTCATTACATGATGTTTCTTAATAAAATCAATAATTTTTTTCTCTGAAATTTTTGTCATCATCTAATGATTAATGCACTATTCGTATTTGCAATAATAAGCTGTTTGTTCGGTCATTTTAACCTTAAACTTTTCATTTTTTTCAACTATAAAAGTCTCACCTTTTTTGAATGTTTTCCATTCTTTCTCTCCAGGTAAAAGTGTTGTAATAGAACCACTTATTACAGTCATATATTCCTTTGTAGAAGTACCGAATTCGTATTCTCCTGCTTCCATTACTCCAACTGTAGCTGTTCCTTCTGCATTAGCAAGTGCTATTGACTTTACTGTTCCGTTAAAATATTCGTTTACTTTTAGCATAATGATTATTATATGATTACAAGCTGCAAAATTATTAAAAAAATATACAAGCTACACCCATAAATGTACTATTTATTTGAGTTGAATAGAATTTTTTATTTAATTGTATTTTTCTCATGCATTATTCCTTTTCTATGAAAATTTTTCTTTTTTTAACCTTTGATTATCATCAAATTACTTCCTATTCAGAAATGAAAAGAAATTATAATTGATACAATCTCTTTCAAATGTATCAAATGTTACACTCTTATATTTCAGTTCTAAATACTTTTGTAAAGTAAATTTTTGAGCATTAAATACAAAAAAGAGATATATAACTATGGAAAGAGATATAATAAAAATAGAAGAAGACCTCTGCACCGGTTGCGGCGATTGTGTAACTGGGTGTCATGAAGGCGCACTTCAGATAATTGACGGAAAGGCAAGACTTATAAATGACTTGATGTGCGACGGACTTGGAGCTTGCATAGGCCACTGTCCTACCGGAGCACTTACCATTGAAAGAAGGGAAGCAACACCGTACGATGAAATTGCTGTAATGAAAGAAATGGTTACTAAAGGTGCAAATGTTGTAACCGCACATTTAAAACATCTTAAAGATCATAATGAAACTAAATTTTTAAAAGAGGGTATTTCATTTTTGCTTTATAATGAAGAAAATATTCCATTTGATATACATACAATTATTTCTAAACTTGATAATTCGAAAGAAATGAATAGTAATTCAGGAAATTGTTCAGGAGGATGTCCGGGATCGGCTCCAAAAGAATTTACAGTAGACAGCTCTTTGAGCAATAGTAATTCAATATCAATGAGATCTGAATTAACACATTGGCCCGTTCAACTGCACTTAGTAAATGCAGGAGCAGGATTTCTGCAAGGTAAAGATGTGCTTATAGCTGCCGACTGTTCGGCATTTGCAGCAGGAAATTTTCATCAAGATTATTTAAAAGGCAAATCTCTGGTTATTGCATGTCCAAAATTAGATAGCAATCAGCAAATTTATTTGGAAAAATACAATTGATGATAGATCAAGCTCAGGTAAACACCATTACCGTGCTTATAATGGAAGTACCATGTTGCGGTGGACTTTTGCAAATGGTTAAAAAGGCTTCTGCTATTGCAACAAGAAAAGCACCTATAAAATCAATAATATTAAGTGTTGAAGGTAAAAAACTACGAGAAGAGTGGGTTTAAAAATCTATGTGCAAAAAGTATTATTTGTTTTTAAAAAAACGGCATTTGTTTAAATGCCGTTTTTTTTTTAATTTTTTTTTATTAACTTAGCATTAGTGCTAGAATTAATTTATAAGGTTTTGATTTTTTAGAAATAAAAGATTCATGGGCTTGGAATATATATCAAAACCCCTCTAGTTTAGTTCTACATCATTGTATTTTCCAAACATAATTCTTATTCAAAATGAACAGAAATTTACATTACATTTATTTCTTTGCATTATGGGCATTACTTTTTAATGCTATTGCACAAGAGCGAACGTATCCACAAAATGTGACCTACCCTTACGGATACAAATCTTCAAAAATAACTTCAGCCGATGCCGATAAGGAATATCAATCCTGGATAAGCAAGTATTATGTTGAGTGTTCAAATAACGAAGCTCGAATAAATTACGATGGTAATACCGTTTCAGAAGGTATTGGTTATGGTTTAGTTATCACTGCTTATGCAGGTGACAAAACAAAATTTGACAAACTTCTTAAATACTATAATAACCGAAAAAACGGTAACGGAGTAATGCACTGGGAATATAGTGGTTGCAATACAGGAGCTAAACAAACAGGAGCAGCTACCGATGGCGATTTAGATGCTGTTATGGGTATGTTGGTAGCTGTACATCAGTGGCCTAATGGAGGTTATGCACAGCATTTCGAATCATTGGTAAATTCAATAAAAAATAGTGAATTTACAAGTTGCGGACTCATTGTTCAAAAACCGGGCGATGCTTGGGGTGGTTGCGATTGTACAAATCCTAGTTATTATGCACCAGGCTATTACCGTGCTTTTGCAAAGTATTTTGAAGGTAAAGGCAACAGCTCAACAGCCGAATTTTGGAACAATGCTGCAAAAGACTCATATACTGTTTTGTTTAAAAATCAAAATGCTACAACTGGATTAGTATCGGCATGGACAAATACTAACGGAGCTGCAGGTCCTTGTGGGGGCGCTGTTGGTGGCGGTGGTGGAGCTGATACCTACCAGTACGATGCATGCCGTACTCCGTGGAGAATTGCTACCGATTATTTATGGTGGGGCGATGCAAACGCTAAAACATTCTTAACCAGAGTTGTGGGCTTTGTAAATACAAAAGTAGGAGGTATAGATAAAGTTGTAGATGGATATAAGCTTGATGGAACTGTAACTGGTCAATGGCACAATGTACCATTTGTTGGTTCTTTCGCATTATCTGGTATGGCTACAAGTCAAGCAGATGCCGACAAATTTATGGAACATTTCCGTACCTTGCCAGGTGACAACTATTTTAATACCTGCTTGGCAGTAATGTATAAATTCTTAGCAACTGGAAACTTCTGGAATCCATATTCGCCAGCAGTAGTAGGACCAAAATGTTCGCAAGTAAATCTTGGAACAGATAAATCGCTTTGCGGTTCTGGTCAAGCTATACTCAATGCAGGAGTTGCAACTTCTTCAGGAAAAACATTTACTTGGTATAAAAATGATGCTGAAATACAAAAAAACACTTCAAATACCTATACAGCAACAACAGCAGGCACCTATAAAGTAGTTATGGACTCAGCAGGTAAATGTAGCTCAGAAGCTAAAGTAATAGTTTCTGCAAGTCTACCTGTTGTAAATTTAGGAAACGATATTCTGCTAAAAGGATCTGCTACGCTCGATGCAAAAGTAGAAGGTTCAGGTATTAACTATAAATGGTATTTAGATGGAACAGCAATATCTGGAGCTACTCAGAAAACATTGGTTATAGATAAACCAGGGGAATATAAGGTTGAAGTTTCGGCTACTGGCTGTGCCTCAACAAACGATGCTGTTTTCGTTGAAGTTTCGCCACAAATTCAAAAAACATCTGTCTCTATTTCTACCGATGGTGTAACAGAAACTGCATATACAAATTTCAGAAATATTTCTAAAGCGCTACAGGGCAATCCAAATAGCACCGATTTATCGGCAAAATGGTCAGCAATATGGGATAACACAAATCTATATATTGTAGTTCAAGTTACCGATAATAATCTACAAAATGATTCGGGCGACAATTGGTGGGACGATGACGGTGTTGAAATTTTCATAGATGGAAATAACTCAAAAGGTAGTTCATACGATAATCAGAACGACTTCCAATGGGGCTTCAATTACAAATCTGATGTCATTAGAACAGGAGGTTCAAATCCTTCAAATTCAACAGCCGGAATACAATTTAAAATAGTTACAAACGCTACCGGATATACATTAGAAGTTGCAATTCCTTGGACAACAATAAAACTAAGTCCTACCGTTGGAGCTACATTAGGTATAGATATAGCAATAAACGATGATGATGGAGGTAGTAGCAGAGAAAACAAAATAGCTTGGAATGCTACCGAAGATAACGGATGGCAAAACCCAAGTGTATTTGGTGCTGCCGATTTAGTTGGCGAACCGGTAGTTGAAAAATATACTCAAACCATTGCACTTAAAAGAGGATGGAATTTAATTTCACTTTACGTTACACCAAAATCTTCACTTATTTCAGAAGTGTTTAAATCGGTATTTTCGAATATAGATATTATTAAAAATCTAGATTATTTATACAATAAATCTAACCCTTCATATTTGAATTCTTTAAAAGAAATAAAAACCGGAAACGGCTATTTGGTATATGCCAATTCTGATGCAAATGTAACCGTAGAAGGTACGCTTCTAGCATCTTTCTCAGCACAACTAAATAAAGGATGGAATATAATTGGATATCCATTTCAAACTCAAAAATCAATTCAAGAAACAATATTAGAAATTAGTAGCAAAGTGACTTCAATTTCAAATTTCAATGGGGTATTTCAGAATGGAGGCGGTTCAATTCAGAATTTTGAACCTAGTAAAGGTTATTATATTAAGGTTACTGACAAGTGTACACTAGAATATTAATTTTGATATATTAAAATAATTTTAAAAAGGGAGAAATAGAAAGTCTCCCTTTTTTTGTTTTATATATGTTTTGTAGAAAAAAAACCTTTGAATTTCTACTATTTAAGCAAATTAATTTAAACAAAAACTAAAGATAGATTTATCCATTTATTTATTTCGACTCAAGTTGCTTTCAAATATTAATTTTTTGGCATTTTTTATTAGAAAATAAAACTTTTTAATTAAGAAAATATCTATTTTCGGGAATGTTTTCCCAATACATTACTCTATCTCTTGTGAAAGGATTTATTTACGTAGAAAAATGATTTCAGATATTGAATTAGTTTCTTTATTTCAAAAAACCGGAGACAACGCTCTGGTTGCTCAGCTGTTTAAACGTTATTCTCGTTTTACAATATCTGTGTGTATGAAATATCTGAAAGACAAAGACATGAGTTACGACGCTGCTATGTTTGTATTTGAAAAGATACTACTAGAAATGAAAAAATATGAAATTAAAAACTTTAAATCTTGGTTGCATGTCGTAACTAAAAATCATTGTTTGAAGCTTTTACAATCTAAAAATTATAAAAATGAAATAAAGATTGAAAATGATATGGAAATCTATGCAGATTTGGATCATGATAATACCAATTTGCAAATAGAAACAGATAATCATATATATGGTGCCATTGAGAAACTTAAGCCCGAACAAAAAATATGTATAGAACTATTTTTTATAGAAGAAAAAACATACAAAGAAATTCAGGAATTAACCGGAATGGAATATAATGATGTAAAGAGCAATATTCAAAATGGAAAACGAAATCTGAAATTAATGCTTGAGAAATTAATTATTATCACTCTTATTTTTGCAATTAGTAGCATTTTGTTTATTAAACACATTATATCTTTTTCCTGATTTTATATACATTAATCTATTGTTCACAAAGAATATCATGAGTTACACCTATATATTTTCCATCTGAAAAAAAATTATACAGATGAATAAGTCTATAAAAATATTTGAAAAAGATGTCTGCATTAGCGAAGAGCAAATGTGGGCATATATCAATGATAAATTGAACCCAAAAGAAATCTATTTGGTAGAAAAACACATATCACAATGTGAAATGTGTTCAGATCAAATTGACGGAATGAGACTTTTGGGTAAAAATTCTCTTGACTTATATAGCAATCAATTAGATAGTTATATTGATAAAACCATAATTACAGCTCCAAAAGGAAAATCTATTCTATTTAAAAGAATAATCAGCATTGCTGCAATTTTATTACTATTGGTTGGCATTACCTTGTATTACAATTCCATATCATCAAAAAATCCTTCGGTTCCTATTGCCCAGAACGATATCAAAACAGATAAAACAGAACCTCTTAAAGAATCGGAAGAAACCATTGCAAATGAACCCACAGTGGATTTTGAGAATATTTCAGAAAAAAAAGAAAAAACACTTACTAAACCTTTAATATCAGAAAAAATTATTTCGCAACACGATGAAGCTGAACAATCTTTTTCTTATTATGAATCAGAAGAAATTTCTGTAGATGATAAGGTTGAAGAAATTTCAACCGTAGCTCCCGAATCTAAAATTGCAGCAAGTGTAAGCGAAAAAGAAAGTAATGATATTTTTTTGGTAGAAAGTATCACAACAGAAGATAGAGCAAAGGAAAAAAATATCGACAATAAAACGAATAAAGCTAGAAGTTCAAAAAAATTGATGGATAATAAAACAAATGCACCATCAGCAGAATATTCAGAACCTAGCTATCAATCTAGAGAAGCGGTAACTGCAATTGAAAAAATGAGAGAAAATTTTTCAAACAAATTATATCAAAATGTAGTACAAAACCAAAATTCCATAGGCATTAAAGAATCATACTATCATGAAGCCCAATGGTTAACTGCACAGTCTTACTATAAACTAGCTAAAAGAAAAGAATGTGAAACAATTTTAAAAGAATTAGCAAAATCAAATTCAATTTATAAAGATTCGGCACTACATTTTTTTAATACAGTAAATCACAATGAATAAACGATTTAATTATTATACTGAAGTAAAAATTTGGGAAGCTGATGAGAAGGGGTTTGCTAAACTATCTTCTATTTTCAACTACTTGCAGCAAGCTTCAATTATGCATGCTCATATTATTGGTGCCGGATTGTTTTACTTAATGCAACAAAATCTTACTTGGGTATTAAGTTCTATTAAATTAGAGATTGTTTCGTTCCCGCTATGGGAGGAAAAATTAACGGTAGAAACTAGTTGTAGAGGTCTTAACAGAATTTACTATATAAGAGACTTTGTAATAAAAAATGCTAGCGGTCAAACACTTGTAAATGCCACTAGCGAATGGTTACTCCTAAACACAATAAACCGTAGACCACAAAGACCTGAATTAGTTCCTTTAGATAATTTCTTCACCCAAGATTTAATGAAAATTGAAAAAATTGAACCCAAGTATAAAGAATTACCTTACTCTGTTTCATGTAAAAGACATTTGGTACAATGGTCGGATTTAGATGTTAACAATCATGTAAATAATGCTCGGTATGTAGATTGGGTTGTAGACTGCCTCAGAGACAATAATATAGATACCTCAAAAATATGTTCATTTCAAATGCACTTTATTAATGAACTGAAACACGATGAAATAATTTCACTAAACTTTTTCAAAAGAGATAATCTTAATTGTATTGGATTTCTTAAGGAAAATCAAATTTTTCAATCAAAAATAATTCTTAATTAACAAATAATAGTGTCTAAATATCAATTATATAGACATGCTTATTACTCAAATTTTTTATGTAGATTTATAACTTCGACATAATAAAGTTTATAAAATTATTTGTACATTAGAACTAAATATTAAAAATCATGATAAATGAGTAGTACCTCAAAAATATTTCTTTTCGTTCTCATTTTTATTTTCTCTCTCACTGCAAATGCTCAAGTAGAAGATTTATATAAACTATACAGACAGCATGAGTATGAGAAATGCCTAAAAAAATCGCAAGTAATTTTAGAAAAAGATCAAGATTTACTAGAAGCATATTGGGTTAATGCACTTGTATATTTTGAAATGGCACAAAAGCCAGACAAATGGATTTCTATTACAAATGATCCGTTAGATGATTGTTTAAAGAATTTGGGTAAAATAAAATCGAAAGACTCCGATGCATCATTCTACAAAGAAAGAGAAGACACCTTACAATTTATAAAAGAGTTTGCCAATGATCAAATAGCTATACTCAAAGAAAAAGGTTTAAAGACAAGCACCGCAAAACTTTACAAACTTATATTCAAAGCATTTCAAGGTGAAGAAGATGCGCTACAGTTGGCTCATATATACATTCTATCGGAAGATTATATGCAGTGCATAGTTCAAATAGATAAAATATACTCTACCGCACCACCAGATGTTGTTCCCTCCTCTACTGCCGATCCGAAAGCACTAAACGAAGGCATAAAATTTATGATTGAGAATTTTATGTTTAAAGATGCTTTTAAAATGATTGAAAAGTATAAAGATAAATTTTCACAAAACACCTATATAAATAATGCTTTTAAAAACGCTGTATTATTGGCAGTAGATACCTTGTTTACAAATAAAGACAAAGCACTTTTTTTTGAATATTCAGAAAGAGGAAAAAGTTTCTATGGCGATGATTTAGTATACATCAAACATCTTGAAAATTTATGTATAAAACTCATAAAACAGTCTGAAACCGCATTTTTTGAAAAGAAAAAAGAAGAGCGAACATGGCGCGATACCTTAAACCTGAGAGATGCTTTCAAATATGCCGATATGGCACAACTTCTATTACCAAACAATACTAATATAAAAACGATAGAAAAAAACTTAATTGAAAAATACAATTGTCAGATACCAGATGCTTTACAATTAGAATTTAAGAAGGCTGCATTAGACGTCATAAATAAATACAGATATGAAGGCTATTACTGCGATTCTATTGGTCAAGTACCCTCCTTAGATTCAGTAGTTTGGAACAATACCCTTGCATATTTAGCTTCGATACATGCTAAAGATATGTTTGCATACAATTATACCGGTTCCGTAAACAGAAGAGGTCTCGATTTAAAAGGCAGAATAGATGAAACAGAACTTAAAGGCACAAAAGCACAAACTTTTGGAGCATTAAATTTTGTTGGAGCATTGAAATTTGGTGAAAATATTGGTTATGGAGTAACATTCATTTCAATAAACAATCCACAAGAGTACAAGAAAACCATAGATAAAATGGTTTCTAACTGGATGATTGCTACCAGAGGCGGAAGCTGCGAAAGAATAATGGAATTTGATTACACCGATTGTGGTCTAGGGTTTTTTGGCGATAGATGGGTGCTCATAATGGCTTATGTATTGAATATTAAAGATTAATATAATAAATTTGCCTTTTGTGATGAATTTCAAAACTCTTTCACCTCACTATGAGTGATTTACTTACAGCATTTTTGCCTCATTGTATTGAAGCTGGGTGCGATGAAGCCGGCAGAGGTTGCTTAGCCGGACCGGTAGTAGCTGCTGCAGTAATCTTGCCCAACAATTATAGCAATAGTAGATTTAACGATTCAAAGAAACTTATAGAATCAGAACGTTATCTATTGAGAGACATAATTATAAACGATGCTTTAGCATGGGCTATTGGAATAGTTGATAATGTGGAAATAGATTCTATAAACATTCTAAATGCCTCATTTTTAGCCATGCACAGAGCTATTAATGAATTGAAAATACAACCCGAACATCTTATTATTGATGGAAATAGATTTAATCCATACAAAACAATAAAACATTTCTGTATCGTTAAAGGCGATAGTAAATATTTAAGCATTGCAGCAGCCTCAATTCTAGCTAAAACATACCGCGATGATTATATGAAAGAACAGAGCAAAATTTACCCTGAATACTATTGGGCTGATAATAAAGGATATCCAACCAAAAAACACAAAGAAGCTATTTTTCGTTTTGGTCAAACTCCATTACATAGAAAAACTTTTAATGCATCAATACAATTAAAATTACAATTCTAGAATTTTCAATCCCCAAAAAATCATGTATATATTTAATATTATCATTTTGCATTTAAATTGTTAATTTATGATATTAAATATTAACATAAATCATCATAATAAGTAATTACACTCATGCACGTTCAGGTATAAACAGCCTAGTAAACCTCCAAAAACAGGCGCAAATAGTGGTGATAAAACTAAACTTTTATATATCAGTTAGTTAGTATATCTG
This sequence comes from Bacteroidales bacterium, assembly GCA_016714605.1. Taxonomy (GTDB): domain Bacteria; phylum Bacteroidota; class Bacteroidia; order Bacteroidales; family UBA1715; genus JADKDL01. The sequence goes on along the minus strand of JADKDL010000001.1, from coordinate 148,057 downwards.
TAAGATACACAGCCATTTACTTTGTTGAAAACTGTTGAATAACTAATAGCAAATTAACAATGATTTAATATCTATAAAAAGTTACCTTAGTAAAATGAAAGTTTATTTCTTTCCCTGAGAGAAAATCTTATTATACAGAACTTTAAAAAATTGAGACAAAAATGTTTTTAGAAGAAAGTGAAATGGCTGTGAATAGAACCAAATTGAAAACCTATGCATTAGAAGAGGTACTTAAAGAAGCTACCAAATATTTCAATGGCGATGAACTTGCCGCTACAGTTTGGAGAAATAAGTACGCTTTGAAAGATACTCACGGCAACATATATGAACTGAATCCTGACGACATGCACCGCAGAATAGCTAAGGAATTGGCTAGAATTGAGACAAAATATCCGGATGCATTATCTGAAGATCAGCTTTACGAACTTCTAAGAGATTTTAAATATATTGTTCCACAAGGTAGCCCAATGGCTGGAATTGGCAATAATTTTCAAACCTCATCATTATCTAACTGTTTTGTAATTGGCAATAAAAAACCTGCCGATTCTTACGGAGGAATTCTAAGAATTGATGAAGAACAAGTGCAACTTATGAAACGACGAGGCGGAGTTGGTCATGACTTATCGCATCTTCGACCATCGGGTTCTGCTGTAAACAACAGCGCACTTTCTTCTACCGGTGTAGCATCATTTATGGAACGCTATTCAAATTCTACCAGAGAAGTAGCTCAAGATGGCAGACGCGGAGCACTTATGCTCTCTATTTCTATTAAACATCCTGATTCAGAAAGTTTTATAGATGCAAAAATGCAAAGCGGCAAAGTTACCGGAGCCAACGTATCAGTAAAAATTGACGATGAGTTTATGAGATCTGTTGTAGAAAATAAACCTTACAGACAGCAGTTTCCTATAGATTCACCAAATCCAAAAATAGTAAAAGAGATAGATGCTCGCAAATTGTGGAACAAAATTGTACATAACGCTTGGAAATCGGCAGAACCGGGAATTTTATTTTGGGATACCGTTATAAGAGAATCGGTACCAGATTCTTATGCTGATATGGGTTTCAAAACCGTTTCTACAAATCCGTGCGGCGAAATACCACTTTGTCCGTATGACAGTTGTAGATTGCTTGCAGTAAACCTTTACAGTTATGTAAACGACCCGTTTACTCCAAGTGCAAAATTTGACTTCGATTTATTTAAAAAACATGCTTCTCATGCTCAAAGAATGATGGATGACATCATAGACTTAGAACTTGAAAAAATTGACGCAATACTTACAAAAATTGATACAGACCCTGAAGACTTTGAAGTAAAAAGAGTTGAAAGAAATCTTTGGGAAAATATAAAACAAAAAGCTCAGCAAGGTAGACGTACCGGCATTGGCATAACTGCCGAAGGTGATATGCTTGCTGCACTCGGATTAAGATATGGCTCTGAAATAGCCAATGATTTCTCGGTTGAAGTACACAAAGTATTAGCCCTTGCTGTTTATAGAGCTTCTATGGAAATGGCGAGAAAAAGAGGTCCTTTCCCTATTTTTAGTGCAGAAAAAGAAAAAAACAATCCTTTTCTGCTTAGAATTAGAGAAAATGAACCACAACTTTACGATGATATAATGAAATATGGCAGAAGAAATATTGCCCTATTAACCATTGCTCCTACTGGAACAACAAGTCTGATGACACAAACCACATCGGGTATAGAGCCTGTTTTTCTTCCTGTGTACAAACGCAGAAGAAAAGTAAACCCTAATGACCCATCTTCAAGAATTGACTTTGTTGATGAAGTTGGTGACAGCTGGGAAGAGTACAATGTTTTTCATCACAAATTCATTGTTTGGCTTGAAAAAAATGGCTATGATATTACAGAAATCAGAAACTGGAAACAAGAAAAAATTAATGAAATAGTTGAAAAATCGCCATACTTCAAAGCGACGTCTAACGATGTAGATTGGGTAAGCAAAGTGCAAATGCAAGGCGATGTTCAGAAATGGGTAGACCATTCTATATCGGTAACCATGAATTTGCCAAACGATGCAACCGAGGAATTGGTTGGTCAGCTCTATGTACGTGCGTGGGAAAGTGGCTGCAAAGGAGTAACTGTTTATAGAGACGGATCAAGATCAGGTGTACTCATTGCTGCCGATAAAAAAGAAAAAGAGAAAGAAACAGCAGATAAAAATATTCCATTTATACCAAACAAACGTCCGAAAGCACTTGATGCTGATGTTGTTCGTTTTAAGAATAATAATGAACATTGGGTAGCTTTTGTAGGCTTGGTTGATGGTATTCCTTATGAAATTTTCACCGGACAAATGGACGATGATGTATTGCCGGTACCAAAATCAATAAACAAAGGTAGGATAATAAAAAACACATCTGATAGTAATGAAACCAGATATGACTTTCAATACATTGACAAGCATGGCTACAGTGTAACTTTTGAAGGTCTATCAAGAATGTTTGACCAAGAGTTTTGGAACTATGCAAAATTGATTTCTGGCATTCTTCGTCACCGAATGCCAATTGAAAGCATAGTGAACTTGGTATCTTCATTGCATTTTGATAATGAGTCTATAAGCACATGGAAAAGCGGAGTAGAAAGGGCACTTAAGAAATATATTCCGAATGGTACAAAAGTATCTACCGATCAAGTTTGCGGCAGCTGCGGACAAAAAGACTCTTTAGTTTACCAAGAAGGTTGTCTTACCTGCAAAAGTTGCGGAGCATCTAAATGCGGATAAGAATTAGAAAATAAGATTTTAGTTTCGTTATTTCGTTATACTATATATTTCTGTTTTATTTGGAGAGGCTGTCACTATAAGTAGTGGCAGCTTTTTGATTTTAAGGTTAAAGTATTAGAGTTACAAAATTAATTTTTGAGTAATCAAATCGCTAGTAAGATATTAGATAAAAATGCCGATTTGAGTATAACGAAAGTAGCAGAAGAAAAAGTTAAATACCAAAAGAAAGTGCTCAATGGAAAATAAAAGTAGTTGAACTTTTTACCGATGTAGGATGAATGAGGACTTGAAGAGTAAAATTTTTATTTTGGTACATAGAGAACTAAATTTAAATAAAATGAAAATAGAACTGAGTATAAAAGCTGGATTATTGATGATTTATTAAGGATGTTTCTATATTATTAAAAATGATTCGAATATTCAACAATAAATCAATGAATTATAACTTTTTTTCAATTACTTGAACACAACTATTAAAATTTTTCAATAAAACATGAAAATCAGAATTTTGTCAAAAGCATTAATTGTGTATCTGCTCTTTACGATTTTTTTATCGGTAAAAACTCATACACAATCGCTTTCATATTCCGATTTTCAAAAACTGTTTCATGCGAGAACTGCTGTAAACATATCGAAACTCCAAAAACTAGGATTTGCTTGTGCTAAAGACAGCACCTGTGCAGAAAATACTAATGGAACATATTACAACCAGAATACACGTGAATTTTTAATTATACTACACAAAAACACATCAGAAGGCGCTGCTGAAATAAATGTAAATTATTTAGTTTCTGATAAAACGAAACAAACCGCGTTTATCAATTCACTGAATGGAAGTAACTATGTTTATAATAAAAAAAGAGATTGTCATTTATTTAAAACAAGTACATATTCGCACCAAAGTTTTACTTTAGCCCCCATATTTCCCTTAAGAGAAATTAAGTATTATTCAATTACATACACACATTACTCGGGCAAAGAAGAGAGTGTTTATGGAGGGTTTAAGTAAATACTGAGCTTATAAGCGGTTAAAGAAAGTCAAAAAACTTTGGTATTCAAATTTAACTATATACTCTTTGGGGTTTTCACCATAGAATATTGTTTTCAATAATTTTCTATATTACTCTTACGTTTTATTTTAATCAATATCTCGCTTTTTTATTCTAACTCGTTTCTCGCATAATGAATATTTTTATGGAGTAACTTTCTTGAATCAAAGGTATATGAATGCCAAAGCCAAAACGCCACTAATTAGAATGGAATCAATTAACTGAAAGGATGGAATTATACCCACCCGAAAAGGTGGAATTTGAAAAAATAAAAATTTGGGCGTATAAAGAAGCAAATTTGGGGAAACAATTTTGCAAATAAACCCGAGCGGAATTGTTACTTTTGAGAAATGAATAAACGAATTGGAATTAAGATATAATGCAAGGAAAACAACTTAGAAAATTAGAAGCTGAACTTTGGAGAGCAGCCGACCAATTAAGAGCAAACAGTAAACTGACAGCAACGGAATATTCGATGCCTGTTCTCGGATTGATTTTTTTGAGACATGCATACAACCGCTTTCAGAAAGTAAAAATTGAAGTTGAAAAAAACTTGCCTTCACATCCTCAAAGGGGCAAACGACCTTTAACCAAAAAGGATTTTGAAGAGCAAAATTCAATGTTCTTACCTGAGAAATCTCAGTTCGATTATTTGGTTTCCTTGCCCGAAAGTGCCGACATAGGCGAAGCCATTGACAATGCAATGAAACTGATTGAGGACGAATACGACAACCTTAAAGGCGTTTTGCCAAAGAACTTTTCCATTTTCAGTAAAGACTTATTGCGGGAATTGCTCCGCATTTTCAATAAAGAAGTACTGCAAAAAGCAGAAGGCGATTTGTTCGGGAAAATATATGAATATTTCCTTGGCAAATTTGCCATGACTGGAGCACAAGAAGGTGGCGAGTTTTTTACACCTATGAGTTTGGTGCAAACAATTGTAAATGTAATAGAACCCGACCACGGAATTGTGTTTGACCCTGCCTGCGGCAGTGCGGGTATGTTTGTTCAAACTGGCTATTTTATTGAAAGCGAAGGATTGAAACCTGCTGAAAAGGTTACCTTTTATGGACAGGAAAAAGCCGACCTAAATACAAAACTGGCAAAGATGAACTTAACAGTTCACGGACTGGAAGGCAATATTCAGGAAGGAAACACATTTTATGAAGACAAACACAATCTTGTAGGCGGTGCTGACTTTGTGATGGCAAATCCACCGTTTAATGTGGATGGTGTGGACAAAGCTAAAGATGTTGTAAAGAAAGACCCTCGTTTGATGATAGACGGCAAAGTAAACTTGCCGAAAAACGATAACGCCAATTATTTGTGGATTCAGTATTTCTATAATTACCTGAAACCAACCGGTAGAGCAGGTTTTGTAATGGCTTCATCTGCCAGCGATGCCGGGCATAGCGAAAAAGACATTCGGGAAAAATTGGTAAAAACCGGTGCAGTAGATGTGATGATGGCTATTGGTAACAACTTTTTCTATACCCGTTCATTGCCTTGTACACTTTGGTTTTTTGACAGAGCAAAAGAACTAGATATTGAAAGAAAAGACAAAGTGTTGATGCTCGATGCCCGAAAAATTTACCGCAAAGTAACCAGTAAAGTAAACGACTTTAGCCCCGAGCAGTTGCAAAACCTCATCTGCATTGTAAACCTATACAGACGCAATACCAAAAAGTTTGAAAGCACCGTAAAAAGTTATTTACAAACCTCTGCCGACTTGGCAAAAGAAACAGCCGAAGCAACCATAGAACTGCAAAAGCAATTTCAAAAGGTATTGAAAACCTTAAGCACATTCTGTCTGAAACAGGATTCGCAGGATTTAAAGATTGACAAGATAATTCCTAATTGGGATGAAATTGAACTAGAAGCACAAGCAATTTTTGTACAGCAAACCCAATTGATTGAAACCATAAAGAAAAATCAGGATAATCAGTTAATCACAGAAATCACAGTTCAGACAAAAGCATTACGCAAACCACAAGACAAACTCATAAAGCAATTGTTGGATGCCATAGCCACAGCAACCAAAGAATACCAACTGAGCAAAAATAAAGACTGGAAAGAGCTTGGTGTACAGACGCAATTTATTGCGCCTCTGAAAGCCCTGCAACAGCAACTCAGCGGCAACCCCGAAGAAGAAGAACCCGGATTGTTGCACGAAACCGAATATTTCTACAAACAAGCCCATTGGCTTACAAGCCGTTTCCCCGAAGGCATTTACACCGATGTGGAAGGACTGTGCAAAGTAGTAAGCCAAACCGAAATAGAAGCCAAAGACTGGAGCCTAAGCCCGGGCAGGTATGTAGGCGTGAACACCGCAACCGATGATGATTTTGATTACGAAGAACGCCTTGCCGAAATACATATTGAGTTGGAAGGATTGAATGAGGAAGCAAAAAACCTTGCAACAACAATACAAGAAAACTATAAAAGTATTTTATAATGCAAGAGTCACACAGAATAGAACTAAAGGCTATTGTAACCGATTCGTTAGAAAAAGAGGTGGTGGCATTTTTAAATAGTCGCGAAGGAGGAGTTATTTATATTGGTGTTGATGACAATGGTACTATCATAGGAATTGAAAATTCCGATGCTACGCAGTTGCAAATAAAAGACAGGTTGAGGAATAATATTTTGCCAAATTGTTTAGGCTTGTTCGATATTATTGGCGAAGAAGGGGATGAAAAAGAGATTATAAAAATTATCATAGCCAGCGGACCCGAAAAGCCCTATTATCTTAAAAAACTGGGAATGTCGGAAAAAGGTTGCTTTATCAGGATTGGAACTGCTGCCGAACCTATGACAACCCGAATGATAGAAAATCAATTTGCCCGCCGTACCCGAAATTCAATTGGAAAAATTCGTGCCAACCAGCAAAAATTGAAGTTTGAACAGCTCAGGATTTACTACGAGGAATCCGGGAAACGACTAAATGCAAAATTTCCCGAAAATCTTGGGTTGTTATGCGAAGATGGCGCTTTCAATTATGTGGCGTTTCTAATGTCTGATATTAATTCCATTTCTATTAAAGTGGCCAAATACAAAGGTAAAAATCGGGTTCATTTGATTGAAAATAATGAGTACGGATATTGCTCTATAATAAAAGCAACCAAGCAAGTGTTAGATAAAATTGACCTCGAAAATAAAACCAAAAGCCGCATTACCTCCAAAGAAAGAATTGATACACGGCTATGGAATGCAATTGCCCTGCGCGAAGCTATTATAAATGCCATAGTTCACAACGATTATTCGTACGAAGTACCACCAAAGTTTGAGATTTTCGACGACCGCATTGAAATTACTTCTGCCGGTAGTTTGCCCGATTTATTGAGTCAGGAAGAGTTTTTTGAAGGCTTTTCCATACCTCGCAATCAAGAGATGATGCGCATTTTTAAAGATTTGGAGTTGGTTGAGCATTTGGGTTCGGGTGTTCCTCGAATTTTGGAAGTTTATCCAAAAGAGTGTTTCAAATTTACTGAAAACTTTTTGCGAATGACTTTTCCTAATACTTGGGATTTGAGCGAAGACGAAGATGCACCGCAAGAAGAACAAGTAACTCGAGAGGGGCAGGATACCATGCAAGTAACCGACCAAGTAACCGACCAAGTAAAGGAACAAGTAAGGGAACAAGTAAGGGAACAAGTAAAGGAACAAGTAAATCTGATGATTAGTATATTTCATAATGAAATGTCGGTTCTCCAATTGATGACAAAATTAAATTTAACAGGTAGAAGAAACTTCTTGCAAAACTATTTACAACCAGCTCTTGAGGCAGGATTAATTGAAATGACTCAGCCAGATTCGCCAAATAGTCCTACTCAAAAATACAAGCTTACCGAAAAAGGCAAAACCTTACAAAAACAGTTAAAGAAATGATAGAAGAAATAGCAAAATTACTAGAAGGTCGCAACCTGTTGGCAAAGCAAGCGTATGAGCAATACAAACCTTTGGTTAACAATATCATTGCATCGCAAAATAAAGATGTAAACCATATATGTTACACCTTAGATTTTATGCTTGATTTCTGTTTCGACAACCAAATGCTGCAGCTCTTCCGCTGCCTTTGCCGATATTTGCATGGCCTTGATGCCAATGCCGCCATTTCGTACGTAAACGCTTACCGCGAAATGTGGGACGAAGAAGGAGTGAAGTTTGGAAATAAGAAAATGGAGGAGAAAGTATGATGTGGGAAATGATCATTCTTGGAAATATTGCCGAGTTCAAGAATGGGCTTAATTTCAATAAAGATCAGTATGGTCAAGGCGTTAAATACATTTCAGTTGCTGATTTTAAAGATTACTTTTCGGTAAAAGTTGAGGGGTTGGCAGAACTCAAGGAAGATTTTATCAATCAAAGTTATTTGCTGAAAGAAGGTGATATTCTGTTCGTCCGGTCAAATGGCAATAAGGAACTTGTGGGTAGGAATTTATTTATAGAAAAAATTATTGAACCATTAACCTTTTCGGGATTTTGCATTAGGGCTAGATTTACGACAAATGACGTCCTTCCTCGTTTTTATGCGTATCTATTTAAATCAAAATTCTTTCGCAATACCTTGTCGGCAAGTGCAGGTGGTACAAATATTAATAACCTAAACCAAAGTTTATTATCTAATCTTGAAATCCCAATCCCCCCACTCACCACCCAACGCCGCATCGCCTCCATTTTATCGGCTTATGATGATTTGATAGAGAATAATTTGAAGCGGATAAAATTGTTGGAGGAGAAGGCGTTTGCAAGTTATAAGTTGATAGTGAAGAGTGAAAAGTTAATAGAAGGATGTGTTGGCGATTTAGCAGAGGTAAAATCGGGCTATGCTTTTAAGGGCGCAGATTGGACTGACGTTGGTTTTCCTGTAATTAAAATAAAGAACATTGGAAATAATGATATTGATTTAGATGATTGCAGCCTTATTCCTGAGAACATTGCTGAAGCAGCAGTTAAATTCAAATTAAACGCAGGCGATTTATTGATTGCGATGACTGGTGCAACTGTTGGTAAAATCGGGATGATGCCAAAAATGGAAACCTCTTTTTACTTGAATCAACGAGTAGGTATTTTCAAACCTAAAGTTGAAAATGCGGAACTATTCCTATTTTGTTTTTATAATGAACCATCAGCAAAGGATGCTGTAGAAAGTTTAGCTTCAGGTGCAGCACAGCCGAATATTAGCGGAGGGCAACTTGAAAGTATCAAATTATTTTATCCAAAATTAGAAACAGTCACAGAATTTGGCAATTCAATAAAAAGTCAGTTTGAATTAATTTGGAATTTGAAACAGCAAAACGCCAAACTCCGAGAGGCACGGGATATATTATTACCCAAACTGATGAACGGACAAATAGAAGTGTAAGTGAAATATAATTCACTAAAAGAGTGAATTATTATAAATTAGAATGTATATTTGCAAAACAATACAATGAATGAAAATTGAATTTGAACATGAGTATTTACGTGAATTGTACGAGGAAGGCAAGGCGTCGGGCAAGAAGTACCGTTTCCAGCCTCAGGTAATTAAGCAGTACCGTAAAGTAGTAGACTTGTTGTATGATGCACCAAATACCGAATATTTATACTTACACAAAAGCCTTCATTACGAGAAAAAGCAAGGTACCCTTGCCGAAATTGAAGCTGTTTACGTAAATATGCAATACAGGCTTGAGTTTCGGAGCCGATTAGAAGGTACCGAGCCAGATGTAATTACAATTTGTTCATTGCTTGATTTGAGTAACCACTACAAAAAATGAAACACATGGAAACAAAAGCATACATACCATTTGAAGCAACACACCCCGGATTTGTTTTAAAAGAAGAATTACAAGCACGAGGTATAAAGCAAAAAGAATTTGCATTAGATATAGATATGCAGCCTACTATGCTTAACGAACTGATAAAAGAAAAACGTGCCGTTACTGCCGAAATAGCTCTTTCGTTAGAAAAAGCCTTGGGCATTCCTGCCGATTTTTGGATGCGTTTTCAGGCTGGTTATGAGTTGGATTGTGCGCGTATAAAAGAACGTAACATCCGTAAAACCCAACAAATTGAGATATGGAGCATTATAAAACAATTTGTTCCTGTTTCAATATTTGCAAAACTTGGGCTGTTATCAAATTCTTTAGCTGATAATATTGCTCGTATTTGGGATATTTACGATGTCGATTCTATCGACCTTCTGGTAGAGCGAGTTTCAGTAAACAAGAACATGGCATATTATAAGAAGTCGGAAAAGTTAAAAAACGACCAAATAAACATATTGGGTTGGAGCCAGTTGGCAAGGTGGCAGGCTAAACCGCAAAAAGTAAATGTATTTAACCCAGAAAGTCGAGAAGTAATTATCGCCGAATTAAAAACATTGTTTAGAACTAACAAAAATGTTATAAGTAGTACACAGGAAATTCTTAATAAATACGGTATAAAATTTATTGTACTGGAACGCTTCAAGCAATCGCCTATAGATGGTTATTCGTTTTGGAGTAACGAAAACCCAACAATTGTTGTTACCATGCGAAAAAAATTACTTGATAATTTCGCATTTACTGTAATGCACGAATTGGGTCATGTTTTCACACATTTAATTGCCGATAAAAATGGAGATTTTTTAGATATTGAATACCCCAATAGTTCCGTTTCCGACAAAGAACAAGAGGCACATCGTTTTGCCCAGCAATGTTTTATACAAGAAACCATTTGGAATGAGTTTTATAGTCGAAATCAAAAGTTTAATTATTCGTCAACTGAGCATGAAATGGTTCAATTAGCCAATAAAGAAAAAATACACCCAAGTATTATTTTTGGAAGATATTGTTTCGAAACCGGCAATTTTGCCATCAGAACAAGCATTGACCGAACTATCAATTAGCATTTTATGACTTGGGAATACTCGGAAGATAATTTAATAGAACAAACAGCCATCGATTTATTTCACAATCAATTGGGCTGGGATACTGCTATTGCATACAACAAAGAAACATTTGGCGAGGGCAGTACGCTGGGCAGACTGAACAAAAAAGAAGTTGTACTGAAACGAATTTTCTTTGAAAAAATCAAAGAGTTTAATCCTAACTTACCCGAACAAGCTTATAGCCAAGCTTATGAAAAACTGACAGAAGAAAGTATTACCAAATCATTAGCTGAAATCAATTTTGAGAAACACCAAATGCTCCGCAACGGTATTCCTGTTGATTTTATCAACGAAAAGGGCGAACAGGTAAAGAATAAAACACTCAAGGTTTTCGATTTTGACAATGCCCACAACAACAACTTTTTAGCCGTTCGCCAATTATGGATTCAGGGCAAAAGCAACCGAGAGCGCAGACCGGATATTATTGGTTTTGTGAATGGTATTGCTTTGCTGTTTATTGAATTGAAAGCGGCTCACCGAAAATTAGAAAACGCCTACAACGATAATTTCACCGATTACAAAGATGTAATACCAAAACTCTTTTATTACAACGCTTTTGTAATGTTGAGTAACGGAATAGAAAGCCGCATTGGAAGCGTTACTGGCAAATATCAGCACTTTCACGAATGGAAACGCATTACCGAAGAAGACGAAGGCATTGTAGCTTTAGATAGAATAATTGTTGGAGTTTGCGAGAAAAAACGCTTTTTAGATTTATTTGAAAACTTCATTTTGTTTGATAATTCATTGGGCAAAGTTGTAAAACTCATTGCCCGAAACCATCAGTTTATTGGTGTAAACAAAGCGATTGAAAACATACAGCATAAAGAACAACTCTACAAACTTGGCAAAATCAGTTTAGAGGAAAAACAAAAACTTGGGGTGTTTTGGCATACGCAGGGAAGCGGAAAATCATACTCAATGGTTTTCTTCTGTCAAAAAATTCATCACAAATTTACAGGTAGTTATACTTTTCTGATTGTTACCGACCGAAACGAATTAGATACACAGATTTACGGCACATTTAGCGGAATTGGTGCTGTGCCGCAAGTAAAATCAGGCTCAAAAGATTCATTGAAAGCCAACAGTGGAAAGCATTTGAAAGAGTTGCTAAGTTCGGAACACCGCTATTTATTTACACTCATTCATAAATTCAACTTTGAAGAAGAAATAACTAAGCGGGATAATATCATTGTCATTTCAGACGAAGCACACCGAACACAAGGCGGAAATTTAGCAATGAATTTGCGTAATGCCTTACCAAACGCTTCATTTATTGGCTTTACCGGAACACCACTTTTCAAAGACGATGAAATAACCAAGCGAATTTTCGGTGATTATGTTTCCCGTTACGATTTCAAACGAAGTGTTGATGATGGTGCAACCGTTCCATTGTATTACGAAAACAGAGGCGAGTATTTAGGATTGAAAAACCCTGTTATCAATGACCAAATACGAGCTGTAATAGATGCCGAAAGCGAAGATTTAGAGAGTGACCAACGCAGCAGAGTCGAACAACTTTTTGCAAGGGAATATCCGATACTTACTGCTAAAAAACGATTAGATGCTATTGCCAAAGATGCCATCTGGCATTTCTGCAACCGTGGCTACAAAGGCAAAGGAATGTTTATCGCATTGGATAAACTCACAGCCGTAAGAATGTATGATTTAATTACACATCATTGGAAATTTACCGTTGAACAATTGGAAAAAGAAGTTTCCAAAGGAAAATATGGCGACCAAGAATTACTGGAGAAAAGCCGAGAACTACAATGGATAAAGGAAACAGAAATTTGTGTGGTGGTTAGTTCAGAGCAAAACGAAATACAGAAGTTTCAGAAATGGGATTTAGATATTGAACCGCACAGGGAGAAAATGAACACCCAAGACCTTGAAACAAGGTTTAAAGACGAAGACGACCCTTTCCGTTTTGTAATTGTTTGTGCAATGTGGATTACAGGTTTTGACGTGCCTACCCTTTCAACTTTGTATTTAGACAAGCCTTTAAAATCGCATACTTTAATGCAAGCCATCGCAAGAGCCAACCGAATAAGTGAAGGCAAAAACAATGGTTTGATTGTAGATTATATTGAAACTTATACTGCTTTATTAGATGCTTTAGCTATTTATGGTTCTGGCGGTGATGAAGGGGTAAACAGTGGAGACGAAAAACCCGAACCACCTGTAAAACCAAAGGAAGAACTTATCAAGCAATTAGAAGAGACATTAGAGGCAACCGAAACTTTTTTACAAGACGAAGTATATTTTGATTTGCAGGAATTAATCAAAGCAGATGGATTACACAAATTAGCTGCAATGGAGAAGGCGGTAAATGCTGTTTATACCAATGATGAAACCAAACGGAAATTTCAAATTTTAGCTAGAGAGGTTTTTAAGAAATACAAAGCCCTGCAACCTGACAAAGTATTAAATCAATATGCCCCAAGAAAAAATGCAATTGATGTCATCTACTCTGCAATTGAGGACAATGTAGTAAGTGCAGACGTTGCGGATATAATGAAAAAAATTCAAGCTGTTGTTGATGAATCAATTGAGAATATGGTTGCTGAACCAAATCCTATAGTGTATGAACCTTTACAAGGTAAAGATGAAAAATCAATTTATTTCAAAGATAAAATGATTGATTTAAGTGGCTTGAACTTTGAAATTTTAGAGAAATACTTTCTAAAAATGAAGAACAAAAATGCTGCTGTCCAGTCTTTAAAAGATAAGCTTGAAAAGCGATTACAAGTCATGGTCTCCGAAAATCCTTTACGTGTAGATTTTTACAAAAAATATCAGGCCATAATTGATACTTATAATAAAGGAAAAGATGAAACAGCGATCCTTGAAACCTTTAGAAAGCTAATTAAATTTATTAGTGACTTAACAGAAGAAGAGGCTGACACCAAACGCGAGGGATTGACCGATGAGCAAAAAGCAATTTTCGATATTCTTAGACAAGGTAAAAAACTTGAAGAAAAAGAGAAGAACGAGATAAAGAAAATTTCGATTGAGCTACTTGAAGAATTGAAAAAAGAAAAATTAAGAGTTGACCAATGGGCTGATAAATCAGTAACAGCAGCAGCAGTTTTTAACTATGTAAACAAAACGCTTTTTGAAGTTTTGCCTTATCCAACTTATCAGACAGATGATATTGATTTAAGGACAAATTTGGTTTATGAACATTTAAAACATCAATATTTTGGAGGAGGAATGAGTATTTATGGTAAATACTAATTCATAAGTGGAAATTTGATTATTTATTGTGTTGAATGTTTAAATTCTAATGTATGTTAATATAATTCTTAAATACAAAAGTACAATGTGATAATTAATAAACATTTAATAACCAACATATTAAAATTAAAAAAGCACTACTTAGTATTTCTCTAAATAGTGCTTTTTTTGTAAAAATTCTATTTTCTAATCTCTTGTAATAATTCCTTTTTCAGAATTTAGTACAAAATCTATTATTTCATTTTTTTCTTCTGATTCTTCAAATTCTTTCTTGATAACCTCCAAGGCTTGCGAGATATTCATACCTTTTTGAAACAGAACTCTATAGATATTCTGAATATTATTAATTCTCTCTTCGGTAAAACCGCGTCTTCTAAGTCCAATTGAATTTACACCCATGTATGAAGCGGGTTCACGAGATGTTTTTATAAAAGGAGGTACATTTTTTCTAATCATTGTGGTTGCTCCTACAAATGAATATCTGCCTACTCTCATAAACTGCTGTAACCCCACTCTTCCCTCAAGTGTTGCATAATCTTCAATTATGCAATGACCAGAAAGACCAGTGTAATTGGCAAATATGCAATTGTTACCAACTATGCAATCGTGATCTATATGCACATATCCCATAATTAAACAATTATCGCCAACAACGGTTTTTAGTTTATCGCTTGTACCTTTATGTATTGTAACATACTCTCTTATTACGGTGTTGTTTCCAATCTCTGTAGTTGTATATTCACCAGCATATTTCAAATCTTGAGGTTCGGCAGAAATTACCGCCCCCGGAAATATTCTACAACCTGAACCTATTCTTGCACCATCCATAATGGTTACATTTGGTCCAATCCATGTATTATCTCCAATCACCACATCGCCATATATATACGAAAAAGGAGCTATAGAGACATTATTTCCTATTTTCGCATCGGGATGTATAAATGGTTTCAAGTCTGACATATTATCCTTTATTTTTAACTATTTGAGCCATCATTTCGCCCGAACAAACCAAGTCGTTGCCAACAAAGGCTTGACAATCCATTTGTACTATACCCCGTCTTATAGGTGCAATTAATTTTAGTTTGAAAACCAAAATATCGCCCGGAATAACTTTTTTTCTATATTTTACTTTATCTATGCTGATAAAATAAGTAGAATACAATTCCGGATCGGGTACCGAATGGAGCGCCAACACACCACCGCACTGAGCCATTGCCTCTAATTGTAATACGCCGGGCATAACAGCTTCTTCTGGGAAATGTCCTTGAAAGAAAGGTTCATTCATGGTTACATTCTTTATACCTACAACTTCATTATCAGTCAATACCATTATTTTGTCGACCAATAAAAAAGGAAATCTATGTGGTATAGTCTTTTTTATGCCTTCAATGTCTATTACAGGTGTTCCGTAAAGATTTACCTTTGGTGGAAGAACTTTATTCCTGTCTTTTTTTATAATTTTTCTAATTTGCTTTACAAATTCTGTATTGCAATAGTGTCCGGGATGAGAAGCTATAACCCTTCCTAAGAATGGCATTCCCAATAATGACATATCGCCAATTAAATCGAGCAATTTATGTCTTGCTTGTTCATTGTCGAATCTCAGAGCTACATTGTTCAAAATTCCGCTTTCAACCCTAAGTTGTCCTTTTTTGTTGAACAACTCTGCTACTCTGTCTATCTCTTCTTGAGTAACACTATGATCTACAATGATTATAGCATTATCAACATCGCCACCTTTTATGAGATTATTTTTTGCTAAATTTTCTATTTCTCTGAAAAATACAAAAGTTCTGCAAGGTGCAATTTCTGTTTTGAAATCTTCTAAATTTTCAAGCGTAGCATATTGATTTTTGAGAATAGGAGAATCATATCCTATTTTCACGTCAAAACTCGCTTTGCTATCTGGATATATGGTTATAGAAACCCCTTTTTCAGGATCTGAATATTCATATTTTTCATTAAATTCATAATATACCTTTTCGGCATCTAATTCTTGAATTCCTGCTTTTTCAATTCCTTCAAAAAACTTCAATGAGCTACCGTCTAAAATTGGAACTTCGGGTCCGTTTATTTCAAGTAATGCATTGTCAATGCCAAGAGAATAAAGAACAGCTAAGATATGCTCTACGGTCGAAACCTTTACTTCGTTTATACCAAGTACTGTTCCTCTTGATGTATCTAATACATTTTCTGCTAATGCAGGTATAAGCGGTTTATTTTCTAAATCAATTCTTTGAAAAACAATACCTTTGTTTGCTTCCGATGGTTTAATGCTGAGTATAGTTTCTAAACCGGTGTGTAAGCCTTTTCCTTTGAAATCTACCGAACTCTTTATTGTTCTTTGTTTTGTAAGCATGATTAGTTTAACAATTTTTTAAAAAATAATTTCAGTTTGCAAAGATATATCTTAGCTTTTTAGTTTAAACATTTTTTTATATAAAATTAAGTAATTTGTCAAATATTTTGTCTTTTAATATGATTTTAAATTTAAATTTTTTATATTGTTTTAACGATAAAATTGATAGTTAATCTTGGCTTTACATGTATTCAAAAATATTAGAAAATGACATTCTAAAACTCCGTGCCATTCAAACCGACGATATAGATTTAATACACCGTTGGGAGAATGAAACGAGCAACTGGTTTGTTAGTCAACACATTACTCCGTTTTCCAGAGAGCTTATTCAAAATTATGTTGGCAATTCAGATATGGATATTTACTCGGTAAAGCAATTACGACTGATGATTGACCTACAACTCGATCCTGGAAATACAATTGGTATGGTAGATTTGTTTGAGTTTGATCCTCAAAATAGAAGAGCCGGTGTAGGTTTGCTCATAGATAAAGATTATAGATATAAGGGTTATGGAAAAGCTGTGCTCGAAATACTAAAAGCGTATGCGTTTAGATTGCTGAATTTGCACCAGTTATATTGCTCAATAGATGAAAATAATACTGCCAGTCTGAGTCTTTTTCAGAAAATGGGATTTGAGATAATTGGTAAAAAAACAGATTGGCTCAGAACACCCGATGGTTGGCATAATGAGTTTCTGTTGCAATGTATTTTGGAATAGTGTAGCTGAAATAGATTAGATTAAAGCACAATAAAAGCAATTCAAAATCAATATTTTACAATTAATTAATTAAATATATGATTATATCAGGTTGAAAGTTTGCTTACTTCATCTAATCAGCATATTCCAATAATTTTCATTTCTCAATTTTCAAATTATTCGTACCTTTGTAGAAAACGGTAAAATTATCAACAGTATGAAAGTAATTTTAGACATAAAAGATAACCGCATCCCCTTTTTATGGAACTGGTTAAAAGCCTTGATTTTATTAGTGTTGTTAAGGAAGTAAAAGACGAAAAGAAAAGTGAATTTATTTCCGATTTAGCTGAAGCTTTTAATGATGTGAAGCTTTATGAACAGGGAAAAAAGAAATTAAAATCGGCTAAAGATTTATTGAGTGAGCTTTAATGTTATTGCTACAGAACCGTTTGAGCGTAAGTTAAAACGTCTGGCTAAAAAGCATAAATCTATCAAAACAGATCTACTGGAAATAGTCGAAGAGCTTTCAGAAAATCCTACTCTTGGAACTCTAATTAGCAAGAATTGTTACAAAATACGAATTTCTATTTCTAGCAAAGGCAAAGGTAAAAGTGGTGGTGCAAGAATAATAACATTTGTTCGTATTGCAAATGGTACTGTTTTCTTAATGGATATTTATGACAAATCTGAACAAGCTAATATAACCGATAAAGAACTTCAAATGCTTATTGATTTGCTGAGTCAATAATAGTATAAACAGCGGAAGGAATAAAATGCAGAATTAATAGATTTTGTATCGAATGGTCTGAGCTTAATGAATAAAGCAAGTTTAAGAACATAAAATGCAAGTTTGAGTTTGTAACTAGGACTTTACGAAGTAATTGTAATTGATTGTTTTATACGGCATGAGTTACAAGTTAGCTTCATTGGAGGGTGTAACATCTCTTTTATATGGTTTTCAGATTTTAAAAGTATTGACAGTTATGTGATTAATAGATTTTATACTTCATATAATGCTGGTGGTAATATAAATAGATTGTCCTCTTATAGTGATTCACTTATAAGATATTTTTCATTTTTTTATTAAAAAAATTGTATATGAAAAAGATATTTTTCTTAATAACAACTTCATTTTTTTTCATAAAAATTAATGCTCAGACAATGGATTTGTCTTTGCACCCTAATGTAATACCTGTAACTTTTATTTTCGTTGTTGATTTTTTACAGCTTGATAGCGCCAAATATAATGCTATACAGCTAACAGAAAAAGATATTAAAAAATATAAATTTTACGAAAATGAACATAAATTTTTAATAAACACAAAGCTATTAGTTATTCTAGACAAAAAAGAATTACTTGACACCGAAGACAAAAAAGAAAATTTATCAATAGTAAATAAAGATTCAGTAAAATCTATTGAGAGACTCAGTAAGGATGAGGCAATAGAATCATATGGAAAAAAAGGAAAACATGGGGCATTAATAATTGAAACTAAATATTAATTTTTTCTTCTTAGTTTGGCTTAGGCTGCTCTGCTCATAACCATCAGATTAAGTTGTAATGCGTTAATAATCAAAATAAATATTTCCACCAATTTCTTTAGTAATTTGGAATTATTTTTATCTTTTTCATATAAAAAGAAAAACGACATTGAAGGCACTTAAGTTGGCGAAGAATCCAGCAAATGAATACTAAAATTACCCCACTATTTCAACAAATTAACTTATACTATTTAAATCTTTACTTCAATTGCAAATTCTAGACTACTTCAAGCTAAAATTCTCATAATTTGTGGTAAGATTTATATTGTAAAAAGGGTCGGAAATTTCATGAGTTCTCCATTTTTTCCTTAGCTCTTCGCACTCTTTTTCGAAACGCATTTTCTTTTCTGGGGTATCTTCGTAGCCTCTAGATTTCGATTCATAATGATATAGTTTCGCATACGGGGTATATACAATATCAAATCCGGCTTTTCTAATTTTCAGGCAATAGTCTATATCATTGAATGCTATTTTAAAATGATTTTCGTCTAAACCACCAACTTTGTTCCACAACTCTTTCTTGGTTAGAAGACAAGCTCCAGTAACTGCCGACAGATTCTGCGAAACTGTTGGTCTGTAGTAGTAACCATTACTACTATCAGGTAAGAAACGATGCAAATGTCCGGCTATTCCAGCAATTCCAATTATAACACCGGCATGCTGAATAGTTTTATCTTTATAAAGCAATTTTGCTCCTACGGCACCTACATTATCAGTCTGAATATGCTCAAGCATTGCTTCAAGCCAATTATCGGAAATCACTTTAATATCGTTATTTAGCAATAAAACATATTCGCCTTTAGCTTGCTGTACAGCCCAATTGTTCATTGCCGAAAAATTGAAAGGCATATTATAATCCAAAACCTTAATTCTCACATCGGTTTCTACAATCTTTCTTAAATATTTTAGGGTAGCTTTCTTCTCAGAATTGTTGGAAACGAGCAGTATTTCTATATTTTCATAATTATTTTTTTCTAATACACTTTTCACACATGATTTTAAATATTTTACCTGATCTTTAAAAGGTATTATAATACTTACCATTTTATTTGTTCGAATTTTTCTTTTAAACCTATAAGCACCAGTACCGGGTCCGGGTAAAATTTCTACTGCAATATTATTTCTATGTGCATATTCAAGTAATGCTTTCTGAGTGGCAAGATTGGCGTATGATTTTTCGGAATAGTTAAGCGCTGTACTATTTTCAGACTGTCGCCAATGATAAAGTATCTTTGAAATATGAACTATATTCTGCGTTTTCTCTGTAATTCGTAAAAATAAATCATGATCTTGCGAGCCTTCAAAACCTTTACGAAACCATGCCAGAGAATCGCCAAGCGACTTTCTGATTACTGCAAAATGGGTAATATAGTTATGAGATAAGAGTAATTCAAGATTTAAATCTGTTTTAAAATGCGGATTACCACAAACACCATCTGTATCAATAAGGTCTTCGTCAGAATATATGAAATCTGCATGTAAGTTTTCATTCAAAGATTTTACCACTTCGAGTAGTGCAGCCGGATGCAATTCATCGTCGTTATCTAGCAACCCAATATACTCACCAACAGACATTTTAATGGCTTCATTTGAAGCTTCAGATATATGTTTATTTACACTACCAAAAACTATTTTTATTCGAGCATCTTTATCCATCCAATTTTTAAGTGCGTTTAAAGTCTCTACATTGGTAGAAGCATCGTCATAAAGACAGAGCTCCCAGTTTGGGTAATACTGATTAACTACCGATTTAATACATAAATCTAGATATTCTGGCTTAACATTGTAAACCGGTGTAATTATTGAGATTAAAGGTTTAAATTTCAGCAATGCAAGTTCGTTTTCTATTTCATCTTCAGTATATTGATATTTGAAATGCCTCATATAGTCAAGTACCCCAGCGCCTTCTATGGGTTGTAAAGGGCCATATCTTAAATAGCGTATAATCTCCTTGCAAACAAACAGTAACCCTCTTTGCTTTAACTCTTGAAAAGTGAGAAAAATTATTCTTCTTAACTCTTTAAACATTTGGTAATTGCTTATGTATATTTTTTTATTAGGTCGTCTATCAATCTATCAGTATCCGGTTTTGATTGGGGCAAACTTTTCTTGCTGTAAACAATAAGGTTTTGCAATAAAATAGCTCCACCATATAGATTTTGCAAAATTGCATATTTTTTATTATTAATAGTTTCGGTAGTAAGATTATTATTCTGTAAAATAGATTCTAAAAATTCACTTTTAAAAAAAATACTTTCAGGGAGCATACAAGTAACAGATTTGCTGTAAACTAAATCGAGAAAATATCCCACTGTTTCAGCATGAAACCCTGCATATTTAAACAATAAATTATTGCTTGAATATCTCTCAAAACCACTGTAAAAAAGTTTATTGTCATCAGTAATTATCTTACAACCAACCACATTTATGTCTTTACTGAGCAGACGATTAGCCATGGTAATAAGAAAATCATAGTTTTTGAAATAAACATCGGTACTTTGAAAATAAATATTGCCTTCTATCTTCAAATCAGCAAGTGCAGCAAAAACCAATTCAAAATTATTTTGATTATCAATAACTAATTTATTTACAGTGATATTAGCTAGTTTTACTAAAAGCTTTTCTTCACCTACAAAAATAATATTCGGAGTCAAAACCGATATTATTTTAATCATTTTCGTTAAGCGTTTTATGGTAGCAGATGTAGCATCTTTTATAAGGAAAATATGAGTATATTGAAATGAAAAATTGCTATTTGGAATCAACTGAAATAGACCTGTTTCGGGGCATTGGTAGATATTTCCTTCAATATTATTTCTCCTCAGCGCATCAGTAAGCGCCAACAGTGAGGTATGGGTTATGTATTGTTTATTTTTCTGCGTTTGAGCAGTACTCTGACCGGTTCTTCTCCAATGATAAAGTACACGAGGTATATGTTTTATATTCTGAGTTTGTTCGGTAAGTCGCAAGAAAAAATCATAATCCTGAGAACCTTCAAAACCTTCTCTAAACCAGCCAATTTTATCGCCAACAGATTTTCTAATAACCGATAAATGGCAAAGGTAATTTTGCTCCATTAATATAATACGGTCGAAATTGGGCTTAAAATAAGGAAAACTATAACTTCCGTCGGCTTCTATTTTATCTTCATTAGTATAAATGTAATCTAGTTTTTGGTCAACATTAAGTTCTTTTACAATATGATAAAATGCAGATTTACAGAGCAAATCATCATGATCTAAAAGAACCACAAACTCACCTTGAGCAATTGCAATTGCAGCATTAGAAGCTCCTGAAATATGAAGATTTTTACTACCCGAAAGTACCTTTATTTGTGCATTTTTTACAGCTAATTCTGATAAAAATGGTTCTATTTCCTTTTTTGTAGAGGCATCGTTGTATATACAGATTTCCCAATTGCTGTAAACCTGCTCAATTACGGAGTTTATACAAGCTTTTAGCCAAGGTAAATCTGTGTTGTAAACCGGAATTATAACCGATAATAACGGATTATAAATAAACTGATTACACGCTTCACTGATTTTCAATAACTCTGATGAATCTATACGTTTCCCTGCATTCCTAAATCTATACTTTTCATTTAGATTTTGGTTAAACAAGCGTGCTTCGGGATAAAATATGAAAAAATAAATTTTCTTTAATACAAACAGAAAACCTTTAGATTTTACAAGTAATAAAGCTTCTTTGGCAATGCTTATGAGAGAATATATTGTCAAAATAGTAATATTTAAGAAATAGTCAAACTTTAATGATTTATTTATCTTACAATTGAATATCTATATCGTTTAGCACAGGCGATTAACATATTGTTTTAATTATCAATAAGGTAATAAGGTTTTGAATTTACATTCCTTGCATTTCTACTAAGGTTGAACAAAAAAATAAGGTTTTGAAAGTCATAAAGTTTTATATAATTGTTAAAACCTTAGTAGCATATTAAAAGCTTAACTATTACAACCTTATTACCTTATATTCAATTATATATAAACTAAACGACATTGAAATAAGTATTTAAAAATCTTTATATAGCAAATATTTTTTTCTAATTTCTTTAAATGCAATAATATCTTTTTTCCAGAAAATCATGTCATCGGTAATGGTATCAGAGAGAAAAAAGGTCTTGCATTTATCGGTACCACAAAGACTTAAAAAGAAAGCATTAAAAAATGTACTTTTTTGAGGATAATTATCATAGATATATTTAATAATCTGATAATTGAAAACACCATCTTTAACTGAAAACATAGCATTATCACGAAGATTGAGTCCGTAGCAAATTTTTCCTTCATGAGGCGGATATTTACTAGCACCGGGGATGCTACGGGGTGTAAAAGAGAAATCTTTCTTTCCATACAACGGATGACCAACCACTTGAAATGGAAAATCTGTTCCCCTACCACAACTCATAACCGTACCCTCAAATAAGCCTAAGGCCGGATAAAGATATACAGACCTCATATTAGGCAAGTTGGGAGAAGGTTTTATGGGTAATTCGTATCTCATGCTATGCTCATAGCCATCGCAAAGAACCAAATACAACTCGCATTGAATTCCATTTTTGAGCCATTTTTCACCATTAATCATTCTTGCATACTCTGCTATAGTCATACCATGAACCAAAGGAACCGGATGCATTCCAACAAAAGATTTATTTTTTATTTCCAACACCGGACCATCAACATAGAATCCGTTAGGATTGGGTCTGTCTAGCAGCAGAAATGGTATTTTTTGTTCTGCACAAGCTTCCATTATATAGTGCATAGTAGAAATGTAGGTGTAAAAACGAACTCCAACATCTTGAATATCAAAAATTACAATATCAATATCTTTCAATGCTTCGGCAGTTGGTTTTATCTGACTTCCATAAAGCGAAAGCACCGGTAGTCCGGTTTTTTTATCTATGTTATTAGCAATTTTTTCTCCGGCATCGCCAGTGCCTCTAAAACCATGCTCAGGGGCAAATATTTTTTTAATATCTATACCCAAAGTCAACAAGGAATCGACCAAATGAGTTTGTTCAATAAAGGTAGTTTGGTTTGCAACCACTGCAACTCGCTTATTTTTAAGCAATGGCAAATAGTCTTCAGTACATTGGGCACCTACACGCAGACCATTAGAATATATAGAAGATGAAAGATGTAAAAGAAGAATTAAAACAAAAACCTTTAAGCAGCCAAAACTTTGCATATTGTAATAGAAGAAAAAATAAATTTAAAATGATATAAAAGCAAAGATACTTTTAAAATTTAAAATAATTGAATCATAACAGATTGAAATAAAACTTTCATTAGATTTTTGAAGTTATAAAATCATTACGAATTTATGAGTTTTCTTTGTTCGACTATGTGAGAAAGCTTTGCCGAACATCATGATATTGAACACTACGACTAACGGAGACTAAAGTCCCAAACATAAAGCCCCTTCACAAATGATTTTTTCTACAATAAGAATCTAGTAAAACAACTACTAACTTACTTTATGACCAAGTTTTCTGAAAAATTCGGAAGCAAATATAAAGCTATTAAGTTCTTCGTTGTCTGATTCTAAAATCTGTTCTTTGCTGCCTTCCCACCATTTCTGACCTTGGTTTATGTAAATAACTTTATCGCCTATTTCCATTACCGAGTTCATATCGTGGGTATTTACTACGGTTGTAATATTATACTCAACCGTTATCTCTCTTATGAGTTTATCAATTACTATTGCTGTTTTCGGGTCTAAGCCTGAATTTGGTTCATCGCAAAATAAATATTTGGGGTTAAGTGCTATAGCTCTAGCTATTGCAACTCTTTTCTGCATACCACCACTTATTTCAGAAGGAAAAAGTGTGTTTTTATTTTCAACTTCAACTCTTTTGAGGCAAAAATTTGTTCGTTCAAGCTTTTCTTCAAAGCTCATTTTAGTAAACATATTTAAAGGAAACATCACATTTTCCTCAATAGTAGCGGAGTCAAACAAGGCACTGCCTTGAAAAACCATACCAATTTCTTGTCTAATGAGTTTGCGTTCTTTGATACTCATTTGGGTGAAATTTCTATTGTCGTAATAAATTGCGCCTTCATCAATCTCATGCAATCCTACAATAGATTTTAGCAGTACTGTTTTGCCCGAACCACTTCTTCCAATTATGAGATTAGTTTTTCCTTTTTCAAAAGTTATACTTACATCTTTCAAAACTTTTTGATCGCGAAAAGATTTGGAAATATTTTTAACTTCAATCATAACAGTAAAGATGTTAACAATAAGTCAAACACTAAGATAAATAAACTACTACTTACAACTGCTTTGGTACTTGATTTTCCAACTTCAAGCGCACCTCCTTCGGTTCTATAACCGTAGTAACTGGAAATAGCAGTGATAATAAGTGAGTATGTAACTACTTTTATTAGACTGTAATAAAGATAGTAAGGAATAAACCCGTATCTAAGTCCATAAAGAAATTGCGACGAAGATACTGAGCCTGAAAGCATACCTGCAATCCAACCACCCATCATTGAAACTATCATACTGATAAGAGATAGTATTGGGAATGAAAAGACTGCTGCTATAATTTTAGGAAGTATAAGATAATTAGATGAGTTTACACCCATAATTTCGAGCGCATCTACTTGTTGGGTAACTTTCATTGTTCCTATTTCTGATGCTATGTTTGAGCCAATTTTTCCGGCAAGTATCAAACACATAACCGTAGATGAAAACTCCAATAAACTTATATCTCTGGTCGATAAACCTACCAAATAGTCGGGAAAAAGCGGATCGCTCATATTATAAGCTGTTTGCATGGTAACCACTGCGCCTATAAATGAGGAAACGATAAGTACTATTCCTATAGAATTTATTCCTATCTTATCTATTTCTAATATGATTTGTTTTCTAAACATTTTTCCTTGTTCAGGCTTAGAAAACACCGACTTCATAAGTAAAGTAAATTCTCCGATATCACTTACATAACTCATAACAAAAATTTTGGTAAAGGTACATATTTTATATTATTGTCGTTTGCTTTTCTTCTGCTAACTTTCCCCAAATATATGAATAAACTATTCCTAAGAACGGTATTATTGGTATTTTATATCTAACCAATGCTCCAAAATTTGCTGTAGTAAGTCCTACCATAAAGCCAAATAGTATACAAAATGTAAATGCTGCTAATATAAATGGCTCTTCAAGTATTTTAACGAAAAACCATATAAATTTAGTTTTTACAAGCAAAACTATTATTGAGACAAGCAGAAAAAGGTTCTCCAGACCAGAAAGTAATATAAGTGCACTTCTGCTTTCCCAAATAAACGGTCTGAAAAATCCGGCAATCAATGCTTGTGGTGCTTTAGACAACATTCCTCCTATGGTAGGTTCAAAGGCTCCTATATCAAAAGAATTTTCACCATAATAGTCTCTACTTAAGTCGTCCTGAATTATTACTGCATGTTCAAGCATTGAGTCAATGGTTGCAAATTTTCCACCTGCTATAAAACTAAGTTTGGTTATGAGAAGTGTTGATAAACCTATTGCTATTAAAAGAAAGAAAGGGAAAATAAACACACGTAATAACGAATTGTCTAATTTTTTTAATCTATTCATTACAACCCAAAGCAAAATAGATGTGAGAGCCGTGTAATACATGAATGGTCTAATTGAAATAAGTATATAGGACCATAATAAGAATAAAAGTATGTTACGAAAAATCTTTTCTTTTTTAATCTGTATTTTCCATGCTACTACAAAGAGCATGAATATAGAGTAAAGACACCAAATATCTTTAAGAATGCCCGAACTCCAAACAAAAAGTGAGGGAATAAAAAATAGAAATAGTGCAAATCTTTTTTCATTTCCGGGATAGAGGCTGTTTAACATTTTGAAAAATGCCCATATTATGGAAAACATAAATAGGTTCATTGCAAGGGTAGTTCCCCAAAATGATGTGAATCCTAAAATGTAAAAGGGAACCATAAACCGACATACTGAAAAGGCATTTACGTCTTTGTAGTAGGTAGGGTAACCTGTTGTATAGTCAAAAAGTGAGAATAATTCCGGACTGCGTTCTCCAATCATGAGTTGAATAAAGGCACCAAAGTCTTTGAATGCCATATTGTAAATTGAGCCTGCTCCCCAGTAGTAATAAAACGTGTCGCCACCACCGTAGTAATATAAATATATGAGATTGAAAAATAGAGCTCCTACTATTTTCAAACCCAAACCCCATCGGTAATATTTATCAGATTCTAGACTATTTTCTGATGTACCCGAGTACTTGAAAATGACTAGTAGAATTACTATAAGCCAAAAAATTAGCGAGAATGTTTCGTGTGCAGTAGTAAAACCTGTCATTCAGTAGTATTATTATTGACCTGTCTGTTCATTTTTATCTTTTTGAATAGATTTGCAAGGTACATAATTCAAATTGATGCTTCTTTATGATAAATATAAAAACTATAAAAAACGAGACAGGTAATTTTATCATTTTAAAGCATAGATTGTAAAAACTACAAAACTATTATATAGACAGCAAAACAGATGAGTTTTATATATAAAAATATCTAATAGCATATTGTATTCAATGTACAATATGCTATTAGATATTTATTTTAAAAAATTTATTATGAAGATCTAAGACGAATAAATGATTATTTTTCGTCTTCAATCATTGTTTCTAGTTTTTCAATATCAACAGCGCCTTCTTCATTCATTAGCTCTTCTTGTTCTTTTTCTACTTCATCTACAACATCTACAGCTTCTGTATTGTCTTCAATTTTGTCTTGGCTATTGCTTTCACTACCACATGAATACATAAAGCCTGAAAGTGCAAATACGGTTAATAGTGTTAAAAATAAATGTTTCATAGGTCTGTTTTTTAGTATGTTAATAATTGAAAGATAAAAACTTCAATATAATATTCTCTAATTTATTGTATTACAAAACGCTAATAGAACAAGAAATTCTTAATTATTGATTTTTGAATTAAAAAATATCGCGTTGTTTTCTATCATGGACATTCAAAAATAATAAAATAAAAATCAATTTGATTTATTTTGTGAAATATTTTTTAAAAATCAAATTGAAACAAGCTTATAATACTGTTGAATCAGTTTATTAATTTAATCTAAAACTAATTGGTAATGTATATTTCACATTTACATTTTCTCCTTCTACTATACCTGGTGTCCATCTATCTAATAGTTTTACAACTCTTAAAGCTTCAGCATCAAATAGGTGATGTGTAGAATATTTTATTTTTATATTTTCCACAAAACCTTCTTTATTAACAACAAATCCAACTAATACTCTTCCTGTTATACCCCTTATTCGAGCTTTATTAGGATAATTAGTAAATTTAATTAAATCCTCTCTCAATTTCTTCATACCTCCTTTATATTCGGGCATAAGCATATAGATATAATGTGTGGTGTCTTTGCCTGTTTCAGTATAGCAGTTGCCCGATATGAAATTTCCTTCTTGGTAAATATCTTTCCTTCTTTGTTTTCCGTTTTTGTGATATGTAATCAATTCTCCGTCATACTTTCCATTTTTCCAATTGATTATTGATTTAATAGCTCCATTATCATAATATTCTTTGCAGATACCATTTTTAATGTTTTTTTCTAAATTGGAATAAAAACCTTCTTCAATTATATGACCATCTGAATGTTGCCTAATTTCTTTACCGCTGCATTCAAAGGTATTATCATAAATTGTGGTGTATGTAATGAAATATGAAGCCGTTGCACTATCGCAAATTTCATCTTTGTCATCAAAAAATATTTTTTCTATTTCTGTTTGGCTTAAAAGTGCAAACGGTAGGGAAATAAAAATAAAAAATAGCTTTTTCATAAGGTTCAAAATATTGTTTGATAGTTCAAGGTTCAAAAATATTAAACAATATCAAATTTTAGCTAATAACTGTTACATTAAATTGATTGGGTTTTGAAAAATTTATTCAGTTGATAAAAAAATGTAATATTTTTTATTCATTATTTAGTGCGAATTATGTATTGAATAGCCATCGGCTTTAGCCGATGGATTATAATTGTCATAATATGAATACTTTAGACCAAAATATTGCAACATTAATATCGATATATTGCAGCCAATCCAGATTCAGAGGGCATCTTTTCGGTTGGAAGCACCATAACCTGTCCACCCATTTTTATAACGAGCTCTCCCATATCGTCGAGCAAATCATCTACTTTCGGATTACTTAAATCTTTTTTTTGTGTATTTCCTGTCTCTAGATTTGTAATCCTTACCGGTATAATTCGGTCGGCTTCAACAATAAGTGTATCAACTCGTCCGGCAACTGCTGCAACAGCAACTTCTTTGTAATCGTCGCTACCTTTACCATTTGCCTTTGCTTGCTGATATCGGTCAACCATGCTGTCAAGTTTTTGATTATACTCAGGTTCCATTATTTCCCAAGCCATTTTTGCAAGCTGGTTGGGAGAAACAGATGTTGGGTTTATTGCAATACCATTTGTAAGCAGAAGAGGATTTTTATTTACCTTCTGAAACAGATTATGATGTTCGGGCAAAGCAGCCAAAATAAGTGGCCAACCTGTAGGTTTCGAAAAGCGTTCATAAATTGTATTTGCAACAGCACGAAAATATCTTTCAGTTTCTACATCATTTTCATCATTTTTACCTCCACGCCCCTGATGCATAGCAGATCCATCTGATCCGATTCCAATGTAAGATTCCACTACAAATTGATTTTCAGTCAATTCTTCACTAAGTGCTTCTGTTGTGGTTTTATCATCAACGAGTTCAACCTCGGTAAGAGAATGACGGTTGCCTTCAAAAAGCCGTATACTATTCAAGGTTAAACCCAGTAGATGAAAATGGTCTCCTGATTGCAAATATTGGCGGAGCGGTTTTGTATGGAAACTATCTGCCACTATAGCCAACTCTTCAACCGACTTTTGCAAAACTACTACTTTAAACAAAGCTTTTGCACTAAAAACTGCCAGTCCATCTTTTGTATCATTCCATATAGAATTGTCTTTAACGAGTGTTTCGAATGGCTCTAGATATTCTTTCACCTCACTTGCTGAATACTTTTGGAGCAACGATTCTTCCAACTTACTAACCAAATTTTTATATTTGATAGGATTCTTGAGTTTTTCAGGATGAGTTCTGTCTGTTGACATATATAACGAGAGACAAGGTGCTTGATCTGCTGCCAAGAGTTCCTGAATCAATTCTTTTGTAAGTATTTCCATTGTTTGTTTTAGTTTGTACCAATTGTATTTATAACTATTTCATATCTTTTTGCTATTTCTGTCCAGTTTACAACATTCTGTTGTTTTCTATTTTTAGAATTCATACATTATTCCATTCGAATTTGCTAGAAGTGAATACTATATATTTCAGTTCTAGCATATCAATTTCAAAGTGAACAAATATCTGTACTTTAACTCTGGAGGGTGCTACACAATTTCAAGCAAAATTTACATTATTCTTATCATTGCAGTAGAATGTAATACAGCAGGTTACATTACTGTTAATGTATTGAAACAAAATGAATTGTAGGCATATTGTGTCATTTCAATACGGTTTCAATATTATCTATTTTTGAGATTGTTAGTCAATACACAAGATTGGAAAATATTAAAAAAAAATATGAGAAATTGTTGATTAAAAGAAAACCATTGCTATTCTGCAATATTGCAGTATGCAATCTGCTAAGATGGTCTAAGTGATATGGAAAGCCTTATAAAAAAATGTTAACCATTAAGGCTTCATACTTGTGTCAAAAGTATGTAATATTCTTATTGTTAGTTGCTGAGGTGATATTAATGAATAGAAGTTTGAAAAATGGTCGCTACTTATTTTTCTTCTAAATAGGTCTTTTTGGCAGCCATATTCTCATTGTAACCGTAAGGGAATATTGCATGTTTATTTTCATTCATTTTTTCCATTACTCCTCGTACATGTTTCTGTATTTTAATTGGTAAATTGTAATAGTCTTTATCAATTTTGGTGTTACGCTGAAAATCCAATATGCCGTTTTGATGTCTGATACCACACTTATTATTCTTATAGTAAACTAATATTTTAATCCTGCCGTCATCGGTTCCATTAAGACCTGAGGTTCCGTAAATTATAATTGGGTCAATAAGACCATCATTATCAATATCTTTCAAATCAAAATATTTTGTCCAAAACCAAATGGAATTTTCTGAAGATTTAGCTGAATTTTCATTTAAAATAAAGTCCTTCAACTGCCAAACTATAGAATAATCTGATTTATTTTTTTTAATACAAAATCCGGTAATCGAATCATTTAATGGATTATTATTCTCTGTTTTATAGTAATTCTCTGTAAGTACGATAAAATACTCGCCTGAAATATCGGTGTAATTGTAAATTCTGAAAATGGGAAATTTAATGCCTAAATCTGTTTTAAGACTATGAGTAAAAATCTCATTTACTTCATTTTCTGATAAAATTTTTGCACCCGCTGTTTCAGTTTGAGAATATAAGGAAATAAAAATTAGATTGAAGATTAAAATTTTTATAATGGTTCTCATATTTTTTGTTTAATGATTTGATTAACATCTGTTTTATGCAAATATACAATTTTATACTTTATTTAATTCTCAAATACATCAAAAGCTGCTATCAGCTTAATGATTATTAAGGTTTTTTAAGAAAAAACACATAAAATCATTTTTGATTTTCATAAATAATCCCAAAATGTCTGCTTGTATGTTACTAATTTATTTTAATTTAGAAATATTGTATTTCGAAGTTATTTTTCTGCATATTATTATTGTGAACATTTACATATATTTGTCGGTATATGAAGCAATTGGTTTTTTATTGTAATTTGCAGATACTACCCAAAGACTCTATTCAGATATTTAGAAAAAGTTTATATAATTTATAAAAGTGAGAAAAGAAGAGTATTTTCGTAAAATATATCATAATATTTAACATTAAATTCATGATTAATAATAAATTAAATCATTCATATTATATAAAAACTATAATTATTTGTATTTATTTACTTATAATACAGAACTATATAATAGCTCAAAACACAAATTCTTGGATACATTACGATCAAAAATATTATAAAATTGCAATAGTTCAGGAAGGAATTTATCGTCTCTATCTTTCTGATTTGGTTGGAGCAGGCATTCCAACCGGTACATTTCAAACCAAAAATATACAGTTATTTCACAATGGTTTAGAACAAGCTCTTTACATAAAAGGTGAAGAAGATGGAATTTTTCATGAATCAGATTTTATTGAATTCTACGCCAACAGGAGTAACGGTCTGTCCGATACTGTATTGTACGAAAACAAAAGGTTCTCAATGAAGCTGTTAATCTGATAAATGATACGGCATACTATTTTCTCACATGGAATAAATTAACAAGTAACAAGAGATGTAAGAACAACACTGCTATAAATTTTTCGAGTTATCAACCCGAGACTTCTTGTGTTGTCGAGACTCGCAAAAACCTGACATCGTGGTACAATAAGAGTAAACTATCGTCGTATCTTACCGATGGTGAGGGTTTTATGGATGCTCATTTCCGTATGGGGACTTCAAAATTATATTCGCTTATAACAGACAATTTTGTTGCTACCGATTTGAAGTCTAAGTTTGAAATTTGCTTTGCAGGTAATTCAGATTTCAAGCATAGCATACAACTTACCTATCCGGGTGGTTCACTAGACACTAGCTATTTCGGTTATACAAAATTGCTACTTACTTTAGAAACTGCTGCTGCACTTGACTCAGTTTCTACTTTCAAGGCTACAATACCATCTAATGCTGAGCTTGCTGCCGACAACACTTGTTTTGCATACATTAATGCGCTTTATACTAGAGATTTAAATGTTACATCGCTCACGAAATTTTCTTTCAAAAACAATACAACTTCAATAGCCGATAAGCTATTTTATAATTTTACCGGCTTTGCCGATGGAATATTGTATGATATATCAAACAACTTGAGGTCTGAACTGCTACCAAATGGAAAAAATTCCAGATGCTTAATAGATTACAATGGCACTTCTGCAAATTTTTTTGTAGCACCGCTATCAGAAATAAAGAAACCGCTCTATATAAAACCTATAAAGTCGAAAAATTCGGTACAAGAGGCTCGTTTTTTCGATTTTAGTCAGTCAATAAATCAAGGTAACTATCTTATTATTACGCACCAAAGTCTATGGTCAAAAGCCATTGAATACCAAGCATACCGAGCATCTACCGGGTACAATGCGGTGCTTGTAGATGTTGATGAGTTATATAATCAATTCGGATTCGGACTATTCAAACACCCCGGAGGAATAAGATATTTTCTGCAATTTGCTCTTGAAACTTGGAATCAGAAACCAGAATATTTGTTTTTGTTGGGTAAAGGTATTCAACTAAATAGCTTAAAAGGAAGCAGTGTAAATTTTGCTAAGTGCTTAGTGCCAACTTTTGGTTATCCATCGTCTGATATGTTGTTCTCATCAGCGCTACTTTCGAGCGACTATCAGCCTGCAATAGCTACCGGAAGATATTCTGCCAAAACTGAGTCGGAAGTAGATGTATATCTTTCTAAAATAAAAGAATACGAGCAAAATACTCCGGCAGAATGGATGAAACACATACTCCACTTTGGCGGAGGTGGTAGCTTTTATGAACAACAAACGTTCAAAAACTATCTAAAAAAATACCAAACTTCTATGGAAGGCAGAGATTTTGCCGGTACTGTTCATACTTTTCTCAAAGCCACGTCCGACCCTATTGAGATTACGAAATCAGACTACATTAGGCAATTAGTGAACACCGGCTGCTCAATGATGACTTTCTTCGGACATGCATCGGGCGAGGGTTTCGATCAGAATGTAGATCACCCATCGGTTTTCAGTAATAAAGGAAAATATCCGTTCATCCTTGCAAATTCGTGCTTCTCCGGCGATATGTATGAACCAACCAATAGTAGCATTAGCGAAACATGGATGCTTACCAAAGACCGCGGTGCAATAGGATTTTTGGCTGGTGTAGCTCAAGGTTATGACTATTATTTAGACCGTTTTTCTGAAGAACTGGTTCGCAATTTGGCACTTTACAGTTACGGTAGTTCAATAGGCAAAGCTATTCAGAAAACTACCGGAAATCTTTACTTACGATATGGAAATGAGCAAAATACTAAGTTCGGTGCTCTCAATTTTGCTTTTCACGGCGATCCGGCAACGAAACTAAATTATTTTCTATTACCAGATTTATCTGTAAGTCTTAACGATTTAAAAATCAATCCGCAACAAGTTACTACTGATATAGATTCTTTAACCGTAAGTTTGACTATTAAAAATATTGGAAAAGCAATTGCCGACACTTTTGTTGTTTCTGTAAAACATATTTTTTCTAATGGTAACTTTGTGAGCAAAGTAGATACGCTTTTTGAATGTAATTATTCAGATACGTTGATTTACCGTTTTGCAGTAGGTTCAGCACTTTCGGGCATTAACAAAATATCGGTTATGCTTGATGCAGATAAAGAAATTGAAGAGTTGCAAGAAATCAATAACTCTATTGATTATGAGTTTCTTATCTCATCATCTGATATTATTCCGGTCTATCCATACAACTTCGCAATCATTCCTGAACCTCAAACCATACTTAAAGCTTCTCTTGCCGACCCAATTTCTGATGTTAAAAACTGTATAATAGAATTAGATACATCATACTTATTAAATAGTAACTTTAAGAAAACTATCATATTACCTGTAAATGAAAGTATTATAGAATGGAATCCGGAACTTGTTCTTACCGAAAATACCGTATATTACTGGAGAGTAGCAGCTTTGGACGAAAACAATAATCCGAAAAACTGGAATAAAAGTTCATTTACCTACATAAAAGATATAACCGGATGGTCGCAAGCCGCATTTCCGCAGTTTCTCGATAATTCATATCAATATATAAAACCTGACACATTACAAAATGATTATCGTTTTATAGAAACGCCAAAACAGATATTTCTTTCAACAATAGGAAGCACAGCTGGAGAATCGCAATTTGCGCAAGTTCGCTTTTTGATTGATGGAACGGTTAAAGCATGGAGTACCTGCTTAGATATTGCTGCGGTAAATATAGCTGTGATTGACCCGGTTACATTTGAACTGTGGAAATCAAACAAAGCAAATTTTGGACATAGAAATTACCCGATTTGTACCAGTGTGAACGATTTTTATGCCTTCACTTCAAATAATGCCACTGCACTAACGGGCATGGCATCTATGCTTACCGACTCAGTTCCCGATGGTCACTATATTGTTGCGTACACCTTCAAATACGGTTATTTTGACTCATGGCCCGAGAAAACACTTGCTGCCTTTGAACAATTAGGTGCTACTAATATTAGAAATGTACCTAATCTAAATCCATATCTGTTTTTTGTGCAAAAAGGAAGTCCCGAAAAAGCGCGAGAAGTAATTGGCATAAACACAAACTCATACATAGAAATGTATGAAAATGTACCGGCAAACTATTTTACCGGAAGTATTACATCAGCTATAGTTGGTCCGTTTAGTAAATATAATTCGCTCATTTGGAATACTATAGATAAAGACACCTCCGATTATTCGCAACTCTCTATTTTTGGTATAAACACCGCAGGAAGTGAAGTACTTCTTTACCAAACATCCGTTCAAAATACAATAAATGAACTAGATACACTTATTGATGCAAAGATATATCCATCGCTACGACTTGTTTTCAATACAACAGATGAATTAAATAAAACTCCATCGAAACCCGTAAAATGGCAGATATATGCCGATGAGGTTCCCGAAACCGCAATTATAACCGCCAATTACTTTAGTTTCCATAATGACACAATAGCACAAGGCGATGAGTTGATACTTAAAGTCAGCACTAAAAACATAGGATCAAAAAACATGGATTCTCTCTATGTACAGTATTCTATTAATGATGAAAGTAATAATACAATTTATACAGAATATAAATTGCTCAATAATATTCATTTAACAAATAGTATTGAAACAGATACTTTAGTATTTAATACATCAAAACTAACAGGTAAAAATACATTGAAAGTAGAATTTAATCCGATAAATAGCGAAACAGGCAGTTATTTCCAAACAGAAAAATATCATTTTAATAATATCTTGATAAAATCTTTTTCGGTAATGCCAGACAAACGGAATCCGCTACTTGATGTAACATTCGATGGAATTCATATTATAGACGGCGAACTGGTTTCAGCAAAACCTTTAATTCGCATTTTGACAAAAGACGACAATCTCTTTTTTAAAATGAATGATACCTCACTTTACGACATAACTCTTACCGACCCTCAGGGTAATGAAAAGAAGATTTATTTTGCACAAAACGCCGATTGGTATTCGATAAAAATAGACAGTTCACAAATTTCAAAAAACAAATGCCTTGTTGAGTTCATTCCTATACTTTCTCAAGATGGAATATACTCACTTTCGGTTATGATTTATGACAAAAGCGGTAATGCCTCAGGTAGTGAATATTATACTATTACATTTGAAGTAATAAATGAAACTTCAATTTCGCAAATAGTAAACTATCCAAACCCATTCAAAACGGCAACTAATTTTTTATTTACTCTTACCGGTTCCCAATTACCTAACGATTTTAGAATTCAAATTTTTTCTTTAACAGGAATAATGGTAAAAGAAATAGATTTACTACAAAATGCTAATGTTCATATTGGTAAGAATACAAATACATGCACTTGGTATGGAGACGATAATTTTGGAAATAGACTTGCCGAAGGCGTTTATTTTTACAAGGTTATAGCTTCTATTTACAATGAAAATAGTAATCAAATACCGGTTGTATATGATAAAAACTTTGTAAACGGCTATGGTAAAATGATTTTAATAAAGTAATTGTTTAAATGAATACTTTACTAAAACTACTATAAAATATTAAAATACAATAATTATGAACATGTTTTTACTTGCAATTTCTAATTACAGAAAAGGGTTTCGTTTTCTCTTAGAACAGAAACTTTCATGGTATTTTATATTCCCAATATTTGTAAATATTATAATGTTTTACTTTATGATTAAGACATCTGCATATGTATCGGCAGAGATTATTTCATATTTGGAAAGTACACTTGCTGGAGCCGATTTTTGGGGAGCATCATTTTTGCTCAAAATTGTTACCGGAGGCTTAGTAATAGTTTTTAAAATACTGCTGTTTTTGGTATTTGCATATATTGGCGGGTATTTGGTTCTTATTTTACTTTCGCCCGTATTTTCGCATTTATCCGAGACTACTGAAAAGAAACTTACCGGCAACGATTTTCCATTCGTTTTTAGTCAGTTTATTTCAGATGTGTTTCGCGGTATAAAACTAGCACTGAGAAACGGTATTTTGGAAATACTAATCTTACTTTCAGTTTGGATTATTACAATAGCTTTGGGTTGGATACCTATTATCGGTCAGATAATTGCAATTCTGGGGCAGGTTCTATTATTTCTTGTTTCCGCATATTTTTACGGCTTTTCATTCATGGATTATACCTCGGAGCGATATAAACTATCAAGCAAAGAAGGTATAAAGCTTATAAAATCTAACCGTTGGGCAGCAATAGGTACCGGTTTCCCATTTGCACTATTGCTCGTTTTCAACTTTTGGGGAATAGGTATAATTCTAGCCGGATTTGTTGCCATTATTTCTGTTGTAGCAGCTACATTTACAATGCTTTACTTACTTCAACATAAAGAAAATGTTTAACTATAAAATATTTTTTCTTCCACCCGCAAAAAAAGAAAAAGGATACCCCTCCCACATTGCAGCACATTTGCTAGCCCCACGAGCCAACGCTATAACCAACGCTTTGCCTAAGAGTGCAATTTTTCCAACCCACTACTGCATGTTGGAAACTTTATCATAAAATTGATTGATTAGTAATTGGATTTTTATAAATTTGACAAAAATAGTCAACGGCAATTATGTCAACAGAAACAATCGGCGAGAAGCTAAGACAATTAAGGGAGCAAAATAATTTACCATTGCGGAAAGTTGCAGCATTGATAGATATTGATGTTGCAATTTTAAGCAAGATGGAACGTGGCGAAAGAAAACTAACAAAGGAAATAGTTCTGAGACTTGCTGATACCTACAAATACAATGTGGACGAGCTTTTAGTCTTATTTCTCAGTGAAAGAATAATGTATGAGATTCAAGACGAAGCATTAGGCGAGAAAGCTCTTAAGGTAGCTGAAAGAAGAGTAAAATATTTAAAGGAAAATAAAGGAAAATGATAGTGTGTGAGTTAGAAAAAATGTGGGATGAATTTTCAAGTGTGCCAATAAATAACGATGATGAAATAGAACTGAATTTCTATTGCTGGGAAAAAGGAACTAGTCGTTTTCATATTTGGCACTGGTTTGATGAGAAGTTAATAAATGGCTTGGTTATAGATTTTCATATTGATGCTTAGTTTGATGAAAAATCCGATAGTTATAGATTTATTTTGCGGTTGCGGAGGACTATCTTATGGCTTTATTGAGGCTGGTTATGATGTTGTCCTTGGAATTGACCATTGGAAAGATGCCATAAAAACCTTTGAACATAATCACGAAGGTTCAGAAGGGTTGGTTGCTGACTTATTTAACGAAACACCAGAAGAAATAAGCAAGAAAACTGGAATCAAAAGCCGATATAATTATTGGTGGGCCACCTTGCCAAGGTTTTTCTATTGCAGGAAAACGAATTGTAGATGACGAAAGAAATAAACTCTATAAATCATTTGTAAGTTTTGTAGAATTCTATAAACCACAGGTGTTTTTAATGGAAAATGTACCAAACATTGTTTCAATGGGCAAAGGTATTGTTAAAGATAACATCATTGAGGATTTTGAAAAACTTGGCTACAATGTAGTTTACAAAGTACTATTAGCTTCTGAATATGGTGTTCCGCAGAACAGAAGAAGGGCTTTTTTTATTGGGACAAAAGGAAAAGATGTTTTCAAATTCCCTGAAATTAAAGATTTTGAATTTGTTTCATCAAGTGAAGCTATTTCTGATTTACCTGAAAAATCAATAACAGACGGAACAAAGTATCCTATAAAAGCAAAATCTGAATATCAAGAAAAAATTCGTAAAGAATCAGAAGGCTTGTACAACCACCAGATAACCATTCACAACGATAAAACGATTGAAATAATTTCTATGGTTCCAGATGGTGGTAACTATAAAGATTTACCTGAACATCTCCACAAAACTAGAAATGTAAACATTGCGTGGACTAGATTGAACAGCAAAAAACCAAGTTTTACAATTGACACAGGACACCGTCATCATTTTCATTACAAATTTAATCGTGTGCCGACGGTGAGGGAAAGTGCAAGAATTCAATCATTTCCTGACACTTTTATTTTTTTAGGAAGCAAAACAAGTCAATATAAACAAGTTGGTAACGCTGTTCCTCCCCTAATGGCAGAGGTATTAGCAAAATCATTGAAAAAATATTTATGAGTAAACAACAGAAATATAAAATTCCTGACGAATACTTTTTTCGTTTGCATCACGTAAGACCACGTTTTAAAAATGATGTGGAAGAAGTTTTGCTTTATGTGGCAACCTCTATCTCTGAAATGGAAATATTGCCCGAAAAAGAGTTTAATGCTGTATTAAATAATGTGCTTTTGGGATTCAAGAAAAATGCTTCTTCAACTCAAAAAACTATTGATAATTGGAGAACTGAAATTTCAGCCCTTTTTGCTTTTATTCAAGAAGATGATAAACATCTTAAACCAAGCAAAATGTCAATTAGACTTGCCAATAATCAATATTTGGACGAGTTTTTCAATTATTTTCTTTACTCTTTCCAATATCCGGGTGGACACATTAAATCTCAAAACATTATTAAGCAAATTGAAGCAGGTGTAAAATTTAAACCTTGTAATTTCATTTTGCAACTATTAATTGAAGGCGAGAAACTTACAGAAAAGCCATTTAGCATTACTGCAGAGGAATTAACTCAATGTGCTTACTTTGATTTGAGAGTTACAAGAGACGGAAAACATCCAAAAGATGTTGTTAAAATGATTCTCAAACACAGAGCCAATAAAATTGAATATGATCACAATTACGACCAATTAAAAAACGAAATAACAGGAAAATATCCTTCAAATGGTGATGTTTGCAGATATGCAGGTGATATTTTGGATTATATGGTTTTAGCAAACCTTCTGCAACACAAAGGAACAGGTTATTACTATTACCTAAATACCGAAAATAAAGAAGCGATTGATTATCATTTGAGAAATGCCGTTTGGTTTAACCAATACGATAGATTTTATACTCAACAAGAAATTACAAATCCTGAAATTTCAGCAGTTGAAGAAACTTGGTTTTCTTTTGTAAATCAATTTGATGGGATTGAAGCCTTTGTTCCACACCTTGACCAAGCAGAGCAAGAAAATATTTCAAACTTGATTCAAGAATATTATTCTCGAATGACTGGCGATAGAAAAGTGCCTACAAAAATCATTGGAGATTATGGAGAAAGTTTAATTTTG
Organism: Bacteroidales bacterium; assembly: GCA_016714605.1. Taxonomy (GTDB): domain Bacteria; phylum Bacteroidota; class Bacteroidia; order Bacteroidales; family UBA1715; genus JADKDL01. The sequence goes on along the minus strand of JADKDL010000001.1, from coordinate 107,954 downwards.
GCTCATGAATATTTGAGAACCAAAGACAAGTCAAACAGGCAACATTTAATAAATAAAATCCCTACTACGCTTGGAGTTGGTTACGACATTCAAAGCGTTGAATTTGAAAAAAAGAAACGTTATATCGAAGTAAAAACAACAAAATCACGAAAAGCAATAAATAACAATCGCTTTAAACTTACTCCAAATGAATGGGATACAGCAGAAACATTGGGCGATAATTATTTCATTTATTATTTGGTAGTCAATGACGATACCAAAAACATTTTTAAGATTCAGAACCCTGTTAAACAATACGAACAAGGGAATTTGAAAATTGATAAAAATTTAGTTGTTGAATTTTCTAAATCATCAGGACAATGGGAGAAACTACTAGAAATAAGAAACTAAAAGTAACTTCATTATTCTGCGGATGCGGAGGAATGGATTTGGGTATTCAAGGAGACTTTAATTTTCTTGGAAAACATTTTTCTGAACTGCCCTATGAAGTTGTTTATGCAGCCGACAATGACAGTTATGCAACAGCAATTTACAACAGCAATTTTAAACATAAATGTGAAACTAAAGATGTTAGAGACATTATACCGACCGAAATTCCCGACCACGATATTTTACTAGGTGGGTTTCCTTGTCAATCATTTTCAATAAGTGCTCAGAATCCGCCACGACTTGGCTATAAGGACGAACGAGGAAAATTGTTTTTTGAAATGGTGAATGTTTTAAAAGAAAAACAACCTCGTTTTTTCATTGGAGAAAATGTTAAAGGATTGCTTTCTGCAAACAAAGGCAAAGCTTTTCCAATGATTGTAAATGAATTTGAAAAAGCAGGTTATCATATCCATTATAAACTTTTAAACTCTTCTGAATTTGGCGTACCTCAAAAAAGAGAAAGAGTTTTTATTGTTGGGTTCAGAGAATTTGATGATTATTTCAAATTTCGTTTTCCCCAACCATCAACATTAAACGGTTCAAAAGTTAAACTTAAACAAGTGATTGATACCAAAGCAGACCTTGACGATAAATGGTTTTTCAGTCAGAGAGCAGTTGATGGAATGCTTCGTGTTCGTGAAAAAATGAACAAAGGAAGAGTTCAAGATTTGGAACAACCTTGCAACACTATTAGCTCACATCTAGCAAAAGTTAGTTTAAACGGAACAGATCCCGTTTTAATGATTGACGGAAAATACAGAAGATTTACACCAAGAGAAGCGGCAAATATTCAATCATTTCCCAAATCTTTTAATTTAGAGGTAGTTTCAGAAAACAGACAATACAGAGCAATTGGAAACGCAGTTCCACCAGTTTTGATGTGGCACGTTGCAAATGCTTTGGTAGAATGTTGTTCGGTTGAGAAACCAGAAGTTGTAAAGGATAAAAATGTGGTTTAACTGATAATAAATAAACTGATTGTATAAGAAATTTTGATAAGAAACAAATTATGTATTTATCCAATATTAAACTTTGGAATTTCAGAAAATTCGGGTCAGCAGGAAATATTAACCCTGAGAAACCAAATTTGAACCTAAACCTGACAAAAGGATTGAATGTTATTATTGGTGAAAATGATTCTGGCAAAACAGCAATTGTTGATGCAATTAAATTGGTTTTAAAAACGCATAGTTATGATTACATCAAAGTCGATGACAAGGATTTTCATAAAGGAACAGATCGTTTCCGAATTGAATTAACTTTTGATGGCTTAATACCTGAAGAGGCAAAAAACTTTACCGAATGGCTTACATGGGAAGGTGAAAAAGGAAAAGAAAGACCAATTCTAAAACTCAATTATGATGTAAAAAAACTAGATGATAAAATCCTTCCAAGCGATGTAAAAGCAGGTGCTGATAATGAAGGCTACTTGCTTACTGCGGAAGCTAAAGAATATCTTAAAGCGACATATTTAAAACCGTTGCGTGATGCCGAAAATGAATTAATTGCAAAACGTAATTCTCGTTTATCTCAAATTCTTTTAGGCGATGACGCATTTAAAGGTAAAGAGAAAAATAACAATTTAGTTGAAATTTTTTCTGGTCTTAAAACCGACTTAGAAAAGTATTTCAAAGGCGAATATGAAACTATTAATAAAAATAAACCGCAAGAAGGAAAACAGATAAAGGATAAAATTGATAAATACATTAAAGAGTTTTACGGAAATGATGTTGAAACAGAATTTGTTTCAACATCAAATGACATTAAGAGTATTCTTGAAAAACTTACATTGACATTAAAAGATGAACACAATCCAGGTTTAGGCACTTTGAATCGTTTATTTATGGCTGCAGAACTACTTCATTTAAACAAATCTAATTGGAGTGGTTTGCGTTTGGGCTTGGTGGAAGAATTAGAAGCACATTTGCATCCCCAAGCACAAATGCAGGTAATTGAAGCGTTTCAAAAACAGGAAAATATTCAACTTATTCTTACAACTCATAGTCCGAATTTAGCTTCTAAGGTTAAGCTTGAAAACTTAATTATTTGTAACAATAGAAACGCTTTTCCATTGGGACCAACTTATACTAAGTTAGATAAAGATAATTACACGTTTTTAGAAAAGTTCTTAGATACAACAAAAGCAAATTTATTTTTTGCCAAAGGCGTTATTTTAGTTGAGGGCTGGGCAGAGGAAATTATGTTGCCAAGCATTGCAAAAGCAATTGGAATTGACTTAACTGAAAAGGGAGTTTCTATTGTAAATATCGGGCATACTGGATTTGACCATTATGCAAAAATTTATTTAAGACAATCAGAACCCAGTATGACAATTCCTGTTGCCGTAATTACAGATTCAGATATTCGGGAGTACGAAAAACAGGAGATAATTATAATAAGCTTGATGCAAAAACCATTCAAGACAAAACATCGCTAAAAATAACAGTTATAAATGCTAACTCAGAAAACAATGTCAAATATTTCCCTGCACCAAACTGGACTTTGGAATATTCATTGTTCAAATCAAAAAGTTTGACGGCAGTGTTTCAAAAAGCAGCTAAAGACATTCATACGAAAACTCTTTGGGATATAGACTTTGAAAAATCACTTGCTGAAAAGCTAATTAATAAAGGATTAAAAAAGACAGAAATTGCCTATAAAATAGCACGTATTATTGATGAAGATTTAAGCGAAGAAACTCACACAATTATAGTTTCGCAAGAAGATACTGATACGATTAATTACCTCATAAAAGCGATCAAATATGTCACAGGTAATTAACGTAACAGAAGAAGATATTCAATTTGCCGAACAGTTGCTTTTACCTGTTGGCAAAACGTTTGACCCTGAACGAGTAAAATTTATTCGCAATTTCAGAACAATAGATTTACAAGCCGTTCCCGGAAGCGGTAAAACAACGGCTTTACTTGCAAAGTTGATTGTTTTAGAACGTAAGCTTCCTTTTGCCGACGGTTCAGGAATTTTAGTTTTATCTCATACAAATGCTGCCATTGATGAGATAAAGGATAAAATTCAAAAGCATTGCCCAAGACTATTTTCCTATCCAAACTTTATTGGCACGATACAAGGTTTTGTAGATGAGTTTTTGGCGATTCCTTTTTACATATCTAAGTTTAATAAAAAGCCAATAAGAATAGACAACGAAATTTATAACGAAAAAATTAAAAGTTGTCTTGAAAAACTTTGGCTACATAAATTTAATTGTAGCCAGGACATCAATAGTAAAGTTGCGTACATTAAAAACAGTAACGAGGCATTATTTTATGATTTTAGGTTTCAATACTCAAACGGAATTCAATTAGTAAAAAAAATAAACGATGATATTTTAGAGATAAAAAAACCGAGAGATAATACAAAACAACAAAATTATCTTGATTATTCGCAAAAAGAAAAGCAAGATCTGCTGGAATGGTTTTTACAGTTCAAAAAAGCAATTCTCAAATCGGGAATTTTACACTTTGAAGATGCTTATTTCTTAGCTGATGTTTATTTAAGTAAAATTCCATGTATCAAAACCATTTTGCAGAAACGTTTTTCTTTTGTCTTTGTTGACGAAATGCAAGATATGGATAGTCATCAATACAATTTGTTGGAAAAGATATTTTATGACAATGGAAAAGAAGATTCAGTTATTCAAAGAATAGGAGACAGAAACCAAGCGATTTATAATTCCTCAAACAACGTTAAAATGAACGATATTTGGCAATTAAGAACAAATACTGAAAGTGTATTAAACTTAACAGGTAGTCAGAGGTTAAGTAAACCAATTGCCAATATTGTTAAAAAGTTTGCTTTATACAACGATGCTAATTTTGATATTGTAGGGCTAAATGAATGCAATATTAAACCGCATATATTGGTTTTCGAAAACAGAACAAAAAATAATATCATTCCTTATTTTGCTCAAATTGTAAAAGAACACAAAGAAAATGGCAATTTAAAATCAAAAAAAGATTATAAGGATGTTAAAGTTGTTTGTTGGAATACAGACTGGAAAGAAGACGAAACAAGTCGGAACGATGAAGATAAACTTCGTTTAGAAGATTACCATAAAGGTTTCAAAAAAGAAAAAAGTAAACCGAAGCAAGATTATGATAATTTGAAAAGTTATTTGTTGTATTACGAGAAAAAGAAAACATTAGAGCCTATACGAAAAAGCATATTAAACGCATTCCTGAAAATTTTGCGTTTGGAAAACGTCAGTACCGAAGACAACAGACTATATACAAAGAAAAATTTAATTGATTTTATTCACGAAAAAGACATTAAAAAGTATGATGAATTAAATTTAAACCTTTACAATTGGTCAATAGAAATTATTAGAGAAAAAACAAACGATGTTTGGAATGAAATAAAATTATATGTTCCGTCTTGGCGTGGAATATTTGACACTACCGTTAATAAAAGCTCGAATTTTATTAATGATGATGTTGTTAAAATAAAAGAGGATAATGGCGACTTTATAGTGCCTTCAAATTATTACATTGAAGATGGATTTGAAATAGAAATTACAAGTGTCCATGCGGTAAAAGGACAAACACACTGTGCAACTTTATATCTGGAATCATATTTTCATCAAGACGGCAAAGGAGAAAAGGCAAAATCTTACGAGTCGCAAAGATTAAAGGATCAGTTTTTAGGAACACAAATTCAATATAGAGTGGGCGAAAGAGTTAAACAATCAGCAAAAATGGCTTATGTTGGTTTTTCTAGGCCAACTGACTTACTTTGTGTAGCAATACACAAAGACAGATTTGACTCTTTACTAAGTACAATAAATACAGATATTTGGGAAATAAAGATAATGCAAGAGAATCCACAGTCGTAAGCTCATTTGCAAGCCCACACATGCCAACGCTCAACGGCGAAGCCCTCTCGAACACCTTTAAAAATCAATTAAAACTTGTGAGTAAACCAAAGGCCTACAAAAGAGCTTCCGCCTTTACAATGCACCTTGCCAAAGCCATTTCGTCCAACGCTCAAAAAAACAAAATAAATTTGTGCTTCGTGGATAGTTTGGTGCAGATTGATAATGACAAGAAAATAAAGCTAAATAAATAATAATCAGATGGATTTGAATTAACACCTGTTGCCAATAAACAGGAATCTGAGCGGTGCGCAGCGCCCAGCGATGATTCTGTGTTGAATTATACTTCGTCAAGCTCAGCAACCGCATCCCGTCAAGATTTTACAGCTAGATCTAAAAAAAAAATCGGAATTTTTCTATGTACTTACTGAGATTTTTTTTCGTTTTGGGAGAGAGAGAATTGAAAAGAAGTCAATGTATTAATTCTATTGATTATTTATATAGTCATGTGGAAAACAGAAATATAACATATAGTAAAAATGTTTTATATTTTTAATTCGACACTCAATATTAAAACTTGTAATATTTTTAAATAAAATAGGCCTCAAGAGATTGCTATTATTGAATTAGTTAACATACATGTAAACAATAGAATAATATCAAAAAAACTCTTATCAAAAAAAAATTTAAAGAAATAGTATATTGATTACTGCTAAATTGTAATTTTTATTATATTTACTATACATTTATTTTAAAACATAATGAACATGGCTGTTTTTTTTAAAAGAGATATTTTGATATTGTCTATCATTATTTCAGTTTCGCTTTTTTCCTGTGGAAAAGATGATAAAACCGAAATAATTGAAAAACCTGATACAACAGCTGTTGTAACCTATCCATATCAAGATAGCACACTAGCGGTAGTTGATAGGGTTTCAGATTTAATGAGTAGAATGACTTTAAAGCAAAAAATTGGACAAATGATACAGGCTGATAGTTATCCATTACTTGAATCTGAATTAAGTTCGGGTTATTTAGGTTCAGTTTTGAGTGGAGGAGGTTCCAATCCGGAATCTAATATTGCTTCTTCCTGGGCGAGTATGGTAAATGATTTCCAGAAAATCGCAATGAAAAATAGAATTCCTTTAGTCTATGGTATAGATGCAATACATGGTCACAACAATGTAAGCAATGCTGTTATTTTTCCTCATAATATAGGCCTGGGGTGTATTCAGGACATGCAAACAATTGAGGATGCTGCGCGAGTTACTGCAATTGAAATGTCAGCTACAGGAATTCCATGGACTTTTGCACCCTGTGTTGCGGTTGCTAGAAATATAAGATGGGGACGAACCTATGAGTCGTATTCAGAAAATCCCGATGTGGTTGCTAAGTGTGGAGCCGCTGCAGTAAGAGGATTGCAAGGTAGTTCATTAAACAATACAACATCTGTAATTGCTTGTGCAAAACATTTTATTGGTGACGGTGGAACCACAGAAGGTGATGATCAGGGTAATACAGAATTGACCGAGGAAGAATTGCGAGCTATTCACTTGCCCGGATATATTGCAGCTATAGAAGAAGGTGTTGCTACTATTATGGTATCTTATAGTAGTTTTAATAATGAAAAAATGCATGCCAACCAATATCTTATTACCGATGTTTTAAAAAATGAACTTAGGTTTTCTGGTTTTGTTATTTCCGACTGGGATGGTGTAAAGGATATAAATAGCGCAGGAGGTTTGAAACAATCCATTACACTTGCTATTAATGCTGGAATTGATATGATGATGGTTCCTTTTGATTATATAAATCATTTACAATATTTAGAAGAGTTGGTCAATGATGGTTCAATAAAAATGGATAGGATAAATGATGCTGTATCACGTATATTAAAGGTAAAATTTCAAAAAGGTTTGTTTGAAAGACCTTATGCTAATGCTGCTTTAAGCAATGAAATCGGAACTAATGCTCATCGTGATGTTGCTCGAAAATGTGTTCAGCAGTCAATTGTACTACTCAAAAATGAGAATAAAATTCTTCCACTCAGCAAATCAGCTTCAAAAATACTTGTAGCCGGTAGCATTGCCGACGATCTTGGTGCTCAATGCGGTGGGTGGACTATCGACTGGCAGGGAACAAATGGAGATATTACTACTGGAACAACTATTCTAGAAGGAATAAAGAATGGAGTAAATAATGCTTCGAACGTAATATATTCTAGCAGTGGTGCAAATGCTTCAGGTTCAGCAGTTGCAATTGTAGTAGTTGGAGAAAAAACTCCCTATGCTGAAGGTAAGGGAGATAAAATGGCTAACGAACTTGTGCTTTCCGATGATGATATAACCACTATCAACAATGTATCGGCTACTGGTGTTCCAATTGTCTTACTTATAGTTTCCGGACGACCGTTGGTTATTGATGAAGCCATTCTTGCAAAATGTTCTGCGCTGTGTGCTGTTTGGTTGCCCGGAAGTGAAGGTGCCGGTGTTGCTGATGTTCTTTTTGGTGACTATAATCCCACTGCAAAACTATGCCGTATGTGGCCTAGAAATGTAAGTCAAGTAGAAAAGAATTCTAATACTGAATTAGATCCATTATATCCATTAGGATTTGGTTTAAATTATTAATTAGAACCAAATATTTTGTAAGAATATGTGCTCGCCTTTAGTCTTAAATTCAGTTATCTGATTTTTTTAATTAAGAACTGAATTATGAAAAAGAACATTTTATTGGTTGTATGTATTCTTTTTGCTTTGATTTTTATTAATGCCGGACTAAATAAACTATTGCACTATATTCCTGTACCTGAAGACATGCCTGAAAATATGATGAAAATGTCTGCTGCTTTCGAACAAATTGGATGGTTAATGCCTCTTATCGCAATAGTTGAAATAATAGGTGGTATTTTATTTATGATTCCAAAATTTCGACCTCTTGGAGCAATTGTTATTTTTCCGATAGTTATTGGAATTCTTCTGATTCATATATTAATTGAACCTTCTGGATTTATAATGGCGTTTATTCTTTTTTCAATAAATATTATAGTCATTATTGAAAACTGGAAAAAATATTTGCCAATGGTGAAGTAAATTTTAAAGAATTTACCAAAAAAGGCCAGTAGATTTCAAAGTTACTAGCCTTTTTTAATATCTTGTAAACATCAAAATATCAAATAGATATTAAATTTTTAAATACTTTTACGGCCGTATATATGGTTTATTAAGAAAAAAAGACGCCAGAAATTTTCCGCTTAATAGAACCGGTCATTTGGAACGACAGTGAGATATCTCGTAATTATCAATCTGAGGGTGTATTTTGAATATTTATTCCTTCAATCGAATAAACGAATTCTAATGATTTTGTTATTGGATCGACATAATTTAAAGATATATTTATTAGTTTGGATATTAGAAATGTTGGGCTGATTGGTACTGGAGAGAAAACTTGCCCCTAGATGGTCTGAACATAATGAATAAAGCAAGTTCAAGATTATAGAACGCTAGTTCGAGTTTGTAACTCGAACTTTACGAAGTAAATGTAATTGATTGTTTAATACTGCACGAGCTACAAGCTCGCGCTATCGGGGGTAAATGGAAGCGGAGCGAAGGGCTTAATTAATTCAAGGTTGTATCTTGCAAACTTTTCGGTGGATGAGTTTATATTTGCAATACGAATTATAAGAGCCGTGTAATGGGAGACTGTCGAACACGGTTCTGTGAGAAGTTGAAGGGGGAAGTTTCCTCGGCTTACTCGACTTGCCACCGTTGGCTGTTATTTTGACGAAACTGTGAAGGTACATACATATTTATGAAAACATATATTAACATATTAATTCTATTTATAATACTGATTGCTGAAACAAGTTTTTCTCAGACTGTGACAAACTTTAAGGATTTACAATTTAAAAATAATTCTGCATATAAGAATGATAAATTATTTTCGGGAAAAGTCTTTGAGAAAACCATGGATGGTAACATATACTCAAATTATTCTGATGGCTTATTAAATGGTCTTTTGATTAAAGGAAAAGAACTAGTAAAATATGAGAATGGGTATATTACAGAATATAGAATCATATCTAATAATAAAACTGAATTGTTTAGCTACGAATTTGATAAAGCAAGAAAAGTTATAAAGATAAAAGTAGGAACTAGGTTTGAGAAACAAGTAAATGATACTCTCTACAGAAATTTAACACCATTAGGAGATTCTCTTACTAGATTTAAACTTGGAATCATAATAGTATATAAAGATAAATCCAGTGATTTTGTAGAATTTACTGACATTGAATTAATCAAGTGCCATATTTCTTCATCAAAAGGAGGATGGGATATGTTTTATAAGGAGTATTTATCGCCATTTGTTACAACTAACTATGTGAATAGACTTGACTATATGGATTTTGAAGATATAACAATAAAATTTACTGATACTGATACTGTATCGTTTAATTTTGATTATAATAGAGTATGGTTCAAAGATTAAAAAACAACAGCCAACAAAGTGGAATAAAACATAGCTGCGTAGTCACCCGCTGACCCGCTTCATATCGGCAAATACAGTCTCGCTCCACTCGACGTGTCAGCTGATATTATGTAACGTTTCATAGTGTGCCATGAAGCAAAACATCTGGCAATTAAAATTTAAAATTATATTCGTATGAAAAAAATATTACTTACATTATTGGGTATGATGATGTTGCATACCATTCATTCACAAACAGTTGTTCCTGTAGATGTGGTGCAGGCAAGTAATAATGGGTTTTGTACTATTAAGAATACAACCATAGATATAGGTTCAATCAATGATTTGTTCGACAGCAATGCCTCCACGCTGTGCCGGAGCGCTAATATCAATCCGTTTGAGTGCACCCTTATTTTTACTGCTCCCGTCACGTTTCATTCTTGTTCGGTGCTTCTCGCAGCTGGGAGCAACAGTTGGACACTCGAAGTAGCTGATTCTGAGAATGAATTAACGGGTAAGTGGGGAAGCTATCAAAAACTTTATAGCGATAGGGTCACTGACGATAATCAGCTCGATTCGGTGAGTTTAAACTCTGTGAGTGTTAAGGTTATTAAACTAACGGCACAACGGTTGACAGGCGATAATTATGTTCATCTTTTCTCTTGGAATCTATACGCATATTCCACTCAAAATGCTATCATGATAAACCAACCATTTCCAGATACTACTTGGGTTGGAGCCACATTTAAACCAATAGTCACGTTGTCGAGTATTTTTTCGTCTACGCCTTTTCCGCTCGATTCTTCTAAACTTAGTTTTAGTTCATCAAATACAGATATTATATCCATAGTAAATGGAATTATAGTAAACCCTGTAGCTCCCGGCACAGCATCTATTACTGCAAACTATGAGGGGTTAACAGCTCAACGCAGCCTTACGGTAATAGCAGACAAATTTAAGAACGATCTCGATGTGTGTTACATAAAACGATTGCCAGAGATTCCTTTTGTCGAAAACAGTAAAGATCCTGGTCGCGAAGGTTGGCCTGCTCTAGGGCAAGAGATTACCTGGCGAGCTTACTCTAAAAATTGGAGTCCGGATACACTTCGCAACGTAGCATACCAGTGGCTGTGGAATGGGGAATTGTTACACTCAGGTGAAATTCCATTTATTCCGCCTTACTCATACATACCTGTAGACTTCGATACCACTTGGAGTTTCGATCGCAAGGAGCTTACCTTCGTTATAGACCCTGCAAATACCTACCCCGAGTTGTCGGAGCGGAACAACAAACTTGCTATATTTACCGATGCTTTGTCTATTCACTTTTATGTTGAAGATATGACATATCGTTATTTCCACGACCATCAGGCAAATCTGAAAGTGGGGACCAATAGTTGGGAAGACTGGGCTCAGATACTTCAAATTCAACGATGGAACCATATGTTTGCCAATGCAATATATCCAGAAACGCCCAACGGGGTTCTAGACAGGGTGCGCCTCGACAGCATTTATATAGTCCCTAATGGTGCGTTACCGCTTAATGGTGGTTTGCCTACCAATCATCCCGATATGAACGATAAACTGTGCGATCTTCAGTGGGGCTTTACAACCGAGGGAGTTACCGGAACTGCATATAGGAACGATACCACAGCTACCGATGCTAATATGTTCTTTTACGAAGGAAGCCTCATTCACGAGCTTGGCCACGCCCGTTACCTTATTGATACCTATGGACTTGACCTTAACGACGGTTACAATCATGACAAAATCAAGATAATGGACAATGGCCAATACATTGGTGGTACCGACTGGATGCCGTTTAATGCCTGGGACAACGTCCACTATTCCCTCGAACATGGACTTATGTCGTCCAATTATACCGTAGTAGATCGTTACAGTACTATGGCGCTCAATCATATTTTTCAACATCGTGCCCTTTGTGGTAATTACAATTCTCCGTGCAATATAGGTTCCTATCTCAACGATATTCCTAATGAAAACAGACTCACTGTTATAGATCAGTATGGGAAAATCGTGCCCGGAGCAACAGTAAGCATTTATCAGGCAGAACCTTATAGTGAGTGGTATGGAAAAACGTTCGACAATACCCCCGAGCTGGTGTTCACTACCGATGCTAAAGGTCAAACCTTACTTGGACATTGTCCATTCTCTTCCACAGGCAGCATCATCCACGGCTATGGTTTCTCCAATGCTTGGCAATTGTGAAAGCCGAGAAAGACGGTTCACGCGGCTATTCGGTTATGGAAGTTACACAATTTAACATTCAGTATTGGAAGGGGAATGTTGATACGGGCAATTATGTAATTCAGATAAATTTTACCACCGCGCCATTCTATTTCAAGATTACAACTCCGGGCGACGGTAACCTTTTCAAACAAGGCGATGAGGTAAATATTGCAGCTGAATCTACCAGTTCCTCAATTGCTAAAGTAGAATTCTATTGCAATGCAAACCTCATTTCTACCGATTACTCTGCACCCTACGAAGCTGTGTGGAGCAGCGATACAGCTACCAATGGCTATGCAATGATAAAAGCCCTTGCCTTCGACAATCAGGGCAACACAGCCTTCAGTCAACGCGAGATAAATATTATTGTAAACGAAGACAAGCCATCGCCTTTAATTCAGAAAGTAGCAATTCAGAAAGGCTGGAATCTTATTTCTATCAATCTTCAACCTACCGATAGCTCTGTAGAGTCTCTGTTCTGGAATATCGATATTGAAGTGATAAAATCCAGCGATGGATATTGGCGCAAAGGACAATATACTATTTTCAACAGCTTACAATATTTGTCGGCTGGCGAAGGATATGTCCTGAAGTCGAACATCACCGACACCCTTATTGTTTCAGGGGTAATAAGACAAACCGGGAATGTTACTTCTTCCAATAATGGTTGGAGGTTGCTTGGCGTGTCTTACCAGAACAAGACTTCTATTGCCCGCGATTACAACCAAACCAATACCTCAATCATTAAGAATTTCGACGGATTTTGGATACCGGGCGAAACAACCAACAGTATTAAGTATTTTGAACCTGGTAAAGCATATTTTTGGAAGCCGTAGAGTATGTAAATAATATTGTAGTTGCAGTTGTAAACAAAACAACTGCTTATACTGTTCTGACAGGGGAGAAAACTACCAAATTGCAACATAAACTACCTAACAGACAATGGATTAACCAAAATTTTAGTAAAGTTTGATTATGAATCTAAATGGTTGACTCAAAAACAAACAGCACCTTGGTTTGATAAGGAATCTAAAACAAAAGAGCTTCATCTTTCAGTAAAGTTGCTAAAGCTGCTCTTAAAGTATATGAGGCACAAGGAGTTCACGCAACTCATCGTAATTTCTTGCAACCGGAAATTCAGGATAATCATCAATTACATTTTGAGGCGGACAATATAAAATGCCTATATCGGCTTCTTTAAGCATGGAAATATCGTTGTATGAGTCTCCAAATGCTATTACATTATATTTTAGACTTTTAAAAGCTTGAACAGTCATTTTCTTTGGGTCTGGCTGACGAAGATGATAGTTTATAATTGTTCCATCTTCAGCTATTTCTAAAGAGTGACAAAGCAAAAATGGGCGACCAAGCTGTGCCATAAGCGGATCTGCAAACTCCACAAAAGTATCAGACACTATAACCGGACGAGTAATTTCTTTGAGCCAATCAATAAAAGCTTTTGCACCTTCAAGTGGCTCAATTGTAGCTATTACGCTCTGCAAATCTTGTATTTTTATATTGCGTTCTTTGAGTATTTTTAAACGATACTTCATCAACTCATCATAATCTCTAATGTCGCGAGTGGTAAGTTTTAACTCACTTATACCGGTTTTTTTAGCAACATTAATCCATACTTCGGGAACAAAAACTCCCTCTAAATCAGAACATACAACCCACATCTTTTAACTAGCTTATTTTTTTACAAATTAAGCAAAAATATTATAATCTTAGAGTATTTACGAACTACTTTTTTTGATTCTAAAGTTGCTCAAGATAAAATAAAAATATTCTTCTTAATCCTAGTGTTTATATTTCAAGGTTTTATGATTTGGAATGTAATACTTTACTTGCAACAGTTCAGATTCTTTCACGCTCTTAACAAACTGAATACAATTGGAAAACTCAATTGCATGGAAAAAAACATTATGAACAATTAAAGAAATCAATTATTTTATATCTTTATATGGTTATATGTAAGTATTTTTATGCTTATTTTGACGAAATTTACAGATAAAGACCTTGCTCTACTTTAACTGATAAATTTAATAAAGCACAACAACAAAATCTAACTAATTAAAATAAATTAAGACTATGGAAGCAAAGATTGAGAAAGTTAAGAATGTTTTAGTACCTACAGACTTAAGCGAAGTATGCGAAAAAGCTCTATATCAAGCTGTTGAAGTTGTAAAAGAACAAAATGGTTCAATTCATTTACTGCATATTATTGAAGATGAGAAAAATAGTGCCGAGGTAGATCAGAAATTAGAAGCTTTTGCAAAAAAAACCGATTATACCAATATTACTTTAATTAAAAGAAAAGGTGATATTTATAAAACTATCAATGAAGTGGCTGAAGAGCTTGACGTTGATTTGATTATAATGGCTACACACGGAAAAAAAGGTGTACAGAAAATATTTGGCAGTTTTGCTCTTAAAGTAATTGACAGTACCGAAATACCGGTATTGGTAGTTCAAAGCAAAGTTGTAGAAAACGGTTTCAGAAATATTCTGTTTCCGGTGAGTTTGCTTGATGAAGACAGACAAAAAACTGCAATTGCAATAAAATTAGCAAAAATGTTTGATTCTAAAATTCATATCTACCCACGTTTTGAGTCATCAAAAGTTGGAGAGAAACAAATGATAAACACTATATTACAAATAAAATCGTACCTCAATAAGTATGATATTCAGTATGAAGTTGCTCCTTTGGAAACTAATACCGATAATTTCCAGAAAAAAATTCTAAACTACAGCAAAGAAATTAATGCTGATTTGATATTGATAATTTCTGATTCTTCAAACCATTTACCAATACTTGGCGGAAAAGAAGAAACGCTATTATTCAATGAACTTGAAATACCGGTTATGTGTATTGAAGACAAAAAATCTAAAAAAGCTAGATTTTCTGTAACAGGATAATATTTAAATAATTAAACAGAAATTTGCAGTGCTAAAATTTATTTTTTAGTACTGCAATACTGTAAATTCTACACGTAGTAATATATAAAGCGATGGGAGAAATAACAAACAATTCTGAAGAAACAAAAGCAGAAAACGACAGACTCAATAGACGAGCTGCTTTGAAAAGAATTGCTGGTTCGGTAGCAATGCTCGGAGGAATAAGCATATTTGCCAGAGCATTTACCTCATGCGAAACTTTGTATGAAGACTACAGCGATTATTATAGCGACTATTACAGTAACTATTATAACGATTCATATTACTATTCTAAAAAGCAATAGCTTTACCGCTAGAGTATTGAACCGAAATTAGCTATAGAATTTTTCCTTATTGTAAAGGTTCTTTATCTCTATTTTGTAAATGAGGCTGAGCATTCTGAAAAAGTTGTTTTCTTTCCAAAAAGCCTTTCCTGCCATTGTATAAAAATTGTGCAGTACCATCATTTCCAAATTGAGCGAGTTGGTCGTAAATTGGTTCTACCAAAACCTCACCCCTAATACCTATAAAACCCCATTTATTTTTGCTTTGTACCCTTGCTATTTTCTTTACAAAAGTCTCAATAAAATCAAATTCGGGTTTAACAATTAGATCGCCAAAGCCGGTTATAATTCCTTGTTTACCATTAAGCGTAAATTTAAATAATTTTAAATGCTCTTCGGGCAGATAGGCTATCTCCATAACCTCTTCGTAGTTAGTTTCAAGCAATATTTTTCCGGCATTGTCAATGATTCCGGTTTTGTTATTTTGGTAAACAAAGTAATATATACTGCCATCATATTTAACCAAATCATATTGCAGAGGAATGACCGAAACCACAGTATCGTTAATTTTAGTAACTACCCCATATTTATTGTTCAAAGCAACGACAAAGTTTCCATTCAAATCGGGAGTAATAGAGGAATATTCTAGCGGCAAAATGATATTTCCTACTAAATCATAAAGAGCAAACAATCCGCTATTTTGAGTTAAAATATACTTATTTGTTACCTGAATACTATCAAACGAAAACGGTATAATAGTTTTTCCGGTAGTATCAATTATTCCCCATTTGCCATTTACAAAAGCCTGAGTAGTGCCGGTAGCAGAATCAAAAGGCATTTTGAGTTTATCAAAAATAGGTTCCGTAATTTTTTTAGTACCACGCTTTAAACCAATTTTTTGATCTTTTTTGTAGAACGAAATTTCATTGTCATTTTTTCTGAAACAGCCAAACATGGTAACAAGTATTGTAAAAATTAGAAAAAACCTCATCAGTATAATTATATTTTTTCGAAATATTTCTATATCACTAATAGCAAATACGTAAAGATATAGAAACTCTTAAAATATCAATAAATAATTCTAATTAGATATTTAGTATTAATGCGAATTAATAATAGAAATTTTAATATTGAACCCTATTCTGGGTTCTTTTTCTTGCCTATTCTTACCCCGTATTACATACGGGGCTATTCACATTTAACCACTTCGTGGTTATTATTTCTTACAATCCTAAAAGGATTGAATATTTTTCACCCCGAGTAAAACTCGGGGTGAAAAATATGTTTCTTATCATACAGAACCCTGAGAAGGGTTCAATCTTACATACAATTTCCAACCCTTAATTCGCATTATTATTTCAATTCACCAGATTTTTGGAGTTTGTTTGGTTTAATACTTTGCCTAATAAAAATAGTAATTGTCTGCCACCTGAAATATCGTGCGTCTCATTAATTGTCAGAACTTTAAATTATCTGATTATTATGATTTTCTTGATTACTCATTCGCACATAGTTAGGTTGCTAATATACTGTAGCGCATGGAATTATGATGAGTGAGATTATATATTTAAAATTTAATTATATTTGAATTTAGATTTTAAGCTATTTTGATGGGCTAGAAGTCCTCATTTTAATAGTAATAATGCGTTTTGGTTGCAAACACAGAATGCTCAGCGAATAAACACGAACTAGCGAGGGATATAAATTATGAACAAAATGAATATTAAGATTATAAAAGGAGAATACAAAGGTAAAGTTTATTCCGCATTTTGGTTTTATTTATTTGTTTTTAGTGTATTTTTAGTCCCAACCTTTGTAAAAATAAATAGATATTTGAATTTATATTATTTAGACTATCTGGTCTACATTTTTTCCTTAATAATATTTGTATTACTAGTATTTTTCTTTATACTCATTTTTCAAAAACGAAATAAAATACTTTTTGTGGGTCATATAGAAATAGATACAGAAAAATATATTATTTCAATAGAGAAAGAAACAAAAGAATTTTTGCTTAAAAATATTACAAATATTAAACTTAAATATAGAGGATATAAAGGAGGGTTTTTATCATATTCTAGTATTACTTGGATTCCTGATAATGGCCGAAACAATATGTTATCGTTTTATTATGAGGGTGTATTTTATGAATATGAATTGTTTCTTGAAAACAGGAAACAAATGGAATTCCTTAAAAAAGCTATTAAAATAATGAAAGGAAAATTTTTGTATCCTTAGTCAGCAAGGAAATTTACCTCAGTTTAGGCTCAGGCTGTACCTGAATTGTTCATATTTTTATGCTCTAGACTATAAATTAGACTATTAGCATTAAATAATTGTCTGAATCTTGGTTTATTTGATTATTATGATTGCTATGATTTTTTAAAATTCAATATTGTTTATTTCAAGGTTAAATATTTGCTTTTAGCATTCTTAACAGCAGATTCCAATAATTCTCCATTTTAAATTTAATTCATTATCTACGAATATTTTAGGGCTACGTCCCTACTTTGATTTGACGCTGTAGAGAAAATTCATGAATTTTCTTTAAACAGCAGAATGTTTATTATAGACACATTCTATAGTTCTCCTCTAGAAGGTCTGAGCTTAATGAATAAAGCAAGTTGAATTTTAGAATTCGTACTTTACTAAGTAATTGTAATAGATTGTTTTATATTGCACTAGCTACAAGCTCACCTCCAAATAAAACAATCTTTGTATAAAATCAATCATAAATATTCTTTCTGTCGCCGGCTTCAATAACTGTAACCGTAAGAATATTATCATTAATTTCATAGATGATTCTATAATTTCCTTCGCGAATTCTATAAGCTAAACGACCTTTAAGCTTTTTAAAACCAGTAGGACGAGGTGTTGTTGATAATTTGGCAATAGAATTCATTATTTTTTTATAATCCTTTTCCGGAATATTTCTGAGCTGTTTATAAACAGCCTTTTCTATAAATAATCTATACTCCTGCATTGCGTAAAAGTTCTATTTCTTTTAATGCTTGGTCAAAAGGAATAGGCTCACTTTTAAGTGATTTAGCACAGTCATATGCCTTAATATCTTCTAGTTCTTCCAACTCTTCAATCATTTTTTTATAATCTCTAATTGGAAGTATTACACTTACCTTTTTCCCTTTTAAATTTGTGATATATTGAGTTTTCATATTTAAAGAATTAATTTCACAAAACAATGTAAAAATAGTTTTTTTTAAACGTAAAATCAACAATATACATGAAATTTTGGTTTAGGTTCTATGTTGTTCTTTGTTCTGCAAAGCGTCCTCGCTTCGTCGCAGTTTTCAAGGTCTCTATTCTGAAAATAATATTTTCAGAACTTTAATTTATCTGATTATTATGATTTTCTTGATTACTTAATCGTACATAGTTAGGTTGCTAATATACTGTAGCGCATGGAATTATAATGAGTGAGATTATATATTTAAAATTTAATTATATTTGAATTTAGATTTTAAGCTATTTTGATGGGCTAGAAGTCCCCGTTCGGCTTAGGCTGTGCCCATAGCCATCAGGCTAAGCTGTAATTTATTGATAATCAATAATAATATTAATCACTCTATTTCTTTAGAAACGGGGATATTCAATTTGTCTTTTTTCATTTTATAAAACGTCAGCGAAGACACTGACGTTGGCGTAATCGGCAATTTTATCAAGCATTTCAACATTTAATATATGTGTGAATGTAGATTTAAAATGAGCACAAATTGAATCGTATGCCCCATATTATTACTACACTTTTTTCTTAGCCTGATGGCTATGGGCTGTCCTAAGTCGTCCATATTTCAGTAGGCTAAGCCTGCAAAAAATAGTCTGAACCACTGATTTATAGGATTAAATGATTAACAGGATTTTTGGCTAAATCCTAATACAACATTGCAATTTTCACCCGTTGGCTGAAGCCAAACGGCAATGAAAGACAGTAGTACCAACTTTGCCAAAGTTCTATACCTTTTTGTTTTCGGAAAAAGTTTTTATATTTGAGTATGTCTACATGCAAAACATATACTATTGGCACAACCTACCGCTTTGGCTACCAAGGGCAGTTTGCCGAGTACGACTTTGAGACTGGCTACAACCACTTCGAAGCCCGACTCTTCAACCCACGTATAGGTCGTTGGATGACTACCGACCCCGCTGGGCAATACTGGAGCCCGTATTTGGCGATGGGGAATAAATGGATGAATTGTGTGGATAGAGATGGAAGATATGATCACATAATATCATATCATTCTGACAACCCAGCAAATCCAACAATTATAAAAACAAAGGGAAATTCTGATTTGGTTTTTATTGATGGGAAATTAGCTGGACGTTACCAAAAAGGTGTTGCAATCACTGAAAAAGGAAAGATAATAGGCTCATTATATAAACCAACTTTTCATGTACCTTTGATTGATTTTCATAGCTTGTCGGCTTACAAACAAGCCTATCT
This sequence comes from Bacteroidales bacterium, assembly GCA_016714605.1. Classification (GTDB taxonomy): domain Bacteria; phylum Bacteroidota; class Bacteroidia; order Bacteroidales; family UBA1715; genus JADKDL01. Next base: position 88,300 of record JADKDL010000001.1, on the reverse strand, counting down.
GAAAGGAAACTATGAGTCTTATGCTGATGCTTGGTTTGGTGAATATGTTGGAAAACCTGTGGGAAATACATTAATAAATATAAATGCTGTTTATTCGATAGGTTATTTAGGCTATATGATTACAACCGGAAAGACTAAGACTGGAGCTCATGCAACAAACTCAGATTATTTTCTGCAGGGAATTTCTGCAGCACTTAGTGGCTTTTCGTTAATCAAAGATGCAGGTTATTCTTTACGAGGCTTCGCTGACTGGGGAGATGCGGCTATTTATTTTGATTTATACGGTTCAGCAGTGGAGACCAAGGAGCATTTTGATAATCTAAAAAAATAGCCAATGGTTCTTAAAATTATAGATAGTCAATATGAAGGCAAGTCTTCCTACCTGTTTCTGATAATAGTCGGGCTTTTTATGCTTCCATTTATAGGAATGTTGGGAGAGTATAGAATTATCGGTTTGTTTGTTAGCATGTTTCTTATTGCGGTGTTTGTCCTTCTGAATTTCAGAAAAAAGAAATACTTGCCAATAGGGCAAATAGCTTTTTCTGCAAATGCAATTAAAATAAAACGTTCCGAAGAAAGTGTAGTTAAAGAGTTTTTTTTTAGTGAATTAGCTCAGATGGTGTTTTATTACGGAGGGTATGATGGGTATACTAAACTAAGGACACCTGAACTGGGTGATAAAAATTATTTTTATATAGAATTTGCAAACGGGAAAAAGGAATTAGTAAATGTGTATATCCCAAATAAAAAAACATATCAGTGGCTAAAGTCTTATATAGAAAAGGCTGAATTGAAAGCATCGGTTGAAAAAACGCCAATACAAAGCAGTTCTCTTTATAGTTTGCTTTCCGATACTTCTAATTAATACCCGTTCAAAAGTTCTATTCCTTTTTGTTTTCGGAAAAAAATTTTTATATTTTAGTATGTCTACATGCAAAAGATATACTATTGGCACAACCTACCGCTTTGGCTACCAAGGGCAGTTTGCCGAGTACGACTTTGAGACTGGCTACAACCACTTCGAAGCCCGACTCTACAACCCACGTATAGGTCGTTGGCTCTCTACCGACCCCGCCGGGCAATATTGGAGCCCGTATTTGGCTATGGGGAATATTTGGATGAATGGGGTAGATAGAGATGGAAGATATTCAGGGAGATATTCAGATGGCTATCAAGATAAGAATGGTAACAATATTTGGATAGATGGGGAAACAGCAGCAACAATTAAAATAAATGGAGTTACATTTACTAATTGGACAAGTAGTAGAGAAACTTTTAATTTTTGGTCTGGGGGTTTTGACAAATTTATTTATTTATCAGAAATTACAATAAGTGGAAAATATTCAGATCATATGAGAACAATGAATAGTCCTGTAGTTAAGGCGATGAGAGGAAAGTATCGACCTACCTTTAAAGTATTTCAAATTGGATTTGGAGGAAATATTACTCCGGGTATGGGATTTGGATTTGAAACAGGTGTAATTTTTGATGAAAGAGGTAACTGGGACTTTTATTTTACAGGAGATCATACTGCTGGAGCAGATGTTGGTTATGGTATTTCGTTGACTGGCAGTTCCTCATATAATCCAACATTCGGAATAGCTGATGTAAAAGGGAAAGGTGCAAGTGATAACCTTAGCTTTCTTGGTATTTCTATAAGTCGAGGGGGGGATAAAACAAATCCAAATTGTTCATTCTCTGATTATGGAAAAAGTTATACATCTACATCTGTAAGTATTTCAAGAGGTCCTGCACCATTTGGGTTTACTAGAAATAATGGAAATACATGGTAGTAGCAATTTTATTTTTATTATGTGTTATTAGTTGGTTTATTTCTTTGCATTTAAAAGCAGGTAGTCAAATATCCTATACTCAAGAAACTTCTAAGAAATCTTTTAAAAATATAAATAACATATATGATTTTTATATTAAAGGAGATATTTTACAATTTATTTTACTCCTACTCCCAATAGTTAAAAGAGATAAAGAAAAAGAAAATATTACAGCAAGAAAAGCCGGAGAAGAATTAACTAAATACAATAAGATATACATAGTTTTATCTTTACTTGTATTAATTTTTCTTTTTATTCTTTTTATAATTACACATTTTCTTCGATGATTGAAGTTACCATATAACTTAAGCTGTCCTAAGTCGTCCATATTTCAGTAGGCTAAGCCTGCAAATAAAAATGTCTGAACCTTGATTTGTAGGATTAAATGATTAACAGGATTTTTGGCTAAAGCCTAATAAAACATTGCATTTTTCACCCCCGTTCGCTGAAGCCAAACGGCAATGAAAAACAGTAGTACCAACTTTGCCAAAGTTTAAAACTTTGGCAAAGTTCTGAACCTTTTTGTTTTCGGAAAAAGTTTTTATATTTGAGTATGACTACATGCAAAACATATACTATTGGCACAACCTACCGCTTTGGCTACCAAGGGCAGTTTGCCGAGTACGACTTTGAGACTGGCTACAACCACTTCGAAGCCCGACTCTACAACCCACGTATAGGTCGTTGGATGACTACCGACCTCGCTGGACAATATTGGAGCCCGTATTTGGCTATGGGGAATAATTGGATGAATAGTGTGGATTCGAATGGAATGTATAGTCCTGATGATTTTGTATTTGGTGCAAATGGCGAATTTACAGGACAATTTATAGAGAGAAGCTGGTTCTTTGAATTCATTCACGGTGGACATAGAGGTATTCAAGTTGATGCTAATAATAACATAACTTTCTCATTTCGATTTACAGATCAAAGATATGCAGACAACATAACTAATAGTGTATTAAACAACAAGGGAACAGCGATTAAGAGATTCAGAATAATAACTAATAATGAAATTGATGCAATAATAGCAAACTCAGGTTTATCAGAAGTTAGTACTTTAGATAAAATTCCATTTATTCTTAAAGAAAATAATAATGGTAAAATGGATTACCGATATACCTTTTGGAATGCTTTGAAAAATCCGAAATCCAACACGATGTATGTCATAAAAGACCCTATGTCTGGAAGTTATTATGGACATGATGAAGGTAATTTAGGGAACTTCCTATTTGCAGTTGGAGCAAAAACATTAGGATTTGGAAGATATCCGATTATATTAGGAGCTCACCTGAATGAGATTAGTACAGGTTTTGACTCTTGGGACGATCAAAGATCTATCAATCTAGGTGCAACATTGTATAACTACTATAAAAATGGAATAACTTATAATAGATAAGCATGAAAACTTTAGTTTATATTATTTTAATTAATATCATCATAACAAATTTTCTTTCTTCTTGTGGAAATAGAAAAATGAGTAAAGAAGAGATAAGATACATTGTAAATAAACTTGAACAACAAGATCTTATTATTTTTAATAACTGGAGCATCACTAAAAGAGAGCCTAATCAAAATTCGTCTTTCTTATTTAGCTATTTTTATGAACATAATGATAGTTCAAAATTATATTATCGTAATGATGGATCTTTGATAGAAGATTCTAAATATTCTGAAAAAAGATTTATTTGTCGGAAACAGAAAAATGATACTCTATTGGTAACGAAATTAAAAAGTAATATTGATTTCATTCAAAGAACAAATGCCATTGACAGCAGCTTACAATATGCAAACACGGCAATTGATAGTATTGCGAAAAGCTTCTTCAATATGGGTATTGATGGGATAATCAGCTACCCATGGGGACAAGCAACAAGGTTTAATATAAATGAAGATATATCATTGTATTACTTTTTTGATACAACAGTGATTGATAAATACAAAAAAGAAATTCCAATTATCAAGCCTATTAACAAAAAATGGTATTATCTATTCTTAACTGAAGAATTAAATTTCCCTACTGATTGACGTTCGTGCTCATTTGGTGCTTTCAGCCCAGATGCTGTTCAAATAGAAATAGGTTTTTCTATTAATGTTGCTGGAGTGATTGGTTATTCTGCATCATTTGGTATTATTACCAGTGGCTTTGAAACAGGATTACATGCCCCTTTCAGCTTAAGCTGTCCTAAGTCGTCCATATTTCAGTAGGCTACGCCTGCAAAAAAATGTCTGAACCACTGATTTATAGGATTAAATGATTAACATGATTTTCAGCCAAAGTATGTATCATTTGTTTTATAAATTAGTTCGGGAATAACAGCTTAAACTTATATTCAGATTTTATGCATTAAAGATGTCAGAGCTAACGCCCCTACTTTGATTTGCTGTGTAATCATTAGTTTACTAAATTCAAACTTGAACTTTATTAAAAAAAACTCCAAATCCGGATTAACCGAATTTGGAGCATACATTTAAAATGCAATTAAACTTACTAAACAAAGCAACCGTTAGAGTTTTTTTCCAATGTAAAAAACGTAACCATAATGAGCTTTGTGTTTATAATACAGTTGCATCTCATTTCGTTCATTAGCAATAAAATCTTCAACATTTTTATTGCCGGCATATTTTTTCAAGAATGCCTCCTGAGTAGCTATTTGAGGTAGGTAGAAATTATCTATCCAGCAGTATTCGGGCAAAATAAATGTAGCCACTGGTACATAACCTGCTTTCTGCATTTGCAATACTTTATTTGCAATAGTATCAATCTCAGGGTAGGCAGTATTCCAAAAAGCTTCTATTTCGGTAGGTCGAGTTTCTGTAAACCACGATGCTTCCGAAACAGCTAGATAACCGCCCGTTTTTATGAACTTACGCCATTCATTTATACCTCTTTCAAAACCTATATTATAAATTGCACCTTCAGACCACAACAAATCCAACTCGTTATCGGCAAATTGCAGTTGGTCCATAGAGCCAACTATGCCTCTAACTCTGTTTTGCAGATTTAAAGCTACTGTACTTTGGTTCAATTTATCTATAAATGTGGGAAATAAATCTATAGCGCTGATTTTTGCTTGAGTATGCTGCGCCAAAACTAAAGTCTGACCACCTGTACCACAACCTATATCTGCTATTACTGATTTTTCAGAAAGATTATCTATAAAACTCAGTGCTTTGAGTGTTACTTCCTTGCTTAGAATGACTTGGCGGTTAAGACTTGAAAAATAATCACAAATTAGATTAAAGTCGAATTCGTGTATTGATTTATTTTCATTACTCATGATGTTAAAATTTATTCTGTTAAGGTAAAGACAATATTATTTAATATTCTCATAATCAGACCTAACTACGTGTTAGTGTTTTGATTACAAAAACAAATTCCCTCACCAGAAACTGTTAAGAGAATTTCCAAATAAGTATAACCAAAGGATTAACTCCCAAGGTTATTTACTTCACCAAATCCGAATAAAATGTAAACATCCAAAAATTTTTTAACTGCACAAATATAATTAGTTTTTTGGATTTTGAAAATCTAAGATTTAAATTTTTTGAGTTGCCTATATTCTGTATGTCAGCCAAGTAAATTGGAGTTTTTAACTAATACCTTACTATCAAAGTGCTGTATTCCCCGTAGAGACGCACGGCCGTGCGTCTTCTAATATTGTCAGAACTTTAATTTATCTGATTATTATGATTTTCTTGATTACTAAATCGCACATAGTTAGGTTGCTAATATTCAGTAGCGCGTGGAATTATGATGAGTGAGATTATAATTGAGTATTGGAATTTAGTTTTTAAACTGTATAGCGGTGCTAGAAGTCCTAATTTTAAAAATAGTAATTTAGCGTTTTGATTTGCAACCACGAAGTGCTCAGCGTAGCAAAACCTATACGAGCTGGGAAATTCTTGACAAATATAATATTATCTTTGTTGAAATTAATGGAAATTGGCAGCAGCGTTTCGATAAAGCTGTGGAAAACATTAATAGATTATTAGAAATAAATAAAATCAAATTTAGAATATAAAACTTCTTTTATTTCCTCTTTTGAATGAACGTAACCATTTGTAAACCAATATTAATGAAAACATTTACCACACTTTATTTTATTTTTATCTCTTCGCTTCTTTTCTCACAATCTATTAATTTTGAAACCTTGCTTCAAGAGGGTAAGCGTGAATTATATAAAGATTCTGAGCATCAAAATTTAAATAATGCTATAAAAAAACTTGAGCAAGCAATTTTAATAGAGCCTAAAAATGCAGAAGCCCATTATTTCTTAGGTTATGCATATAGCCGTTTTAATTCATTTGATGGTAGAAGTATAATTTCTATGAATAGTAATTTAACCATAAAATCAAGTGAACAATTTGAAATAGTAAACAGACTCACACCAAAATATAATGGAGAAATTCTTGTGCTTGACCCCTATTCAAAATTAACTGGAGAATGGGGCGGACAGGCAATGTGTTATATTTATAAAAATAAATTAGACTCTGCACTTTGGGCTTTTAAAGAGGGTAAAAAAAGAGGTGGTTTTGGTAATTTTTTTTTATCAATTAATAGAAAAGTGCTCGATTCTTGTTCGCCAAATGCTATTTTAATTACTTCTGGCGATAACTTCACCATACCGCTTTGGTATCTGCAATTTGTAGAGCATTACAGAACTGATGTAACGGTTATTGACATAAGTTTGTTAAATACCCTTTGGTATCCGAAATTTATTAAAAACAAAAATAAAATATCATTTGGTAAAAAATATAAGGAGTTGGATTCTGTAATCTTTAAACCCTGGACCGATACTAAAATATCAATCAAAACTCCTAATAAGAAAGTTTTTTCTTGGATACTAAAACCAAGTTATTCTACAAATTATGAACAGTATATACTACGTAATGATGTCTTATTATTAAATTTACTCAAAAAAAATAAATTTAATAGAGAAGTATATTTTACAACCGGATTTTATGAAGCAAACAAGTTGAGTTTGAGCAATCATTTAAAATCATATATAATTATTGAAAAAATAAATTACGATCAACAGCCACAACTTTCTTTTTCAGAATATAAAACAATGATTTATTCAGTAATTGACTGCTTAAAATACTTAAACAGAAATAGTTTAAGTGAAAATAATTTTGTTGATAATATTAGGTATGAACTATTATATCGTATAGATAGTTGCTTGCAAAAAGGCAATAAAAATGAAGCTAAAATGCTATTTGAAATTTTCGATGAAAAATTAAGCTTAAATATTTATCCAAAATTATCGGAACAAGGAACGAAATATTATAAATATTTAAAACTTAAAATTTGAATGAAATAATATAATTTTTTTTTTAAAGTTGCATTTAGAGATTGCTATATTTGTCTTGATAAATAACTATTTGTATGATAAAAATATTCTTCCCAATTTTATTGCTAGTAAACAGTTTTTATGGTTATGCCAATAATTTCTTCAATATGGAGGCTATCCGTGATACCTCGACTCTGGATATTGAGATAATTGATGATTGGCACATTGTTGAAGGGGTTGTAAGAACTCGACAGCAGTATATAAGCATAAATGTAGGTGAATTGTGGGAAGGTCAATCATATAGAATTCCTGTTCGGTTTATTGTTCCTGTAGATTCTAAAGCTACCGGTATGCATATAACCGGAGGAAATACAGCAAAAGAACTTGTTAGCGACACAATAATAAGCTCTGCACTTGATAAAATGCTTTTAAGATCGGGCGTGGGCTTGGTTCGCACTGTAATTCAAAATGGTATAAATGCAGAACAAGTTTCATTGCAAGATGCTATGAATGCTCTATTTATAGAAACCCTGAACCCTTACTATTACATACAATATTGGGCCTGGCCTGCAACAATTATGAGAAGTATAACGGCTGCATATAAAGATACCAGTTATTTTGCCAAAGGAAAAGTGTTGGTTTCAGGTACATCAAAAAACGGTACTTCGCCAACAATTGCCTTAATCAATGATACCAGAATCACCGCTTTGCATGCTGCCTTTTCAGCCATTTGGGATTCGCCACTGCGCTATGCAATCGAGGAAGATCATATTTCTCTGCACAACGAAAACTTAGAATATATAAACTATTTGAAACAAACAGGAGCTGAATTTGTTGAGGAAGAGTTGCTTCGTCATGAATTTCTAGCTGGTACATTTGGCACAAATTACAACCACGATGCTCTAGAAAAAGGCCATTCGTGGGATTCGTTGCATGCACTTGCCGAAAGAATGGCAGATGTGGTTTTTATAAGCAGAAATAAACAACAATTGGCCAACCGAAAAGTAGATATGCTGTTTCACCCGGGAACACACGATTATGTGGCTTACGATATGGCGTGGGGAGGCACTAACCATCCGGATATTCCAATATACATGAAGGCAAATACAGGTCATGGAAACACGCTACATGATTCAGCTGAATTAGATGAGAAGAACTTGACGGTTTTTGCTTTAAACCATTTCAACAATGATGTAGACGAACTACTTACCACTCCTACAATCGTATCGCACAGAGAAGGTAATACATTGCATATTTCGGTGAAGTTCGACCCTGCAACTGCGGCCGAAACCGGCCGCTTGTGGTGGATGTATGATCGCGGTTCTGATGGCAGTATTTCATATATCATGGAAATGATACCTTCTGAAAACACTAAAAGTATGTGGTTCAATGCGCAATCTAATACTTGGGAAACAGAAATTGAACTCAATACCTCAGCATCGCATATAGATTTTTACACCAATCATAGAAAGACAATTAGCTATAAATCGGTAGAATATCCAACCTACATTTCAAGCCCATATCAACGTTTTTCAATTGCTACAGCAAACTCTATTATAGATGATGAAAATAATCTTTTAAAAGTATCAGTATTTCCAAATCCGGTAAAAGAACAACTTAATATATCACTGCATGGTTTTGAGGGAAAGACAAGTATTTCTATTTTTACTATCATTGGCAATTTGCTATATTCAGAAAACAGAAATACTAATGATAGTAATGATATTTCAATTAAAAATTTGAACCTTGATAATGGTGTTTATTTATTGAAAATAATTGATGAAACAGGGAATATAAAAGACACAAAAATTGTAGTTGAAAATCAGTAAAATGTTCCGTTAAAGTGATGGCTGATTGAGGATATATATAATCTTAACCAGATTTTTGTTCTTACAATTATGGTTAATTTCGAAAAAATCTGTGCCTCTCTCTTATTTCTAGCAAATTGCATTTTACTTTAATTAATTATATTTGAGGATTAAAATTTTGGTTTTATTGCTGGGCTACAAGTCTTACTTTATCTCTAATAGAATAGCGTTTGGGTTGCAACCACGAAGTGTTTAGGAAAGCTAAAATTAAACGAGCTGGGGCGTAGACAATTTTTATCTTTTAAATCGAATAATAGCAAAAATTTCAGGTTTTTTACTAGAACATTTGATTTTTAAGCTATCATATTTTTGATAGAAATTATCATCATTTTTTACCCTTTGAATTATGTCTTTATCTTCAAATCTATATTTAATCGTCGCATAATGTGACACATGACCTTTAGATTCGGATGTTTCAAAGTCAATCACTTGTCCATAAGTAATTATCCCATATTCTTTAATCTGTTTATTTAGAAAATTCTTTTGCAATCTAATCATACCGAAAATCAATGGAATAAATACAATAAACATAGGCAAAACATTCGCAGCTCTATTCCATTTTGAATATGGCAATAACTCAAACCACATATATTGAATAGCTGTAAATCCAATTGCAAGCATTACTAATCCATATCCAACATTATTTGATTGATATCTATAAGACTCAAAAACAAACAAATAAAATCCAGCTATAATATCTAATATCCATATTATAGTCCAAATATTTTTTACTTTAGACCTCTTATTTTTTTTTAAATATCTCATTGTCAGGTAGTCATTTTTGTTTACGCCCAACGTTGGCTGTATAAAAATACTGTCTATTGCGGAGAAGTAATCTATCCACCGAAACCAAACTTCATGCGGACTACGTGGTTACGAAAAACTACGGACTCCGCAGTTTTTTATTACAGCGTGTTGAACTAAATCCCTCGGGGATAGCTCCTGACAAAAATACATAAATTTACTTCAAACACAAATACTTCTAAGTTATTGATATATTAAAATTAAAACAATAACGTTATGAGAAAAATTTGAATTTACTATAGTGGAACTGGCTATATTTGACGTTCTGAGTTGTGAGGTTTGAGGTTGTGATGAAAAAAATAGAACTTCAAAAATAATATGATGGTTCAACTATCAGCAAGCTAATAAAAATTTGTAGAATACATTATATTTTCTCATTTGAAACTTTCATAGATGTATAAAAACATTGACTACATTTTCATGTCTATCACACTAAATAAAAATAAATCCAAAATAAATATATAGGAAAACATCAGGATATTTGGCTCTATCTGTCAATCATCTCGTGTTGCGGATACTGAACCCGTCGAGGTATAATTCACTAAATGCTCTGAGCTTAACGAATAAAGACAATACAAGATTATAGAACTTTTTAAATCTGACTTTACTATGTAAATTAAATGGATTTTTTTAAAAGGTACGAGCTATAAACTCGCGCCATAAGCGGTGTATAAACTAACCTACAAAACCTTTTTAGCCATAATTTCAGCTAAACTTACACACTCATCGTGTATCAAATCATCGATTGCTCCTTTTTGTTTTATTGCCGGGGCTACAATATCCCAATTCATTTGTTGGCAGATGTCATACAGGTTTTTTGTGGCTTCTCCGCTCCACGAAAAAGAGCCGAATACTCCAAAGTAATGGTTTTTTATATTCATATTTTTGAGTTTCAACATCAATGATTCTACATTTGGATGCAAACCCGAATTATAAGTTGAACTCCCTACAATAAGCCCTTTATACTTAAATATCTCTTTTATAATGTACGATGCGTGAGTTTTAGAAACATCAAAAATACGAATGTTTTTCACCCCATTTTCTGAAAGTGAACGAGCTATTGCCTCGGCCATAGCCTCAGTTCTGCCATACATGGAACCAAAACAAATAACTACTCCCGGCTCGGTTTCATATTTGCTCCACTTGTCGTACAGACCTAGAATTTTTTTAATATTTTCGGCACTTTTCCAAATGGGACCATGTGTTGCAGCAATGGTTTTTATAGACAATAAGGCACATTTGCACAGCACTTTCTGAACCGGACCTCCAAATTTACCCACAACATTTGAATAATATCTGATGAAGTCTTCCCAATAGTAATCCATATTCAATTGTTCATCGGTAATGCCACCATCTAAAGTACCAAAACAACCAAATGCATCGGCAGAAAACAAGGTATGTTCTTTGGTATCGTAAGCCATCATAACCTCGGGCCAATGCACCATTGGGGCAAAGATAAATTTCAAGCTTCTGTCTCCCAATTGCAACTCATCGCCTTCTTTTACTTCATACAAATTATCAGTCACACCATAAAAGGCATTCAAAAACTCAAAAGTCTTTTTGTTACCCACAATTTCAACATTAGGATACAAACGTTTAATATGAGTAATGCCACTGCAATGATCAGGCTCCATATGATTAATTATAAGATAATCAAGCGGTCTGCCATTAAGTATCATCTGTATTTTCTGAAGAAACTCATCAATAGCATTGCTATCTACAGTATCTATGAGGGCGGTTTTTTTATCATTAATAAGATATGAATTGTAAGCTATTCCGCTTTCCAATGGCCATAAATTTTCAAACAGATGCTTTTCTCTATCGTTTACACCTACGTAGTATGTTTGGTGGGCAATGGTTGGAATATTTTTTATCATTGAATACTATCTAATATTTTTTATTTGAAACCTTTTAAATCTTAAGCTATTTAATTAACAAGTTCAGTCAACTTATTATATATATTTCTTACACAACTAGATGTGAAAGACGATAATATTTTACAATAACTCTCTAAAACGTAATCTTGATTTACAATTTATAACTCTGAATTCCAAATAAGTCAAACCCCGACTTGCAGATTTAAGGTTGTAAATAAAAATTGTAGCTGAATAAAGTTAAAAACAGAGATTGAAAAAGAACTGCGAAATTCTTGGATTAAGATAAAAAAGTTAAAAATGAATAATATATAGCATATTTTGCATAGATAATCGCAATTATGTTGATTATGTATGCAATATTTGCTATATTTGTGGATTAAGAATAATTAATGCAATATTTTTTTAGAATAATTTTATGATTAACATTCAAGAATACAATATAAACCCAATAACTCATAATGTACTACGAGAGAGCTTTGGAGAATACAACTCTCCGAAAGACAAAATAAGCCGTCTTCAAAAATCAGGTTCACTCATCAGACTTAGAAAAGGAATCTATGTAGTTGCACCTGAACAAACAGGGGCTCTCTTGTCTATGGAACTAATTGCAAACCACATACTAGGACCATCTTATATTTCTTATGAAAGTGCATTGTCTTATTACGGATTTATTCCCGAACGAGTATTTCAAGTTCGTTCAGCAACTCTAAAAAGAAGCAAAAACTTCCGTAACGAATTAGGTGAATTTGAATATACAACGGTTCCTGTAGAATATTATCCTGTTGGTATCCGCATAGAAACTATAGACAACAAATATGCTTTTATTATTGCTACACCCGAAAAAGCAATATGCGACTTGATAATTGCTACTTCGGGACTTCGTTTGCAGTCAGTAAAATCGGTGAGAGAATACCTTACTGAAAGTCTGCGTATTGACGAAGATACTATATTAACATTAAATACCTCTATAATAGAAGAATGTATAAATACAGGATATAAAAAAAATGATTTGTTCTATTTAAAAAAATATATTGAACATGAACAACATATTTGAACAGATGCTGTCGAAATATGAAATTCGTACAAAGGCAGACGAACTAAATGCATTGCATGAAGTAATGCAAGAGATTACTTTGGCAGCGCTTTACCGATCAGGCTTTTTTGAAAATGCTGCATTTTATGGTGGAACATGTTTACGTATTTTTCATAAACTACCTCGTTTTTCGGAAGATCTAGATTTCTCTCTTTTTCAAAAAAACGATACTTTTTCTTTGAACACATATTTTTCTGCAATTGAAACAGAATTTATGGCGTACGGCAGACAGGTTGAACTTGTTAAAAAAGAAAAAAAAGTTTATTCAAGTGTCGATTCTGCTTTTCATAAAGACAATACAGAAGTGTATAATATTCAATTTAAAACAGAAAAAACAGTTAAAATCAAGATTGAAGTTGATAAAGATCCACCTCCGAATTTTAATACTGAATACAAACTTTTGCTTTTGCCATTTTCTTTTATGGTGCGATGTTTTGATATTCCAAGTTTGTTCGCTGGAAAAATGCATGCCATTTTGTTTCGAGAATGGAAAGGTAAAGTAAAGGGACGAGATTGGTACGATTTAGAATGGTACGTGAGACACAATCACTTACTCGACTTTGAGCGTCTAAAAACAAGGTCGATGCAAAAAGGATTTTCGGGTACAACCGAATTTACAAAAGAAATATTTATAGAACTGCTCAAAGAAAAAATCAGAAAAACGGACATTAAACAGGTCATTGCCGATGTTCGCCCATTTGTGAAAAACATCAATGAGCTGTCAATTTGGAGTCCCGATTATTTCCTTCAACTTGTTAATTTAATCCAATTTAAAGAAAATTAATAAAATGAAGCACATTCTGTTTGATGTGCTTCATTTCTAATATTTACTAATGTTTCATAAAATATTCTTTCCTGTTCTCTAATTTTAGAATTTAATTCATGAGTTCAGTGAAAAAGTTATTTTGCTGATTATGAATTGTTCATGTATAGAAATAGCTTTTGAAAAAATGCTATGTTCCTATCGGAATTTAATAAATGATGCAGTGTTAGTTATTCGAGTTTTTTAACGTCTGGTCAATTGATAATCATGAATTAATAGCCCGGGAGATAAATTCAATCTTACAGTTAATTTACGCTTTCTGTTAAGAACCTCAGAAACCCAATTTTTTCCGCCAATTTCTTCAACTAAGCCAACTTATTTTAATTGCATTTCCTCCATACGAATTTTCATTGCTTCAATAGGAAAATCTTCAAATTTCCACATTTTCAAAATAACCTACCACTCCAAATCTGTATCTTCATCAAAATAAATATAATAGCCTTTGCCTGGTTCAAACTTTATTATTGAGCTGGTTGGGTCATTCGGTTTCCAAAAACCCTCGAAGTCTTTTACCACCGTTGTTGATGTTCCTTGTAGTTGGTCGGTGAAGTTCCTGCTTGTTTGAATTGGGCAACCAATCATGTTCCAGCCTTTTTTGAAACTGAACGTCTTTGGTGTAAAGACAGGTGTTCCTTCTACAGATAAACTCATTGGCTGTTTTAGTTTTATCAAGAATGCCTCGCCACCATTTATTTTTTTAAGACTGTTGAGCCATAGCTGCTGATTTTGACGGTAAAATGCATCATCTGACTTTATCTCTTCAACATTATCTAAATTGTCACTGAAAACACCAGAAACGGTACTGTCTAACGGATTCACATAAAATGATATTAGATTCCAGCCTTGCTCCAACTGTATTGACTGTGCAATGATGTCGCTATCCTCAATAAAAGTTGTGGTTGTGGTATTGGTAACAATTGCGGGATTATAATCGAAATAAATGTTTGCTTGTGCGTTGGCAATTGCTCCCGACGTAATAGTTGCCTTTGGTTTGATGCTATACAATACAAAACCGTGGCTTTCGGGTTCGTTGCTGGTGCTATCGAGTAGGTTTATGTTGTCGAAGTAGAAACGAACTGCTCCATCTTTCTCAAGGAAATAACGCATTTCGTGACTGGCAGCAAGGAGTTTGAAACTCAAAGGATCAAGATTTTCATCTAATGTGGTGCGAACGTCAACAATAAAAGCGGTGTCGTTGCCCGTGTTTTGGAAACGAATGAGGTACGTAAGTTCTTGTTCCATACCCACATAACCATTCTCGGTAAGTCCGGCAGGGAAAACAGAAATATCGTTAGGGTCGTAGCTGCAACGGATTAGATTCTTCAAGGTGTTGGTCTCTATTACCGAGCTATTATACTTAAGCGTTGAGACATGTTTCACTGTATCCATGAAGGCAACAGGGAGTTGAAGTTGTATCTCAACACTACGCTGTTCCGAAGGCAACATATTCTCCAGGCGATATACCTTTTCACCGCCAGTGCCAGTACTTGTAACAGCAGGTGATGAACTCACAAACGAAACATGACTATCCGGTTTGAATTCCAAATCGACACTTGCAGGAAGGTTCCCTCTGTTTTGCACCACAACCCACGTTGGCGTAGTTCTTCCACAACGGCTCCAAACAGTAGCCGAAGTAAGGCTGAAATCGAAAATATCGTTTCCATAGACACCAATAGACGGAACCACCATATCTTCGAGCAGTTTAACGGTAACGGTACGTTCAAGAACATCGCCTCCTTGGTAGTATGGAGCAGCAGGGAGAACCCTGTATGTATGTTCGCCAGGCTCTGCAAAGAAAGCAAAGCTACCGTCGTGAATCGTTTCTGTAATTGTTCCCTCAGGCAGAAGTTCAACTTTCATTCCTACAATAGGGTAATCTCCATTATTCTGAGAGTTTGACTTGTCACGGTCATAGTAAACTGTTCCTCCCAGGTAGGTGAGGTTTGGAGCTTCCCAAACCAAGAAAGGGTAGCCATTATTGTAGGCAGGGTGAATTACCCATATATCATCTGTTCCATTTGCGGTTTCACCTAAGAAATCCCAACCGGCATTGAGGAAGGTACTCGCAGTTTTCATTTCAGCAGTGGTTTTGCCTGTTGCACCAGTTCCACTGGTTTTCCCAGAAACTTCGGTATCCCAGAAGTTTGTTGCAGTTACTCCACCAGAAAAAGAACCAGTTTTTAAACTATAACAGTTTTTTATTGTTCCACTACCATAATTAACAAAACTATATAAATTATTCGCATTATTTATGGAATAGCAATTAGTAATTGTGCCAGTATTCCTTTCACAAAAATCATAGAAATTACCAATAAACGTAATATTTGTTTTACATGAAGATATTGTCCCTTTGTTGTAATTACAAAAAGAAGCATCATCGCGACTGTCTTTTGAATTTAATGTACCAGAAACACTACATTCCTTTATTATTCCCCTATTTTCGTAAACAAAACCGCTCATATAGTAACCAGAATTAATTCCCGACACGATACATTTATTTATTTCTCCTTGACAAACACCTACAAATAGAGTACTTGGCTTATATATAGAGTAATTATCATATTGAGAACTAACAACAATATTATCAATTACCATGTCACTTATTATAGAATTCAATCCTGTTTTACTCCAAAATGAAATAGACATTAAAGAATCTGACATCCCTATAGTATCTTGCACTATTCTATACAATGTTTTGTCAAGACAATTAATTTTAATATGAGAAATAGTCTTGCCTGAACCATTATAATTTCCATTAAAGACTTCTCCGTCCATTTTTAAACCAACAGGCATCCAACCTTCTCCTTCAACATTATTCCACTTCCACTGATTTAATCCCGAAGCATTGATATCATTCACTTGTTTAAAATATTTCCCCGTGAAATCATTTCCATTTTCATTCACCATAATATTAAACCAGAATAATTCAGAAAGTTTTGAGATAAGGTAAGGGTCAGACTCACTATTACCACTTCCCGATGGTGTTTGGGGATCTATAGGATATGTATGTATTTTCTTTACTTCGCTGTAATATGCACCATATTCATTTGTTGCATACACACAAACATAATATGCTGTGTTCTTTTCTAAATCGGCTAGTGAAGTAGAAAATTCACCAACTGTTGAACGTTGCCCTAAATTGATAGATAAAATATTTTTACCCGATTCTAAGGACACAGTTGGTTCGGTATTAACAACAACCCCATAGCTGAATAAAGAATTCGCACTATTGCTTCTTATTATACCCGAAATATCCATAGAACTACTGGTGATATTTGAATACGCAACAACATCAATTTCTGGTCTTTTGATAAACGAAGAATTTTGAATGCTTTGCTTAAAGCATGGGTAACCTTCGTTATTCAAAGAATTTATTGTCCAAATATTTATGAAATCCCAATTTGGATATGTTGCTTGTAATTTCATATCAGCAGTAGTTTTACCTGTAGCATTCGTACCATAACTTGTTGTTTGACCAGATGAAGTTATGTCCCAGTAATTATTAGTCATAGAAAAATTTCCTCCTGAGTATGCATAACTAACAAATCCTTTACTTGTAAGTGAAGTAGTCCGTGCATCTTCAACTTTCCCTGTTGAGTAACAATTATCAACCTTACCTTGAGAAACATTTCCCACAAAGCCACCTAAATCATTTGAATATGCAAATGAGCTTATTACTTTTGTTCTTGAAAAACAATTTAAAACAACTCCAGTACTATTTACCTGACCAACGAAACCACCTGTAGAATAACATCCATTTACTAAGCCAGAAGAGAAACAATTACTTATAGCACCACCATTATATCCAATTAATGAGCCTACATAATAATTACCAATAATATTCACATTAGTAACACCAACATTTTTTATCACACTAGTTGAAGAAGTTCTTCCGAACAAACCTTGATTGTCTGCTGAGCTTCTATTACAATAGAGTTCATTTATCACATAACCACCACCATCGTAGCTGCCAGAAAATGGTACTGAATAATTTCCAATAGGAGTCCAACCGCCACCACTATTCCATGTAGAAACCGCAGGTGTTGTAAGATGTAAATCTATATCGGCAGTTTGTTTGAAGTGCTTATTCCAAGAGGAAGTATTTTGACTAATCCAGTACAGCTCCTGCCAATTGGAAATGAGGTAAGGAGAGGCTTCTGTACCTGAGCCTTGAGGAATGAAAGACTCTTGTTCATGAGTTTTAAATTGTTTAGGTTCAGTATAACATATACCTATATTATTTATAACATAAGCACGGAGATAATAGGTTGTATTGTTTGCCAGATTGTTTATTTCCCCAAAGATTGAACTAGGAGAATAAAAACTTCCTAAATCTAATTTTGCTGTGTAAGTCCCATCTTCAATTGACATGACAGGAGAAGTGTGTACTAGAAACCCAGATGTTGCACTCGTAGCATGAGAACCAACAGAAAGTAACAATCCAGATATTTTAATAGAACTATTTGAAAATAAATAACTTTCAATTGAAATGTTTCCTAATTCTAAACCTTCATTATTATTTTTTGATCCTAAAAATGTAGGATAACCATCGTTTACCCCGAGATGAAGCAACCAAACGGTACTAAAATCCCAATTAATAAAAGTAAATTGAGTCTTCATTTCATCGGTAATTTTAGCGGTTGCATAATCCCCACCTGTTGATGATTGCCCCGAAGCGGTATTGTCCCAGTAATTATTTGTCATTGAAAAAGTCCCTCCGGTTGTCAAAGATCCAACAAATCCTTTATTTGTAGGAGAAGTTACTCCCAAATATTCAACTTTACCGGTTGAGTAGCAAAAATCTACCTTTCCTGAATTAACATACCCAACAAATCCTCCAATGTATGTCGAAGTTCCTGATATTCTTGAAATATTTGATCTCGAAAAACAGTTTGACACACCTCCAGTACTTTCCTGAAAACCAATAAAACCACCTAAATAAGCCGTTCCTTTAACAATGCCTGAAGTATAACAATTACTTATTGCTCCAGCATTATACCCTACTAATGAACCAACATAATTAGAACCATTTATTTCATAATTCGTTAATCCTAGATTTGAAATTACACTTGTGGATGAAGTAAATCCGAATAATCCTTGAAAACTTGTTGTATTTCTGTTGCAATACACCCCATTAATCAAATATCCATTACCATTGTAAGTACCAGAAAAACTAATTGTATTATTTCCTATTGGAGTCCAACCAGCCCCTGCATCCCATGTTGAAATTGTAGGATCTGCTTGGGAAAAATCAATATCGGCTGTCTGTAAGAAATTCATTCCCCATACAGGAGTAGTCTGACTAACCCAATATAATTCTTTCCAGTTAGAAATAAGGTAAGGAGCTTCTATTGTACCAGATCCCTGAGGTACTTGAGAATCTTGTTCCTTTGTTTTAAATCTATTTGGACTCGAATAAAAAGTTCCATTTTCATTTGTTGCATACGTACAAACATAATAAACTGTATTATTACTTAGACCGTCGATATTGGTGGAGAACTCTCCTATCGTCGAACTTTGCCCTAAATTATGATTGATAATATGTTCACCTGCTTCTAATGAAATATTTTGTTTTGTATTAATAAGGACACCATAACTGAATAAAGAGTTAGTTCCTGTACTCTCGATTAATCCAGATACTGATACTGAATTATTTAAAATATTGAAAACATTAACATTGCTAATTTCAGGTCTATTCAAAATTAAAGAGTTTTGAATATTCTTTTTAAAACAAGGATATCCTCCATTATATAAAGGATTTATTGTCCATATATCTGTAAAATCCCAATCAACATACGTTGATTGTATTTTCATCTCATTTGTTGTCTTGCCTTTTGCGTTATAAACAATTGTTGTTGATAGCTTTGAGGAAGTAATATCCCAATAACAATTGCTAATAGAAGTGCTGTAGATAATTCCGTGAAAACCTCTGTCTGTAGGAGGAATTATTCCTTCATATTCAACTTTCCCAGTGGAGTAGCAATTAGTAATCTTTCCATATTTTGCATATCCCACAAATCCACCAAAGATTGTAGATGTTCCTGTTAATCTTGTAACATTTACTCTAGAATAACAATTATTAATATCACCAGAATAATCTAATAAACCTACTAACCCCCCAACCTCGCTATTACCATACACTAAACCGGATGAAAAACTACTACTTATGGTTCCACAATTATTTCCAATCAAAGAGCCAACATTATATGTTCCAAGTATAAACACATTTGTAACTCCAACATTTTTAATTATACTTGTAGATGAAGAATATCCAAATAAACCCAAGTTAGTAGAAGCATTGCAATAGATACCGTTAATTACATATCCTCCTCCATCATAAGAACCGGAAAATTTTGTTGTATAACTTCCGATTGGATTCCATCCTGTACCATTATCCCATGTTGTAATATCGGGACTAGCAATCGAAAAATCTATGTCGGCTATTTGTTTGTAACATTTATTCCAGATGACAGGATTTTGACTAATGCAATATAATTCCTGCCAGTTAGAAATTAGAAATGGAACAGTATCAGTCCCATCTCCCTGCGGAATGACAGACTCTACTATAAGTGTAGTGATTTCCTTTGGAATTGAATAACTTATACCCTTTTCATTGACAACAAAAGCACATATATAATAATTTGAATTATTTTTTAAATTGTATAATTTTCCAGAAATAGCTGAAGGTGAACTAAAATTCCCTAAATCGAGTTTTTCAGTAAAAAAACCATTTTCAACAGACATCGTAGATGAAGTGTGTAAAAGAAAACCACATTTTGCATCAGTTGTCTGAGATCCTATGGAAAGCAATTGCCCGAATATCATTATAGAATTGCTTGACATAATAAAATCATCAATAGAAACATTTCCTAATTTCAAACCTTCATTATTATAACTTTTTGTTGAAATAAAAGCTGGGTATCCATCATTTACGCCTAGATGAAGCATCCAAACGGTATTAAAATCCCAGTTTATAAATGTTGCTTGAACTTTCATTTCGTTTGAGGTTCTACCAACTGCATAAGTACTATAACTAGAAGTCTGTCTTGATGAAATTTTGTCCCAATAATTATTTTTCATTGAGAAATTTCCACCAGTAGTTACATAACCTACAAATCCTTTATTTGTTGGAGAAGTCGAATTTAGATATTCAATCGAGCCAGTAGAATAACAACCATCAATCTTTCCTTGATTTACATTCCCTACAAATCCTCCTGTATATGTGCCAGAACCAGATGTTCTAATGACATTTGCTCTTGAAAAACAATTCGAAATTTTTCCAGCACTTAACACATAACCTACAAAGCCACCAAAAGAGTCTGTCGCTTTAACTGTTCCAGATGAAAAACAATTACTTATTACGCCAGCATTTCTCCCAATTAATGCACCTACAACACTATATCCTGTAATATCAACATTTGTCACACCTAAATTTGTAATTATTCCCGAAGCTGCAGAAATTCCAAATACACCAATATTGCTTACTGAATATTTACAATAGATACCATTAATTATATAACCATCGCCATCATAGTTTCCAGAAAAATTGTTAGTCGAATTACCGATTGGTCTCCATCCTGCACCGCTATTCCATGTTGAAATTTCGGGAGTTGCTTGTAAAAAATCTATGTCGGCTGTTTGCTTAAAATACAAATTCCATGATGAAGGATTCATACTAACCCAGTATAATTCCTTCCAATTAGATATCAGATATGGTGAAGTCGACACTCCATGTCCTTGTGGACTAAACCTCGGATTCAAAAAAGACAAATATCCATCGTTTATATCAGCTTTAATATCCCAAAAAATAATAAAATCCCAATCTATGAAAGTTGAAACTAATTTCATTTGGCTGGTTGTTTTCCCTGTTGCATAAGATCCATAGCTCGATGTTTGAAGAGAAGACGTTATATCCCAGTAATTATTGGTCATAGAAAATCACCTCCAGTATTTACTGATCCCACAAATCCTTTTGTCGTTGGTGCAGTTGCACCAGAATATTCAACTTTTCCAGTTGAATAGCAATAATTAACTATTGCATAGGTTACTTCTCCAACAAATCCACCAAAAGCTAATAAAGTTCCAGACGATCTAATCACATTTGTTCGTGAAAAACAGTTTGAAATATTACCCGAATATATGTTATATCCAACAAACCCCCCAGTAAAATTTGTACCTTTTACTATTCCAGTAGCAAAACAAATACTTACTTGACCTAGATTATATCCAATCATTGAACCAACATACAAACTCCCTGTTATGTTTACACTAGTAACACCAAGATTTTTTATCACACTTGATGCTGATGATCTTCCAAACAAACCTTGATAATTTGTTGTGTTTCTTTTACAATACACCCCATTAACTACATATCCTCCAGCATCATAACTTCCAGAAAAATTTGTTGTTGAATTTCCAATAGGTGTCCACCCTCCCCCACTATCCCAAGTAGAAATTGCAGGCGTTGCAAGTGTTAAATCTATATCGGCAGTTTGAAGGAAATAACTACTCCATGACGTATTGTTTTGACTTATCCAGTACAACTCCTGCCAGTTGGAAATAAGGTAGGGAGAAACTGCTGTTCCCTCTCCTTGTGGTTGAACTGCTATTTGGGCGTGCAAGCTGATGCTTAGCAACATAACGACCAATAAGCTCACAAGCTTAAATGTAAGTTTAGAAAAATGATTCATGGTAAGACAAATTAGGTTTTCTTTTTTTTTGCTTATACAACAAAAGTAAAAAAGTATTTTAACATAAACAAGTGTGCAAAGTGCTATTTTTGTTTGTAAAATAACTTTTGTTTAATTCCTAGAAATTCTTCTCTACCTATTCATTAAGATATTTGTTTGTATTATAAATAATTCACATAATCTTCTTATAATTATAATAGCTTTATGAACCAAAAAAAGGAAGTAAACGGGGATAAATAGAAAAAGTAAGTTTCGACATTCGTAAAATATCGAAACTTACTTTACTCTTACAACAGAATTATTTTCTAATTTATATTCTTGCTTGGTTTCTTTGCAAAAGGCAATTCCTTGAATATCAAACTCCAATCTATGACCGTATTCACTAACCCACGCTATTTGTTTGCCGGGGTTGCCTACAATGAGTGCATAAGGTTTTACATTTTTTGTAACTACAGCACCGGCACCTATCATTGCAAACTGACCTATTTCAATACCACAAATAATTGTTGCGTTTGCTCCTATCGAAGCTCCTTTATGAACTACGGTAGTTCTATATTCATCTTTTCTTACTACTGCACTTCTTGGATTTATGACATTTGTAAAAACCATAGACGGACCTAGAAAAACATCATCATGACAGATAACTCCGGTATAAACCGAAACATTATTCTGCACTTTGACATTATTCCCTAAAACAACTTCAGGAGAAATAACTACGTTTTGCCCAATATTGCACTTTGAACCAATAGTACAATGTGACATAATATGAGAAAAATGCCAAATTTTTGTCCCGTTTCCTATATTGCAATCATCATCAATTACAGCAGTATCGTGTGCAAAGTAAGGAGGCAATTGTTCCATTACTCAGTGTAAGATAGAAGTGCATCAACAACCGCATCCATTTGGTCTTTAGTAAGTTCTGTGTGCATAGGCAAAGATAAAACCTGCATCATAAGTTCTTCTGAAACCGGATATTTTTTTGTTGCACTTACATAAGGTTTAAAAGCTTTCTGCATGTGCATTGGCAACGGATAATAAATCATTGATGGTATATTCTTAGATTTCAGATAATTCTGAACCTTTGCATTAGAAATACCATTTTTGAATTTCAATGTATATTGATTGAAAACATGCGTAGATTCGGGGTTTCTAAATGGAATTTCAATCCAGTCAATATCTCTCAATTTAGAATCATAATATTCTGCACAAGCTGCTCTTGTACAGTTATATTCATCCAAATATTTTAGCTTTTCGAGCAAAACGGCTGCTTGAATAGTGTCTAATCTTGAATTTATACCTATCTCTTCATGAAAATATTTCTGATATGATCCATGATTTGCCAACATAGTAAGTTTTTCAGCTAATTCATCATCGTCAGTAAACATTGCACCTCCGTCGCCAAAACAACCAAGATTTTTAGAAGGGAAAAATGAAGTACATGAAATATGACCAAAGCTTCCTAATTTCTTTTTTTGTCCTCTTTTCATTCTATAATCAGCACCTAAACTCTGAGCATTATCTTCAATTACATATAGATTATATTCCTTTGCTATCTCCATTATTTCACTTATTCTAGCACCTTGTCCAAAAAGGTGAACAGGCATGATAGCTTTTGTTCGTGGTGTAATATGATTTTCTATTTCAGTAATATCAATGGTAAACGTATGCGGATCAACATCAACAATAACAGGGGTGAGTCTAAGCAGAGCTATAGCTTCAACGGTAGCAATAAATGTAAAATTGGTAGTAATTACTTCATCTCCGGGCTTAAGACCTAAAGCCATAAGCGAAAGTGTAAGTGCATCGGTGCAGTTTGCACATGCAATAGCGTGTTTTACACCTACATAGGCTGCCAATTTATCTTGCAATTTTCTAACCGGTTCGCCATTTATAAACGTAGAAGTGTGAATAATGTCTTTTATGGCTTTGTCAATTTCCGTGCTGATTTTGTGATATTGACCTTCTAGATCAACCATTTTAATTTCATTCATCCCTTATTTTTCAATTTGGTTTATAATAATCCTAATTTTAGTTGACCTTCCTCAGAAATCATATCTTGCTGCCAAGGCGGATCGAAAGTAATTTCTACAGTTACCTGGTCTATTCCATCTATTAATTTTACTCTGTTTTCTATCTGATAAACCAATACATCAGACATAGGACAAGTAGGTGATGTAAGCGACATAAGCACATCGCATCTTGTACCTGTTATGGTTACTTTGTAAATAAGCCCGAGGTCGTATATATTAACCGGAATTTCGGGGTCATATATTGTTTTTAGTACTGCATATGCTTCTTCTTGAAGTTTTGCAATGGTATTTTCTGTTTCGCTCATTATCTGTTTTCTTTGTGATCAAAGGCAATGGCATATAATTTCATCTGCTTTATCATTGCCAACAAACCATTTGATCGGGTTGGTGATAAGTTTTCTTTTAATCCGATTGCTTCAATAAAATATAAATCGGCATTCTTAATAGATTCAGGAGATTGATTAGATAATACCTTTATGAGCAATGAAATAATTCCTTTGGTAATAATGGCATCGCTGTCGGCAGTATAAATAATTTTGCCATTTGTATATTCGGCTGATAACCATACTTGCGACTGACAACCTTTTATTACATTCTGCTCAACTTTTTCTTCTGATTTAATAATCTTCAATTCCTTGCTTAAATCAATGATGTATTGGTATTTATCCATCCAATCATCAAATACGCTGAAATCTTCAATTATCTGATCTTGTATTTCGTTTATCTCCATATAATAAATTTCTCTTTTCCAAAAAAGGAAAATAACCGCAATTTAATATTGTCGGTTACCAAATTAATACCTGACAAAATAAGTCGTGCTAAAATACAGTTTTTCCTTGAACAAATATTACAGAAAAATACTAGTTTTTCGTATTTTTTTATTATATTAAGAAACTATATATCCATTAGCTTCAATACAAATAATTTAAACGAATCTAAATCTGCTAATTTTACTGAAACATTTTAGAAATTCTGTCAATCATTTCGCAACATGCCAATACTTCATCAGTAGTATTATACATTCCAAAAGACATTCTAATGGTTCCCGGAATATTATAATACTGCATAATAGGTTCGGCGCAATGGGTACCGGTTCTTAAGGCAAAACCCTGCTTATCTAGTATCATACCTACATCTGCCGGATGTGCTCCTTTTACCAAAAACGACAAAACACAAGATTTCTGCGGTGCATTACCATAAATAGTAACAGCTTCATTTTTGCTAAGTTTTTCGGTAGCTAAACTCAAAAGTTGTTTTTCATGATTCCCAATTAATTCGGCACCAATAGATTCAATATATTTAAAAGCAGTAGCCAAAGCATGAGCACCAACATAATCTGTTGTACCGGCTTCAAATTTGAACGGCAATGTATTATATTCGGTTTTTTGCAAGGTCACGGTTTTTATCATATCTCCCCCACCCTGATATGGAACCATTTTATCGAGCCATTTCTCTTTTCCATACAATACTCCAGTTCCATTTGGTCCATAAGCTTTATGTCCGGCAATTGTAAAAAAATCGCAATCAAGCTTTTGAACATCAATTTTCTCATGCTGAACAGATTGCGCACCATCAATCAACACAGGTACATTGTGTAAATGTGCAAATTTTATAATTTCCGGTATTGGATTTTTTGTACCTAAAACATTAGAAATATAAGAGACCGAAACTAATTTTGTCTTTTCGGTAATCAAATTTTTATAGATATCCAGATCTAAAACACCATCATTATCGAACGGAATAATTTTTAGAATAGCCTGTTTTCTCTCGCACAACATTTGCCAAGGTACTATATTGGCATGATGTTCCATTGCAGAAATAATAATTTCATCATTAGGTTTAATGAATGTTTCTCCGAATGAAAATGCAACTAGATTGATAGCTTCAGTAAGTCCTTTGGTAAAAACTATTTCATAGTTATGCTCTGCATTTATAAACTGTTTTACTGTCTCTCGAGCATCTTCATACAATTGTGTAGACAACTGACTCAAACTATGAATACCTCTATGAATATTACTATTATATTTTGTATAATAATCTACTATTGAATCTATTACAACCTGTGGCTTTTGAGTAGTTGCAGCACTATCAAAATAAACCAAATCTTTGCCATGAATTTTAGTTTGCAGAATTGGAAAATCTAATCGTAACTTTTGAATATCTAACATCGTAATTAGCCTTATTTAAAATTTTAGTAAAAGTAATCTTGTAATCAGTATAAATCAATAAGTATTTTTATTAAGTTTTATAAAATTACCAATTTCATTGAGTCAAGTCATGACTTAAATTGTATTTATCAAATTAAAGCATTGTATATCTGATTATAAATCCAAATATTTAAATTCAGAAAAATATTTATATTAGACTGTATGTCTAATAATTATGTTGAAAAAATTAATTATTGGTAAAAAATATCGCTTGCAGTTTCATAACATTCTTTGAGTTTAGACAAATATTTGCTTACTTTATATTTCAGTATATTATTTGAATTATACAAAATTGATATTTGAATTATAAATTCAAAGCGAAATATTATAATTAAACTTAAGAAAATAGCAATTAAAAATATAAGTATTAATGTCGTTTAGTTAATATATAATTGAATATAAGGTAATAAGGTTTACAAAAGTTAAGGTTATATTATGCTACTAAGGTTTTAATAAGTATACAATACTTTATGACGTTAAAAAACCTTAAATTTTTGTTCAACCTTAGTAGAAATGTAAAAAAATGAACTCCAAAACCTTATTACCTTATTGATAATCATAATAATTCAACCATCGTCTTAACTAAACGACTTTGATATAAGAATTCTAAATTATCATAAACTACTGATACTGAATAAAAAAAAGATATGACAACAGAAATAGAAGAAATAGAAGAAATACAACCGAAAAAGAAGCGGAAAAAATTATTGATAATTCTTTCTGTAATAGTTCTTTTACTAGCAGCAACCGCCTTTTTTGGCTATTCGAAATATTTAGATATTTTCGGATCAAATGTAATATTAGGCAAAGAGGTAAAAGAGGTAATTTTCTTTATACCAAAAGGTTCCAGTATAGATAGTGTTACAAGAATGCTATACAATAACCATATTATAAAAGACTCGTCTTCATACAATTGGGTAGTAAAGTTAAAAGACTACTACAGAGTACATCCGGGTAAATATAGAATTACCAATGGTATGAGTAATAATGAATTGGTAAATATGTTGCGTATAGGTAATCGAATACCGGTAAACTTTACCATAAAATTTTACCGATTCAAAGAACATGTAATTCAAAAAGCTGCCGAAGAACTTGAGGCAGATTATGGAGATTTGGCACTATTACTCAATAGTGAATCATTTTTAAAGGAGAAAGGATTTACGCCACAAAATATTATATGTATTTTTATTCCAAACACTTATGAATTTAAATGGAACACATCGGCACTAGAATTTATTGAAAGAATGAGTAAAGAATATGAAATATTTTGGAGTGAAGAAAGAAGACAAAAAGCAGAATTACTCGGTATGACGCGAGAAGAAATCATAACCGTAGCCTCAATTGTTGATCGTGAAACCAAATTTGATGATGAGAAACCAAAAATTGCAGGTGTATATCTAAATCGCTTGAAAAAAGGAATGAAATTGCAGGCAGATCCAACTGTTGTTTACTCTGTAGGTAATTTTAATCTCAGGAGAGTACTTAGAAGACATATAAATAATGATTCACCTTATAACACCTATAAAAACATTGGTTTACCACCCGGACCAATCTGCACTCCGGCTATTGCATCGATAGATGCAGTACTAAACTATGAAAACCATGAATATTTGTTTTTCTGTGCAAAAGAAGATTTTTCAGGCTATCATAACTTTGCAAAAAATCATAAACAACACATGATTAATGCTAGAAAATTTCAAGCTGAAATGAATAGGCGAAAAATTTATAAATAGAAAAAGGGGGGTATTCAGAAATAGATACTCCCCTTTTTTATTTTAATTCAGTAGCAAATTAAGCAATTTTAAAAGCAGCTTTCAACTTGTCTACATAATCAAGTTTCTCCCAAGTAAAGAATTCAACTTCTTTCTCAACTTCTTTACCGTTTTCAATAACTGATACTTTTTTAGAATAAGAATTTCTTCCAAAATGTCCGTAAGAAGCGGTTGCTAAAAAGATAGGATTTCTTAAACCAAAACGGCTTACAATAGCAGCAGGCTTAAGATCGAATAGTTGTTTTACAATATCAGAAATTTCAACATCAGATACCGGTTCGCCATTTGAATTTTTAAGTGAACAAGTACCATAAGTGTTTACATATAATCCAACCGGCTCAGCTACACCAATAGCATAAGCAACCTGAACAAGACATTCAGTAGCAACACCAGCAGCAACTATATTTTTCGCAATATGTCTAGTAGCATAAGCAGCAGAACGGTCTACTTTTGAAGAATCTTTTCCAGAAAAAGCTCCACCACCATGTGCACCTCTACCACCGTAAGTATCAACAATAATTTTTCTACCGGTAAGACCAGTATCGCCATGAGGACCTCCAATTACGAATTTTCCTGTAGGGTTTACCAATAATTTGAAATTATTACCATCAAATAGTTTGTTCAATCTGCTTGGTAATCTTTTCATTGCTCTTGGAATCAAAATTTTCGCAACATCATCTTTAATTTTAGCAAGCATAACATCGTCATTCTTGTCAAAATCATCATGTTGAGTAGATAATACAATAGTATCTATCTTAAGTGGTTGTTTTGTTTTTTGATCATATTCAATGGTAACCTGCGATTTTGAGTCAGGTCTCAAATATGTCATTTGCTTCATTTCTTTTCTGATAGCAGCAAGCTCTTGCAATAAAACATGAGAAATTTCAAGCGTTGCAGGCATATAGTTGTCTGTTTCTACACAAGCAAAACCAAACATCATACCTTGATCTCCGGCACCTTGCTCTTTAAACAATCCTTTACCTTCTTCAACTCCTTGGTTAATATCAGGCGATTGTCCGTGAATAGCCGACAATATAGAACACGACTCACCATCGAACTTATATTCAGATTTCGTGTAACCAATGTCATTGATTACATCTCTTATAACTTGCTGATGATCAAAAACTGAGCTTGATTTAACTTCACCACTGATAACAACTAATCCTGTAGTAGTTAATGTTTCACAAGCAACTTTTGAAGTTGGATCTTGTCTCAAATAAGCATCCAAAATGGCATCAGAAACCTGATCGCATACCTTATCAGGATGCCCCTCAGATACTGATTCCGATGTAAATAAAAATCCCATAAATGATTAAATTTGATTAATAATTAATTTTTTATAATAATTCAGGGAGGATATTATGTGCGGTATAATAAAAAAAACTAATACAATTACTTAGCATTTTTAGTTATGTGGTTGCAAGCATTAAAATCCCTCCACTTTGAGCGCGAATGTAAACATTTTTTAAATTGTTTTCTGTATTGATTACATTATTTTTTAAATATTTTTTTTAAACATAATTTAAAAAATTCAGTTGTAATATATAAAAATACTATATAATAAATTAAATTATAGTTATTTACATTAATAAAATCTATTACTGGATACAGATAAACAAGCAAACTTTTTGAATATTGTATTTAGATATAAAAAGCTATAGATTTGCAATGATTTATGAATAAAAAAAGAAATATCTTGAATACAGAATTATTTATAGCTAGAAAAATAGTACCATCAAGCAGAAAGAATAAATCACTTTCAGGTCCGGTTATTACTTTTTCAATTTTTGCAATAAGTTTAGGCATCATGATTATGATTCTTTCACTTGCAATAGTTCATGGATTCAAAAAAAACATAAAAGAAAAGATATTTGGCTTTGGTGCACATATTCAGATTGTTAACTTTGATTCAAATACCTCATTAGAAACTATTCCCATTAATACCGATTCCAGTTTAGTAGAAAGAATAAAAAATGCAGAAGGTGTAGATCATATTCAAACCTATTCAATAAAACCGGGTATAGTAAAAACAAATGATAAGGTACAAGGTGTTGTATTAAAGGGAGTTGATAGTTTGTACCGCTGGAATTTCTTTGAAAAACATCTTCTAGAAGGCAGTATTCCAAATTATAGTGACAGCGCTAATCAAAATAAAATTCTGCTTTCCAAAAGTTTAGCAAACTTGCTTGAATTGAAATGTAATGATCAATTAATAATTTCATTTATTCCACAAAAAAGTTCAGAATCAATTAGATACAGAAAATTTCAAATCAGCGGTATCTATGAAACCAATCTTGAAGATTTCGACAAATTATTTATATTCTGTAACCGTCTGCACATAAACAAATTAAATACTTGGACAGACGACATGATAAGTGGCTACGAAGTATTAATAAAAGATAATAACAAACTAGAATCTACAGCTCAGGCAGTTTGGGAAGAAGTTGGCTACGGATTTTTAAAAGACGGATCAAAACTCAAAGTTGAAACCATAGAAGAAAACAATCCACAAATTTTTGATTGGCTCTCATTACTTGATATGAACGTTATCGTATTACTAACCATAATAATTGTAGTTTCGGGCTTAAATATGGTTTCGGGCTTACTCGTAATTATACTTGAAAAAACCAATATGATAGGCATAATGAAAGCTATTGGTGCTAAAGATATAAGTATAAGAAAAGTATTTCTTTATGTAGGTATTTTGCTCATTGGCAAAGGTTTACTTTATGGAAACATATTAGGTATTACGCTTTGCCTCATTCAGCATTACACACAAATTATTCCTTTAGATGCTCAATCTTATTTCATGTCTTATGTTCCTATAGATTTAAGAATAAGCGATATACTTCTCTTAAATATTGGCAGTTTACTAGCTACTTTTATAATGCTGCTTTTGCCATCATTAATCATTTCGAAAATAGAACCGGTAAAAGCATTAAAATTCAATTAAGCTATTTTAAGGCTTATTTTTCTATTTCCTATCCAATATGAAGTAAATGGGTAAATGATCGCTAAAACCACCCTCATATTTCATCCCTATGTATGTTTTAAAAGGAATAACTCCAAAGTTTTTATCATCAGGTTTTAATAAAAACGATTCATTTAAAATTGATGCTTTGCAATTATAAGTAGTTAATAAATTTCCATTTGCTATAAAATGATCAATAATTCCCCACCTACCTTGAAATTTATATGTACCATCAAAATTATTGGTTTGCATTCTCACTATACAAGTATCACAAACTTCTTCTCCGGTTAGTAGTGTTTTTTTAATACTTAAATCAGAAGGATTATCATTTAAATCGCCCATGATAAGAATCTTTGAATCAGATTTTAAGCACATTATTGAATCAGCCATTGACCTGACTACAGCAGCAACATAAATTCTCTTATCTTCAGATTTCTTCTTACCTCCACGTCTAGAAGGCCAATGATTTACCATTAAGTGAAGCGTATCTTTCAATTTATTTGAGTAAACTTTCACATACAGAATATCTCTTGTTTTGGAAAGTGAATTATATGGAAATTCAATAGCTACAGCCTTAGAACTAATAACTTGCAAATTATCTTTTTTGTATAGTAGCGCTACATCAATTCCTCTTATATCGGGCGATTCATAATGAACATAAGCATATTTAAATTTCGATAAAGGTGTATTAAAAATTAAGTCCTTCAAACATTTCGTATTTTCAACCTCTGCCAAGCCAATGATATCGGGCATTTGCGACTGAGAAGCAAATACTTTTACTAATTTAGATAGCTTGTCATTATATCTGGTTTGAGTCCAATATTTCTTTGAAGTTGGCAAAAATTCGTTATCAGATTTTGTCGTATCATCATAAATATCAAACAGATTTTCTACATTATAAAATAGTACACAGAAATCATGTTGAGAATAACTTCTATTGAAACTTAAACATAATGTAAAAAAAAGAAGATACTTAAAAATGTTAGAAAACAGCATGAAAAAAGATTTATACAATTGATAATAAATAATTTACAAAATATTATTCAGTAGGTTTAAGAACCGGAGGTGAATAAAAATATTCATAAGCACCGCAGTCGGGTTTACTATCAATTTTTCGGCTCTTTCCGTTCAAATCAAATTCCGAAACCGAGTTATCAATTAAACCCGCCTTATTTATAGCTTGAGAAAGAGTATCTAACTGAAAATCATTTATTTTACCATTTACAAATAAAGAACTGTCACTATCGTATTGAAAACAATTATTAAGATATTTATTTGAATCAAATGCTCCGTCTTTATCATTCCATTTCAACAAACTATATTTTGCTTGCCAAGGAAGATCTTCAGAAAATTTTTTGTCAAATTTTATTTCAGTTGAATAATCACCAACTATTATACAATTTAAAAACGTAACAGAATCTGTTTCAATTTGTTCATTATTAGCAACATAATAATCAGAAACTAAAACACTTGGCGTAAATCTAAGATTTCCGGTTACATTAATTACATTTCCTATAGTACAATGAATATATGAATGTTTACCACCCATAGCAGCAATAATGTATTGAGCACAATTGGAAAACAAACAATTTGTTGCATAAACAGAACAATTCGGAGCATAAATTCCGGTATAAAACATATTTTCTATTTTTGTATTCTCTAATGTAATGTTTATTCTGTGCTGAGACTTCGAAACATAAAGACCATGAATAGCATTTTTAATTACAGCCCAACTAAAATGATTATTAGTACTTGTTTCTTTTATTTGAATACTACCCCAATTCCCCGGATATGTACTTCTTCTATGCTCCATTCTGTCGGGCAAAAAATAAACCGGATTTTCTCTTGTACCATTTACAACAAGATTTCCTTTTACAATAAGATTTGAATTAAAGGTAAAAAATAATCTTACACCTGCTTCAAGTGTAAGTGTTTCACCTTCGTTAATAACCAATGAATCAAATATATAATAAGGTTTAACACTGTTCCACGTTTCAGTATTTACAGATTTTCCAATTAATTTAGTTACATCTTGCCCCCATGATAAAACATTTACCAAATCAGCATTATTATTATATTCAATGACAATGGCATCGGTGTGTTTAAGCATTGTATCTACACCATTTTCTGCAAGTTTTGTTTGAATAAAAACATAAATACTATCATTTTTCTCTAATATAATATCGTTAAACTCAGTACCAGAAACTCCATTAACATTAAGAAAATATCTATTATTAAGCGTAACATCAATAAATAATTTATCAATTTTTATTGAACCATCATTATTATTATAAATTAATAATTCTTTAGTTTGAGAACCGGTATCGGTAAAAATTGTATCAAAAAAAACTGTATCATTAGAATACTGTAATTTAACACTTGAGTCAGTCAATAAGGTATCTTTATTACATGAACAAATAAAAAAAAGAATTGTAACAAAGAAAAATAAATATCTAAACATAATTAATTAAAAAAGGGATAAATAACTTTGAAAAAAATATAATATATTAAATATAAGTCTTTTACAATATTTAGACTAAAAAACAAACAAAATAAATGTTAACTAAATTTAAAAATTTAGTCAATTACTAAAACTTCTCTTCCGGGTAGAATCCACATATAATTTTTAACTCCGTCTCTTCTATAAAGCACTAGTTCTGTAAGAGAAAATTTGGTAAGTAATGTATTTGTAAAATTTTCTAGCATTGTAGGCGACATACTAGGAGCATTGGCTTTTCCATTGAATTTAAGATGATCATAAATAGAATTTCTTTCTTCAGAAATTGGCAATTCACAAGTCATTCTAAAAGTCACAAAATTAATATCTCCTGCTCCTGCAAAATCCATATTATCTGTAATTTTCAATGAATATTTTGAATCAAACTTACCTTTATCATCAAAATATTTAAAATATGTTTTTAGCAGCTTCACCTCTATACTACTTTTATTCTGTAGAAGAGAACGTTTAATAGTTCCATTTATTTCGCCAACTACTACCGGAAAAAGATAATATGGATGAAATTGAATTATATCAATTCTCTCTCCATATTCAAAAGATATTGTAGACCTGAGTTGACCGTCTTCAAGATAAAAATTATAGCAACAATCTCCATGCATTTGACCTTCACAAAAAAGAGATGTAGATTTTAAAGAACCACTTTCATAGAATGTTTCTTCTTTACCCTCTTTCAGACCTTGAAAATAATCGCAAGCAGATTTCTTATTACCATTTTCATAAAGTGTTAAACATCTTCCGGTAAACAAAACACCTCTATTATATGCTTTACCACCAATTAAATTTAAATCATCGCACTGAACGGTTTGAGTAAAAGAAAAAAATGGTAAGAAAAGAATGTAAAAAAAAACTATAAATATTATTTTCATAGGATGCTTATTTTATTGTTTTATTTATCATAGAGAACTTTCATCATGAAAAATTATTCTTTTTGTATAAGAAGAGATGTACCTGTAGATGTATTATTTGCTAATATTAATTACATTTCATATATCAATGTCGATTACATAAGCAAATATTTTTTCTTCTGTTTTATGTCTTACTCTTCGACTTCGCTCAGAGTGCCTGTTGGCTGAGCGGAGTCGAAGACTACTTTCACTAACTAAACGAAATTGATTCATATATTAAAAAATAAAAATAATTATTTTTTTCTAATTAAAAACAATCCATCACGTAAAGGCAACAATAATTTTTCGACCCTTGCATCTAAAGCAATCATTTTATTAAATGCCATAATACTTTGGGTTTGAGAATCGTTAGCTTTATCGGGATTTAAAACATGTCCGTCCCATAGCACATTATCGGCTAAAATAATTCCACCAGATGAAACTTTATCAAAAACAAGATCATAATACTCTATGTAATTTCTTTTATTAGCATCAATAAAAACCAAATCATAGACATTATCTAAACATGGAATTATTGAAAGAGCATCTCCAAAAATGACATTTATCTTATTTTTATATCCAGCTTTATCGATATTACTTGCAATAAAATCTTGCATTTCTTCATCTATTTCAATTGAATCGATAATACAATCCTTATCAGAACCAAGGGCAAAGCACAAAGCAGAAAATCCGGTAAATGTTCCTATTTCAAGAATACGCTTTGGTTTGATCATTTGAACTATCATTTTCAAAAACAGACCTTGAATATATCCGGAAAGCATACGAGGTTTAGTAGTTCTCAGATTTACATTTTTTATATGCTCTAATAAAAAATCGGGTAATTCACTAGAATGCTCAATTACATAAGCATCTAAATCTTTTGAACTATTCATAAATTAGCTGTGAAAATTTATCAATATCTAAAACCTCATGAGCAACCAAAAGAATATCTGATACAGACACAGAATTTATTTTTTTATACAAGGTCTCAAATGGTTCAAATTTATTATGATAATAAAGATTTTTTGCATTTCTCATCATTTGAGAATTTTTATTATCTAAAGAAATAGACAAAGAACCAATAATTTGAGTTTTAAATTTCTGCAAAACTTCCTCATTTACATATCCATTATTAATAGATTTAAAGATAGAATAAATAATATCAAGGCAATTTGAAATTTTTGATTTATCAACGCCAAAATAAATATTAAACATACCCACATCGGTAAAAGAAGAAAAAGAAGAATCTACGTTATAAGTCAGACCGTTTTCTTCACGCAATTTAAGATTAAGCAGAGAATTAAAACTTCCACCACCAATAATGGTATTTAAAATATGCATAGTTGTTTTCTTTTCATCAAAAAGCGAATATGCTTCTGAACCTAATAATACATGTGCTTGAGAAGTTTTTTTGTTAACTTTTTTATTAAAAGTAGAAACAATTGGCTTTGGATTTACATTTTTTTGCGAAGTTAAAGTAATACTTTTAAAGCTTTTGTTTAACCTTTCTAAAACAGCATCAAATGAAGTTGAACCAACAAAAGAAAAAACCAAATTATCTGCTGTATAATTCCTGGCAACGTGAGCACAAACATCATCTCTGGTAATCTTTTTTACTAATTTAGGTCGTCCAAGTACAGAACTACACAAGTTTGAACTAGAAAAAAAGTACTCATCAAATTCATCAAATATCAACTCCGATGGTGAATCCTGGTAAAAAGAAATCTCATCTAAAACAACCTCTTTTTCTTTCACCAATTCGCTATCTTCAAAAAGAGAATTTTGAAGTAAATCCACCAAGACATCAATTGCATCGAACAAAAAATCTTTAGGGACCACAACATAAATAAAAGTATCTTCTTTTGAAGTATATGCATTTATTTCACCCCCACAACCTTCAATCACCTCTACTATCTGCAAAGCTGTTCTTGACACTGTTCCTTTAAACAACATATGTTCTACAAGATGAGCTAAACCAGAAAACTGAATAAAATCATTTCTTGAACCAGAACCTACAAAAAACCCAAAATGCACTACATTTGAATCAACATACTGACCCACGCATCTAATGCCATTCTCTAAAATATCTATCTTCATACTATATGTTTCACGTGGAACAAAAAAAAGACAGGTTTCACGTGGAACCTATCTGCCTAAATAAATCAAAAGAACATTAATATCTGCTGGAGAAATACCTGAAATCCTTGATGCTTGACCAATATTCTCAGGTCTCACATCGCAAAGCTTCTGCCTAGCTTCTATTGTCAACGATGGTATAATATGGTAATCAAGATCGGATCGTAACTTAACATATTCTAATCTTGTAATCTTTTCAGCAAGTTGCTTTTCTTTTTCAATATACCCAGAGTATTTATACTTTACATTAACTGACTCAAGGTATATTGGTAAATCGAAATTTGGATTAGAAAACTGGTTTTTCAATTCAGATAAAACATCGAAAAATTGTTCAATTTCAATATTAGGTCTTGGTAAAAGACTATTCAGCTTCACTGCTTGTTTTATTGGTGAACTATCAACTTCTAAAAGTACCGGATTTACAACTTCGGGTTTTACACTTAATTTATCAATAAAATCACAAATTACATCAAGATTCTCATACTTAGTCATAGTACTTTTGTATCTAGAATCATTAGCCAAACCAATTTTATACGATTTCTCCGTAAGCCTTAAATCGGCATTATCTTGCCTTAATAATATTCTGAATTCAGCTCTAGATGTAAACATTCTGTATGGTTCATCTACTCCTTTTGTAATTAAATCATCAATCAACACTCCTATGTAGGCTTCATCTCTTCCAAGAGTGAACGAATTTTTTTCGTGAGCATTTAGATGTGCATTCATACCAGCAATTAAACCTTGTGCTCCTGCTTCTTCATAACCGGTAGTTCCATTTATTTGACCAGCAAAAAAAAGATTTGATACAAGCTTAGTTTCTAAAGTTGCTTTTAGTTGAGTAGGATTAAAAAAATCGTATTCAATTGCATAACCAGGTCTGAATATTTTAACATTTTCAAGTCCGTAAATATTCTTCAGAGCTTTTAATTGAATATCGGCAGGTAATGAAGATGAAAAACCATTTATGTAATACTCAATAGTATTTAGTCCTTCGGGTTCTAAAAATAGTTGATGCCTATTTTTATCGGCAAAAGTATGTAATTTTGTTTCAATGCTTGGACAATATCTTGGTCCAACACTTTTAATTGTTCCATTAAACAAAGGTGAATCATCAAATCCTTCTTTCAAAA
The DNA here is from genome assembly GCA_016714605.1 of Bacteroidales bacterium. Taxonomy (GTDB): domain Bacteria; phylum Bacteroidota; class Bacteroidia; order Bacteroidales; family UBA1715; genus JADKDL01. The sequence goes on along the minus strand of JADKDL010000001.1, from coordinate 50,371 downwards.
TTTCATGAGCAATCTCGTTTGTATAGGTAGACCAACAACTTCTTTGGGGTAAAGGTCTATACTCACCTGGTAGAAAAGTAAATGTTCTTATTTCATCATCTCCTGGTTGCTCTACGCATTTAGAAAAATCTATTGTTCTACCATCTATTCTTGCTGGTGTTCCAGTTTTCATTCTACCAACGGTAAAACCAAATTGTTCTATAAGCTGATCAGAAAGATTATAAGATGATGGTTCTGATGAACGACCACCTTCTACACTAGACTTCCCTATATGCATAAGTCCATTCAAAAAAGTACCATTAGTAAGTACTACCGTTTTTGAATAAATTTTAATATTGAAAGCTGTAATTACTCCAATAATCCTATTACCTTCGAAGATGAGACTTTTTACAGTGTCTTGCCAAAAATCAAGATTGGGAATAGATTCTAGTACCTCTCTCCATTTAGCTGTAAATATAAATCTGTCGCATTGTGCCCTCGGACTCCACATTGCGGGTCCTTTTGATTTGTTTAACATTTTAAACTGAATCATTGATGCATCAGTTACTATTCCCATGTATCCACCAAGCGCATCAATTTCTCTAACGATCTGACCTTTTGCAATTCCTCCAACAGCTGGATTACAAGACATAGAAGCAAATTTAGTCATGTCCATACTCACTAAAAGTACTTTAGAGCCCATATTTGCAGCTGCAGCCGCAGCCTCGCAACCAGCGTGTCCGGCACCAACAACAATAACATCATAATTTTGCAACATGAAAAACAGATATTTAAATTTTCAATTTAAGATAGGTAGGGTTGCAATTTATCAAGATAGAAATCTTCCATACTAGTCATCTCTTTTTTCTCAATATCGGAGGTGTCATCATATCCTACTAAATGTAAAACTCCATGTATTATTACTCTATAAAGTTCAGATTTGTATGAAATTTTTAATTCATTAGAATTTTCTTTTATTCTATCTAGACTAATAAATATGTCAGAACTTATAGTAGTTTCACTATAATCAAAGGTTATAATATCAGTAAAATAATCATGAGATAAATATTCTTTATTAATGTTTAATAAATATTCATCAGAACAGAAAATAATATTTATATAATCTAATTCAAATTCTTTATCACTAATAATTAACAACAATATTTTATTAATAGCCTCTTTCTTTAAAATAGGCATTCTAACATCTTCAGAAAAGAAATTTATCACAACTAAAAATTAATTAAAATGAAATTTAAGACTTACTTCATTCCCTTTGTCATTAAAAATAACTTCATCGGCAAGGCAATTCATAAGAAAAATACCTCTCCCCTCTTCTTTCTCAATATTTTCTGGCAAAGTTGGATCTGGAATTGTAAGAAAATCAAAACCATCACCAAAATCAGATATTGTAAAGATGATATGTTTGTCATTACTTTCAAAGGAAATTGTAACGTCCTTGTTTTGATTTAGTTTGTTTCCATGAATTATTGCATTTTTAACGGCTTCCGTTACAGCAACTAAAATATTTGCATAGACATCTGAATTGAGTTTAAGCTTATCAGACAGTCCATCAATTTCTTTTTCAACTTCAATCAAATTATCTAATGATGAGGAAATTTGTAATTTCATTATTATCTTTTTATATAATGTAAATAATATAATCTATTTGGCAATGAACTAAAATTATTAATCGAACTAAAACTATTGAAATTAAAAACTAATAAAAAAGCATAAATAAAACTATCTCAATCAATTGCAAATCTATTTAATATTAGAGATATTTAACATATACTGTTCATATTTTTTTTTGTAAAAATTATGTAACTTAATTGTCGGTTTAAATAAATTTTCATTAAAAACTTTATCCTTTTCTTCAGTGTTTTGAAAGAAATTTTTCGGATTACTATATAACTCCTTAGCTTGCTCAGATTCTCGCTTTATATCTAAATCTCTTTCTCTTTCTGCTTTTTCTGACTCAAGCAAACGTGTAATTATTTGATCTTGTCTAAAAAGTGTTTGAGGTGTGATATTATTATTAATTATATCGGTTTCATTCTTTTCCAACATTTTAGAAATTTCATTTAGCTGCTTTACTGTTTCGGGTGAAAGACTATTTTCATTCATCATTTTCGAAATCATATCTTTAAACATTTGCTGTTTGGCTAACATCTGCCCCATTTGTTTTCCCATGCTACCCTCTTGACCTGGTTTTGTACCTCCTGGCTGCTTCATTTGCTCAATCATTTTTTTCAATTGATCTTTCATAGACTGCTGCATTTGGGTCATTTGTTGAAATGACGGTTTTCCTTGATTTCCTTGTGAAGGATTCTGACACTGTTGCTGGCCGGACATTTTTTGTGCAGCTTGCTGTTGCATCTGTTTGAGAATATCTGATAATAAAAGGGACAAATTATTCACTGATGTTAAAATTTCTTGTTGCCTTCTTGTAGCATTTCCTTTCTGCATCTGTTCAATAGCATCTATTGTATTCACTAAATTCTTCTTTACTTTTAAAACTTCACTAGATATTAAACTATTGATAGCAGGAACTCTACCGGCTAATGCTGATAAGGAATCATCAATTATTTCGAAATTCTCTTTTAGAATATTCTGCTTCTTAGCTACTTGTGGAAATTTAGGATTATTACTTGAAACATCTCGTAACTCATTCATTATCTCCTCTTGTTTAAAAGAAAAAGTAATTAAATTATCTAGAATTTTTCTTAGATTATCAATATCTTCCATGCTCTGCTTTTTAGCATTAGCATCCATCATGTCTTGCATCATTTGAGATAATGATTTTGTATCTTCCTCATTTTTCTTAAGTGACTGCGATGCTTTACTATTCTTTTTAGAATCTAATAATTCTTTTGATTCACTAATAGATTGTTTAAGTTTTTCAAACTCATTTTCAAAGGAATCTAATTGCAAAGGATCCTTTATATCTTTATTTTTTTCTGCTGCGTTTTTGTATTCTTTTTGAATTTCTTCAAGTTTCGATTTTAAAGAATCTACATTTTTGAGTTCATCTTTATCTTTATTTTTAACAGATTCTGATAATTCTTTAAACTCCTCTGATAATTTTTTTAATTCTTGAATAGATTGCTGTATATCTTGCTCAACTTCAAATTTTTTGAGCATTTCTAAATTCTTATCTAACTCTTCAGACAAATCTTCAAAAGACATTTTCATATCGTCTGATAACTTAAATAATTTTGTTTTATCAAAATTTTCCATCAAACTCTGCAGTTCTTTCATTAAATTATCAAGTTCTTTATCCATTACTTTTTCAAGCAATTCTTCAATCTGTTTTTGTTTATCTAAAATATCCTGCTGTTGCTGTGTATTCTGATTTAAAACTTCATTTTTCATTTTATTTAAATCGCTAGCTTGCTTAAGCATATTTTTTAAACTCTTCTGCTTTTCCGCTATTTCATTTATTAATTCCTTTTTCTGCCAATCTGATAAATTCTCTTGTAATAACTTCTTTTTCAAATTGTTTAAATCATTCTCAATTTCTGAACTTAAGCTTTTAGATTTTTGCAAATTAGAATTAACATTATTTGATAAACTATCAGTAACTTCATTTATTTCCTCATGAGAAGGTTGCTTATAAAAAAATGGTAATGATTTAGTGCTTTTAAAACCATTAACTCCATCATTATCTGTAATTTGAAAAATATATTCTATTTCATCAATATCTTGCAAAGCAGAAAAATCATAAGTAAAATAGAATTCTTGTTCTGCTGAACTCTTTTCAAAAGGAACATCTACTTTTAAAACTTGAGAACTATCCTGTTTATTAAATAAAATAAATTTTAAAGCGGTAAAACCATAATCATCTTTAATAATTCCTTTATAATAGTAATTAGAAAATTGTAAAGAATCTCTGATAGAAACGACAGCTATTTCAGGAAAATTGTCGGGTATTACCGTTATATTATATTTAATAATTTCGTAGGAATTAAAATATTGATTTTCTGCAATTAACGAATACTGTGTGCTTTTTTTGAAAGATTTTTTTAGGCTATATTTAAAATCTTCTTTGTCTAATTCAATTTTTGTAGAATCACTAAAACTAAAAAAAAGATTTTTCATATCTTGAGTTTCAAAATTCCAAGAAATTATTGTGCCTTCAGGTACAACTATATCACCAACATTATTCAAAACAGGTAACGACAAATTAGTATAAGCTGGAGGCTGGGCACTTACCGAAAAATTTAATATTGAAGGTATTGGGAAAACAGAAACAGTATAGGATTTAGATGTATATTTTCCTGCTGAAAAACTAAAATTAAAAGAATTATTTAAATTATTAAACTCATAAGTAAATAGATTTTTATTTAATTTACTCATAAAAAAAGAGTAATTACCATAATTTATCTCAACATTATCGGGTATTACATTTCCATCTACCAAAAGTTCTAATACTAAAGACTCACCCTTTTTAACAGTAAGTGTTTTATTTTTAATAATAAAATCAAAAGGTGGTTTAGGTGTAAAAATTTTATCATGATTTACAATTCTATTAGCACCTTCAACAAACATAGTGGGGAAAAAAATCAATAAAGGAGTAATAAGAAATACATAAAAAAGATAATATTTTAGATACTTGAAATTCTCTTTAAAATTAATAGCATTTAAAATTGGAACGGGTTTCAAATTAAGTATTTTCTGATCAATACTTGCAATCAGTAAATCATTTTGTTGATTTCCTGATTGTGCTAATTCCAAAACATTTATAAGTTGATCTTTGACTTCGGGGAAATGCAGAGAAATAATTTTTGAGGCTGTTTTATATCCAATTACTTTTCCTAGTTTGAAATAATTTAGAATAGGTAAAAGAACAAAAGAGGCGAAAATAATCAAAAAGAAAACAAAAGATCCGTAAAAAAGGAATGTTCTAAAGGTAACCGATAAATATGAAAAATATTCAACTGAAAAAATTAAAGCATTATAAACAAGATAGATAAGAATAGAAATTACAATACCTCTAATACACTTATTTAAGTAATATCTCCTAATAAATGTATCAAGTTTATGTAATAATATATCATATTCTTTAGTCATTTCCTATAAATCTATTTAAAAATAAATACGTCCTAAATGTACGAATTATTTTGCTAACCACTCTTCCGGATTCAATTTAGTTGTTTCTCTCCAAATCTGCAATTGAAGTGTAGATTTCCCATTATCGGAATCGGTAAAAACAGTACCTAATACCTGCTTTGCTAAAACCTTATCGCCAGCTTTTACAGCTACTTCAATTAAATTATTATATACAGATAAATAATCACCATGACGAACTAAAATAGCAGAGTTTGAACCAGGAATTACAATAATTTTACTTACAGTTCCCTCAAAAATAGACTTTACTTGAGCACCTTTTTGTGTAGATATGTCAATACCATTATTCTTAACTGTAATGCCTTTCAAAACCGGATGGGGATGCTCACCAAAGGAACTTGTAATGACTCCTTGTAAGGGCCAAGGTAGGCGTCCTTTATTTTCATCAAACTTACTTGAAATAAGTTTTCCTTCTTTTGTTTTTGTTTTACTCTGGGCAATTTTTCTCTTCTCTTCTTCTATTAATTTCTGAATAAGCTCATTTAATTCATTAGCATCTTTTTCTTTCTCTTTAAGACTAGCAAGAAGTTCAGATTTTTTTGATTCTAAATTACTTATAATAGCAGACTGCTGAGTAATTTCTGAATTTAATCGTAGTTTCTCTTGTTCTTTCTCTTCAAGTAAATCAAGCTTTTTAGAAACAATTAATTTGGAACGAGAAATAATATATTTGATTGAATCTTGAGTAGAAATAATTTTCTCTATCTGATTTCTTCTATGTTCGCTATATTGCTGTAGATATTTTAACCTCTTATACGCTTGCATAAAATCTTCTGATGATAATATGAACATTAACTGTTCTTGGGTATTTCTATTTTTATAAGCATTATAGATCATTAAAGAATACTCATCTTTTAACTGCTTTAATTTTAACTCAAAATTAGCAAGTTTACTTTGCGATGAACCAATATATCTATTAAGGGAGGTTATTTCATCGGATAATACTTCTACATATTTCTTTCTTAATTCAATCTTTTTATTTAACAGCTGAAGTTTATCTACATTTCTAACTTTAATGGTTTCAGTTTCTTTAATCAATTTATTTGTTAATTCTATTTCTTTTTTAGTTTTAGACATTTTTTCTTGCAAATCTTTTTTCGTCTGAGAAAAACAAATTTGAAAAACTAACATCAAAACTATTAATAAAATATTCTTCATTAATTTAGTATTTTATATCCATCAGGAATAGAAAACTTATAATCTTGACTATCTAAAATAGATACTTTTAAATAATTTATATTTATCCAAATTTTAGCAGTATCATAAACTGTGTTGATTAAAATAGAGCTAGGAAATTGTAAACTATCAGTAGTTGAGGGTTCGGAATATGAGATCTTTAAATTTTTTGAATTGGAAAAATTTCTTATTTCAATTTCACTAGGTCTTAAATTAGTGTTACTTACCGTAAATATATGATTTAAAACATCATTTTTTGAACTTAAATTTTTAAATTCTTTATCGGTGTATTGTACTAATTGAAATCTATTACTCGCTTTTTTAGGATCTAATGAAAATTCGTTTTTTTCGTATGTACTGTCTAAAAATAGCAATTCGTTTAATAAGAGCGACTGTAATGTCTTGTAATTGATATCAATTCCTAAATAGTTTTTTATAGAACTCATATCTTTCAAAATAGCTTGATTTTGAATTCTATTTAAAATTTTTATACTATCGTTAGTAATTACAATCCTTGCTGCCTCAATTCCCATCATAGGAACAACAGAAACCCAAATCATGCTATCTTTCCTTATTTTGAGAGTTCCCTTAAAAGAATATTTTGAAAACCCTGATTCTACAGAAATCTTGGAAAAAAAATGCTCATAATTTATATATGAAGCATTAATTGTATCAAAAATATTATTTAAATTAAAATTTTTTAATTCTTTATTTTTTAAAGCAATTTCAGGTCTTTTACATGACAAAAAGATAAAAGATAAAAGAAATATAGACAGTTTTAAAACGTTATTCATTTATTGAATTTGTATTTATTTTTAATATTAAATTTTTATTACTTGCATCTATTTCTGATGCTTTTTTCCATTGAACTAGAGCATCTTTTTTTTTGCCTAACTCATACAAAATATCACCATAATGCTCAAGAATTTCAGCATGTTCATTGCCACCAAGATTTATAGATTTTTCTATTAATACTTTTGCTTCTACATACTTTTTTAATTTAAAAAGAACCCAAGCTTGAGTATCTAAATACATAAAATTATCAATCTCAAGTGAGTTTGACAGAATACTCATCTCTAGAGCTTTGTTAAGCTCGATTTCATCAACAGATAAGTAATAGCTGTAATTATTTAAGATAAGAGCATTTGAAGGGCTTATTTTTAGTATTTTCTCATAAGTATCGTAAGCTTCTTTTTTTCTATCTAGTTTATAATAAGCTTCGGCTATATAGGTATGAAATTGAACTTTAGAATCAGCTTCTACAGCATAAATCAGTCCTGCATTCAATATTGAAATTGCCTCTTCATAAACTTCTTTTTGAATTAATGCATATGCCTTATAAAAATACAAAACAGACTGATTAGGAAAAACCTCCAATCCTTTATCGGCAATTGAAATAACGCTATCCAGATTTTTATCAGCATTTTCCAAATAAATTAATTGCTCATAAACTTTTAAAACAGAATTATCTAGTTTCAGAAAATTATATAATGAGGTTTTTGCATTAGTAAAATCATTATTCTGCAAGTAAAAATCAGCTTTCAATAAATGTAAATTGGCAAAGTCAGGGTGTTCATTCTCAAGAATTGATAGAAGACTATCCTTAAGCGGAATCTCTAAAGAATCTTTAGCTAAAGAAAATTCTTTCTTAAATAGTGAAATTTTGGTCGCAGGATTAAAATTTTTATCGTTGAAAATTTCTTTTATAATTTTTATCGTTGAATCTCTCTGTCCAATTGAAGAATAAATAGAAGCTTTTGTGAGCAAAACAGAAGATCTATGCTGATAAAACATTTGTAATCGATCTAAATACGGAAGAGCTTTCTGATAATCTTTCAGTTCTAAATATATAGTAACCAGTTTTTCTATATAATTCGGCTCCTCAGGATATAGATTTATAAGAATTTCTAAAGTTTCAATTGATCCGTTATTGTCTTTTAAATACTCATAAAAACCTAACTTCTCATCTAATAAAGCACTATTTAATCCATTATTTTTTTCTATCTCATTATAAATGCTCAATGATTTATTTTTATTTCCTGATAATAAATACAAAGTAGCTATTTCAAATTTATATATTAAATTCTCAGGATTATATTTTGATAAATTTTGAAATATTTCAATTGCAGCTTTATAATTTCTTTTTTGTTTGTACAATTCAGATAAAAATAAATTATACCAAACGTTTTTGGGATCGTTTAAAACTGCTTTCTTTAATAAAACTATTGCTCCTTCATAATCATTTGAATAGTAGAGAATTTTAGAAATCTCAGACATTGCAGTAGCACTAGACGGATTAATTTCCAGACACTTCAAAAACAAATTCATTGCCTCAGAATAGTTGCCCAACATCTTTTGCTTCAAAGCATCATGCAAAATTGCTTTATACTCAAAATAAGAATTTTCTATTTTAAGTGAATCAATAGCAGTATCTTTCTGACCATAATGGACAGAGTATACAAAAAAACTGAATATAAAAATTAAAAAATATTTTAACATTTTTCTATAGTTGAAAAATCTCCTAAATTTAAGCTTTTAGCTTCACCTTTTACAACACATTCGCTCCCAATCATTGTATCAGTAAGATTGACAGAAAATAATGAGGTAGTTGATTGAATTAAAGAATTTGAAATTATACTTGATTCTATTGTACAATTACTATGAATTGTAGCAAATGGTCCAATTACTGAATTATTAATTACAACACCTTCTCCAATATAGCAAGGTTCTATGATAGTGGTATTTACAAGTTTTGCCGATTTAGAAACAAAATTTCCAATATTATTGAGCACACGAGTATTTGTGTAAACCGTTGCCGATTTATTGCCACAATCTAACCATTCTTTTACTTTACCTACAGAAAATTTCGTTCCTTTTTTCTTTAGATTCTCTAAAGCATCGGTTAATTGATATTCTCCTTTAACAGTTATAGAATTATCAATAAGATAATCAATTTCTTGTCTTAGCGCATTACCATTTTTGAAATAATAAATTCCTATAATAGCCAAATCTGATACAAACTGCTTAGGTTTTTCAACAAAATCAGAAATATAATTTTCATTATCTAATTTTACCACACCAAATGCAGAAGGGTCGGCAACTTTGTGTACCCAAATTGTACTATCTGACTTTGAATCTAGAGAAAAATCGGCAATAAAAAGAGTATCGGCAAAAGCTACAATAACATTATCAGCAATACTTTCCTTTGCGCAGTAGAGAGCATGAGCAGTTCCTAAAGCCTCTGTTTGATAATAGATAGTACCTTTAGACGACAAATTTTCTGCAATAGAAATTAAACTTTTCTCAACTTCTTTACCAAATGCAGGACTAATAATAAATGCAATTTCTTCAACTTTTTCATTGCAAACTTTTACTATGTCTTCTACCAATCGCTGTACAATAGTTTTTCCAGCTATAGAAATCAATGGTTTAGGTACAGTTAGGGTATGAGGTCTCATTCTTTTACCCATACCTGCCATAGGAATAATTATTCTCATTTAATTAAATTTTTTTATATTTTAATTTGTAATAAATTAATCTATTTTGTTCCTGTATGACCAAAGCCGCCGGAACCACGAACGGTTTCAGACAATTCTTTTACCTCAGAAATAGATGCTTTGGTATAAGAATTTATAACCATTTGACAGATTCTTTCTCCATCTTCAATTAAAAAATCATCATTCGAAAGGTTTACCAATATAACTTTTATCTCACCTCTATAATCAGCATCTATTGTACCGGGCGAATTGAGAACAGTAATACCATGTTTTGCTGCTAATCCGCTCCTTGGTCTTATTTGAGCTTCATAACCTTCGGGCAACTCTATAAATAAACCAGTTGGGATAATAGCTCTCTGAAGTGGTTTTAAAACTACAGACGAATCTATATTGGCACGCAAATCCATACCTGCCGAATAAACGGTAGAATAATCGGGTAGTATATGTTTCGATTTATTTATTACTCTTAACTCCATAATTCAAAAGTTTTTTAATAGTATTTATTTCCTTAAAATAAACAAGTGCTATAAATAATAAAAATAATGCTGTGTTTACAAACAAACTAATCAACATTGATTCTATTGAAATAATTGTGCTTATGTAATACAATAAAACTGCAAATATAATGTATTGTAAAATGCTTTTTATATTGTAAGGCACATCAAAATACTTTCTTCCTAAAAAATATGATATTAAGACTATAATAGAATAACATATAACATGTGTCCAAGCAGCACCTAAGTAACCAAATTGCGGTATTAAAATATAATTTGAACCTACTGTTATTAAAGCACCAATACCGGTAATTATAAGACCATAGAATGTTTTATCAGATAGTTTATACCACAAAGATAAATTGAATAATATACCTAACAATACTTGCGAAAAAAGAATAATTGGAACTATTTTAAGTCCTTGCCAATAACTAACCCCAATAAAATACTTGAATACCGGTAAATAAAGCGATATAACTAGAAATATAGATAAACTGAAAATAAGGAAATAGGTCATTATTTTTGAATAATTCTGTTTAGAATCTTCATTTTTTCCGGATTTGAAAAACATTGGTTCAAAAGCAAATCTAAAAGCTTGAACAAAGAGAGTAATGATTATTGCTAATTTGAAATTGGCACCATAAACACCAATCTGAGAGAGAATAAAATCATTTTTTTCTGCACTTGTCAAATGTTCAGGTACAACGAGCAAATGTCTGAGCAAAGGTCTATCTATCAACTCATTAATTTGACCGGCTAAACCAGCCAACATAACAGGAAAAGAATAATAAAGTATTCGCTTTAAAAGAGAAAAATCAAATGAAAATGTTTCTTTCAAATACTCAGGCAAGAGCATGAGCAAAGTAACAACGCTTGCAATAATATTTGATATAAAAACATAGATTACAATATATTCGATATCAAAAATATCTTTAATAATTGCAATATGATAAAATTTGGGAATAACCAAGTAAAAAAGAAGATTGAACGCTATATTAACAGCAATATTTATAATTTTAAGAATTGCAAATCTTTTAGATCTAGACTGATGTCTGAGTTTTGCAAAAGGCAAAGCCGTAATAACATCTAACACAATAATAATGCAAACAAAAAGAATAAATATTTCATTGTTTTTATAACTCAAAAACTCTGAGAACGAATCTAAAAAGAAAATTACAAAACCAAGAAATAATGCAGAACTGGCAATAAGAGTAGTAGAAATTGTAGAAAAGACTTTGTTTTTAAGATCTTTATCTTGAACAAATCTAAAATATCCGGTTTCCATTCCAAAAGTTAGGATAATGAGGAAAAAGACGATATAACTATATAATTCAGTTACAATACCAAATTGGTTTGTTTTATCGCTAAAAACAACAATGGTATAAAACGGAGTTAGAAGAAAATTAAGAAAACGCCCTACAATAGAGCTTATTCCATAAATGGCGGTTTCACCAGCTAATTTTTTAATTACACTCAAATTATTATAAGTTTAAATATAAAACAAATCTGAAATAATTCTATCAGACAAAAGCATCCCTGAATCTGATAAAAGTATAAAATTATTTGATTCAATTATTAGTTTTTGAGATAAGTATTTTTTAATACTCAAAAGAAAATAATCTTTAAAAATTGAACTAAAATTATTTGATAAATATTCCAAATTAACACCCCACATAGTTCTTAAAGAAGTCATCAAATACTCATTAAATTTATCTTTTTCAGAAAGTATTTCAACCGTATTATGAATATTACCGCTTGACATAAATTCAACATACTTAAGATTATTAGCTACATTCCAATACCTTTTAGAACCATCAAAAGAATGAGCAGAAGGACCAACTCCTAAATATTTTTTTTGACTCCAATAACTCATATTATGCTTTGAAAAGAAACCTTCTAAACCAAAATTAGACAGCTCATAATGTACAAACTTATGAGCATAAGTATAATTCTTCAAAATTGAAAATTCATCTATATATATATCTTCAGGAGGAAGAATTAGTTGCTTTTTTCTAATAAAAGTGTTCAAAGCAGTGTTGTTTTCAACCGTAAGGCTATAAGCAGAAAGATGAGTAATAGGATAAGAAAGAGTAGTTTTCAGATTATAAATCCAATCATCTATAGTCTGATTTGGTATTCCGTAAATAAGATCAACCGTTATATTTTCGAAACCACAATTAGCAGCAATATCAATAGCTTCAAGCGATTGTTTTGCAGTATGCTTACGATTTAAAACAATTAAATCTTTATCATTCAAAGACTGTAAACCTATACTTAATCTATTAATTTTGAGCGAAAATAAATCTTTAATATACTCTGAATTAATATCATCGGGATTTGCTTCAAAAGTAATTTCAGGATTTTTAACTATTTTAAAATAGTTAAAAATAGTTTGCAATATTCTATCTACTTCTTTAATACTCAATAAAGAAGGAGTACCACCTCCAAAATAAATTGTTTCAATAATATCATTTTCAAAAAAATCTTTTTTCAACTCAATTTCTTTAACAATACTATCTAAAACAATATCCTTATTTTTCAATGATAAAGAAAAATAAAAATCACAATAATAGCATAATTGTTTGCAAAACGGTATATGAATATATATACCAGCCATTTATGCTAAGATTTCGTAACCATTCTCAGTAACTAAGATGGTATGTTCCCACTGAGCAGACATTTTACCATCGGAGGTTAAAACGGTCCATCCATCATTCAAATATTTGCACTTATAAGTACCTTCATTTATCATTGGTTCAATAGTAAAAACCATTCCCGGAATAAGTAGCAAACCTTTCTTAGTTTTTTGCGAATAGTGAACTACCTCTGGTTCTTCATGAAATTGCTTACCAATACCATGACCACACAAATCTCTCACTACACTATAATTGAATGACTTAGCATACTCTTCAATAGCATCGCCAATATTATTAAGTCGAGTAAAAGGTTTTACTTGATTCAAACCAACCATGAGACATTCCTTAGCAACATCGACCAATTTTTGTCGGCTTTCTGAAATTTCACCAACAGCATACATTCTACTAGAGTCTGAATGATAGCCATTTAAAATAGAAGTAATATCAACATTTATAATATCGCCATCTTTTAGAATATGTTTTGGACTAGGAATGCCATGACATATACATTCATTAACAGAAGTACAGCATGATTTTGGAAACTTTTTATAGTGCAACGGAGCTGGAATAGCACCATTATCAAGAGTATAATTATGCACAAAAGTATTAATATCTTCTGTAGAAATACCTGGTTTTATAATAGATTTAACTTCATCTAAAATAGCTCTGGTAATAAGACCTGATTTTCTAATTCCTTCAATATCAGTGGAATTTTTAAGAAATTTATGAGGAATAATTGAAAAGCCTTCTTTTTGATAATTGATTAAAGAAAGATCAAATTCTTTATGACATTTTTTATATTTTTCTCCACTTCCGCACCAACACGGATCATTTGCTTGTATTTTCATTTTAAAAAATTTATTTGATATTGAAAAATCAATATTTCAATTTTTAAACTCAATTTAAAATAAGAAACCCTGCTGACCAAGAATATTTTTTCCCAAATGCTCATAAGCCAAACGAGTAACTTCTCTACCACGAGGTGTTCTTTTTATAAAACCTTCTTTAATGAGGAATGGTTCATATACCTCTTCAATAGTTCCCGCATCTTCACCAACAGCAGTGGCAATTGTACCAACACCTACCGGGCCACCATTGAATTTATCAATAATAGTCTCTAATATTTTATTATCCATTTCATCTAGTCCAAAACGGTCAATATTAAGAGCATCAAGAGCATGTAAGGTTATTTCGGTATCAATTTTACCATTTCCTTTAACTTGCGCAAAATCTCTAACCCTTCTCAAAAGAGCATTAGCAATACGCGGTGTACCTCTACTTCTGAAAGAAATTTCTTGTGCAGCTTTCAATTCAATTGAAACTTTAAGTATTGATGCAGAACGAACTATAATTTCTGTAATAATTGCATTATCATAATATTCTAGCAACAACTTTATACCAAAACGAGCCCTCAACGGACTAGTAAGTAAGCCGGAACGAGTAGTTGCACCAATTAAAGTAAAAGGATTTAATGTAATCTGTACAGAACGAGCATTTGGTCCTTTATCAATCATTATATCAATTCGGTAATCTTCCATTGCCGAATATAGATATTCCTCAACTACAGGCGATAATCTATGTATTTCATCAATAAACAAAACATCTCTTTCTTGCAAACCTGTTAAAATTCCAGCTAAATCGCCGGGCTTATCGAGAACAGGACCTGATGTAATTTTAAGATTAACCTGCAATTCATTAGCAATAATATTTGAAAGCGTGGTTTTACCTAAACCCGGAGGTCCATGTAAAAGAACATGATCAAGCTGTTCAGATCGCATTTTTGCAGCTTCAACAAATACTTTTAGGTTATCAACAACCTTCGCTTGCCCAGTAAAATCATCAAATGATAAAGGTCTAAGTTTTCTTTCAAACTCTTTATCTTGATTATTAATATTATCTTGAAACAAATTATCTATCATTTAATGCAAAGGTAATAAAATAAGCATTATGAGGTATATTTTTAATATACTTTGATTCTGAGGTTAAAAATCTATTGATAAAATGCTTTAAAATATTGAATTTAAACAAATTACTATTAAATTATTGAACAGTAACAATTTTTGTTTCAATATTGTTTTTGTAGAAAATCATAAGGTAAGGTTCACCTGTTTCTTTGTAGAAAATCCATTTTCCAACTCTTTTTCCACTTTTATAGTTTGATACTAACTGCTCAGAACCATTACTATAAAAATATTTATGTTTACCATTTTCTTTTCCTAATGTAAAATTTCCTACAAATCTTTGCTCACCCGTTGGATAAAAATGTTTCCATTGTCCATGCTTTTCACCCATTTTGTAGATTCCTTTTTCGGTATTATCGCCAACTACAATATTCCAAGAACCATCTTTAAAATCTTCAACATAAGAACCTTCAGCAATAACATTTCCATTTTCATCATATTCAACAGACAAACCAAGTTTTTTTCCGGTAGAATATTCCTCACGTTTTTTCACAGATTTATTATCGAAAACCATGTCCAAACGCCGGAATATTTATCAGCTTTAAAATAACCTTCCTGAATTAAAATACCACTGTTGGAGAAAAACTTCCATAAACCTTCTTTTTTTCCATTTTTATATATTCCCTGAGAAGCAATTGTAGCATTAGAGTGATAATTTATCCAATTTCCTTCAAATAGACCATTATCTAAAACAATACCTTTTGAAACAATTGCTCCAGAATTTGAATATATTACAGAAGAAACAATTGTTCCATTTTCATCATAATTTCTATGAATACCAAAAGGTAAAGAATCTTTGAAAAGACCTCTACTTTTTATACTTCCAGATTCATAATAAGAAATAGTTTCCTCAGGTTCTGTAAATGAAGTAGCTATATCGGTTTCTTCTAATTGTCTATTTTCTTGATATTTATATATTTTTTCAACTTGTCCATACGCATTATAAGATTTAGCTACACCATTGAGCATTCCATCTACATAGTTTCTCTCAAATTTTAATGAACCATTTTCATAAAAATCTTTCCAAATACCTAATTTATTTCCTTTATCATCAAACCTATTAACACGCTCATATTTAAGCAATATATTATCTTGATAAGTATAAATTCCTATTACTGTGCCATCTTTATCGTAATCGAAACCAATACCATTTTTCTGTCCATTTTTATAAGGAATATCTTTTATTTTAAAACCTTCAATATCATATTCATACGATTTTCCATCTTTTACACCATTTATATACATTTCACGTAAATTAAGATAAGATTTCGTAATTCCTTATCATCAATAACTGTATAAATGTCATTATATCCATTTTTCTTACCCAAAGCATAAGAAACACTATTTACAAGTGTACCTTTTTCATCATAGAAATTCCAAATACTATCTAAGAGCGTTCCAGTTCTTTTGCCATAAGATTTTAAAATTCCATCAGGATAATAATTTTTCCAATATCCGTCAGGCTCATTATTAATTAAAAAACCTTCGCTAGAAACTATTCCGTTTGGATAGAAATATTTTGTATAGACAGTATCTTGAGCAAATGAATAATTGTAAAAATTAATAAATAATAAACTGAATATAAGATATATATAATTATTTTTTGATTTAATCATTTGTATTAAAAGTTACTATTACAAACCATTTTTTTCAGAAATATCTAACATTGCAATTATTGATTTTTTTGCTTTTTCAATTAAATCTTTATCAAGAGAAACTTCAGGCAATTCATACAGCAAAGTATTATACAATTTTTCTAAAGTTATTAATTTCATGAAAGCACAATCGTTACATGCACAAGTAGAATCGTTTGGAGGGGCAGGAATAAAAGTTTTATCAGGACAATCTTTCTTCATTTGATGCAAAATACCTGATTCAGTGACAACTATAAAAGTTGAACTCTTACTATTTTTTGCATAAGTCAATAGTTGAGAAGTAGAACCAACAAAATCGGAAACGAGCAAAATAGGTTTAGTACATTCCGGGTGAGAAATAATTTTAGCATCCAGATTACTGTTTTTTATATCTAGAATCTTTTCTAAAGAAAAAGCTTCATGAACAGTACAAGCACCATCCCAAATTATTATATCTCTATCTAATTGACTAGCAATGTAAGAACCTAAATTTCTATCTGGACCAAAAATAATTTTTTGATTTTTAGGAAAACTATTTACAATTGCAATAGCATTAGTAGAAGTACAAACAACATCAGTAAGAGCTTTTATTTCGGCAGTAGTATTCACATAAGAAACAACAACAGCATCGGGGTGTAATTTTTTAAAAGCAATAAAATCATCAGCTTTGCAAGATTCAGCAAGCGAGCAACCGGCAAAAATATCTGGAATTAGAACTTTCTTGTCAGGACACAGTATTTTAGCAGTTTCTGCCATAAAGTGTACTCCAGCCATCACAATTATATCAGCATTCGTTTTTTGAGCCTCCTGAGCCAATTTTAAGCTATCTCCTACAAAGTCGGCTATGTCTTGAATTGCACTTTCCTGATAAAAGTGAGCTAAAATAATTGCATTCTTTTCTTTTTTTATTCTTTTAATTTCTTCTATTATATTTACGCTAGAATTTATAGGTAAATCTAGAAAGCCTTTCTTACGTATAGTTTCTTCAAACATAGTTTTAAACTTATATATATATTTAATATACTTTAAACTTCTTTTAAGAATGATGGATATAATGTGCTGTTGGCAGCTTGTATAAGATTATTCAAAAATACTTGCTTTTTTGATATAAACCGTTTTATAAACATTTAATAAATTTAATTATTTACGTAACAATTTAGATTGCAATAAGATTATATAGTTATTAACAAAACATTAATTTTTTGAATGTTAATAAATACATTTGGTAACATAGAC
The DNA here is from genome assembly GCA_016714605.1 of Bacteroidales bacterium. Taxonomy (GTDB): domain Bacteria; phylum Bacteroidota; class Bacteroidia; order Bacteroidales; family UBA1715; genus JADKDL01. Next base: position 32,631 of record JADKDL010000001.1, on the reverse strand, counting down.
TTAATATTGTTTAAAACTATGTTGATATTTTAAGTATAGCAATTAATAAAAATACTTGATTTATATCATCTTTTTTGATATCAAATATTAATTTGGCAATTACAAATTAAATAATCTTTAATTTTGACTTACTTATAAACAAAAAAATTAATATATAGTTAATAACGTTAATTTTAATAAAGAACTGTATATCAACAAAGAACTTATATTTTTTATTTGTAAAAATTAGTTAAAAGGTCTAATTTCGTAGCAGTTATGTGATATTAACAGGCTGAGTTACCTAAAATCAATGGTTTATGAAAGTTTTCAAGTTAGAAGGAGAAGGAGAAGAAGCAATAGTAATAATAGATAGAAAGGAAGGAAATTTTGAGTTTAAGGGTAGGTTTATGCCCCAGAAAACAAAAGAATTTTTTCAGCCCGTGTTCGATACTATTACTGAATATGTAGTGAAACCTTGTAAAAAAACTACGCTTACATTTAAGTTAGATTATTTCAATACGGCATCATCGAAGAAAATTTTAGATATCTTTATTATTTTTGAGCAAATACAAACCAAAAACCAAGAAGTAGTTGTAAATTGGTATAGTAGTGAGAGCGATTCAGATATTTTAGATGCAGGCAAAGGTTATTCTGAGTTGGTAAAATTACCATTTAATTTTTTAACCTTTTAGTTATATATTCAGTACAATCTGCATGGTTTTTAAAATACTTTTACTAATATTGTTTGAAAGAGATTACTTAAAGAAAATACTCGTTTATTAGAGTCATTATTAAAACTAAGATTATATTCATTTTAATATATTTGTTTATTTGACATAGAAATTACTTTTTTCTTACCAGAGCAATGTTTTATCTGATGAGGAAGCTACATCAGACAAGGAGATAAAAACATCAGACAAATGAAACAGTTGTTTATAGACAGAGGCGATGATACCCTCGAAGTAAAATTAAAAAAAGAAGATGGTCTAATATCTTTTACCGGGAAATCGTACCCGGAGGATATTGAGAAATTTTTTGTACCTATATTAGACTGGATAGAAGAATATATGGCCGATCCGCATGATTCAACAAAAGTAGTTTTTGATTTAGAGTATTTTAATACAGCAACCTCCCGAAAATTTTTAGAAATTCTCATAGAGCTTGAAAAATTGCCAGAAAGTGGAAAAGATGTAGTTGTTCAATGGCTTTATAATCAAGAAGATGAAGACATATATTCGGCAGGAAAAAAATGCTCAGTACTTTCACGTTTACCCTTTGAAATACAGCAAGTATAATTAATTATGGAAAATATACACATACCAGCTTTGTCAGATAGCCCTGAAGTGATACTTGATTTTAATAAAAATAAGTTTCAATTTAAAGGAAGATCTTTACCAGAAGATGTAGATGAGTTTTATAAACCAATAGAAGAGAAGTTAAAACAGTATCTAAAAACGGTGTCAGATCATGTAGAACTCGTTTTCAATTTTGAATATTTCAATACAGCATCATCGAAAAAAATTTTGGATATACTTACTTTATTTGGAGATAAATTCCTTACTAATAAAGATGCACTCACCATAAAATGGAATTATAGAAATGATGATGAAGACATGCTCGATGCAGGTAAAGATTTGCAAGAAATTACCGAATTAGATTTCCATTTTGAGTTGATGTGATAATTGAATTTGAAAATGAGATAATTTGAAAATTTACCTTTAAGAAAATAATTTCTTTAAAATCACTGCTCCCGCGGTGCTCTGCACCGTGGTTTATTATCTTTAGTTTTAGAAAATAATAGGACGTCTCATACGGTCAATCAATAAATATAAGCTATTCACAGATGGAGTGATTTTGTATCTCTTTCCCAATAAAACAATCAATTAAATTTACTTCATAAAGTTCGAGTTACAAGCTTGAACTAGCACTATACAGCAAACTCAGACCATTTAGGGGCTCTTAGCGAAATAAAAATATGTTACACAGAGAACCACTGTGTTCGTTTATCAAAATCAGTGGCACAAAATTATATTTTCTGTTGTTTGAGCAAATTTAAGATTTTAATAGTTTCTCAACAATTACTACCAATAGGTACTTATCTTAACCATTATTCTACAAGAATTGCAATTTTCTCAGTTTGAAAAGATTCATCTCTTATTACAACAAAAAAAATTCCTTTTGAAGAGAATGAATATGTATTTTTTTCATCCAAAACAAACTCTTCAAGACATTCTCCTTTCAGAGAAACAATTGCAACAGTTGAGTTCAATAATGATTCGTTAGGAGTAATTGTTAAGGTGTTATTTGCTATACTAATCAAGTATTTTTCTTTTTCAGTTATAAAAACGGTTTTAATTGAAAGAAATGTTTCAATACCATTTAAGTCGGTTTGGGTTAGTTTATAGTAATTATTACCATTGTCAATTTGGTTATCAATTATTTTATAAAAATGCCCCATTGATGTGTTTCCTAAAGAATTAATATCTTGGAAATGAGTAAAATTAAAGCCATCAGTGCTTTCAAAAACACTAAAATAATCATTATCAATTTCACTTGCCGTTTTCCAAGAAATTTCTACAGCGTTATTGTTGTAATAAGTATCAAAAAACAGCAAAGAAACCGGTAAAGCTTGAGATATTTTCTGATAAAAAAAGGAAATGCACTCTTCTTCATTAGAGAAGTAATTGGTTACTTCAACACCTTCTCCAGGAGAGTGCAAAACGTCGGGATTATAAAATGCAGTACCAAAGTTTACAATGTCAGTCAGAGAACCATCAGAACCACAATAAAATAGATACGAACCTGTTTCAGAACCTATGGTACCATAGTCAGAATCAATGACATTTGCAGTGTTTACTAAATGATTGTTATCGAGCGTGGTATAGAATCTTTTAATAAACATTACTTCATTATTAGTAAAATCGCTATCGCCACCATCGGAACTTTTTAAACCTTCGGCAAATAAAATTCCATTATTTACAAAATCTTTTCCACCATAACGGCATATTATATAACCCGTGTTTGGAATTCCTCCAGTATCGTCTGATGAGGTTGTATCTCTAATGTAAACCTTACCGGTAGCTGCAATAGTTATGAGAGCAGTACCATCTTGATACATATTTCCATTTACAATTTCTAAAGTACCTGCTAATACAGGAGCATCTGTCCAATTATTGTAATTAATACTTGAATTTACTAAAGAAACATGACCCTCTACATTTATTTCAATGTTATCTTCAGTTTCATTAGATTCTTGAGATATGGTGTAGTGCACTCCTGTAGGACTTGTAAATTTAAGAAAACCACCATTGTTCACTTCAAAACCCTTATTGGCAGAACCGAAGTCAATTATATTATCATTGCTGCCATCTGCAATATCAACCGCTTCACTCAACGAGTAAATTATTGTACCATTTACCAAAACTCTATCATCAGTTGCAATGAATTGAATACGTCCGCCCTCTTCAACTATAATATTTCCATTGTTGGTAATGCTTCCAAGCAAAAGAATACCACCATTATGCACAACAATATTTGTATTTGCATCTATGGTAGCTCCATCAGTAAGTTTAAGAGTACCGGTATTTTGGATAAAAACATCAGATGTTTCTATTCCTGCAGATAAGTTTAATATACCATTTGTACCAATAGTTACATTTGAACTATTATCAATATTTTGCCAGTTTGAAACAATTGTAGTGTTCGATATTTCAAAGTTTACAATGTTCACTGCATGGAGATTAGCACCGTTTGTAGCCAGTGATGCCGGAGTCAAAAAGCAAGAGCCCAAGTAGCTGTTGCATTAGTATTAGTATAATCTATTCCCAATACAAGCATGGGTAGAAAAAATAAAATATACAAAATACATTTTTTTGTTTTAATATTATCATAATTATACATGACCTTAGATTTTAAATAAATTGTAATTAATTTTACATAGTATATAATTGTTTAAGAGATTATTAATACAATTATCTTAGAAACTTTGAATTAATAGCAGATTATTAATGATTTTGTAATATTGTTATTATTAACATGCTATAATTCTGTGTAATAGCCTTGTTTTGTAATACGAATGTAAAATAGTTAGGTTAGAAAAATTTGATAAAATGATTTTCAATTTCAGCCTATTTTTTTTTTTGAGTTAAAAATATAGTTATATTCATTACTTTTGTATTGCAAAAAAATCAAAATTTATATTTCACATTACATAAAATGAAAACAAGTACTTTAAAAGTTTTAATTACCGGAGGAGCCGGATTCATAGGAAGTAATTTGGTAGAATACTTCTTGAATAAATCTTATAAAGTGGTTTGTTTAGATAATTTTGCAACTGGATTTAAAAAAAACATTGATCATCTTTTAGATAATGAATTATTTACATTAATAGAAGGAGATATTAGAAATATAGCTGATTGTAATAAAGCTGTAGCTGGTTGCGATTATGTTCTTCATCAAGCAGCATTGGGCAGTGTACCTCGATCAATTTTAGATCCTATCACCACTAATGAAGTAAATATAAGCGGTTTTCTTAATATGATTACAGCTTCGAGAGATGCTGGAGTAAAGCGATTTGTATATGCAGCAAGTTCAAGTACTTATGGTGATTCTGAAATCTTGCCAAAGGTTGAGGAAAATATTGGTAAACCTCTATCGCCATATGCAGTTACAAAATATGTAAATGAACTATATGCCGATGTTTTTTCTCGAACATATAAAATGGAATGTGTGGGATTACGATATTTCAATGTATTTGGAAAGAGACAAGATCCGGGAGGCGCTTATGCAGCAGTAATACCGCTTTGGGCAAAACAACTTATTGAACACCAATCACCCATTATAAATGGAGATGGAAGCTATAGCAGAGATTTTACTTATATAGATAATGTAATGTTAGCTAATGAATTGGCTTTATCAACAAAATCTGAACAGGTGTTTAAGAATACGGAAGTTAAATCAGAAGTTTTTAACATTGCTTTTGGAGGTAATACTACACTTATTCAACTTTTTAAAGCATTACGAGAAGGTTTATCAAAATATGATACAGAAATAGCCAAAATAGAACCGATTTTTGGAGCAAATAGAATAGGAGACATACCACATTCTCAGGCTAGTATTGAAAAAGCTAAGCAGAAACTCGGTTATAAACCAACTTTGAGTGCAGTAGAAGGTTTTCGGAAAGCATGTGAATGGTATTTTAATAATTCTAAATAAAGATTATTTAATACCAACAGTAGAGAAAATTCATGAATTTTCCCTACACACACAAATATTAACTATTTAGTATGCGTTCGTATAGAAGGATACTAACTTAAAGCTAACACTAGCTAAGATTTCTAAAAAATTTTATCATTTAAAATTATCAAAATAGTAGGTAATTTCTATATAAAATTCTAAAAATAATAGTGATTAGCTTACGATTTTATAAAACAAACTTTATATTTGCTTCGATTTTTAAAGAAGATGAGCAACAACTGAAACTAACAAATAAATATGAGTAATTACAAAATTGCAATAATAGGTTTAGGCTATGTAGGCTTACCTTTAGCAGTAGAATTTTCAAAAAAATTTCCAGTAGTAGGTTTTGATTTAAAGCAAAGCAGAATTGACCGATTGAATGCTGGTTTTGATGATACACTAGAAATAGATTCTAATACTTTGAAACAAGTATTAACCACACAAAATCCCATCAAAACTCAAAAACAAAATGGGTTTATGGCAACAAGAGATGCTGTAGAAATCGAAATTGCCAATATTTATATAATTACTGTACCCACTCCAACAGATAAAAATAACCGACCTGATTTAACACCACTTATAAAGGCTTCAGAAACAGTGGGTAAAGTTATAAAAAGTGGCGATATTGTAATTTATGAATCAACGGTGTATCCGGGATGTACAGAAGAGGATTGTATACCAGTAATTGAAAAAGTATCTGGAAAAAAATTTAATGTTGATTTTTTTGCAGGATATTCACCTGAAAGAATAAATCCGGGAGATAAGGAACATACCGTGACAAAAATTAAAAAAGTAACATCGGGTTCAACACCAGAAATTGCAAAAAAGGTTGTTACTCTCTACAATTCAATAATAATTGCCGGAACACATTTAGCACCATCTATTAAAGTAGCAGAAGCCGCAAAAGTTATTGAGAACTCACAGAGAGACATTAATATAGCTTTTGTCAATGAATTATCAAAGATATTTAATAAGTTAGGAATTGATACCAATGAAGTACTAGAAGCTGCAGGAACAAAATGGAATTTTTTACCATTTAGACCCGGATTGGTTGGAGGTCATTGTATTGGTGTAGATCCATATTATTTGGCACAAAAAGCACAAGAAGCCGGATATAATCCTGAGATTATATTAGCCGGCAGACGCATGAACGATGGTATGGGAGCATGGGTAGCATCGCAAATAATTAAGCTTATGATTCATAAAGGACAAACCATTAGAAATAGTAATATATTGGTTTTAGGTATTACATTTAAAGAAAACTGTCCGGATATACGCAACACAAAAGTAATTGATATTATAAGTGAATTACGACAGTTTGGCTGCAACGTGGATATTTACGACCCTTGGGCCAATAACGATGAGGTAAAACATGAATATGGATTAGAATTAGTTGATTCACCAACTGCTAAAAAATATGACACTGTAGTACTAGCAGTAGCCCATAATGAATTTAAGAATTTTGATATTCATTCATTTAAATCAGAAGCACATACGGTAATTTATGACATTAAAGGACTGTGGAATAGAACAATTACAGATGGAAGGTTATAAAAGTCAAATGACTTTTATAAACAATACAATAAAAATAGTAAGATATTGGTCTTTTATTCTCTTTATTATTTTAAGAATAAATACTTAAATAACAAATTATTAAGTGAAAATAGTTAAAAAATATTTAAAAAGAAAATATTTAGATTTTGGTATTTATAGTATATTTCGTGAAATAAACAGAAGTCCTAGAGTACTTTTTTGGCATGGTGTATCCAACGAATGTAGTTCTATAGTTGAAGCGGAGAATATTAAATTTGAAGTTTTTAAAAGTCAGATACTTTATTTAAAAAATAAGTTTGAAATAATTTCAATAGAAGAATATAGAGATAGGTTGCATCTTAATTGTTTTACAAAAAAAGAAGTGGTCTTAACTTTTGATGATGGCTACAAAAATAATTTATCCGTAGTAGCACCCTATCTAAGTGATTTGAAAATCCCGTTTACTGTTTTTATTACAACCAACAATATTAATCATAACCTGTTATTTCCAACATCAATAATAAGGTTAATAATTTTTGGTTCCCAATTAAAAGAAATTGATATACCATCCATTAAGATTAAAACAAAAATACTAGATTTTGAAAGCAAAAAATATTTCGCAGGTAAAATAAGTGAATTGATAAAGACATTGCCATTACAAGAAGTTAAAAATGTCTGTGATGAACTTATTAGTAATATCTCGACCTCAGAGATGAATGATTTAATATTTAAATACTCATCTATTTTACCTATGAATTGGGATGATGTAGAAAAGCTCAAAAATTATAATTGCACCATTGGATCGCATTGTTTAGATCACATATGCTGTCATAAAAATCAAGAAAAAGAAGAAATAAAATTTCAGATTACTGAAAGTAAAAAGGTAATAGAAAATAAATTAAAATTAAAGTGTAATTTTTTTGCCTATCCAAATGGTGATTTTCATGAATTTTCTGATAATTGTGTTAAAGAAGCCGGTTATGATTTAGGATTTTCAACGCAAAGAAAGAGTGTATTTAATAAAGACATAAATAAGTCTTCACTTCCACGAATAAGTGTTCCTGCTAGTTTAGATACCTTAAAAATTTTATTAAGTTTGAAATTGTAGATTTATGAAATTTATAATTAAGTTATCAAAATATTTATACTTTTTTGTTGTCAATACGATAAAATGGTATTTATTTAAAATTGCAAAAAATTGGGTTATTTTAAATAGAATTCATCCTAGATTAAGACCTTCTATTTGGAGGTCTACCGGATGTAAAATTGGTAAAGGAGTTTCAATAGGATATGATGTTTATTATGATGTTGGAAATTCTAAATTAATTACAATAGAAGATAATGTTTGGGTCACAAGTAGGGTACTTTTATTGTGTCATAAGAGAGATTTATCAGAGTATTTTATAGGTGATGATATAAACAAGTGTAAGTATTTAAAAAAAGAAATTATACTTAAAAAGGGTTGTCATATTGGTATGGGTTCTATTATATTACCCGGAGTTATCGTTGGAGAAGGTGCAATTGTTGGAGCAGGTTCTATTGTTACAAAAAATGTTTCAGCTTGGACTATCGTAGCTGGAAATCCGGCTGTAGAAATAAAAAAAATAAACAACAAATAGAATTAAATTTTATGAACTTACTAAACAAGTATAATAAAATTAAAAGATTAAGATGTTTTCTTAGAGGTTATGTCTACAATGTATTATTTTTTGGAAACAAAGCAAAAAATTTATCAATAGGTAAAGGATGTGAGATTTTTGGAAATATAGAATTAAATAAAAATGTTGTAATAAGTAATAATGTTAAAATTTATAGAAATGTAATTATTGACGAAAGTGCTATTTTAGGTGATAACGTGGAAATAAGATGCAACAGAGATAATAAGATACATATAAAACAAAATTGTTCAATTAATAGAAACACCATAATAATTGGTATGGTAACTATAGAAAAAAATTGTTTAATAGCGCCATCGTGTGTAATAGTAGGTTCCAATCATGAATTTTCTGATAGTAAAAAACTTATAAACCAACAGAATTTAAAAGTTAAAGGTATTGTAATAAATGAAAATGTTTGGATTGGTGCAAATACTGTCATTCTTGATGGTGTTACTATTGGAAGTGGTGCAGTGATAGGAGCAGGGTCAGTTGTGACTAAAAATATTGAAGATAACTCTATTGCAGTAGGAAATCCGTGCAAAGTTATTAAAAGTCGAATTTGATGAGTCTAAAATTAAAAGCTGTAAACGGAGTTATATGGAATTCAATTGAAACGATAGGCAATCAATTAATACAATTCCTAATTACTATACTTTTAGCTAGGATTTTGTTACCGGAGGATTTTGGAGTTATTGGGTTATTACTTATTTTCAGTGAGTTATCAAGGGTTATACAAGAGAGTGGATTTACTCAAGCATTGATAAGGAAAAACAATGTTTCTCAATCTGAATTTTCGTCTATTTTTTTCTTTAATATTTTAATAAGTCTAGCATTATACCTATTACTCTATTTTTCTTCACCATTAATAGCTGAATTTTATAATTTTCCTGAGTTAACTTCAATAGCACGAGTTTCCTTTTTAGCAATATTAATAAATTCTTTTGGTATAGTTCAGAATGCGATTGTGGTTAAAGAATTAAAGTTTAAAATTCTTGCTAAAAGAACTATAACAGCAAATTTTCTTGCAGGAATTATAAGTGTTTTATTAGCATATTTTGGTTTTGGAGTTTGGGCTTTAGTTTTCCAAATTGTATTTGCTTCATTTTTAAGAGTTTTACTATTATGGATAATGACTAATTGGATGCCATCAAAAATTTTAAATTTTAAATTAGTCAAGGAAATATATAGGTTTTCATTAAATCTTTTAATATCTGGAATTTTTGATGTAATTGTTTCAAACATTCAATCACTTTTGATTGGAAAATTTTATTCTCGTGCAGATTTAGGTTTTTATTCTCAAGCCTCAAGAATGCAAAGAATACCTTCAGCTACATTAACATCTATTGCAAAAAATGTATCGTATCCAATTCTAGTGAAGGTACAAGATTCTGATGAACAATTAAAAAAAGGGTACAAGGAAATAATTGAAATTTCTTTTTTTATTGTTTTTCCAATTATGATTTTTCTACTCACTATAGGAGAAAATTTAATTATATTTCTTTTATCTGATAAATGGATAGAATCTGTTGATTATTTTAGAATATTATGTATTGTTGGTGCCATTTATCCTCTTTATTCTATTAATCTAAATATATTTTTAGTTAAAGGGAATAGTAAGATGTTTTTAAAAACTGGTATTGTAAAGCGAATAATTTCTCTTGTAGCTATTATAATAACTGTGAAAATCAGTATATTATATATGATTTGGGGTCATGTATTTGCAACAATTTTAAATACATTTATTACAATGTATTTTTCAGGAAAGCTTATTAATTATGGAATTAAAGAACAAATTAACGATTTAAAAAAAGTTTTCATTTGTACTTTGATTACCTCAATTATTTTGTTTCTTTTTGATTATTACATAACATTAAGTTCGGTTTTTTTACTTTAGTTCTACAATTATTATTGTCGGTATCTGTTTATCTATTCTTGTCACAAGTTTTTAAAATAAACTCATACCTTGTTTTAAAAGCAATTTTATTAAGTAAATTTAAAAAAGTAAAATAGTAAGATTTTATGGAAAAAGTTACTAAATCTCATAAATTTAGATATATCGTATTGTTTTCATCACTTCTTGCAACAATAATTTCATTATTTATTTCAACAAGTATTTCATCTTTTTTAGAGATAAATTTAGTAGCACTTATTCCTTTTTTTTACGGAATGTTATTTATTTTATTTGTACCAAAAAATATTTTTTGGGGTCCTGGTTTTATAATGTTAAATATTGTTTTTTTTATAAGATATATTATTTTCATTCCTATTTTTTTCTTAAATGATTTTGAAACGAAAATAGTTTCATATTATGAACCTAATTATGTATTATATACATTCTTTTTGATTTTAATAGAACTAATTGTTATTTTTATTGTAATAAATATTGTAAATAAACGAATGAATTCACGAGATTCTGTTATTCTGATTATTAAAAATAATAATTTTTATTTTTTTAGTATAATTTTTATTTTATCAATAATTGTTATTGCAAGAAATTCTAGTGTTTTATCTAATTTTAATTTTGTATTTAATCCATCAAAATATATTGATGAAAGTGTTGGTTTAGCCAAAAGTGAGTTTATATATGGTTCTGGTATAGAATTAGAGTTATTAAAGTATACTATAATAATTTTTAATTTATACTTTTTAGAGAAATATTATTTTCTTTTTTTAAATACACAAAGACAGTATTATATGTATTTGGCAATTTTACCAATACTATTTTCATCATTATTCTATATTGGTATAAGTAGATCAAGTTTATTATTACCTCTTTTAACATATATATTTGTTTTTAATAAGTTTTTTCCCAGAGCTTATAAATTTGTAACTCCATTATTTATAACTTACTTAGTTGTTTCAATGACAGTATTATCAATTTTTAAACAGTTTAGAACAGATTCTATAGCTGAGGGAACAGAAAAATTTGGTGATATTAACAATTTTACTAATATTTTAAATGATTATACTAGTTGTTTTCCTAATGTATATCAAGGTTTTGTAAATAGCGAAGTATATAAAAATAAAAGAAATTATGAGACAGTATTTAATGATTATTTAAGTGTATTTCCATTTTTACATAGATTTGCGGATTTAGATAATAGAACTACAGTACATTTTAATCTCGCTTTTTCAAACATTCATAAAACTAGTCATAGAATACTACCTTTAACTATTCAAGGTTATATGCATTTTGGACTATTATTTTTCTATATTTATGCAGTATTAACTGTTTTACTTGTATTAAAATTTGATGATTTGTATAGAAATTCTGGTAGTATATATTATTCCTTTTTGTATGCTTTTTTAGCAATAGGTATTGGATTTAGTATTGGACATACATTTACAGCTCATATAATAGGAAGGCTTATAAAATTCTTTATACCTATGTATATTATCTTTTTGATAAATAGAAAATTTAGGTCAAAGAGTTTGAAAAAAATATAGTATTTATTTAAATATAATACATGAAATTGTTATGTGTTCTTAACTCTGGCTATTCCAGAGTTGTTGATAGAATTTATGTTAATAAACATACGGGAATTTTTCTTAAACAATTAAGTCAAAAGTCAGGCAATTTGTCTGCTTTTCAACAGATGGTAGATGATTCTAGAAATTCTATTACAGATTATAATGTTTTGAATGATAATTACAATATAGAGTATGTTAAGAAAACTAATATAAAACTATTTACATATGTAAAAATTGTTTTTAAAAGTATTTTCTTAATTTTAAAATCCAGTCATATTTATATATTTTATCCAGGAGTTTCACCCAAAATATTTTCTTTTTTCTCAATAATGTTGAGAAAAAAAATTGGAATTTATGTTAGAGGAGAAGACGGGATTGATTCAAAACTATCAAGATTAATATTTTCAAAAGCAAAATTTGTTATTACCATCTCTGATGGATTTACAGAGAATATTTCTGTTTTTAATAAGAATACATTTACTGTAAGTCCAATGATTGATTTTGATGTAAATGATATTATACATGATAAAAATTATTCCAATAAAGTGATAAAAAAATTATTATATGTAGGAAGAATTGAAAAAGCAAAAGGAGTTTTTGATTTGCTTGAAGTAGCATCTATATTAAGTAAAAACGAAAATTTCAATTTTATTCTAGATATTGTTGGTGATGGAGAAGATTTAAATCATTTAAATAAAGCAATAAAAGAATATGGTTTAGATAATTTAATTAATTTACATGGTAATATTTCGGATAAGAACATACTTAAAAAATTATATATTGATGCAGATTTATTTGTTTTTTTAAGCCATCATGAAGGTTTCCCAAGAGTTTTATATGAATCTATGATTTCTGGTACTCCTGTAGCAACCACATATGTAGGAGGAATAGCTTCTTTTATGAAAGATTGTAGTATAGAGTTACCTGTTTCAAATCCTGAAATTGTAGCAGGTCAAATAATCAAATTTTTCGATGATTATTTTAAAAATATAGATATTGCAAAAAAAGGCACATTAAAAATAGAATCTTTTCTAAATAGAAATAAATGCTCACATGCTGATCAAGTTATAAATTATTTTACAGAAATTAATAATGATAAGTAAATTTTGGAATGGAAAAATGCTAGGTTTATTTGGAGCTGGTATTTTAATTTTAAATTCATTAGTAAGAAAAATCATTAATTTTTTTTATTCTAAAGTACATGTAAATAATTTATGTTCTGAAAATGATGTAATTATTAGAAGTGGTTTTAAATGCATGTATCCAAAGAATATAATTTTACAAAAAGGAGTTTTCATAAATAGTAATGTTAACATTAGTTCTGAAATTTGTAAGTCAAAGTTAGTTGTTTGTGAAAATGTATCATTATCAACAAATTGTAAAATTGATTATACAGGAAGTTTGGTAATTGGTAAGAATTCACTTTTATCAGAAAATGTTTCAATTCAAACACATGATCATGGAATTAATCCTCGATCTGAGCCAATACCAAAATCTTTAAAAATAGGTGAAAATGTATGGATTGGAATGAATGCACTCATATTGTCAAATGTGCGTGAAATTGGAGATAATTCCATAATAGGAGCTGGTTCGGTTGTTACTAAACCTGTACCTTCAAATTGTATTGTAGCTGGAAATCCGGCTACAATTATACGATATTTGAATGGAAGTTCTATTGATTAGTTTAATAATATTTATAAGTATTGAAGTTTTATAATTAAATGAATGGGTTTTTTATGTTGTTTAATTGATATTTATACAAAAGAAAAAAGTATGTTTACTCATAGAATGAATTAAATAAATCCATAAATTAATGTTACATGAAAGTACTCCATAGCATAAATACTTTAGGTGAAAATCAAGGAGGTCCAAGTGCAAGTACATACAATCTTACAAAATCTTTGCGAGAATTGGGAGTTGATGTAACTTTACTATGTTACACACCTAAGCATAATGAAAAACCTATTGCAGAAGATAGTTTCATTGTTTCGCTAGATTCACCTTTTGAATCTCGTTTTGGCGTTTCATACTCACCCAATCAATATTTAAAGAAAAATATTACAAATTTTGATATTGTTCATGCTCAAGGATTATGGCAATATATGCCTAATATATCGACCAAGTATGCTTTAAATAATTCAGTTCCATATATTATTTCAACAAGGGGAATGTTGTATGAAAATGTTTTAAAAGGATCAATTGTAAAGAATTTAGCGTTGAGTATATATCAAAAATCTTTACTTAATAAAGCAAGTGTTGTTCATGCTACCTGTAAGCAAGAATACATATTTAACAGAAAAGCTGGTGTTCGTTCACCAATTGCTATAATTCCAAATTCAGTTGAATTTGATATTAACGATGTGGTTGAAAACACAAAAAAAAATCAGATTGGATTTATAGGTAGATTGCATCCGATAAAAAATATTGATTTATTGATAAAAGCTTGGAATAGTTTAGGAGTTAAAACTGAATCATGGGAATTAGTTTTAATAGGTGGAGGCGATGAAGATTATGTGAATTACTTGAAAAGTCTAGCTCATGAGAATAGTAATAAAAATATTATTTTTAAGGGTTTTGCCCATGGAGCCGATAAGCAGTCAATAATGAATAGTTTTAAAGCAACAGTTTTAGTGAGTAAATCTGAAAATTTTGGAATGTCAGTCGTAGAATCATTAGCATTGAAAATTCCAGTAATTGCTTCAAATACTACTCCTTGGGATGATTTGGAGATATATAATTGTGGGTGGTGGATTGATAATTCAATTTCTTCTATAGCTAATACATTAGATAAGGTATTTAGTACCTCAATTCAAGAATTAAAACAGATGGGAGAAAATGGCAGAAGTTTGATTGAAAAAAAGTATTCCACACAAGCTGTAACCAAACAAATGGTACAAGTTTATAATTGGATTCTTAATAATGAAGTAAAACCCGATTTTGTTTATTTAGATTAAAAAATTTTGTTTTTTTGGAATGGAAAAAGAAAAGTACAGAGCAGATATTGATGGATTAAGAGCTATTGCAATTATTACTGTAATAATATTTCATTATGGTTTTTTGCCCAATGGATATTTAGGAGTAGATATTTTTTTTGTAATAAGCGGATTTTTAATAACTAAAATAATTTTTTCAGAAAGTGAGAAGTCAAAATTTTCTTTAAAAACATTTTACATTAGAAGAACAAGAAGAATTATTCCTTTAGTTACTTTTTTTAGTTTACTCACACTTGTTGTAGGTATATTTACTATGTTACCTGATGATCTAGAAAATTTAAGTCAAAGTATAGTAGCTACTACATTTTTTAGCAATAACATACTTCAACTTATAACTACCGGAAATTATTATGACGTAGTAAATGAGTTTAAACCACTTATGCATACATGGAGTTTAGGAATTGAAGAACAATTCTACATGGTTTACCCATTGCTTTTTTTATTATTAAAGAAGGATAAAACTAAGTATATTTTACCGGTTCTTATTGCAATTTCAATACTATCAGTAATATTGTTTCTGAAAAGTGAAAATGCAGCACAGAAATTTTATCTTCTACAATATAGATTTTTTGAACTTTCAATAGGTGGAATAGGAGCTATTATTTTTAGAAGACAATTATTGCAAATAAAATTTTCTTTTGTTTTTGTGATAATTCTTTTAATTCTTTTAATATTTCCAATAAACTTCATTAGTTCTAGTATACTTTTATTAATTGTAGTTTTGTTTACCTTATTGTTGCTAATATCTGATAATAATGCTCCAATTTCAGCATTTATGCTAAAAAACACATTGTTTGTATTGGTTGGAAAAATTAGTTTTAGTTTATATATGTGGCATCAAGTAGTTTTAGCATTTGGAAGGTATATATTCATTCAGGAAATGACAATAATTAATATAATTGTTTTATCCTTATCAATTTTGATTTTGTCTATCATAACTTATTTATTTATTGAAACTCCATTTAGAAATAAGGACTTTATAAGTGTTAAAAAATTAGTAATTCTTTTGATTATTATTTCATTCTTAAATATTGGAGCGTCATTTTATATTTACCAAAAAGCCGGAGTATTGAAAGATATACCAGAATTGGATATTTCAAAAAAATCAGCTAAGAGAAATATGCATGCTCAGTACAATGCAGATATTTATAATTTCAATAAAGATTTTACAGATTCTCAAAATATTAAAGTATTATGTATAGGAAATAGTTATGCTAGAGATTGGGTAAATGTTTTATTGGAATCAAAATATAAAAATTTTATCGATTTGTCATACATATATTCAATAAAAGAAGAAAGCACAAAGCAAAGAATAGAAAAAGCAGATATAGTTTTTGTTACAAATATTTCAAAAAATGGTATTGATTCATTACAACCTGATTATTCAAAAATTTGGTGCGTAGGAACTAAAAATTTTGGAGTTAGCAACGGAATATTTTATAACAATTTCAGTGATGATTTTTGTTTTCAAAAGACGAGAATGGAAAATAGATATTATAAAATAAATGATAGTATTAAATTTATTTGGAAAGACAAATATATTGATATTGTTGATAAAATTTCTGATTCATTGGGAAAAGTGCCTGTATTTACTCCTGATTGTAAGTTCATAAGTCAAGATTGCAGACATCTAACAGAAGCAGGTGCAAAATATTTTGCAACGCTTTTCGATCATGAATTAGAAAAGATTTTATCAATTAGCCAAGAAAGTAATAATTAAATAACCGAAATATATTAATCACTCTACAGATGACAGAATACAAAGATTATGGATGGCAGACGGCAACACCAAGTCATACGCATGCTTATTTAGCAAATGTTTTGTTGCCAATGTTACCCAAAGATGGTTCTCCAATTTTAGATATTGGTTGCGGTAATGGTTCTATGGCTATTTTTTTACTAAAACAAGGATATAATATATACGGAACAGATGCCTCAGAAAAAGGAATACAAATAGCTAGAAGTACTGTATCTGATAGATTTTTCTTGCAAGATTTGACAAAAGATAGTCTTCCAGAACAGTTGAGAGAAATACCATTTAGATGTATCATTTCAACAGAAGTTATAGAGCATTTATACAATCCTCGACATTATGTTTCTTTTTGCAAGCAAATATTACAACAATCAGGCGGTGGTGATTTAATTTTATCAACACCCTATCATGGTTATATAAAAAATATTGTTTTATCAGTGACCGGAGCAATGGATAAACATTTTACTGCACTTTGGGATGGAGGTCATATAAAATTTTGGTCAAAGAAATCAATAACCGTTCTTTTAAAAGAATTTGATTTTGAGGTAATTGATTTCAAGGGATGTGGTCGATTACCTTATTTATGGAAATCAATGATGATACATGCAAGAGTTTCTGTTTTAAAATAATAGTTATGCAAAAAATAGATTTTTCTGAGTATAAAAATTCTTTAAGTAGAAGAAATCAAATAATTCGATTTATTTGGTCGTTTGTATGGACTGTTTTTGCACGTCCGTTACCAAGAAGTATAGGACGACTATGGAAAATATATTTACTAAGAATTTTCGGTGCTAAAATTCATAGTACTGCAAATGTTTATTCTTCTGTAAAGATATATTTACCTTCAAACCTTGAAATGGGTGCATATTCGTGTTTAGCATCAGATGTTGATTGCTATAATGTTGATAAGGTAATTTTAGAAGCAAATGTTATTGTATCACAGAAAGTTTATTTGTGTCCGGGGTCTCATAATATAAATACAAAAAGTTTTGATTTGATAACAGCTCCAATTATTATAAAAAATGGAGCCTGGATAGCAACGCAAGCTTTTATTGGCATGGGAGTTACAATAGGAGAAGGAGCAGTAGTCGGTGCAACAGCTTCTGTTTATAAAGATGTAGAAGCATGGACAATTGTAGGAGGAAATCCTGCTAAATATATTAACAAAAGAGAGATTAAATGAACATAATACCTGTAACGGTAATCATTCCCGTTAAAAATGAAGAAAAAAACTTACCAAACTGTTTAGATAAACTTGGTGAATTTGCACAAGTTATTGTTGTAGATTCAAATAGTACAGATAGTACACCAGAAATTGTAAACAAGTATGGATTCGAATATTATAATTTTAATTGGAACGGAAAATTTCCAAAAAAGAGAAATTGGGCACTTAGAAATATTTATATTAAAAATGATTGGATTTTCTTTCTTGATGCCGATGAGTATCTAACAATTGAATTTATTCAAGAATTACGAGAAAAGATATTTGAAAGCAAATATGCGGGTTTTATTGTTTATTACCAAAATCATTTTATGGGTAAGAAACTTAGTTTTGGAGATAAAATGAAAAAGCTGCCCATTTTCAAAAAAAATAAAGGAGAATATGAGAAAATTGATGAAGACTCATGGTCGCATCTAGATATGGAAGTACATGAGCATCCGATAATTGAAGGTGAAATAGGAGTTTTTAAAAATCATATTTTGCATAACGATTATAAAGGATTAGAACAATATATAGCGAGACACAATGCTTATTCGACTTGGGAAGCAAAAAGATATATACATATAAAAAATTCCAATAAAAAGCACTTTACGTTTCGTCAAAGAATTAAATATTCACTTTTTAAAAGTTATTTTTTACCAATGTTATATTTCGTTTATTCTTATATTATTAAGTTGGGTGTAATTGACGGAAGTGCCGGATATTTTTTAGCAAAATATAAAGCAAATTATTTCTTTCAGATTAGAACAAAAATAATTGAGCTTTCAAATAGAGAATAATTTTATAGTATTTCATAATAAAAAAGAGGCTGACAAAATTTTTGTCAGCCTCTTTTTTATTATGAAATATATATCAGAAATAACGAATTAGTTTTCATAAAAATATTTATAAATAAGATTAAGACAAGAAATCTGATTTTTATAAAGTTAAATTAATATGAATAATTGCAAAAATGCAATTATTCAAAACTAAAAACACAGTAAAATAAGACTCTATTTTTAATAAAATGTTAATATATATTATCAATAAACATGATATAATTCAATTTTATTTCATAAAGATAATAGATGCAATTTAAAAATAAATTGTACATTTAGAGCCTCTGTATTTGGATGTAATTAATAAAAAGTCCGATACAAAAAATAAAGACAAACTAAATTTTTTATCTTTCTAAATTTTTATAATTAAAGGAAGAACAATACTTTATATTTTACATCTATGAATATGCAAGATTTTCTAAAAAAGAAATTTATTATTTTCTTTTCTCTCTGTTTGATTGTAAGCATTCAAGTATTTGCACAAACAACAACATTTTCAGGTACTGGAAATTGGAGTAATGCCGGAAATTGGAACAATGGTGTGCCCGATGGTACCAAAGATGTTATAATTGCTAATGGTGCACAATGTACTGTGGATGCTAATGCAAATTGTAAGTCGCTAACATTTGCAGTAAATAATACTGCAAATAGTTCTTTGAGCATCTCGGGGGCTAGTATTTTATCAATTAGTGGCAATATTGCATATTCTGCACCTACAGCAGATTTTACTCAAACAGTTGCTGTAAATGGTGGTATTTTGAATTGCGATAATATCAATATGCCAAACGTAGCTAGTGCAAGTAGGCGGTTAAACCTTACTGCAGTAGCCGGTACAATCAACGTTGCTAATAGTATAGCAATGTTAGGAGATAATACAGAAAACTGGATTGAATTTACCGGAGCCGGATTTTTGAACGTTGGTGTTTCATTAGGAACTGGTGACTTTGGCAGATTGATTGCAAGTGCTTCAATAATTACAATTGGAAGACATTTTAATGTAAATGTGTTTACAGCTAATACAAGTACTGTAATATTTAATGGTACAGTACCTCAGAGAGTTGATAATGTGAGTTACTACAATTTACAATTAGAAAATTCAGCTAGAAAATATTTAGCTTCAAGTATAACTGTGTTGGCAAATGGATCTTTAAGTTTTAATAATGGTTTGCTTGATTTATCCGGTTTTGATCTTACGATGCAAACAGGAAGTCGGTTTTTAGGTACTCCTTCTTCCAGCAGTTTTATTGACTTTGCTAATGGTGGTCGTTTGATTAGAACAGGAAATGCTTTAGGAGATTGGCAAACTGTTTTTCCCATTGGAACAGGGTCCGATTATTCTCCTTTTGAAATAACGAATGCTACAGGAGATATAAATGGGACTTTAATAGTTACTATATCTTCATCAAGACATACACTACTCAATGGTGTTGATAATGCAATTAAACGGTTTTGGAATTTAAGTTCAACTGATTTGAATTTGTCAGGATCTACTGGTTCATTTTTTTATACAGATAATGATGTGAGTGGAGCAATAGTTGAGGCAAATCTTACAACTGTAGGTAGACTTTCGTCTACTGCAGGTTGGGTAGAAAATGAAGTAACTACAACATTCAATCACACAGCTAATTCAGTTAGTTTTAATGGAACTCAATTATTAGGTATTTGGACTTTAGGAGAGGCTTCAGGTTGTTTCGATTATCCATTACCAACAAAATATACAGTTGCCCATGGTAGTTGGAGTACTCCTTCTACATGGAACAACAGTACAGTTCCTGTAGCAGGAGATGATGTTGCAATTCTTCATAATATTACCAATAACGTTGCGACAGGAATTACAATGAATAATTTGATTATTGGAAAAGATGGTAACTTAAATTGTGAAAGATATGCTGTAACTGTTAGTGGTACAACAGAAGTTTTCGGAAAAATTACAGATAATAGAAATGAGGTTCCTGCAAATACTTTTGTAGGTTTACTTACCATTCATCCAAACGCTTCGGTATCAACTGCAAATAATGGAGATTTTGTTTTTCAAGGAGGTATTTTGAATAATGGTACATTTTCTCAATCAGGAGGTGGAACTTTTACTTGTTCGGGTGGTATTACTAATAATAGTATATTTTCAAAAACTGGTGCCGGAATAGTTACTTTTAACGGAGAACAAACAATAAATAATGCAAGTGGCTTGACAATGGACATAACCGGAGCAATTACTAAAGATGCTACCGGAAAACTTACTATTACCAATGCAGCGAGTAGTCCGATATCATTAATTACTTCATTCACTACAAATTCTGATGTAGATATTACAGGATTGTCTGATATAACATCGACAGGAGCTTTTACAATAAATACTGCATCAACAGTTAGTAATCAAAATACCGGAATAGTTACAATATCAGGTGCTTTAAATGGTAATGATGCAGGTTCTACATGGATAAATGAAGCAAACACAACTTTATATTATAGAAATACAACACAGCCGTTCAATACCAATGGTAATCTTAATGTTTCTACAAATCCTAATAAGGTTATATATGGTCTTAATGGCAATCAGACCATTAGAACGACCGGAACTACTTACCACAATTTGAATATAGAGAGTGGAGGTACTAAAACCGTTTCAGGTTTACTTACTGTAAATGGCGATTGTACAATAAAAAATGGTTTAACGGTAAGTACAACTATAAATAATATAGTAATTGGCGGGGATTTACTCATAGGTAATTCAGCTGTAGCAACACTTACGCAAACCTCAGGAACTTTGACAGCTAGTAATCTTATTGTGAATGGCAGTAGTACGTTAAATTACAATGCACAAGCAACAATAGCAAATGATATAACTATAGAATTGGGTTCTAACTTTGCAAATGGAACGGCTAATACTATAAATAACCTTACATTACAAGGCGATTTAATTGTAAATGGAACTTTTGATTTGTACACAGATACAGATAGTAGAACCAATCTTATAATTGACGGTGATACCCCTCACTTACTGAGCGGAACACCTACCTTATTTCAGTTAAATAATTTTACCATCAATCCAAGTTCTAACACCACCGACCTGGGTTTTACAATAGATGTAGAAAGCTCTGTAAGTATAGGTGCAGGTTCAACACTTGCTGCAAATGCTCATAATCATACTGTATTAGGAAACTGGACAAACGATGGAACATTATCATCATCAGGTACAGTTACTTTCGATGGAGGAACACAAACAATTGGAGCTGAACCAAATTTTAATAATATAATTTTTTCAACAGCAGGAACAAAAACAGTATCCGGTGCAGTTTCAACACTTGGAGATTTTGAAATTTCCGGAGGTGCAACAATCAATACCACAGTAAATAATATAACTATAGGAGGCAGTCTAGTAGCTTCAAATTCTGCAACTGCAACATTAACCCAGACTACAGGAACTTTATCAGCAACTAATCTTACTGCAAATGGTGGTAATATATTCAATTTCAATGCAAATGCCACTATATCAAATGATATTGCTGTTTCAAACAATTCTATACTAAACTTGAACTCAGGAGGTGCTACAATATTTAATTATATAGTAGCTAACGATATTACAGTAGCTTTGGGTTCTACTTTTGCTGCAGGAACATCTAATTATACAAATAATCTTACGTTACAAGGACACTTATTGGTTAATGGCGGTTTTGATTTATGGTATGATGGTGATAGTAGAACAAATTTAATAATTGATGGAAATACAGCACATTCATTTAGTGGCACACCAACAGCATTTCAATTGTATAATTTTACAACCAATGCAAGTTCAAATACTACTGACCTAGGTTTTGCAATAGATGCTGAAGGCTCTGTAAGTATAGGTGCTAGTTCAACACTTGCTGCAAATGCTCATAGTCATACTGTATTAGGAAACTGGACAAACGATGGGATATTATCTTCATCAGGCACAGTTACTTTCGATGGTGGAACACAAACAATTGGAGCTGAACCAAATTTTAATAATATAGCCTTTTCAACAGCAGGAAATAAATATTTTCTAGGAGATATTACTGCTACCGGAAATTTTAGCTCTGCAAATGCTACAGTTTATTTAAGTAATGATGCAACTGCAAAAACGCATACTTTTCATGGAGATTTAACTCTGACTAGTGGATTTTTATATGCAGCAAGTGTCGATGGTATTCATACACTTAATATAGGTGGTAATTTACAGGTAGATGGAACATTAGATTTGTACAGCTCTGCTACTCGTTATGCTACATTATCATTTGTTGATAATGTTTCTCGTTCTATTTCAGGTACTCCTGTACTTTTCGATTTGTATAACTTAGATTTAGCTGCCAATTCAAATACCACTGCTTTGGGTTTTGATATTGTAACCGGAGCCAATTATTTTATCCGTAACAATATTAATGTTGCCAGTAATGCAACCTTATCAACAAATTCTCATAACCTAGATATATATGGCAATATAATGATTGCTGCAAACGGAACCTTAAATGTAAACGATAATTCGGTACTTACATTTTATGCCGCAAGTAAGTTTATAGAAAACTCAGGAAATCTTATCATTGAAGGTACTTCAGGTAATAATGCAAGGTTAACTGCTTCGGCAGTTGCAAATCGTTTTTATGTAAATAACCTTTCGGGGTCATCATTGCAAATGAAATATTTTGATGTAGATTATTTGACTGGAATAGGTATTACATTAGCAGCAGGTGGTATTGCCGATGCAATTGCCGATAACTTTAGTTTTGGAACGTTCGGCGCAAACTGTAATAGTACTCAGTGTTTAGATTTGTCGGGAGTAGATTTTACTTCAAACAATCCGGTAATTGCGACAAGTACAGTTTTCAATACAGTGGGAACATACAATATTTCGAGAACTGGTGGAACCGGATTGCTTCAATTTGTAGATGCTACGGGAACAAAAGCTGGAGAGAGTTTCGACAATGATAATGGAAATCCGGGAACGCTGATTAGTTGGACTTATCCAGCAACCAGCTATTTTACCGTGGCAAGTGGAGATTTTATGAATCCTGCAATTTGGAATGCTGACCCAACTGGGCATTTTGCTGATGCAACATCTGTTTTTCAAATTATGGACGGTCATGATGTTATTCTCAATGGAGATATTGATGTTTTAGAGCTTATTGTTGGTGAAGGTACTTCAGGTAGTCTTGCAATTGGAAACAATACCACAGCAAGAACAATGACTATTCGCGAACAATTGAAAATATATAATGGTGCTAGTGTAAACGTTGGTTCAGCAGCTACACATATAGTGAAAATGTATGGAAATATTAGTAACGACGGAACATCAAATTTTAGAACCACAAGTTCAAATGTTGCTAATGTAGAATTTTACGGGCCATCATCGAAAATAAATGGTTTGAACACTACCGTCTTCAATACAGTTATATTTAAATCCGGAACCGTTGCAACTGCATACCGAGCAATGGATATTAATCAAAACGTAGAGATTGAAACTGGAGCAGTCTTTAACGATGGTGGATTAAGGCATACTGTTGCACGAAACTGGACAGAAACCGGTACCGGACAACGAACCGGATTGGGAACAATAGTTTTTGATGGTACAGTAAGTATTATTCAAGCTACCGATGCCACAACTGTAGAATTTTTCAATGCGGAATGTAGCGGAACCGGAGCTGTTGATTTCGCATCTTCAACAGTTGCTTTCACTACAGCTATAAGTGGTTCATTTACCGTTGCCGATACAAAAGAAGTTCAGCTTACTGATGATCAAATGACCGTTACAGGAAATTTTACGGTCAGTCCATCTGCTCGTTTCACTGTAACAACGGCAGCTCTCACTTTTAATGGAAATGCTGATCAAAGTATTGATTTAACAGGAGATGCTGTTTTCTATGATTTGGTTTTTAGCGGTACAGGAATTAAAACGGTTATTGGAAATATTAAAAATACTAGATATTTTACGATAAACGCAGGTGCAACAGTTGCAGGTAATGGTAGTCATATAATTGGCAATACATTTACTGTAAATGGTACTTGTAATTTTTCAGGAGAAATAACCGTAAAAGCTGGAAATATTACTAGTACAAATATAGTATTAGATTTTGCTCATATACAAAATCTATATATAGACGGTTCAATATACCTCACCACCTTATCTACACTTGATGTAATAATAAATGGAAACCTTCAAGTATTGACTGGAAGTTTTTATATCAATAATAATACGTCTCTCTCATGTTCGGGGGCAGGTATATTCACTCTTAATGCCGGAAGTGTTCTTTATGTTAGAGATGATAATGGTTTCCCTACCGGATTCAGTTCTTATATATTAAATCCTACATCTATAACTAGATATGATGCCGATTTAGATCAAATAGTTAGAGGAGGTGCCGATTTGAACTACGGAATTTTATATGTATTTAATAATACTAATGCTGTTGCGCGTACTAAAACAGCTGATGGAATAATAGATGTTGAGGGTCGTTTGTATTTAGGAGATGATCCAATATTATTTGATTTGCAAGGTTTTGATTTTAATATTGCCGGAAATATTGAAAATGCAAGTTTAGCAACCATTGATATGACCGACGGGGGTACACTGACCCTCGATGCAGAAGATGCTCCACAGTCTATGTGGTTAGGCACGTATAATCTTACAAATTTAAATTTTACACTTGCTTCACCTATAAGTACAAGAACTAAAACAATAAATTCGGGTGCTACTGTTTCAATGTTAGGTAATCTTACTGCATCCTGTGGTAGTACAGGTAGTTTCTTGCTCGATATTGCCTTACTTGATAACGTTATTGCTGGAACGCCTCAAAACATAACTTTAGGTGCAAATTGCCGACTTTCTACAACTATTGCAGATTTTGGTACAGATGTTTTAAGTAATTTTTTAGGAAGCATTGATGTTTTGAATGGTACTGTGCATTATGCAAGTACTACTGAAACACAATTAATTGCCGATGGACTAGTATATGGAAATTTAGCGTTTAGCGGAACACAAATTAAGGAAGCAAAAGGAAATTTAGATATAAATGGAAGTATAAGCGTTGTAAATAATACACCATACTTCAAAGCCGGAGGTTATACTCACCAAATTGCTGGAGAGTGGTTATTAGGAATTGGAAATACAAGAGTGGCAGATATGATGCCGACAGATAAAATAATTTTTGACGGAATAGTTCAGACAATAGCACAAAGTAATTTTCAAACACTCGAAATAGCCAATAGTGGAGTCTGTTCTTTATATGGTACGCTTTCAATTTATGGAGATTTTAATGTAAAAAACGCAGCTCAATTTGACGCTTTAAGTGAAAATATTACTATGTATGGAAATACTACATTTGAACCTACCGGTATATTTATTCAGCAAACCACAGGTACGGTTACCTTCGCTTCAATTACCTCAGACCAAGTAATTGCCAGTAATCCTAATAGTTATTATGGAAATATTACTATTACAAAAAATGATGGAGCAACAAATCAGACACTTACAGCAGCAACTGATGTAATTATTAAAAACAATTTGTTTTTAACTACAAATACTGCTGTTTTTGATTTAAATAATAATCAACTCAAACTTGGAGGTTTTTTAACAGTAAATGAAAATATAAATATTGGAACAAATGCCTTTATTCCCGGTAATGGAATGGTTATTTTAGATGGTTTAGATATCCAAGAAATAAGACATTATAGTGCTTATCCTCTTACTTTTCATGATCTTACTTTTAATAGCACTACCAATAAGTCATTTCGTTGTTATGGTGTAGATCCTTCAAGACTTATTTCTGTAACTGGAGATTTTACAAATAATGGTCAGAATTTTTATGGGTATATTAATAATGATGCAGGCAATACGTATGTAAATTTTAATGTAGCCGGAAATTGGACTAACAATGGAACGTTTTATCATCTTAATGCTGGAACAGTTCTATTTAATGGTAATAATCAGGATATTGGAAAATCTGATTTTTGGAATGTAATTTTTGGAGGTACCGGAACTAAATTATTGCGTTATGGTAATATGACTGTTAAAGCAAATTTAACAATTTCAGACGGTGTTACACTTGATGTTGATGAAGTTGAGAATAATTCTATTCTTATTTCGAACAATTGGGACATGAGTGCAGCAGGTGCTGTTTTTATAGCTAGAGAAGGTTTAGTAAGATTTGATGGTGGAGGAACTATCATAACCGGATTAGCAGCAGAAGATGCAAACAAAAACTTTTATGATGTAGAAATATCTGCTAATTTCGGATTATCCGGTACTCTTGATGTAGACAATGATTTTACAATCATTAGTGGAACATTTACTACAGGAACTAATTCTGTTTATTTAGGAGGAAGTTTTGTAAATGTTGGAGGTACTTTTACACATACCAATAGTCCATTAGCACATTTAATATTTAATGCCACTGTAGGAAACAAAACTATAGATGCCGGAGCCTCAGGAACAGCGTTTAACCTTACCTCAATAGATGCAGCACCTGGAATAGAATATACTGTTGAAAATAATTTTTCTATAAATAATAACAATAATTTTACAATAAACAGTGGTATATTGAAACTGAACGGAAAAAAAATAACCGTCAATTCTGCTAATACCAAAATTTTAATAAACACTTCGGGAGTCTTTGATATAAACGAAGGATCAATCATTAATTTTACTAATAACAGTCAATCAATTTTTAATGAAGGAGGAGTACTTAAAATTGTAGGTACAGAAGAAAATGTTGCCACTCTTACAAGGAGTGGAGGTTCTTATTATATTGTTCAAAACACCGGTGTTTTACATGCTAACTATTATAGATGTGAAATGATAGGTTCAGGTGCCAACGGTTGTCTTACAATTAATGGAGGATCGCTAGATGAAACTAACAATTTGAGTAATGGAACATTTTTTTCAGGAGCAAGTACTGCTAATACTACTGCTTATATTAATTTGAATGGGTTGCAAATAGATAATGCTACTAACTTAACAATTGAAAATATTACATTTAACGGAGGAGGAACAACTAACAAAAACGTAAGAAGAAATTTACCACCACCTTCTACAAATAATGGATATGTTGAGTTTCAAGATTGTATAGGATCATTGTCTGGTGCTTTAAATGAAATGGACGATAATAATGCAACTACCGGATTTGTGAGATGGACATATCCAAATGGTTTCTTTTGGCAGGGCGATGTTTCTGCTGATTGGCATGATGGTGCAAACTGGGCAGGTGGAATTGCTCCATCAGATAGTAGCCATTTTGTATATTTCGACCCTTCTTTATACATAGGACCAAACCCAATAGCTCGCATTACCGGTGATAATGCTGTATGTGGAAAGATAGTTCTCAATTCTGGTGTAGCTTTTGGAGTTAGTTTAGAAAATAATTATGATTTAACAATCTATGGTGCTGTTGTTGTAAATACCGGAACCTCTATTAATGTAACTAGTGCAAATAGCGAAATAAACGCTTATGGCGATTGGACCAACGCAGGAACTTTTACACATGGATCTGCTAAAGTAAATTTCTTAGCACCTTCTGGGGTAGTAAATATTTCTCAAAGTACAGTTAGTCCGTTTTATAATGTTGAATTTTATTCTACCCATAGTGCTAGTTTTGTTCTTGGATCAAATCTTGCTTTTAATGGAAATTTTACTTTGACTAAAGGTTCTATTGATGTTCTTACTAGAGATATTACTGTTAAAGGTGATTGGTTTGTTAATGTAGATTCGGGAGCTGTGTTTTATCCACAAACTAGAACTGTAACCTTTGATGGAGGAGATCAAACAATTAAAAATGGCACTTTATTTAATGTAACAAATTCTGGTACAGGTACAAAATTATTGTTATCCAATATAGATATAAATGGTACTTTCACTATTAGTGCTGGTGTTACTTTCAACGGTCAAGAGTACGAAATTTATGTTGGTACGAATTGGACAAACAATAATATTTTCACGCAGACCGGACTTGGAATGGTTATTTTTGATGGTGGTAATCAGCAGATTGACGTAACTGGCTCTTCAGAAACTCGTTTTAATAAGTTAACTTTTGCTGGAAATGGTACAAAGACCTTTTATAAACCATCAGACGTTTGGGGAGATTTTGTCATAAATAGTGGTTGTATCGTTAGTTTTGGCTCTCATATTATTGATGGTGGAGTTGCTTCAAATTCATTTATAAACAATGGATCTATATATTTGAATGGTGTAGACAATTTTCCAACAGCTTTTGAAACTATCTCAATGTCTGCTACTAGTATTGTTTTATATTATTATAATGGAGGAGATCAAATTATAAGAACACCCGATGATACTTGGGCCTACGGAAATTTATACTTAAGAAATAGTTCTGCAACAAGTTATAAAAAAATAACTGAAGCAGGAAATTTAAAAATAGCCGGTAATCTTTATATCGATAACACAACGGTTCTTCTAGATGTAAATACAAACTCTACCAACATTACATTAACAGGGTCTATAGTTGCTGTAACCGGCTGCCAGCAAATTGAATGGGGTACTGGAACTACTAAATTGACTCATATAGGCGGAGACTGGACAATTGATAAAGATATTACTTTATTTAACAATTTAGAATTAAACTGGACTGGTTCAAGATGGACCAGAATAGCCGGAAATATATCGATTACAGGAGATTTCACCATAAAAAGCGGTTCATATTTGTTGATGGATCCTGATAATTCTAGCAGTCCATTTAGAATTACATCAACGGTGCTAGGTAAAACATTCCTTATGGAAACAGGCTCTCGTTTATATTGTGCTTTGCCTTCTGCAACTGGTCCTGCTATGCCGGTAAATTTTACAAATTATAATATACACCCTTCAAGTACTGTATATCTTAGAGCAGGTAATGGAATAAATCAAACAATTTATACCGGAAATGGAATAGTGTATGGTGGTATTGTATTTCAGAATACTAAAACTGTTACAACCGACGGTATTGCTACATTCCAAACCATGGGAAATTTAAATATGGGAACCTGTATTTTTAATGATGCAGGCAGAAGCGTATCAACAGCTGGGTCTACTACTACTTTATATGATTATACACCTACTTCTGGAGTTACTTTTACCTTTAATGGGGCTAATCAAACAATTAATAATACCAATCAAATTTATTTTGAAAATGTTGTTTTTGCTGGTTCTGGTACTAAAACCCTAGGAAGTAATAGTACCATACTTATTTCTGGAAATGTAATTATAAATCCTAACATTACTGTTGCATCGTCTAGAAATACTACATTCAACGGTAGTGCATGGACCAATAATGGTATCTATAGAAATACAGTAAATTTTACTGTTTCAGGTTTGGGTAATCAAGCTTATAAATCCGGGTGCAGCAAATAATTTAAATTATTTTACTAATATTGATTTTACCGGAGCTAATACTGTTACTTTTTCTACTAATGGTATTCATGTAAATGGCTCATTTACTGTTGGTAATACAGCTACGGTTTCAATGGCAAGCTTGTCTCATACTATTGCAGGAAATATTGCAAATGCTTCGGGTGGTGTGTTGAATTCTTCAACAGCAAACTTTGTATTTGATGGTGGTAATCAAGATATAAATACGCCAAATTTTTCTGCTAATAACGTAACTATTTTAGGTACAGGAACAAAAAGATTATTTAGTAACTGGACATTAAATGGTAGTTTGTTAATCTCAGCTTCTACACTGAATAATAGTGATGGACTTGGAAATTATTATTCAATTTCTTTAGCAGGTAATTGGACAAATAGTAGCTCTTTTAGTCATAATGACCAAAGTTTTGTTGCTTTTAATGCCACTACCGATGTTCAAATTGATAATGGCACGGGTACATTCTGGGAAACAAGATTTGGAAATGATGCAGGAAGTACCAACACATATACACTTACCAATGCTACAACTATTAGAAGAACAGCAACGGTTAATGAAGATGCTTATTTATTTTTAAATGGGAAAACACTTACATTTGGTTTCAGTACAGCCAATCCAAAACTTTTTACAGTAAAAGGAGTCTTAGATGTTAATGCAAATGCTCGTTTGTTGTTTCAAAATCAAGGCTCTATTTGTTCTCTTTTGGTTGATAATGCTGCTTCGCCTGAAAATGCAATATTGAGAATAGTTGGCGATGATGCTGTAAATGTTGCAACAATTTCGAGATCAACAGCAGGTGGTCAGTTTATTTCTATTGATAATGCTACAATAGAGGCTCAATATTATGCAATAGAATATTTGGCTAATACTGGTATTGAAATAAGTTCTAATGCTACATTGCATACAATTAACAATTTTTCTAACGGAACCTTTTCAAACATAAATAATGTAGCAGGTGCTTGTTACTTAAATTTGGAAGCTAGTATTTATGCAGGAAGTGATATTGAAAATGTAACCTTTAATATTTCAACCCCTCCAGTAGCAGGTATATACAATGTTAAAAGGCAAACAGCTACTCCAAATATTGCTTTTGCAGGAGTTATAACCGGAGATTTGGGTGGGTATAAGTATGAAAAAGATGAGCTTACTGCTACTTGGCCCGCTGCTTTAGTAGATGCAAACCAAGGAAAACTTCAGTGGCCTCCTATCTTAGAAACGGTTTGGACTGGATCAATCAATTCAGATTGGTCAAATCCAGGAAACTGGTCAAATGGTGTTCCTAATTCAGGTTTAGATGCTATAATACCTTCTGTTGTAAATTATCCGATACTTGATGTGAATGCTGTTTGTAAGAAATTGAGAATTACCTCAGGAATACTGGAATTAGTAGGTGGTTTTGATATTATTGCTCATGAAGATATTAATATTGGTGAATCTACTTCTTTCGGAAAATTAATTGTATCAGATAATACTTGTAAAATAAGTTGTGGTGGCTCGTGGTCTCGTGGCACAAATGGTAATTTCATTCATGGCGATGGCACTGTAGAATTCTTATCTTCAACAGGGTCTGCTACAATAAACCCATTGAGTTCTAATTTTTATAATTTAAAAGTAAATAATGTAGCCAGTATCTTTTCTTTAGTAGGCACTACATTAAATATTTTAGGTGATATTGAAATAACTGCCGGAACTCTTCAGCCTACTACAGCTTCGTATGTATTAAATTTGGGAGGAGACTTTAACAGTCAAGGTACTTTTATTCCAGGTACTGGAACCGTTGTTTTGAATGGTAACAGTGATCAGGTAATTACGAATGGTAGGTTCTATAACTTAACTGTAAGTGGATCTAATAAAAAATATATCACTAACGCTTGTGACATTACTTTAAATACAATTATTAATAGCACTTTACAAGCTTCAACAGCAAGTCCAATCACTTTTAACGGTAATGTAACGATAAATGCCGGAGCTACTTTTAATGATGGTGATGAATCTCATATTTTTAAAGGTAGTCTCTGGACAGGTACAGGTACGTATGAAGGTAATGGAACAATATCATTTAATAAAACAAACGGAAACCAAACGGTTACAGCAGCAACATTCAGTAATTTGATAGTAAATTGTACCGGTTCAGTTTTTTATTTAAACGGTAGTCTAAGTATTAAGAATTCAATGCAAGTTTTAACTGGTGTTAGTAGAGTTGATATTCTTAATTACTTAATTTCAAATATAACAGGAGTAGGGTTATTTACTGTAGACAATGGTGTTACTGTACGTATTACAGGAGCTGATCATTTTCCAAAAAACTTTGATTCATATCAAATAGCTGAAACATCTAGTTTTGATTATAGAGGAGATGTAAATCAAATAATTGGTGGAGGCTCAGGAATAAACTATGGAAATTTAGTTCTAACAAACCCAAATATTAAAACTCTTGGAGGAGAAATAGAAATATTGGGAAATTTAACTTTCAATACAGCAACCCTTGATGTAAGTTCAAATAATTATTCAATCACAATAGCAAAAAATTGGTATAATGATAATGTTACAGGTGGTATATTTATCCCTCATTCTGGAGAAGTTATTTTTAATGGATCATCTAA